>NZ_JAKSYC010000059.1 GCF_022829585.1 Methylobacterium sp. J-026
ATGCTTGGTGACGGTCCGATGGCTCAATCCGAGGATCTCACCGATGTCGCGGCTCGACTTGCCGCGCGAGAGCCAGAGGAGGACCTCCGCCTCCCGGCCCGTGACGGGCAGGCGCGCCCGCAGCCGCTCGACCCCCGCCGCTGAAGCCCTTCGGCGTTCGCCCCCTCGACATCGTACGGTGGGCTGCCGCGATCACGTTGATGTGGGCATCGGTCGAGAAGTGGGCCTACCCGCAGTGGACCGATCCGCTGCTGGCCGCCAAGCCGCAGATGACCATGGGCGCGACCCCCGAGCTGTTCATGCAGGCCGCCGGTGTCATCGAGTTCACCCTGGCCTTCGCGCTGATCTGGACGCCGCTGGTGCGTCGGACTGCCGCGATCATCCTGACGGCGATCTTCGTTTCGGCGGTGTTCGAGTTCGGCAAGGTCGACGCGATCGGCCACTCGGGCATCATCGTCGTACTGCTCGGGATCGCGGCTGATGATGTGCGAACCGCAGTGCGGGTGCGTGACGCCGCTTGGACGCCGGCATACTTTGGCGGCGCGCTCGCGACCTTCCTGGCACTGTACTACGTTGGCCACGAAGCGTTGTATGCGGGCTTCGCGACCCTCCCCGCGATCTGAGGCGCCACCGGCGGACGGGTCAGAAGAAGCGCCTACCGCACATGGACGGCGAGCTTCATCTTCGGGTGAACGCCGCACAGGACGGTGAAATCACCCTCCGTCGGGAAGGTGATCACGGCTTTGGCACCGGGCTCGCTATCACCGCTGTCGAAGGCGAACGTCTCGGCTTCGACGTAGGCCTGGTGGACGAAGTCATCGTCGTCGTTGACCACCGTGCTGTGCTCACCGACGTGGAGTGCGACGTCCCCCGGCCCGAAATGTTTGCCCTTCTGCGATACGATGTGATCCGCATCCGGCAGGCTCGCGATGGCGCCGCTGGCCACAGCCAGCGAGATCACGGTCCCGAGCATCATCACCGGAATCAGCTTCCGGTTGTTATTCGACATCTTTGCCACCGAAGGTAGATCACAATCGTAGCTGAGATTGAATTCACTCGGTTAATCGCCCCTCAATATACATGAAGTTTTCATATCATGACGAGGTTGTGATCACGTGCTGTTCAAGTGGAAGCAATGGCAGAGCGAGGGAGGGGATCTCCTGGCGGATTGAGCGCCGCTCAACGCTAGCCCCACTGTTCGCCATCCTAGCGGCATGCCCGTGCAGCGCGGTTGCCGCAACACCGACCAAGACAACGTGTTGTTGAGCGCGTGCTACAGGTCGGGCGCTCTGACGGCGTATCAATCCGTCTAGTCGGCATGCTGGACACCCGTGGGCGAAGGGTCATGACCGAAAGCATCGTCCCGCTACGCAGGAATTGTACGCTGCGGACCAGCTTGCATAACTAGATCAACAACTTGGGTCCGTTTCGCGATGGCGAGCGGACTTTTTTCATGCCGTTCTTGTGTCTGCGAACGTTGCAAACAATTTCAATGACTTACAACGGAATTACAGGGGTCGCGGTCACCTCAAATGCGCAGAAGATGCGCAAGGAAATGTGCCATGTCTGATGCGTCTGAAACCGACGATCTGCTCTATGGGGTGCCGGCCATAGCCAAGGCATTTGGTTGGGGTCCGCGGCAAGCCTATCACCTTAAGCAAGCTCACGGTCTGCCGACGTTCAAGATCGGCCGTATCGTCTGCGCGAAGCGGTCCGCGATCCGGCAATGGATCAGCGATCGCGAGAAGCCGACTTCGTGATGGGCGACGCCGTACCGACCGTCTGGCAATTCGGGCCTTTCGCCCGGGGCCTTTCCGCCGTTGAGCGTGTCGCCCGGCTCAGAACCCTGCGCGCGGTGGTGATGATGCACTGCGGCCCGCGGGTTGACGTTGTAGCCCGCGCGCTAGACCTCGCCGAGGCCAGCCCGGACGCGGAGCAGCTCGCGATCGGCGCCTTGGAGCGCCTGCCCTCCCTGGACCGTCGCCGCGAGCTGGCGACTTATCGCCGGGTCTCAGAAGCGCCGCCGACGGCTAGGGTCAGCTAGCCGGGCTATGTCACCGGCACCTTGACGTTGGACGTTACGTAGCCGCGCCCCTGCGGGAACACGAACGTTTTGGTCAGCGTCGCGGGGCTTCCGCCATGCTTGGCATTACTGGCAGCAGCCACCAAAGCTTGATGTGCCGCATCCAGGTTTGCGAATTCGCCCTGAAAGGTCGTGTTGGGCAATCGGTACCAAAGGTTGTTGATGCGAGTATAGCTGTTCCACCCAAGATTTGCGGCTTGTTTCAGCATCTCTACGTGGTGGTCAGGATGTGTTTCTTTCAGATCGTAGCTCGCAACAAACCACGGCATTTTCGTCTCCGATAAACGGCCCATCGGTTAGGCCGGGATCAAACTTGAAAACCGCAAATAGCGGTTGTGAACCGAGCCCGGCAAGCGAACCCTTTAGAGCGCCGCAAAGATCTAGCTATTCGCCCGCCCGATCATCGCGGGCATCCGAGTGCGGGGCTAACCATGAGGGCGCCGCGGCCCGTCCGATACCGTGAACCCTCGCTCCGTGCCCCGCATGGCTATGGCCGGTGTTGCGGTCAAGCTTGGGAAGGCCGCACCTATCATCATGGAGTTCGCATGACAGATCCAAACCCGTTCCACGGCCGTGACTATGAGGTGCGCGCTGCCACTGCATCCGAGAAGTTGGCGTGGCCGCTGCCGTTCGATTCAATGCACCCCCACCTGCGAACCATCGTGCGGCGGAAGGACGGGGCGACCTTCACCATCGCGTGCCAGACGCCCGACGCCTTCGGCGACTACAGCGATGAGGAGATCGCGGCGCAGTTCGAGGCTGAGCTAGACGCCGCGATCGGGGAGCCGCTGTTTTGATAGGTCCCGGTCAGCCTCGCTCCTGCACGATGTGCTGTATGTAGGTTGAGAGGGCATCCACGAGCTGGCTAATTTCGCTGGTGTGCCAGCTCCCCTTTTCTTTCTGACGCTGAGCCATTTTCACGAATTCGGGGTCCTCGAACCACACGCCCTTGCCCTGGAACGACAAGGGCATTTTCTGCACGACGTGACCGCCTTTGAAGATGTTGATCAGCCCGTATGCGATGCGGTTGCTGTCGACATTGAGCCAAGCGAACCGGACATTCCAATCGCCATGGCGGCTTAGGACAGTGTCGAACTTCCTGATCGCATCAAAGAGCGCGGCGAAACCCTCCTCAATGCGCGCGACGATCTGCTGATCATCCGGCGGCTCGGCCTTCTGCGGCTTTGGCTGGGTCAAACCAGCTTCTAGGCGGGCAAACGGGTCGTCCTGCGTCATCGGTCTGCTTCTCCAGTCTTAGGCTCCCGGTCCCCAAAAAGGGGGAGTGGGTTCGATCAGGATACCACATGCCCCTGACCTTCTGCGGGATCGATCCGGGGACCACCGGAGCGCTCGCCTTCCTCGACGCGGCCGATCTGTCCCGCGTCGTCGTCTACGACATGCCGGAGGCGAACAAGCAGGTGGAGCCTTGCAGGCTGGCCGAGATCATCCGGAAGCACGGGCCGGCGCTAGCCGTGGTTGAGCAACAGGGTCCGAAACCCACAGACGGCTGCAGGCAGGCGTTCTCTATTGGAGGCAGCTTCATGGCTGCGCGGGCGGTCCTGGCCGTCCTGGGCGTTCCCACGCATCTAGCGACCCCCGCCAAATGGATGCAGCATGCAGGCATCTACGGTGCCGCTGATCCGAAGGAAGCCGGGCGGGCGCTCGCCCTTCGCCTCTGGCCTGCCGACGCCGCCACCTTCCGCCGGAAGTCCGATCACAACCGAGCCGACGCCGCTTTGATCGCCCGCTTCGCCGCAGAGACCCTGAAGGGATAGCCCGCCATGGATCGCGTCACCGAACTCGCCGCCCATCTCCTGGCGAACGCCCGTCACGTCACGACAGAAGAGCTGCCCTATGAAATCGCCGGACGCTGGCCCGGCATCTCGACGGATGAGATCCGGCAGGCATTCATGCTCGCCCGGGAGACGAAGCGCGCGGAGGGTCAGGTGTATGCGGCAGAGGCCAATGCCCTCGACGCCATCGCCGACACGCAGCAACGCTTGGGCATGCGATGAACCCTATCCCGCGGAATTGGCGTATCCGGCCGTTCACGCCCGGCCTGAACGAGGTGGAGCGCACCGCCGACCTGCGGGTCCTGCGCACCATCGTGACGTTGCGGTGTGGCGAGGGGGCAGGGCGGCGGCTCGCGTGCTTTAACTCGCCGAGACGGACCCCAATGCCATGGAATTGGCGGTGGGCGCCTTCAAGCGGTTGCCATCCCTAGATCGGCGCGGGATCATCGAAAGCTACCAATAAATTTTGGCGGCGCCGTAGGCGATTAAGACGTGATGCGCATGAAAGATGTGGCAAAGTAATCGCCAAGAGCTTTCACCAGGGCGTCAATCTGGTTGGGCGTGTATCGCGCCAGCGGATTGCCAAAAGGTTGACGATCTGGAAGGACGACGCAGCGGAAGTCTTTTGATGACAATAGAAATTCTAGTGGCTGTCCCCGGTCGTTGCTAAAGCGGGCCACCGCCTGGAACCGCATGGTCTCCTTAGCTGCGTCCACGACCGGTGCGGTCTGATCAAGAAACAGTTGCCCCGACTTCTGCTGAGCCTGAAGGTGCATGGCGTCCAGAGCATGGAAGAAGGGATCCCAAGTCGCTCGAATACGCGCCTCGACGTCGCTCTGTGACGCATGAGGCTGGACGTTCAAGCTGCCGAGGACTTGAGAAAAACTGGACAGCGGATCATCGGCCATAGGGCGTCCTCTGCGACTGAGGATGGCGCCTTTGGCAGCGGGCAGTGCCGCCGTCAACACTATCACCGCATCATGTGCAAAATTCCGTCCTGTCCCCGTCGCCTGATGCGAGCCGGTTGGTTGCGCGCACTGTACCTTTCCTCCGCCGCGCTGTTATCCGTTAGCAAGCTCGATCAAGTCGATTTATGATCCGTCGTCGTTGGCTTCGGCCGAAACACCGGAGCGCTTTTCGCCCAATTTTTCCAATCGTTCAGAGAATAAGGGCTTACCTCAGAAGCTAAGTCTGCCGGCGTAGCAGGTGGCGGCGCCTTCCTTTTGAGAAATTTTTCGAAAGCAGTCATGTGACTTATCGTGATAATAAGGGCGAGTGCCGAGATGCAAAACGCGGCACCAAACGCGCCCCAAAATTGAGGATACCTACTCCCGGGTGTTGAATAAAAAAATCCTATCATGACCAAGACCATTCCAATAGTTCCGCGAAACACTAGGTATGGAATGACGCCTATTTTATACGATTTAATCGCTTCTGAATCGTCTGGACCGTAAATCGTAAGCGCTACATCATCTCGATCACCTAAAAAATCACGCAGCTTTTCAGACAAAGCAACTTTTCTTTCCAAGGCTAATAGTATTAGTGAACTGTACAATGAGCTCTGTATGGATGCAAAACACATCAGAACAGAGGTCAAAAATAACATGTACGATGGAATGTTTCCTTTTTCGGGCACAAATGTCGAAGACGACAACCCTACGATGGCAACAACTAAAGTCGCCATTACAGCAACAATCTTTTGATCCGCTTCAGACCAAGTCGGTATTTGCTTATTTATAAGATCAAGTTCGCTTCTGATCCAATCATACCTCATTTTATATTTCTCAGCCGCGGAGGCGCCAGTGTCAGCGTTCATTTCCTATCGCCCCTTATTCTTTGCCAGCTGGAAATATAAACCTTAGGTCGCCCCTAACCAAATTACACTCGACCTACTCAGCACACCAAGCGGCTCCTGCCCAAGTCACGTGCTTCCGCCAGTTCGCTTGCACGAGCTGGCCGCAGAACAGGCCACTGCATGTTTGTAAACTTCACCAATGCCGGGCGCGAGGCGCTCGACAGCGCGATCCCGCACGCCTCGGCGCACCTCGTGCCGATGCTGAAGGCCGTGCGCGACCACGGGATGGCGTTCGTCATCGCAGCGCAGTCCCGACGGGATTTCGCTATCCCCGAGACAGGCCCGGCTGTCATCATCATCGGCGATGACATGACCCGCTCTCTTGGCCCGCCAGGATTTCACCTGCGGATAGTGCGCCGGTTGCTCGGTCGAGCCAAGGCCGTCGCCATTATGGCCGGCGCCCCGGTGGACGCGATGTATTCGCGGATGACCCAGGAAGCCGTCACTCGCCGCGCCATCGTTGTGCTGATCGAGACCACCGTTACGCACGAAACCGAATGGGACACCTACGTCAGAGAAGCGAATCCCGCCGCGGAGATGTATCTCGCTTCGCCGACCGTAGCGGGGTGGCAGTGATGGGCAGCGTCATCCCTATGCGCCCGCACGGCGCCCGCCCCTGGCCGCCGGAGATGATCCGCGTCGGTATCGACTTTAGCCGGTGGTGCATTTCGTTCTACCGGGCCGGCAAGCTCTATCGCCGCGCGTCGTTCGACGGCGAGCAGAAGGCGCGCGCCGAAGCCGCCGCCCTCGTGCGCACCGGACGGTTCGAGCTCGGTCCCGACCTTGAGCCGTGCATCACCTACTACGGCCTGCACGACGACGACGGGGATTGCGCATGAAGGACGCCGCCCCGTTCGGCACGGTCGAGACCGCGTGCAACTTCCTGGCCGAGATGGCGGCCGGGGTGATCGCGCACGCCGCCGTCATGCAGCACTACGCCGAAATCCGGTTTTACCCGGGCTTGGACTACGCCACTCGCTGCACCGCCTCGTATCTGCGGGCGATGCAGGCAGCCCATGATGAGGTGGAGCGGTCGCGCGCCCTCGTCCTGTACCGGAAGCGCGCCGAGGATATCGGGCCGGGGCAGGGGGTCTGATGCCGGACAGAGAGGATCTGAGAGACCTGCCGCCGCTCGATGAACAGGATGACGACGGGCGTTGGGCGCCGCCGGAGGACAAGGCTGCGACCGGCGGCAAACCGAATAACGACATCGTCACGGAAGATAGTGCCGCCCTGGCCTTCGCGGACATGTACGCCTCGCGGCTGCGCTACTGCCATGACACCGGGTCTTGGTACGAGTGGACCGGAAAAGCGTGGGCACCGAACCGGATTGGCCGTGCCTATCAGTGGGCTCGGGAACTCGCCCGGCGGCTCGTGGCATCGGAGAGCCCCAAGATCCGGTATGTCGCCAGCAAAACTGCGTTCGCGTCCGGGGTGGAGAAGTTCGCCCGCTCGGATCCGACCTTCGCCGTCACGGCCGAGGGGTGGGATCGCGATCCATGGTTGCTCGGCACCCCTGGCGGCACTGTCGATCTACGCGATGGCCGAGTACGCCTGTCCGACCCGGGCGAGGGGATCACCAAGCTCACTGCCGTAGCGCCGGCGCCGGCGTCTGAGTGTCCGTTGTGGCTTGCCTTCTTGGATCAAGCTACCGGAAGCGATGCCGCGCTGATCCGCTTCCTTCAGCAGTGGTGCGGCTACGCGTTGACCGGCCTCACCCGGGAACACGCCCTCGTCTTCGTCTATGGGCCGGGGGGGGGAATGGCAAGAGCGTGTTTCTGAACGTGCTCACGGCGATCTTGGCCGAGTACGCTAAGACGGCCGCGATGGACACATTCACCGCCAGCAAGGGCGACCGGCATCCGACCGACATGGCGATGCTGCGTGGAGCTCGTCTCGTCACCGCCAGTGAGACGGAAGAGGACCGCGCCTGGGCCGAAGCCCGGATCAAGCAGCTGACCGGCGGCGACCCAGTGACGGCGCGGTTCATGCGCCAGGATTTCTTCACGTTCACCCCGACGTTCAAGCTGACGATCGTCGGCAATCACCAGCCGATGCTGCGGAACGTCGACGAGGCCGCGCGGCGGCGCTTCAACATTGTCCCGTTCGTGCGCAAACCCGATAGGCCGGATCGCCGCCTTGAAGAGAAGTTGAAAGGCGAGTGGCCGGCCATCCTGCGGTGGATGATCGAAGGCGGCTTGGACTGGCAGAGGTATGGGTTGGTCCGACCGGCCAGCGTGGTCGAGGCTACGGAAGCCTACTTCGCGGAGCAGGATCTGATGGGGCAGTGGATCGCGGAGGAGTGCGAACTTCGTCCCGGTGACACGACCGCATGGGAGCGGAGCGCCGACCTGTTCGAGTCGTGGTCGGATTTTGCGAAGGCAGCAGGTGACCCGCCGGGCTCGCTCAAGAGCTTCAAGCCCGCGCTTGTCCGGCGCGGCGTTCAATCAAAGCGGAACAGCGCGCATGCCGGGTATTCCGGTATCCGCCTTCGACCGAAGCAGTCCTACAAGTCGGAGTTCTAACTCATGGACGACGAAGCTGTGACTGATCGGGCGGACGATTTGGCGACGTGTCGCCGAGCCCTGGATGAACTCGTGACGGCTATCGTTCGACATGACCGCGAGCGAGCCGAGAGACGGATTACCGCCAGCGCTTGAAGGAGACGGGCGTCGATGTCGAAGACCTGAAGACCATGCAGGATGTCGTCGCGAAGGTCGGGCGCGGCAACCGTAGCGTGAAGGCCGCACTGGACGAACTTCTACTTCCGATGACGAACCGACAGCTTAACAAGGAAGTCTCGAATATCGGGAAGGTCGGGGACGATGCGGCCGCCGTGCTGAGCGGCAACGATCCGAAGCTCGCTCGCGATGCCTTCTGGAAACAACTTGAAAACCTAGAACAGGCACTCGGCGGTCCCCTTGTAAAGCCGGCGACCGACATGCTTAAGGAGATTACGGCGGCCGTTAGTCAATATGCCCAGCTGGCTGCTCAGCACCCGGATGCGGTTCTCGCCCTCGGAAAGGGGTTTGTCGCTGTCGGTGCCGCCCTAACGGGCGGTGGCGCCATCGCCCTGTTTGCAGCCCTCGGCCCGGTTGGCTGGCTTGCGGCGGGCTTGATCGGCGCCGGGGCGGCCTTCGTCGCCTTCAAGACGCCCATGGAGAACTGGATCCGATCCGGTACCGGCATGGGCCCCCAGCTCGACGCTATGGACAAGGGCTTCAATAAGCTGGCCGTTTCCTTCGGGAAGTGGGCGAGTCCTGAACTTGCAGCTGCGGACACGGCCTTCAACAAGGCGGCTCTGGCATTCGGCGAGTGGGTGAAATCAGTCATTCCTTCTGCCGACACGGTGAAGGGTATCGCGACAACGCTAGCGACGGAAATCGCGTCCTGGCCGAGCCGTCTCGGCGCCGCCATTTCTGAAATGGGCACCGGCCTCGTCACCGCCATCGGCGAAATGCTCAAGGGCTTGTTCGGCAAGCTCAATCCGTTCAGCAAGACCGGGTTCGAGGGCGACGGCTTCGATGGATCCATGATCCACAATGCCTCCTTCGTGACAGGCGGCGCCAACGACAATTTCGGCGGCGCATCTGGTGTGGCTCGAGCGCTCGGCCGCGGTGGTTTCCGCGGCGCGGGCGGCGGGACGGCCCTAAGCAGCATCGGGAGCGGCGGCGATTATCACGCCGTCGTCGGCGGCCGCAGCTACCGTGCGGCCTATGCCGCTGGAGGCCGCGAACGCGTCGGCTCGTGGCTCGATATGCTCCAGCGTCCCGTCGACCAGGGCGGCCTTGGTATGGAGCCCGACAAGGCGCGTGCCATGGTCGCGATGATGCAGGGCGAGTCTGGCATCAACTTGAACCCCGGCGCGATCGGCGATCACGGTACGTCTCTTGGGACCGCGCAGTGGCACGGTGCCCGCGCGCGCCAGCTGCTCGCCCTCGCCCAACAGATGGGCCTTCCGTGGCGGGACGTGCGGGTTCAGCAGCAGATGTTCCGCGACGAGATGTTGGGGCGTTATCGCCACAGCGTCTACGATCCTGTCATGGGAGCGCAGAGCGGAGATCACGCCTTTGGCATCGGCATCGACCATTTCGAGAGCCCAGTTAAGAAGGAGCTCGCCTACCGGTTTCGGCACCCGTATCTCGACGCGCTGCGGCACGGCGCCGATCATCCGGTTGCTCAGCAGCCGCCGACCGCGCCCGCTCCGCCGAAGCGCCCGCAGGAGATCCAGCTTCGCGCCGATCTGCACATGGACGGCCAGAAGGTCGCCCGCAGCGTGACCAAGCATCAGGTCGCCATGGCCCGTTTCCCTACCAGCGTCGGCGGGACGGACAGATACGGTAACTGGCACGGCCCGGCCACCGCCGGCACGAAGGTCGCGTAAGGCCTGCGCGCCCTTCCGCCTCAATGCAGGTGCCCTTCGAGCCGGTGACGCTACCGCACTGGCTCCGCCAAGCGTCCCACCCGGACTCGAGCGCAAAACCTGTCAGGCCGGTGAGCGCACGGAAGATGGTAGGGTCCTCCGATAACGAGGTGATGCACTTTGTGACCCCCGTGTCCTCTGCAAGCTGAACCATCGCATCTACGTCGGCATCGTCAGGCTCCGAACCCTGCTGGTTTCTGAGCGCTTCAGCGACGGCCATCCTTAGGGTGTCGCCGTAGACGGGATCGGAGCGGCACAACCTCAATGCATCCTCAACCGAAGGACCGGCCAGAGAGAGCGTTGCCCATGGTGCCGATGCGAGCAGGACGGTCATGACCCACGAGCGAACACTCATCAACGCCTCCGACCCTTCAATCTAAGCGACCAGGCTCCGCCGACACGTCGAAAATGACGTGGTTTTGATCTCCTGGTATCATATCACAACTATAAATATATTTTTGGAAAGCCCCAAAACCGTTCTGAAATTGCACCTTGCCCCCTATGTATGTAACCACGCCCATATTTTTCGGCGCTGTCTTTGACCAACGATAATGACTGAACTTAGTTTCGTACCAAGCATCTGTCCATTTAGCTTGGTACTTCGCCAACCGCTCGACTTTTTCCTTGCAGTAAACACTCGCTGCAACAGTCCCTTTTTCAGCCCAGCAATGCAGATCGGTCTTGCAGTCAGCCTCTTTTTTGTCAGCAGCAGCCTTTTCTGCCAGTTGTCGTTCCCGGGCAGCTTTTTCTTCGTTTGCACGTCGGTCCGCCGCAGCGGAAGCTTCTGCTTCCTGTTGGTGCTTACGCTCTACCTCTGCAGCACGAGCATCAGCCTGCGCTTTTGCGGCTTGAGCGACCTTCCGATTGTGCCACTCCGCAGGTTCAGTAACACCCGCAGCGAGAGCAGCTTTCTTGTCCGTCGCATCATCATATCCGAGCTTGCGAGCGGCAACGTCTTCTTGGCCGAGATAAGCTCCAAGACCGGACAAGCATAGAAAGACGATTGTGATGTAGCCGATTATCTCGGCTCCCAACCTGAATATGCGCATCCAAACTATCTCGATGGCCTACCAAAGCGTGACCATTGATGCCCAGAGAGTGCCTTGTGCGGCTAGGGATAAACCTAGACGATCCGCAAATTCAGAGCTCGCGTGGTTCGCAGGCCACAGCGCTGGATCGACCGACATACGACCACTTCGGCTTCGACGGCTTTACCACAAGGCGGCGGCGAGGGCGGAGCGCATCACGGCAGGATAGCCACTCGCATGGATCTGTCGAGGGCGGTTGACTCGGTAAGTACGGCGCCCAATTGCCGAGGCCAGTTTCTCGTCGGCAGCCGCTGACGGTAGGCCATGCGAAGTGGCGTGGCCCTGGGGTCGCCGGCACGAAATTGACCTGATCTCCGCAGCGAGTCGCCCCGAACCTATTGCTTAGCTAGGGTTGCATTGGCATCCTTCCGTCCAACTCGCGGGAGGTCACTGATGGTTAAGCGCGCCCTGGTTACTGCATGCCTTTTTATCGTACCGGCGGCCTCGCATGCTGGATCGTTCGACTGGGCCGATCAAGATCAGATGAGCGTAGTGACCAAGCTTGGCTCTGCTTACGCAAGTGCTAACGTATGCAACTTCGAAATTGACACAGATGGTACGGCGAAGATAATCAAGGACAAGATCGCTCCGGCCGGCAAGCTGACGCCAGAGATGGCATCATCACTCATGTTTTCGGTGGTCGGCATTGGCGCCATGCAAGCTCAGCTTCTCGGCATCGGCCAGATGAACAAGCGTCAACTGGCCGGGCATTGCGCTAAGATGTTGAGTTATTTCGGGCCGAGCGGCAGCAGCCTTTCGGGTATTCTGAAGCCGTGACTCCGGCAGAATAGCCACCTGCGCCGATCTGTTGAGGGCGCTCAAGCCGGGACAAACGGCGGCTATGCGAACCTCGCCATACAAAAGGCTGCAGGTATTATGGCTCGGCTGATCTACTCCGAGACGCCCATCATGAAGCCTGCGGATGCCGACTTCGGCGTGACCATCGACTTCGCCAAGGGCGTCGCCAACCCGCGCCGGGTGTTCGGCGGGTTGGTTACGATTCTAGAGGGTCTGGAGGCGTTGGACCGTGTCGTCGTCTCGGCGCTTGATCCGCGCATCGTTCCGCTGATGGTGCTGGAGGATGTCGAGGCGGGATCAATCACCGCTTGGGTGCGGACGCGACTGCGCCAGTCCGACGACGAAGTGCTGAAGTCCGGGGACTGGAAAAAGGCGGTCGGTTCGATCTTGGTAAAGGGCAAGCACCGAGCCCTCGAATATCTCGACGCCAAGTACGCCGCCAACGAGGGGCAGCGTCTGGGGCAGTTGCGGGACGATCTTCAGACCCTCGCGGAGTCTTCACCCATCCGGCACTTGCCGCAGCCAGCGCAGATCGAACTGCGCGACCTTGTGAAGCCGCTCGATCAGATCCAGGCCGGCAAGGCCTCGCTCTCGCCCGGGGACCGTTTGCTGCTGACTACGGATGCCGGGGTCTACGAGGCCAACGTCGGCGAGACCAAGCGGCCGAGCGAGTTCGTGACGGAGGCGGAGGGGGCGACATCAAGCGGCGTTCTGCCGATGCAGTTGCTTGTCCGCCGGCCCGACTATCTCGGTGAGGCGAAATGGGAGTTCAAGCACGGGCGGGACACCGTTACGGCCGCGATCCTCGATGAAGTCTGGATGCAGCGCTTCCGAGCCGGCGCCGTGCCAATCCTGCCGGGCTCCGCGCTCGCCTGCATGGTCCGTTACGCCTACGCCTACGATAAGGGCGGCCGGCTGACATCGGTCCACCACGATGTTGTTGAGGTGCAGCGAGTTATCCCGCCGACCCATGGGCCCGACGAGCTGATCAACTTCGCCGAGCCGTGAGCTGCTAGAAGTGCGGTGTCCACGCGCCTTCGCCGAGCCGTGCTATCGGACGCCTCAGGCCGATGATAGGGCAACGCGGATCGCGACCCGTTCAGCGCCTTTGGTTCAAAGCATCACGTTGCCGCCCTGCACTCGTCTCGTTACAGCCCGCTCATGTCTGAAAAGCTAGACGCCCCCCTCGAAGGCCTAAAGGCGCACTAGTGCCCGCTCATCTTGGCGATGGCCGAACATGATGGGTTGCCGGCCGGGAGTGCGCTGCGACCGGTCGCCGAGCTAGAGAACGTCATCGCGGCCGTCGAGGCGGTGACGGGCGAGGAGTCCGAAAAGGCGCGGCAGGTATCACGGATCTCGTGCCACCTCTGGATGCCGTGCGGCGGCCTACTAAGAAGCATCAGCGCTGTGGACTTAGTCCAGCGCTTAATCAGGGTGCGACCGCCCTGAGCGCTCCTAGGCAATCAGACCCCTAAAGATCCAACATGAGTTGCTGTTTCGGACCATGGAAGCAGGCGACACCAACGTCGAGTACGTCTCGTCCCAGAATGCCGTCGAGGCGCTGTGCACTTAGATCAGCTCCGATCACGGTCAGGCTGGCGGCGCTGAAAGCTGAGACGCCCGTCGCGGGATCGGGTATCTGAAGCGATATCTCGTAATCGTCACATGCTGCCGGAGTGGCCCCGGTGGAGCCAGTGTTGACGAGCCCCGTGTTGATCCGCTGAAGGCCCAACCCGTGGGCCACCGCAAGATCGATAGCCGAAATCCCAGCGCCGGTATCCGCGAGAAAACGAAGCTTGGACAGCGCCGGAGCTGGACGGCCTTGCATGGCGAACGCTCGGGCTCGAACGCCGCCCGTTCCTACCTGAACCTCCACAATAGGCAGTCCGGCGACGTAGGGTAAAACCAGACGGATCATCCCCGCGCGAACAGGAGCGGCATATTACGAACCGGTTGATGCGCTTGGATTTTTCGAACGAGAAAATCCTCGTCAGGGAACCGTAGGTAGCCTTGGAGAAGTGCATCTTCCCTTTCAGCGAAGACCCCCTCAACACGCTCGCCTTTGATGAGCACGTAGCTTTCGGCAGCTTCCGCAAGCAGGTGCGGCAGCTCTGCCTCATAGGTCGCGATCTCTAGCGCGAGGGCTGGCATTCCTAACCTCCCGGCCGTCAGAAGCGCGTCGCCTGCCGCCACCGTGGCGAGCAAAACCATACAGCGCAGAGCCGGTACATTTGCTGCGCGTTCGCAATCGCGCAAGTGCCCCTGCGACACAGCCCACCGTCACGTAACGAACAAGCATCCCGCAGGGGCTGACGCGAGACTGGTTCGGCGAGGCGCATGCGGGCCTAGGCAGGGCTCTGCGCCCCCATGCGGCGTGCTCCCGCCATCTCGGCATCGACGGTCGTCCTGAAGCTTCCTACGCGGGCTTTTGGCCTAGATCCGGTAGGCAGTCACCAGCAGGACGAAGCCGGCCGCCGCTGCGGGATGCCCATTTCGCATCTGCCAGACCGCACGGCCGGCGCACGCCTGGGCCGTGCGCGCCCCGAACGCCCGCAGGATGGCGCCGACGCTCGTGTGCGGCGAGGACAGGTAGCGATGGGCTGCGGCCGTACCGGCCTCGCTGCCCCCAACCGTGCTCAGCACCACGCTGCCGGTGGTCACGATCCGGTCAAACAGCCAGGCCCCGCGCGCCTCGGTGCGGATGTCGCCGACCCCAAGACCCTCCATGCGATGCCTCCCGCAAAGCGCAAAAGCGCACAACACCAACAGACCGAATCAGATCCGTGCAGGCCGTAGCCTAGGGGGGGAGGAAGCCTTCCTTCGGCGCGTCGCCGCTCGCCCGATCTGGCACCGGACGGGGTTCGCCGATTGGCTGGAAACCTTGATCGCGTATGAATGCGAGCAAGATATCGTGGCGGCTCGGAAGGACGAGAAGCGAGACGAGAGCGCGCGAAGGCGAAGGCCAAAGCGGCCAACGCCAGCGGCGAATTCCTTCGATCTATGAGGAGAGGATCTTGGATTTTTCGGTCTCGAATTCAGCCGGGGTAAGCACGCCCTTGTCACGAAGCGCCGCGAGACGTTCAAGCCTAGCGATACGGTCTTCCGCGCTCGGAATCGGCGTCGCCGGTTGAGGACGCGAAGCTTGGTTCCCTCCTTGCCGTCGAGCCTCAATGGCTTCCCGAACCTTGTTAGTAAATATATTCGCCGATGTTTTCGTGGTATTCTCAATGCTATAGGTGGTCGCTCCATCCTCGATGAATATCTGGCCGAAAAATAGGCCGGTCCTGCCGCTGACCGCATTTACTTTATCTAGCGGAATGTTGATCTGCTTTAGGCCATAAATCATGCCTTTATCGAGTAGAAGCACCCTTTGATCCGTTAGGACAATCAGCCAAGTTGTCCCGTTGTGAAGTCCGCTTGAAAACGCAATGAGAAGTTCGCCCTCAGACATCAGCCTAGGAAGCTCGTTCAACTCTTTCCTAGTAAAATATCTGTCATCTCCTGAAGATCGCGCAATTTCTTTGTAAGTCCGCTCGCGATCTGCCGCACTCATGCTTCGTATATTGGCGCCCATCATCCGTCCCTAGGCTAATGCTGTTGGTGGAGGCACTGAGGCATACCGCGAGTCTCCGACTACGGATAGGCGGCTGGCTGCTCTTAACGCAACTTCAAGCGATTGGGGTAAACTGCTCTTGAGGTGCGGAGCACGACTAGAGAGCCTGAAGACGGGCCGCAGGGCGACCCCGCCGCCTCGCCGGGCGCGGGGTACGCCCATCACAAATGCGGCTTAGGCCGACCTAGAAGCTCGGCGAGCGGCCAGGGCGTCGTCGTCGCGCTCCATGATGAGCGCTCCAATCAGCGCGGCCGGGTAAAACATGAAGCATCCAAGAACGACCATGCCGACAGCACGTCCTTTGCTATAGGCGATGGCCGGAGGGATGCAGAAGAGTGTCCCAACCACGAGCACGACGATGATGATTTGCGGATCCATCCCGGTAGGATAGCCGCCGGGATGGCGGTGTCGAGGGGTTAGGCGGCCTTGCCTTTGCGCGACGCGGGCTTGCCCGCGGTCCGTGCCTTGCCGCTCCTGAACGCCTTCGGCTTCACGCGCCAACGGATCTTCACCTTGGCGGGCTTCAAGCCGGCAGCCAAGGCCTCGTTCATCCGGGTCTGCCAACCCGGCCCACCGGCCTTGTAGGCGGCCAGCACGTCGGGCGGGACGCGCAGCGAGACCGGGACCGCCTTGGCCTCGGCCTTCGGGCGGCCCGCGAGCTTCCGGAACGCCTCTACCATGGCCGGGGGCAAGCCCTCAGGGCCGGGCGTCGCCGCGGCAAGCTCTTCGTCGGTCAGGGGCGGGTTGTCGGATACCTCGTCCCAATCCTGCTGCGTGTAGTTCGGGTTCGGCACGTAGCCGGGAGCGTGATCACGCTTCGTCATAGCGGGCTCTCTCCTTCGTGTTTGCGGGCCGCACGCTCACCACGTCGATAGCCTCACTGCCGAGCGGCGAGACGATGGCGACGACCACGGTCACGCCGTGCCAAGCGCCGATCAGTTTGAATCGCTCGCGGCCGGTGCGGCTTTGCTTCGTTGGGATCTTGAGGAAACGGTCGAAGCTGAAGGCGTGCTCGAACTCGGCCAGGTCGAAGCCGTGCTTGGCGATGTTCGCTTGCCGCTTCGGCTGGTCGTAGGTGAACCGCATGCAAATCGGTATATACCGTCAAGGTCCGAACACAAGCAATTTCGGTATATACGAACCGCTCACCTTGTCACGATGACGCGCACGCACGAAACCCCCGCCGCCTTGCCGGGCGCGGGGTGTTCGTGTCATGCTGTGCGTAGAGCCTGAGAACTCTCGGGGCGGTCCCTTGCCGGGGATAGCGTCCCATCTGCGATAGGCGTGTGCTGCGGCTTGCCGGCCGGAGTGTCGCCGAAAGTTTCGACGCGCCCGTTACCGTGGGTCGCGACCGGCCCACTATGCCGGGAGTGCCACGGCGCGGTCAAGCGAAAGCTTGGCCCGGATACAACAGCCTTCGGGTGAAGGCCGTGGCGCACGTTTCGCAGCGTGTTCTCAGACTCCCGGCACCAGTGCCGTCCGCTGGTATGGCCGACCGCCCCTGAGAAGGCATAAGGCCCAGGCCCTGAGAAGCCTGTCTTGCTGCGAAAGTCTATTCACCATGTCATTCCATAACCACCGCAGGCCGCGCGTTGCGGCTGTGCTGCCGGCTGCCAAACAGCTCGGCCCCGTGACGCTCGCCATTAGGGCGATGCGCGCCGCCTACGCCCTCGGGCCGAAGGCACCCAAGCGCCAGACTGGTCCCGTCACCGACGCCATCCGCACGATGCGGGCCGCCGTGCCGGACTTCGACGCGAACCCCGACCTGATCGCGCTGCGTCAGGCGCTCGCCAACCGGATCGAGGCGGACATTGCTGCGCTCGACGCGCTGGGCGGTGATCCTGACTTCGAGCCGAGCCTAGCCGCACCGGAGGCGATCATCACTTCCGGCTTCGGATACAGCGACCGTTGCCGCCATAGCGACCAAGCGAATTGGGCCGCCGGCAATACCGATGACGGCGAAGACGATGCCGGCGAGAACCGGGAGGAGGAAAACGAGCACGGCGGCGACATCCAGGATGAGCCGCACGATGCGGAGACGGATCTTGGCGCCGAGGAAGACGAGGGCCCGACCGGTGGCATCCATTTCGACGGGATCAACACCCGCCGGATCGACCCGCGGTTCGCCAAGCGGAACGTGTTCGCATGAGCGCCCCCGCGTCTCGCCGCGGGTTCCTGCGCGGTCTCACCACGCTCCCGCTCATCGGCGGCAGTGTGGTCCTCATTGGCAGTCCGGTTCGGGCTGCACAGCCCATCACGCCGGGAATGCTCGCGACCTACTCGGCGTGGCTGCACATGGAGCAGCGCGCCATTCAGTGCTCGGTGGGCATCAACGAAGGCACGTTCATCCCGTGTGTAAACCCGGGCGCGCATTTCCACTTCGACCACTACAACAAGGAGCGATTTGGACTTGAGGCGCAGTTGCGCGCCCCGACTGTCCTGGCGGCGGTGGGCTGTCCGCTGACTTCGGCCGAGGCCGAGGAGGCTTGGGCGACGACGTTTCGACCCTTGGTGCGGGAGGGTGGACGATGACAGCCGTTGCAGCACGCCGCGGCTTCCTTCCGCGGCCTCGTCTCTCTTCCCCTTATCGGGGGCGGCGTGACGCTCATCGGCGCCCCGACCGCGGTTGCGGCGCCCATCTCGCAGAAACTCCTTCTGGAGTACGAAAGCTGGTTGGCGATCGAGGCCAGCCGCATTGCCGTTGAACTGCGCGGGCCGGGAGCGCGCCTTACATGGCAACTCCACGGGGCCGCCTACGAATGGCACGGCGGCGCGGGTTTTACTGAACCCGGCTTGGCTCCCGCTGCTTCTCGCGGCACTCGTGCTGGCGACGGTCGGGTGCGACTGGCGGGAGAGCACGCCATGCGCATGATCTACGCCTTCCTCGCCCTGGCTCAGACCCGGCTGGCCCTCGCGGAGCACGCTCGCGCCGAGATGCTCGGGCGTCACGCCGATGAGGCGCTTGTCCGGGCCCGTGCCCGCAGGACGAACGCGGCAGGACTGGCCTGCCGCGCCTGCCTGCCGGATCGGCTGAACCTGCACTGATACCCGGCCCGGCCGCTCGCGCGGTCGGCTCACTGGTAACGCTTCCAGTGACGATGCCTGAGCCCGGCCGGGCCTCACGACAGCCCTCGGCGCAATTCCGTGCCGGGGGCATCTTCGTGAGGATGCACCGATGAACCTTCCCATTGACCGCCGGGGCCTCGCCTTCGGCCTACTCGCCATCACCACCATGCCTGCCTGCGCCGCCGCCAACGACAAGCGGCCGCGGCTTCGCTAACCGACGGCCGTCACCGTCGTCGATATGTCCAAGCGAACGACCCGAACCCTGAGAGGCGTTCTCTGGATCGCCGCCCTGGCGCTCTGCTGCTTCTCGGCCGTGATGCTGATGGAGGCCAACGGGCCTACTGAACGAGCGATCGCGCACCTGCCGTCCGATGATCCCACGACAACAGGCGCCATCGATAAAGGTCCTATCCGGTGGTGTGGTGCCGCCTCTTGGTGCCGATGATGCACGCGATCACGTCGCTGTCGTCTCACCGTGGCGGTATCTGACGCCTACCCGCTGGGTGCCGATCCGTGAGGCTGCCATCGATTTCTGCAACCGGCTCGAGGCTGAGGCCCATGCGCTCGGTTGGACGGCGGCCGAGCTGTTCGCGCTTCATCCAGAGCATGAATGGCTGCGGATCGAGTACTGCAGGGAATGATGGTCTCCGGGAGCGAGGCTTTGGCGATGGAACCCACCAGGATCGTGTTCGCAGACGGCTCGGGCTACCGGACCAAGCAAGGTCAGGTCTGGGGCATTCTGGTCTGGGAGTATGTGAAGAAGGCCGCAGGCCGATGACGCGGGGGGGCTCATAGCGGGATCGGCGGCACCGTGTCGCTCGTCGGTTTCACAGTCCTGGTTACTGCGCTGGCGGCCTGCGGGATCGCCGGGCTGGTGTGATAACCCCCGGCCTGAAGTTCATCCCTGAGGACGGCGGCGGGGCCGGGATCCGGTTCCGGGAGCGGAAGGGGTAGGCGTTGGGGTGGTCAGGTCGTACCACCTAGCATCTGAAGGCGAAGGGCTATCTGAGATGAGTGACACGCCTGAACCCGACCGCGCCGCCCGCGTGATCGCCGAGAACGTCTACGTGGCGTTCTGCCAGCAAGCCACGATGCCTGCGCACCGGCTTGAGGAGCAGACGATCCTGACGCGCCTTGTTGAGGCGATCCGTCCACGGATCGGAAGCTCTCCGGGGGCGATCGTCGAGGCCGCCAACGCCGCCTTGTCGGCCTGGGAGCAGCGGGATCCCGATGTTCGCGGACCGCGTGTCGTGTCGGTCAATCAAATCGACGGTTCGGTGATCGTGGTTTAATAGTCAGTGAGCCAGTCCTGCACGCCTGTCCGTAGTTCACCGCCATCGCGTAGGCCAGGTGCACCAGAACGGATCAGCGCCTCGTTGGCTTACTCCCTCGCTCAAGGGAGGAGGACATGCTGACAGGTAGCCTGCTTTGGCTCTTGGGGGTGCCGATCCCCGTGCTGATCCTGATCTGGTTCTTTTTCCTGCGGGGACGGTAGCGCCGAAGCTGACTCTGCCAAGGCCGAGAGGCGGCTCAATTACGAAATGAACACGTTGCTGACTGTGTGTCAGCAGTTATGGGGCCTAGGTCGCCTGAAAAAGAGTAGCCTTTCCCACTTCGGGCCAGTGCTAGGAAACGCCGTTGAGGCTCGGCTAACCGCCCTCCCCCATCCTGCATTTCGGGCCGTGTCGCGTATTCGGCTCCTCGCCGTGAGAAAAGGCACAAGCCAGCCCGTGAGCAGATCGGGCGGCGGGGTCGAGCCGGGGATAAAACGGTCTAGGCACTACAGACGCGATTTCAATGCTCGGTCCCCGGCATGTTCTGGCGTGGTGTGCCGCCATGATCCTTGATGAGGTTGGAGCGTTCCGGGTCACCCTTCAGGTTTGCCACCTGCTTCCGAGCCGCAATGGCTAAGAAGCCGACGCCGCCAATCGTGCCAAGTGCAAGTACTAAAAGAGAAATGCCGCTGCCCATGAGCTGTGCTTTTCGTCGGGAGAACCGCCGAAGCATAAGCGACGGGGAGCATGATGCTTTAAAGTGAACCAGGATCTTGATGATAGGTTGCTAATTTATATAAGGGCAGGGGTGCGGCGTCTTCCCTCAATATTATTCTTCTGGATCTCTGAGGCGTCGAACGGCGTTTATCCCGTGCCCGCATCTGCCGCGGTGCGGAGTGTGCCGTGTACAATCCCTTCCTGTCGTCGATAATGCTCGCGATCGAGTCGCGACGCGTGATCGAGCTGCGCATGGTTCGGCTTGCCTGGGGCGGCCGGGAGGGCCGCGCCGAGATGCAGTCGATGGTCGTCGAGAAGGTGCATGCGGCCGGCGAGGCAATGACCACGCTAATGTTGGGAGGCTCGCCCGAGACGGTCATCGCCCGCTACCGCGAGCACGTCGCCTTCAACACCAAGCGGCTGTCGGCAGCCTAGCGCGCTGCGCTAATCTCGCTTGCGCGTTTGACGACAGCCCGCAAGGCGGCGCTACCTTCCATCACGAACCAGGCGTGTAACGTGTTGGTGATTTCAGTTGTATCGTCCGGCAGCTCTCGGAATAGATCGGCGTAGCGGGCTGGCTCACGCTGCACGAGCATGTCGAGATAGCTCGCACCCTTCGTCCGCGCGAGGTTGACGAGGGCATCGTTGAGAACGCGCCGCATCATCTCGCCGACCATGGCCGAGACGTACACCGCCTCGGCACTGCCTTGTTCGGGTTCACTCACGGTTTGCCCCGTGGCCCCTGCCGCAGCGTCCCTGTTGAAGTTTGCGTGCAGGATTTCCCATCCGATCACCGGCGAGATAGCTCAAACCGGCTTGAGATGGCGTCGCAGCCAGCGCGTTGCGTCTTCCAGAGCCGGAAAGGCAGGGACCCTCAGCCCTTGCAGCCGGCCGAACCCCGCCTCCATGAACCAGCTTCCGACATTGGCATGCTCGGGTTCGGCGAGG
>NZ_JAKSYC010000004.1 GCF_022829585.1 Methylobacterium sp. J-026
CACGATGTCGAACCCAGCCAAGGGACAGCACGGCGATGGCCAGCGCCACAGCACGATGAGCGCCCAGGAACAGAAGGCCGCCGAGGTCCAAGAGGCCGGGAGCGCAAAGGCCAACGCAGGCCACCCTGAGGTTCTCGAAGGCGGGAAAGCGGAGTCGACGACCGAGGGCAAGGGGCATCCCAAGTCGGCGGCATCGAATGCACCGGCAGGCGGGACCAGCGACGCGGCCACGAGCTCGGCGACAGTGGGCAAGGCTGAGAAAGAGGCTGCGGCTGCGGCCGGCGCCGAAAAGGAGCAGCACGGGCGCGGACACCGGAAATCGGAGTAGCCTTCCCGCATCGAATGCTCCGCTCGGCCCCGCCCCGATCTGATCACGGGGCGGGGGAGCGTCCGATCTCACCCGCGGTCGGGCCGATACGCAACGCGGCCCATCAGCAGGATGACAGAACCCGGTTACGACCGGGTGTACCGTATGATTGTGTCGGGCTCAGTATCCGTACCCACCGTAGTAGCCGTACGGGCGGCGGTAGTAGCCGTAGGGTCCGCCGTAGTAGCCCACCGGAGCATACCCGCCGTAGCCATATCCATAACCGCCGTAGGGATACCCGTAGCCGCCAGCGAGGCCGTATCCGACAGCTGCACCGGTCAACAGGCCCAGACCCAGACCGTAGCCGCCGTAGCCATAACCGCGGCCATAGCCATATCCTCGGCCGTAACCGCCGTATCCCCCGCGGAAGCCAGCGCCGCGGAAACCGCCACCATAGCCGCCGCCGCGGAAGCCACCGCCACCAAACCCCCCACCGTGGAAGCCACCACCGCCGAAGCCGCGGGCATCAGCGCCGGTCGGCACGAAGGCGATGGCGGCCAGCAGCGCCGTTGAAGCGAGAGCAAGACGTTTCACAGGATCATCTCCTATCCATGTCGTCACCAAATAACCTGGGCAACCGCAAAATCGATCCGCCTGTGAAATACCCACGGCGTCGCAGTTTTGTATCAATGTGTTGCTGATAGACAAAAAAGCCCGACCCAGGGGAGATGATCCTGGGCCGGGCGCTTCTGCATCGAGCAATACGGGGCGGTGTCGCTTGATGCAGTTGTCGGGTCAATACGATGGAACGAACAAGAGTTCCACTACTGATTCGATCTATCGTTGCCTGATTGCGCTCGCCATCCAGCGCGTCAATCCACGCCGCAATCGAGCAAATCGCGCCTGCGCTGCTCGGAGTTTTCCAGGGCCTCGTCTTGCCAGCTGACCTCGGGCGGATCCGTATCCGCCCTGACCGGCCGCGCGCCCGGCATGTGGGCGGGACGGTTAAGTCAACGTTAGGGAGTGTTCAGCGCGACTATGCCGGCAGGACCTTTGACCCTTGCGGACCTGCGCAAGGCAGGCGTCGTCACCAGCCAGGAGATCGTCGCGGCGATCGATGTCTACCTGCGAGATCCGATGGCTGGCCCCTACCGCTTCGACAGCGGCCACAGCGTGGACATCGCAGCTCTCGTGAACGCCACACCGGCCTTCGCGGCGGTGGACTGATCAGGACCACATGAGAAGGCGTTTCGGACGGTGCTGGCCGCCGCCGTCATGTCGGCGCATCCGACCGCGCCATAGCCCTCGGTCGCTCGGCCTCGCGCCGATCAGATTACGGGACGGGGGAGCGTCCGATCTCACCGGCGTGTGAGCCGATACGCAACGCGGCAGGATGTGGTGGTTAAACAGAATTATCCCCCCAGGGTCCGACCTACCGCCCTTAAGGCGGCTCGATTGGCTTCACCCTGCACGTAGCTGATAACGCGGCGCCGAACGGCTACATCCTCGATTTTCTCGAACGCTCGGATCAACTCAGCATTCTCAGACAGGCTCAAGCCTTTGGCATCGTTCAGCTGTCGGGCTACCCGGAGGGTCTCAATCGAGATGCCGAGCGCGTCGGCAATCATCGACAAAGCCTGCGCCGTATCATCCATGCCCCGGGCCCTAGGCTGGTTCTAAAGGCACGACCGTAGGTTTGCATACAACTGTCTACAAATCACGGAAGCGTGCGCTGCAGCGAACGAGCTGCCGGTCCCGCTTCGGGTGCATAGCTAGTTCTGCGCGAGGCGGGTGTCTCTTGGATCTAAGGGGGATGCGCGTTGTCGGACGGTGCAGATGCCCCGTGCCGGATGTTACTTGCGGGGGATCCGGGGTACAAAAAAGCCCGCGCCGGCGAACTGGGCGGGCTGAAAACTACGAGCAGCAAGACTGATTGGCTGACGTCCAGCAGTCGACTCCGCCATGGTGCGAGCAGGTCCACTGGCGATGCTGGCTGAAACTCCAATCGCCATCGCGACAGCGGGCTGTCGCATCACGCGGCTTCTCGCACGCGCCCCCTGACTTCGGATTGAGATTCTCAGGAACTGGGATGACGCATCCGTCGCTGTTGCGGTAGCTGGGTCGGCCGCGTGCCTCATCATCGGTGAACACGGGACACGCGCCGCGCGCCACAGCATCGCTGATGGACCCCGTCAGCGCCGCGCCGAATAGCGCTACCGCGACCAGCCTGAACTTCATCTGCATGCTCCGAGCTATATTCACTCCGGCGGATGCAGTATCCGCGATCGTATCGGACGTCCGTTGTGCCGACCACACACCCCGAAATGAAAAAGCCCCGCGCGGTTAGGCCGGCGGGGCTTCGTTGCAGCAACTGCGAATGATGCAGTGTCTCAGCGCCGCGACCCTCGCCTCTGGACCCAGGTCATCGAGGGCCGCCGCATACGATGGCGCCGCATCATCCGCACTGGGGCAACCA
>NZ_JAKSYC010000063.1 GCF_022829585.1 Methylobacterium sp. J-026
CAGCCCAAGCCGCGCGCAGGATCGCGGTTCTGGCATCGGCGCGGTTCGGGCCGGCGCCGACTACGGCCCCCATCAGATCGTCTAAGGCCGCGAGACCGCCGGCATGGTCCGCCTCGATGCCTTTGCGGCGCAGGGCGGACCGGAAGGCGAGAGCGGCCGGAGCGTTCAGGCCATGCCGCTCAATGCCGTCCAGAAGGGCCAGGATTGCAGCGGGCGTGACGATGTCGCCGCTCACACCCTGCACACTCTGCTCGCTCACGGGCGCGCACGCGCGCGAGGCCGAGGCGCGGCCGGGATGGGGGAGGCGGTCGGGATCGGACTTGCGGGGCATGGCGTCTCCTTTCAGACGGCGGGACGGTTCAGGGCGGCGTAGCTCGCCCAGACACGGCGCTTGTCGAGCGGGTCGAGGGTGGTGAGGGCGGACAGGGACGGCGCCAGCAGCCCGGCATCTTGCTCGGCTCGGCGCAGCAGGTCCGCCAGGGCGTGACCGCGAGGGCCGGTCGACAGGTGAACGATGGCGCGCAGGCAGCGGAGGCGTGCCTTGCGCTCGGCAGGGTCGAGGTCGACCGCAAACGGGCCCCAGGAGTCGGCGGCGGGGATCACCGGCCGAACTCCCAGATCGGTACGCCTTCCGGCTGACCGGGCTTCTCGCGGTGGGTTAGGTGGCCGAACCGGATTTCCGTCGCCGTGATCGCGCGGACTTGGCCCCCGACTGGCAGGACGAGAGCGCCGCAGGCGTCTACGCGAATGATGCCGGCTTCACGGTGGACGCCGAACAGCCGCGGTGCCGTCCAGCCAAGCGCCTCGGCGGTCGAGCCGAACTGGTCGAGGAACGCGGTCGCTCGGGCATAGACCTCAGCCCACTCGCCGACGCGATACCCGACAGCGTCCGGGAACCGGTCCGGGTCGATAGAGGTGAGGCGCGCGAGACCGGCGCGCCATAAGGCGAGACCGTCGGCAGTCGGAAGGGGTGGACGCAGCACCGAAGGCATCACCGCCAGCACTTCGGTCTCGGCCTTGCGGATCTCGGACCGGGTCTGGGCCTCGGCCTCCGCACGGCTCAAGCCGCACTCGTACTCCAGGAAGGCGGCGCGCTCGTCGAAGGTCGGCGGCAGGGGCACCGGGTGGGCGGCATCGGGGGACGCCGGCAAGGGCTCAGTTCCCGTTTTCTCTCTCAGTTCCCGTTTTAGAGAGAGAGACCGGGACCCTGGGTTCAGCCGGGCCGCGTGTATAGACAGGCACCGAGCTCGCGTTCCGCCGGAGCGGTGATCGGTTCGGGACACGGCACGCGTCAGGACGCGGAAGCGGGGCCGGACCGGAGTGCTGCGCTGTCGGCAACGGCTTCAGAGACGAGAGACCGACCACCGTAGCATAGGCCCCGCCCGACCGCCCCTGGCCCTGACCCGCCGCGGCGTGCTGGCCGGCGCCGTGGGCGCAGCCGCGGGTTCGCTTCCGGGCAACGCGATCGCGGCTGGTCGGGAAACGGCGCCGGCCCTCCCGGGCGCCGGCGAGGCCTTCGAGGCGAACACGCTCCTCGATTTCGCCCGGGCCCGGTCCAAGGCGCCCTGTGCCGGCCCGAAATCCGGCGACCTGCCGGCCGCCCTGAAGGACCTATCTCGGGACGCCTGCGAGCCGCTCCGCCGCGCTGCCGGACGGGCCAACTGGGCCGCTCGGGGCAGCGGCTGCAGTTTCGAGCCTCTCTCGCTGCGCTCGCTCTTCGTCACCCGGGCCGCCCGGTTCCTGGTGGATCACGGCCTCGTGCTCCCCGTGTCCTCCGACGAGACGCTGTTCGC
>NZ_JAKSYC010000079.1 GCF_022829585.1 Methylobacterium sp. J-026
CACCGAGATGGTGATGCCGGGCGACAACGTGACCATGGACGTGGTGCTGATCGTGCCGGTGGCCATGGAGGAGAAGCTGCGCTTCGCCATCCGCGAGGGCGGCCGCACCGTCGGCGCCGGCGTCGTCGCCGCCATCAACGATTGATAGCAGAGAAGCATCCTTAGCAGGGCGCGGCGGGGGCTTGCCTCCGCACTCCCCGCCGTCCCTCTCAAGGTTCCAGGAACATGAACGGTCAGAACATCCGCATCCGCCTGAAGGCGTTCGATCACCGCATCCTCGATGCGTCGACCAAGGAGATCGTCTCCACGGCCCGGCGCACCGGCGCGACCATCCGGGGCCCGATCCCGCTTCCGACGCATATCGAGAAGTTCACCGTCAACCGCTCGCCGCACATCGACAAGAAGTCGCGCGAGCAGTTCGAGATGCGCACGCACAAGCGTGTGCTCGATATCGTCGATCCGACGCCGCAGACCGTGGACGCGCTGATGAAGCTCGACCTCGCCGCCGGCGTGGACGTGGAGATCAAGCTCTGAGTCCCGCCGGGACTTAGAGCTTACCGTTTCATCGCGCGAGGGAGAGACCTATGCGCTCAGGCGTCATCGCACAGAAGGTCGGGATGACCCGCGTCTTTACGGACGCGGGGGAACATGTCCCCGTCACCGTGCTCAAGATCGATCAATGCCAGGTGGTTGCCCACCGCACCGTCGAGAAGAACGGCTACGTCGCGCTGCAGGTCGGCGTCGGCAAGGCCAAGGTCAAGAACGTCTCGGCCGCCGAGCGGGGCCGATTCGCGGTCGCCAAGGTCGAGCCGAAGAAGAAGCTCGCCGAGTTCCGCGTGTCCAAGGACGCGCTGATCCCGGTCGGCGCGGAGATCACCGCGGACCACTTCATCCCCGGCCAGTTCGTGGATGTCACCGGCACCACCACCGGTAAGGGCTTCGCGGGCGGCATTAAGCGCTGGAACTTCGGCGGCTTGCGCGCCACCCACGGCGTGTCGATCTCGCACCGGTCGATCGGTTCGACCGGCGGCCGTCAGGATCCGGGCAAGACCTTCAAGAACAAGAAGATGCCGGGTCACCTCGGTGTCGAGCGGGTCACGACCCAGAACCTGCGCGTGGTGCGCACCGATCCCGAGCGCGGCCTGATCCTGGTCGAGGGCGCGGTGCCGGGCGTCGCCGGCGGCTGGATCCAGATCCGCGACGCGGTGAAGCGCAAGCTCCCCGCCGACGTGCCGCTGCCGGGCAAATTCCGTGAGAACGGCGCTGCCCCCGAGTCCGCCCAGACTGCCCCCGAGGCCCCTGCGGCTGAGGAGACCGCCTGATGAAGCTTGATATCACCACCCTCGACGGCGCCGGCGCCGGTTCGGTCGAGCTGAACGAGGACATCTTCGGCCTTGAGCCGCGGGCCGACCTCCTTCAGCGCATGGTTCGCTGGCAGCTGGCCAAGCGCCGGGCCGGCACCCATGCCGTGAAGAACCGCTCGGCTGTGAACCGGACCCGCAAGAAGCTGTACAAGCAGAAGGGCACCGGCAACGCCCGCCACGGCGCGGCCTCGGCGCCGCAGTTCCGCGGCGGCGGCCGGGCCTTCGGTCCGGTCGTTCGCGACCACAGCCACGACCTGCCCAAGAAGGTCCGGGCTCTGGCTCTGCGTCACGCCCTCTCGGCCAAGGCTAAGGCCTCGACCCTGATCGTCGTCGACGACATCAAGATCGAGGATCACAAGACCAAGGGTCTCGTCGAGCGCTTCGGCAAGATGGGCCTCTCGAACGCGCTGATCATTGGCGGTGCCGAGGTCGACGTGAATTTCGGCCGGGCCGCCCGCGCCATCCCGCAGATCGACGTGCTGCCTGTGCAGGGCATCAACGTCTACGACATCCTGCGCCGCGACACGCTCGTCCTGACCAGGGCCGCCGTCGACGCGCTGGAGGAGCGTTTCAAATGAGTGCCGATCCGCGCCACTACGACATCATAGTCTCCCCGGTCATCACCGAGAAGGCGACGAACCTGACCGAGCAGAACAAGGTTGTCTTCCGGGTCGCTCCCAAGGCGACCAAGCCTCAGATCAAGGAGGCCGTGGAGAAGCTGTTCGACGTGAAGGTCACGGCCGTGAACACCCTTGTCACCAAGGGAAAGAAGAAGATTTTCCGCGGACTCCGCGGACAGCGCTCCGACGTGAAGAAGGCGATCGTGACCCTGGCCGAGGGCCACACGATCGACGTCACGACCGGGCTCTGAGGACGGGTTTTAGGGATCCAAGCCGATGGCCTTGAAGACATTCAAACCGGTCACGCCGAGCCTGCGCCAGCTCGTGCTCGTCGACCGCCGTGAGCTCTACAAGGGCAAGCCGGTGAAGGCGCTGACGGAGGGCAAGTCGTCCTCCGGCGGCCGGAACAACCTGGGCCGGATTACCGTCCGCTTCCGCGGCGGTGGCCACAAGCGCGTGCTGCGCAACGTCGACTTCAAGCGTCGCGAGCAGCTCGGTGTCGTCGCGACCGTGGAGCGGATCGAGTACGATCCGAACCGCACGGCGTTCATCGCGCTGATCAACTTCCCCGATGGGAAGCAGAGCTACATCCTGGCCCCGCAGCGGCTGCAGCCGGGCGACAAGGTCGTGGCCGGCGAGGGTGTCGACATCAAGCCGGGCAATGCCGGTCCGGTCGGCTCGATGCCGGTGGGCACCATCGTCCACAACATCGAGCTGAAGATCGGCAAGGGCGGCGCGATCGCCCGCTCGGCCGGCAACTACGCGCAGATCGTGGGCCGCGACCAGGGCTACGTGACGCTCCGCCTGAATTCCGGCGAGCAGCGCCTGGTCCACGGTCAGTGCTTCGCCAGCGTCGGCGCGGTCTCGAACCCGGACCACATGAACATCTCGCTCGGCAAGGCCGGGCGCAACCGGTGGCTCGGCAAGCGCCCGCATAACCGCGGCGTGGCCATGAACCCGGTGGATCACCCGCACGGCGGCGGCGAGGGTCGCACTTCGGGCGGCCGCAACCCGGTCACGCCCTGGGGCGTGCCCACCAAGGGGAAGAAGACCCGGTCCAACAAGCGGACCGACGTGTTCATCCTGTCCAGCCGCCACAACCGCAAGAAGTAATCGCTATGGCACGCTCTCTCTGGAAGGGGCCGTTCGTCGACGGCTACCTCTTCAAGAAGGCCGAGGCGGCGCGGGGCTCCTCGCGCTCCGAGGTCATCAAGATCTGGAGCCGCCGCTCCACGATCCTCCCGCAGTTCGTCGGGCTCACCTTCGGTGTGCACAACGGGCAGAAGCACATCCCGGTCTACGTCACCGAGGAAATGGTCGGGCACAAGTTCGGCGAGTTCTCGCCGACCCGCACCTTCCCGGGCCACGCGGCCGACAAGAAGGCGAAGAGGCGCTGAGATGGGCAAGCAAGCCACCCCCCGCGCGCTCCCCGAGAACGAGGCCAAGGCGGTCGCGCGCATGCTGCGCGTCAGCCCGCAGAAGCTCAACCTCGTGGCGCAGATGATCCGCGGCAAGAAGGTCGACACCGCGTTGGCCGACCTGCAGTTCTCGCGCAAGCGGATCTCCACCGAGGTCAAGAAGTGCCTCGAGAGCGCCATCGCGAACGCCGAGAACAACCACGACCTGGACGTGGACGACCTCGTCGTCTCCCAGGCCTTCGTGGGCAAGGCGCTGGTTCTCAAGCGCTTTCACGCCCGCGCCCGCGGCCGCGGCGCGCGTATCCTGAAGCCCTTCTCGAACCTCACCATCGTGGTTCGCGAAGTCCGCCAGGCCGAAGCGGCCTGAGGAGGATCTGATGGGCCAGAAAGTCAATCCGATCGGTCTCCGGCTCGGTATCAACCGGACCTGGGATTCCCGCTGGTTCGCCACCAAGGGCGACTACGCGAAGCTCATGCATGAGGACGTCGCGATCCGCGCCGCCCTCATGAAGCAGCTCAAGCAGGCGGCGGTCTCCAAGATCGTCATCGAGCGACCGCACCGGAAGTGCCGCGTCACCATCCACTCGGGCCGTCCGGGCGTGGTCATCGGCAAGAAGGGCGCGGACATCGAAAAGCTGCGCAAGCTCGTCGGCACCATGACCAAGGCCGACGTGACCATCAACATCGTCGAGGTGCGCAAGCCCGAGATCGACGCCACGCTGGTGGCCGACTCGATCGCCCAGCAGCTCGAGCGCCGCGTCGCCTTCCGACGGGCCATGAAGCGCGCCGTCCAGTCGGCGATGCGTCTGGGCGCCGAGGGCATCCGGATCAACTGCTCGGGCCGTCTCGGCGGCGCCGAGATCGCCCGTCAGGAATGGTACCGCGAGGGCCGCGTCCCGCTGCACACCCTGCGCGCGGACGTGGATTACGGGACCGCCACGGCGTTCACGACTTACGGGACCTGCGGCATCAAGGTGTGGGTGTTCAAGGGCGAGATCCTCGAGCACGACCCGATGGCCCAGGACAAGAAGGCCCAGGAAGAGGGCGGCCGCTCCGGCGGGCGCCGTGAGCGCGATGGCGAGGGCGGCCGCGAGCGCGGACGCCGCGAGCGCGAGCACGCGTAAGGTAGGAAGCCATGCTGCAACCGAAAAAGACCCGCTTCCGCAAGCAGTTCAAGGGCCGCATCCACGGTGCGGCCAAGGGCGGCTTCGAGCTGAACTTCGGCCAGTTCGGCCTGAAGGCGGTGGAGCCCGAGCGCGTCACCGCCCGCCAGATCGAGGCGGCCCGCCGCGCGATTACCCGCGAGATGAAGCGCCAGGGCCGCGTCTGGATCCGGGTGTTCCCGGATGTGCCGGTCTCCTCGAAGCCGACCGAGGTCCGCATGGGCTCCGGTAAGGGCGCCCCGGACTATTGGGCCGCCCGGGTGCATCCCGGCCGGATCATGTTCGAGGTCGACGGCGTCGCCGAGGCCATCGCCAAGGAGGCGCTTCGCCTTGGCGCCGCGAAGCTCCCGATCCGCACGCGGGTCGTCCAACGCATCGCCGACTGAACGGAGGCTATCGTGAAGTCGACCCAGAGAGTGTCTGATCTCAAGGCGTTGTCGCCGGATCAGCTGAACGACGAGTTGCTGAACCTCAAGAAGGAGCAGTTCAACCTGCGCTTCCAGGGGGCCACCGGCCAGCTCGAGAACGTCGCCCGCGTCCGTGAGGTTCGCCGCGATATCGCCCGTGTCCGGACTCTGCAGCGCTCGAAGACGCTGCAGCAGGCCAAGGGCTGAGGCGGGTTTTAGGAGAGAACCATGCCGAAGCGCATCCTGCAGGGCACCGTCGTCAGCGACAAGGGTGAGAAGACCATCGTGGTGAAGGTGGAGCGCCGCTTCACGCACCCGGTGATGAAGAAGACCGTGCGCCGCTCCAAGAACTACCATGCCCACGACGAGGCGAACGTCGCCAAGGTCGGGCAGACGGTGTTCATCGAGGAGTGCCGCCCGTTCTCGAAGACCAAGACCTGGAAGCTGGTCGAGGGCGAGGCCGCCCAGGCTGAGGCGGGCGAAGCCGCCTGATCCGGACGGGGTCGGGTCGCGGGTGGCCCGATGCATTCTGGTCCCGCGAAGGCTCTCGGGAATCGATCGGTGGAAGCCTCGCGGCGACGCGGGGCTTTCGCGTTTGCGCCGTCGGTGACGGTCTGGATGTCGCGCGCTCCGTCATCGCGAGCGCAGCACGGTGACCGGCGCGCGCGCGGACCGGGACGCGTCTGACGCAAACGGCCCCGGAGAGGCTCCGGGGCCGGCCTAGCGTTCGCGTCGTTGACTCTGCCGCGATCCTCTCGGACTGGCGGCGGCGCGGCTTAAGCCTCGCCCTCGTCGAGCTCGTCCGGCGTCGGCGCCGCGTTCTCGAGGATCTTTTCGGCGACGAGCCCTGAGTTCTGCCGGATCGAAGTCTCGATCTCGGCGGCGATCTTTGGGTTGTCGCGCAGGAAGCCCTTCGAGTTCTCGCGGCCCTGGCCGAGGCGCTGGCTGTTGTACGAGAACCAGGCCCCGGACTTCTCGACGATCCCGGCCTTCACGCCGAGGTCGATGAGCTCGCCGACCTTCGACACGCCCTCGCCGAACATGATGTCGAACTCGACCTGCTTGAACGGCGGGGCGACCTTGTTCTTCACCACCTTGACGCGGACCTGGTTGCCGATCGCCTCGTCGCGGTCCTTCAGGGTCGAGATGCGGCGAATGTCGAGGCGCACCGAGGCGTAGAACTTCAGGGCGTTGCCGCCCGTGGTGGTCTCCGGGCTGCCGTACATCACGCCGATCTTCATCCGGATCTGGTTGATGAAGATCACCATGCAGTTCGAGCGGGAGATCGAACCGGTCAGCTTGCGCAGGGCCTGGCTCATCAGGCGTGCCTGGAGGCCGGGCTGGCTCTCGCCCATCTCGCCCTCGATCTCGGCCCGCGGGGTCAGCGCGGCCACCGAATCGACCACCAGCACGTCGATGGCGCCGGAGCGCACCAGCGTGTCGGTGATCTCGAGGGCCTGCTCGCCGGTGTCGGGCTGGGAGATCAGCAGGTCGTCGAGATTGACGCCGAGCTTGCGGGCATAGACCGGGTCGAGGGCGTGCTCCGCGTCGATGAAGGCGCAGACGCCGCCCTTCTTCTGGGCTTCCGCGATGGTGTGGAGCGCCAGGGTCGTCTTGCCGGACGATTCGGGGCCGTAGATCTCGACCACCCGCCCGCGGGGAAGACCGCCGACGCCGAGCGCGATGTCGAGCCCCAGCGAGCCGGTGGAGATCGTCTCGACCTCCTGCACCTTGTCGTTCTTTCCGAGCCGCATGATCGAGCCCTTGCCGAAGGCGCGCTCGATCTGGGACAGGGCGGCGTCGATCGCCTTGGACTTGTCCTTGTCCTTATCCTTGTCCACGGGGGGCATGTCGGCCACTTTCAATGCGGGCTGGGCCATCTGGCGGGCTCCTTATGAAGGGGTTGGGCGCCATTCACAACGCGCGGCAACACCGCGTCTTTGTGCCCGTTTTGTTCTATTTTTGCAAGGGCGCGACGATGACGATGTCGCCGCGATGCCGGCGATGCGCTGGTTCTCCACAGCGGCGAACCGCGCCGAGCCGTCCCCGGCCCGGCGCCCTCCCCCTCAATCGGCCATGGTCTTCTTCACGGTCTCGACGAGCTGCTTCAGGCTGAACGGCTTGGGCAGGAAGTTGAAGGTCTCGCCCTCCGGCAGGTTCTTGCGGAAGGCGTCCTCGGCATAGCCGGAGACGAAGATCACCTTCAGGTCGGGCTGGTGCTTACGCACCTCCCGCAGGAGTGTCGGGCCGTCCATCTCGGGCATGACCACGTCGGAGACCACGAGGTCGATCGGCTGGGCGCCCTCGCGGACGATCGCCAGGGCTTCCAGGCCCGAGGCCGCCTCCAGCACCGTGTAGCCGCGGGCCGAGAGGGCCCGGCTGTTGACCGCCCGCACCGGATCCTCGTCCTCCACGAGCAGGATGATCCCCTGCCCCGTATGGTCGGCGGCGGGCTTGCGCGGCGCGGGCCTGTCCGGCTTGCCGGACGGGTCGCCGACGGGCGCGCCGGCGTCGCCGCGCCCGCCCTGCTCCGGCGCCGTGAACGGTCCGGTCCGCGGCAGGGCCGCGGCCGGCGGCGGCACCTCCTCCGGCTCGGCCACGGGGACGTGGCGCGGCAGGTAGATGCGGAAGGCCGTGCCCGCCCCCATCGTCGATTGCACGTCGATGGTGCCGCCGGATTGCTTGACGATGCCGAACACCGTCGAGAGCCCCAGCCCCGTACCCTTGCCGATCTCCTTGGTGGTGAAGAACGGCTCGAAGATCTTCTCCATCAGCTCGGGGGGGATGCCCTGGCCGGTGTCGCGGACCTCGATCAGCACGTGGTCGCCCGTCGGTGCCCCGCCGCGCCCCTCGACCGCCGAGGCCGGCCCCGGATCGGTGACGTTCTCGGTGCGGATCACGAGCTTGCCGCCCTCCGGCATCGCATCCCGGGCGTTGACCGCGAGATTCACGATCACCTGCTCGAACTGGTTGACGTCGGCCTTCACGGGCCAGACCTCGCGGCCGTGCTTCAACTCCAGGGCGACCCGCTCGCCGAGCAGGCGCTTGAGCAGCAGGGTCAGTTCCGAGAGCGCCTCCCCGACATTCATCACCTCCGGCCGCAGGGTCTGGCGGCGGGAGAACGCCAGGAGCTGGCGGACGAGGCCCGCCGCCCGGTTGGCGTTCTGCTTGATCTGCATGATGTCCTGGAAGGCCGGATCGGTCGGCCGGTGGCTCGCCAGCAGCAGGTCCGAATAGCCGATGATCGCCTGCAGCACGTTGTTGAAGTCGTGGGCGATGCCGCCCGCGAGCTGGCCCACGGCGTTCATCTTTTGGGCCTGGGCGACCTGCTGCTCCAGCTGGCGCTGGGCCGTGGTGTCGAGGGCGTACAGGATCACCCGCTCGGCCTCGTCGGTCTTCTGCCCCGGGTCGCCGCCGTCGGCCGGGCTGAGCCAGACCCGCGCCGAGCGGCCGCCCGGACCGTTGAGCTGGACCTCGATCGGCTCGGGGTCGGTCCGGCCGCTCGCCGCGCGGGCGAGCCCGGCCTCCAGGGCGGTGCGATCGGTCACCGAGTCGGCGACGTTGGGCTCGGCCCGGGCCGTGCCGTCCCCGTCGAGCGCGCCGTCCTCGGCCTGGCGCGGGACCGTGCCGAACAGCCGGGTGAACGAGGCGTTGGCCCGGGCGATCCGCCCGGTCCGGTCGAGGGTCGCGATGGCGATCGGCGAATTGTTGAGGAACCGGGCGAGGCGCACCTCGGCGGCGCGCTGCGGCTCGTCGGTCTCGGCCCCGGCGGAGCGGTTGATCACGAAGGTCCGGGAGGATCCGGGCTTGCCGTCCTTGCCGAAGGCGATCCGGTGGTAGAGCCGCACCGGCAGGGTGTGGCCGTTGCGGCGGCGCAGGTCGAGGTCGAAGCGGTCGGTGCGGACCTCCCCGGGCAGGCCGGCGGCGCGCACGAGGACATCCGCCTCCGGGGCGATCTCGGTGAGGTGGGGGCCGCCGTGGCCGACGCTCGCCAGATCGTAGCCGAGCCAGGCCGCCAGGGTGGCGTTCATGTAGACGATGGCGCCGGCCGGATCGATCGACAGGAAGCCCGCCGGGGCGTGGTCCAGGTAGTCGATCGCGTGCTGGAGTTCCTGGAAGACGTTCTCCTGCCGCTCGCGCTCGGCGGTGATGTCGGCCACCGTCCAGAGCGAGGCGGCCCGGCGCGGGCGCGCGAGCGGCCGGACCGAGACCCGGTACCATCCGAAGCTGCGCTCGCCGGCGACCGGGCCGAGCGGGGGCGACATTCGCACCTCCTCGGTGTGGGCCCTAGCGTCGCGGGAGGCCTGCGACAGGCGGTAGACCGCCTCCGAGACCTCCGGCGGCCCGACCAGGATGCGCTCCATGGGCACGAGGTTCGAGAAGGTGTCGCCGCCGGCGATCCGCAGATAGGCCTCGTTGGCGTAGATCAGCCGGCCGCCATCCTCGACGACCAGCGCCCCGTCGGGCGAGGCGTCGACGATGCCCTTGGTGATGTCGTCTCGGGCGGCGCTGCCGCTGAGCTGGAGCGCCCCGATCGCCAGGGCGAACAGGAAGAACACCCCCGCCATCGCCAACAGGGCCAGCAGCCAGACGATCAGCGACTGCGCCTGCTCGTTCGCCACGAACGACAGGCCGATGGCGGCCCCGACCAGCAGGCCCGCCAGCACCAGCAGCAGACCGACCCGGCCCGGCTGTTCCGAGCGGTCGATGGATCCGGTCGCCTGCGGCGCAGCCGCCGGCGAACCCGGACCCTGCGTGCCGGGGACCGGCAGCCCGGGATTCTGCGGGCCCGCGGCGGGCGCCGGAGGTCCAGTGACGTCGGCCATCGGCTTCATTCCAGAACGAGTCCCCCGTTAGGCCCGCCGGCCCTATCAGGGCAAGGGCGGCGCGGCACTACGCGCGTCGCGCCAAGTTTCAGTTCAGCCTCGCGAAAAAAGGTGGACGAAGCGTGGCTTTCTGTACCCCGCGTCCGCGGCCGTGATCGTCGCGCGCCTGGACCGGAGGCTAGCGCATCAGGCCGGACACCGGAACCGGCACGATGCGCTAGATTATTGATGGGCATCGTCTTTTTCCGGAAGCCGGCAGCCACCTCCCGGGGCGATGCCCTAGGTGTATGGTCCCGGGATGAGGTGTGACGGGTCGATCCTGAAGCGATTAGGCTCTTTCGTCCAGGCGTTCAGGATGAACTCGGTGGGTGTCTGGCCCCGCAGGGTCTTGAGCGTGCGAGCGCGATTGCAGGGATCGACGAACAGGTGCAGATGCGTTCGAAGCTGGTCGTGGCTGTCGTAGTGGTAGCGCTGGACCGTCGCATCCTTGATCGTGCGGTTCATTCGCTCGACCTGTCCGTTGGTCCAAGGATGGTTCAGCTTGGTCGGCCGATCCCGCGCAGCATGGTGGTCAACCGTATCACCACACCGCGGGATCAAACACCTTGAGGTTCCTCGGCCGGCCGCCCTTGCGCCCACGGGCGAGCGCCGCCTTCAGGCCCTCCATGGTGCGCTCGCGGTTGAGGTCGAGGAAGTACTCGGCCATGGCCCCGTGCATCTGCAGGGCGAAGCGGCCGTGGGCGGTGGTGCTGTCGAACTGCTCGGTGAGCGAGCAGAAATGCACGTCCTTCACCCACAGCCCGTCGATATGAACTCGGTAGGTGTATGGCCGCGTAGGGTCTTGAGCCTATTGGCATGGTTATAGATATTGACAATTAAAGACATTTTATTTCTAAAACAATCATTATTATCATAATAATGATAAAGTATAATTAATTCCACCCGCCGCCAAGTGATTTATAAAGCGTAACGATATTTTGAGCTGCAGCGAGACGATTGCTGATCAGCGTCAGTCGCGCGTTGAACAAAGAACTTTGGGCGACGAGAACGTTGAGATATGTATCGGCTCCCGACTGGAAGCGCGCTTTTGATAGGTCGGTGTAGCGCGATGAGGATTCAACCAAGCGTTCCTGCGCATTCACCTGTGCCACATAGTTGGAACGTGCAATTAGAGCGTCCGATACGTCGTGGAAGGCAGATTGAATGGCTTTGTCGTAGTTCGCCTGCTCAATCCGTTTCTGCGTCTCGGCGATATCGAGATTAGCAAGGTTGGTCCCAGCGTCGAAGATCGGAACCGTCACGTTGGGCTCGAATGACCATGAGCCCTGGCCGGGCCGAAAAAGTCGCTTCAACCCGCTGCTAGCCGTCCCGCCGCTTGCCGTCAGCGTGACTTGGGGGAAGAACGCGGCCCGGGCAGCACCGATATCGGCATTGGCGCCAATCAAGGTGTGCTCGGCCGCGCGGATATCCGGCCTGCGGGTGAGTAGATCGGCGGGCAGGCCGGGCCGCAGGATTGGAAACCGCGCGCCGGCATCAAGCCCGTGCGCGTGCGACATTCGTCCCACGAGGGCCTCCGGGAGAGAACATCCAACCAGCAAGACAATCTGGTCCAGATCCTGCCCGACTTGGCGGGTATATTGCGCGACGCTCGATTGCGCAGTGCGCAGAGTGATATCCGCCTGGGCCAATTCGAGGTCGGTCGATGTCCCGGTTGTGGCCTTCGCGCGGGTCAGACGCACCGACTCGGTTTGAGCCCGCACGGTGGATTCGGCGACGCTCAATGCTTCACGGTCGGCAAGCCAGGTGAGATAAGCGGAGGCGATCTGCGCGCTCAAAGACAGCTCGGTGCTCCGGCGTGTCTCTACATCCGCGAGGAAGGTCTGGCGCGACTGTTCGGCCTGACTGCGGATACGCCCGAAGAAATCGAGTTCCCAGGAGGCGGCGCTCGCACCGAAGCTGTATTCCCGTATGCGCTGGGGACTGGTGGAGCCGTAGATATCCCCCGGCGTTGTCGACTGCAAGTAGGATGTCTTTGCGTCGATACTTGGAAAAAGGCTTGCGCGACTTACGGCGTAGGACGCCAACGCCGATTGCACGTTGAGAGCGGCGACCCTCAAATCCCGGTTGTTGGCAATGCCGAGGGCAATCAAGTCCTGCGTGGTGGGATCGCGAAAGAAGTCGCGCCAATCGAGAGGCGTGCCCGGCTCCGAGACCACCTCGACCGTCTTTGCCAGCCGTCCTGGATAGTTTGCCGCGACCGGCAGGAGCGGGGACTGATAGTCTGGGACCAAGCTACATCCGGCCAGGGCTAGAGCAAGGCAACTGAGGGGGACGAGGGCGCGCATGTCTCAAACCTCTTCAAGGGCGAGAGCCGGGGCCGTGCGCCGTGGTTTGACGCGGAAGAGGGTGAGGACGCTCACGAAAAAGACCGGCACGAAGAGGATCACCAGGAAGGTTGCGGTGACCATTCCGCCGACCACAGCTGTGCCGATTGCCACGCGGCTCGCCGCGCCGGCGCCCGTCGCGAAGGCCAGAGGGAGCGTCCCGAAGACGAAGGCGATCGAGGTCATCAGGATCGGGCGCAGCCGTTCCTGTGCGGCTTTCAGAGCAGCTTCGGGCAGTGCGGTTCCGGAATCGAAGAACGCCTTCGCGAACTCGACGATGAGGATCGCGTTCTTGACCGCCAGACCCACGGTGGTCAGCAAGCCGACCTGAAAATAGACGTCGTTGGCGAGGCCATGCAGCAACGTCGCAAGGATGGCTCCGAGCGCCCCAAGAGGCACCACCAGCAGCACCGCCAGCGGCACCGGCCAGCTCTCATAAATCGCGGCCAGGCACAGCAGTACCGCCACGAAAGAGATGGCATAGAGCGGAGCTGTCTGCGAACCGGATTGGACTTGCTCGTAAGACAGCCCTGTCCATTCATATCCGATGCCGGGGGGAAGCGTCGCCGCGATGGCCTCGATTGCCGCCATCGCAGTACCGCTGCTGACTCCCGGCGCTGGCATACCGAGGATTTCGCTGGAAATCAGGCCGTTATAACCCTCGACCTTCTGCGCGCCCGTGGTCCAGCTGGCCGATAGAAAGGCGTCGAAAGGCACCATCCCGCCGGAGCTGTTGCGCACATACCAGCGTGCGAGATCTGAGGGCAGCATCCGGCTGTCCGCATTTCCCTGCACGTATACCTGCTTCACGCGGCCGGAGCGGTTGAACTGATTGACGTAGGTCGATCCGAAGGCCCCCTGAATCGTCGCGTTTAGATCTGCAGTCGCGACACCGAGGGCGTTGGCCTTGGCGTGGTCGATCTCGAGCCGGTATTGCGGCGCGTCCTCTAGCCCATTAGGTCGCACACCGACGAGGCCTTGCGTGCGGGCGGCCGCGCCTAACAACTGGTTGCGTGCCGCGATCAGGGCTGCGCGACCGACTTGCCCACGGTCCTCAAGCTGGAGGTCGAACCCTGTCGCGTTGCCGAGCTCCATTACCGCAGGCGGCTGGAAACCAAAGATCATCGCCTCCCGAGCCGACCCGAAATGCTGCATCAGCCTGCCCGCCACGGCGGCGGCAGCCTGTGCTGGTGCCGTGCGTACGGACCAGTCCTTCAGCTTGACCACCAGGAAGCCGGCATTCTGTGCCTGGCCGGAGAAGTTGAAGCCCACCACAGAGAGCACGGAATCAACATTCTTCGTCTCGGAGCTGAGCAGGTAATCTACCACCCGAGCGTTGACGGCGGCGGTTTGTTCGGCAGTCGCGCCCTGTGGCAGCGCCACCTGTCCGAACAACATCGCCTGGTCCTCATCCGGTAAAAAGCCCGATGGCAGTTTCAGGAACAGCGCTGCCGCGGCCGCGGAAAGGGCAGCAAAGCCGACTAAGGCGAGGCGGCGGCGGCGCACGAGCTTAGCGACCATGCGCGCGTAGCGTCCGTTGACCGCGTCAAAACCTCGGTTGAAGGCTGCGCCCAGTCCCCTTTCAGTGGTCGTTTCGCCATGAGGTTTCAGTAAGGCCGCGCACAGCGCCGGAGTCAGAACCAAGGCGACGGCCACTGAGAGAAGCATCGCCGCGATGATCGTGACAGAAAACTGCCGGTAGATCACACCCGTAGACCCACCGAAGAACGCCATGGGAAGGAACACGGCCGACAGGACCAGACTGATGCCGATCAAGGCGCCGGAAATCTCGTCCATCGACGCGCGGGTAGCGTCACGGGGCGAGAGATTACGCTCCCGCATTAGGCGCTCGACATTCTCGACGACGACGATGGCATCGTCAACGAGTAGGCCGACGGCAAGTACCATGGCGAGCATGGTCAAGGTGTTGATTGAGTAGCCGAATGCTGTCAGGACACCGAAGGTGCCGAGAAGCACGACCGGCACCGCGATTGTCGGGATCAGCGTGGCGCGAAGGTTCTGAAGGAAGACCAGCATCACCACAAAGACGAGGGCGATTGCTTCAAGCAGCGTCTTCACCACCTCCTCGATCGACAGGGTGATGAATGGCTCGGTGTCGAGGGGGTAGACGACTTCTAAGCCTGGTGGGAAGAAGCGGGATAGGCGATCAAGTTCTGCCTTCGCAGCGCGTTCCGTAGTGAGCTGGTTGGCGCCCGCTGCGAGTTTCAAGGCGAGCGCGCCCGCGGGTTTGCCGTTGTAGGACGAGGTAGTGGCGTAACTCTGCGCGCCGATTTCAATTCGCGCCACGTCTCGCAGGAGCACCTCCGACCCACCCTGCGCGACCTTCAGCAGAATGGCACCGAACTGTTCAGCCGTGGTCAGGCGCGCCGGACCGATGATCGTGGCATTCAGGCGCTGACCGGCCCGCGCGGGGAGGCCACCCAGTTCGCCCGCAGAGACTTGGATGTTCTGGGCGGTCAGCGCCGTGGTGACATCGGAGATCGTGAGCGCGTACTTGAAGAGCTTGTCGGGATCAAGCCATATCCGCATGGCGTACTCGGCGCCGAAAAGCGTAAAATCGCCAACACCGGGAATTCGCGTTAAAGCGTCTTGAAGATTAGAGGCGATGTAATCATTGATGTCGTAGCCGGACATGCTGCCGTCGACGGATCGAAGCCCGACGATGAGCATGAAGTTGCGCGTCGCCTTGGCGACCCGGATCCCCTGCTGCGTGACCTCGCTGGGAAGGCTCGCCTGGGCTAGGGAAAGCTTGTTCTGAACCTGTACCTGAGCAATGTTGGGATCTGTCCCCTGCACGAAGGTGCAGTCGATCTCCATAGAGCCGTTCGCCTGCGTCGAGGAGGCGATGTACTGCAGACCGTCGAGCCCAGTCATCTGCTGGAGGATTGGCCGCACGACGGTGTCGGCCACGGTCTCGGCGGAGGCACCAGGGTAGGTGACCGAAATCGAGATCTGTGGCGCTGCGATGCTCGGATACTGGGCGATTGGCAAACGGGTAATCGATAGTCCGCCGATCAGCATGACGGCAAGGCCCATGACCCAGGCGAAGACCGGTCGATCGATGAAAAAATGCGACATTGATGTCTTCCGACTAATCAGATTCTCGGAGCGACGCTCTCGATTAGGGCTGGAGCGGATCCAACGGCGCACTGGCGGACGGGGCCGGTTGCACCCGGGCACCCGGCCGCACCTTCATCAGATTGTCGGCGATGACCTTTTCGCCGGCCTTGAGGCCGCCGGTGATCAGCCAATCGGTGCCGATAGCCGGCCCGGCCTGGATCGCCCGCAACTGCGCGGTATCGCCATCGCCGAGCACGAGGACTGTGGGATCACCGTGAGCGTTGCGCGACACCACCGTCTGCGGCAGTAGGATGCCCTGGTGGTCGACGCCTTCCTGTATTTCTGCCCGCACGTACATGCCGGGCAGAAGAAGGTGATCGGGGTTCGGGAACACCGCTCGGACGAGCACGGTGCCGGTCCCCTGGTCGACGGTGACTTCACTGAAGGCAAGCTTGCCGGCTTGAGGATAGAGACTGCCGTCTTCAAGCAGTAGGGTTACCTTGGCACCCCCGTCTGAGTCGCGAGCGATCTCGCCAGACGCTAGTTCGCGGCGGAGCCGGAGCAGGGTCACCGTCGATTGATTCAGGTCGACATAGATTGGATCGAGCTTGGTGATGGTTGCAAGCGCGCTGGTCTGATTGGACACGGCAAGCGAGCCCGCCGTGACAGTCGACCGGCCGATGCGTCCAGAAATCGGCGCCAGGACCTTAGTGTATTCAAGGTTGATCCGTGCCTGCTCTACACTGGCACGCGCCGTTTGAATATCAGCAGTCGCCTCTTTCGCGCTCGCGACGGCGTCATCGTAATCCTGGGAGCTGACCGCCCGCATGCCGACGAGGGACTTGTAACGGCCAGACTTGACAGTCGCCGTGGTGAGGCTCGCCTCGTTATGGGCAAGCGTTCCCCGCGCGCTGTCGAGCGCGGCTTGATAGGTTGCCGGGTCGATTTGATAGAGTTGCTGCCCCTCGGTGACGTCAGCGCCCTCGATAAAAAGGCGCTTCAGGATCACACCGCTGACCTGGGGCCGCACGTCGGCCGTCATAGTGGCCGCCGTGCGGCCCGGAATCGTGATTGTGCGTGCAACGGACCGGGGCGTAACCGTCAATACCGATACGTTCGGAGGCCCGCCTTGGCCGTGATCGCCAGGCGGATTTCCGTTGGGCTGGCAGGCAGCCAAGCCGGCAGCCAGCAGGCCGCAGCCGACCAGAACTACAGCGGCTGGATATAAATTTTCGCAAGTAACGAATTTCATCACCCATCACCTCGTGGCAAAATTTTTAGCGGGAGACGCGGCTTAGGAAACGGATTTGACGCTGATACGCGAAGATCCGCTCAGACCGCTCCCGTTGCGCGATGAGGAGGGGCTCAAAAGCATGCGTGAAGCAGTCGAAAATCGCTGCCCCTGTCTCCTCGCAATTACCAGCTGATATCTCTCCGGCTTGCATGCCTTGCCTAATTAGACGCACGAAAGCTTCTTTAATGGATGCGCGAAAATCTTCGATGAAGCGCCACTTGTTCGTAAACCGTGCCACTTCGACGTCGATCAATCCGACGATGAACTCGGCGTCAGTCGCCGCGTCAGGTGCCAAGGATTGACGATCGAGAAAGTGATCGAGTCGCATCACGATTTTCTCAATTCGATCCCAAATGGAGGAGTCCATCGCGACGACCAACTCGATCTCTTTCAGGACCACGGCGGTTTTTCGAATACCGATAGCTTCGAGAATTTCACTCTTGCTGCTGAAATGCTTGTAAACATTGGCCGGCGACATGGCCAAGTCACGGGCGATGTCGGCAATGGTCATCTTTGCCGGTCCGAAGCGACGCGCCAGTACATCGGCTGAGTCGAGAATGCGCTCGCGCATACCGACCGCGATAGAGCTCGACTGTACGGGGCTCATGCGTCCGCCTCAGTGTCAGGTGACGAATTTCGTCACCTCCCTACAGGATGCGTGCTGGTTTGGATAGAGTGCGTTCGGAGTTGGCCCTGGACGCTTTGGAGTGGGCCGTCACCCAGCGCAGGCCCCGTGACGAGATTCCTCCTACGGATCAGGGTATACGAACTGGCCTTCGGCAGCCTCTGTAACGAGGCAAGCGTGCTGGGCCTGTCGCAAACGCGTGGCGTTTACCCCGCGTTGACCATCTGGCCTGCATGGCGCCTCCGTTTTCGGAGGCCGACCATGATCCTGTCCGCCGTTGCAGAACCGCCTACTTGAGTTCTGCTTCGGACCTCAGGTGGTTAACAAAACCCAACAACAAGACGAACCGTGCCTCTGCTGCGACCTGCCTCTCGGTTTGCGACAGGCTCCGCACGATTGCCGGACGCGAGCGGACCGGACGCAATGTGCGTGAATATCGGTTCTGATCCCGAGTTGCCCTGGATATCGCGTGCCGTAAGGACCGCGAGGTGGGTGTCACAGGCGCCGACCCGTATCCCGGGCGTATGCTAACGGCGCCTGCCACGAACGCGGCTGCCGGGGCGCGGTGTGCAACGCACAGTACGCCTCGTTCCGAAGCGTGCCCTCATGCGAATGCAGCACTACCTAGGCCGCCCGTTTCCGCAGGCGCAGGACGAAGCCGATCACCTCGGCCACCGCGCGGTAGTGCTCGGCCGGGATCTCGCGGTCGATCTCCACGGTGGCGTGCAGCGCGCGGGCGAGCGGCGGGTTCTCGATCACCGCGACGCCGTGCTCGGCCGCCACCGCGCGGATTCGCAGGGCGAGGCTGTCGATGCCCTTGGCGACGCAGATCGGCGCCGCCATCCCGGTCTCGTAGCGCAGGGCCACCGCGAAGTGGGTCGGGTTGGTCACCACCACGGTGGCGGTGGGCACCGCGGCCATCATCCGCTTCTTCACCCGGGCCATCCGCAGCTGCCGCAGGCGCCCCTTGACCTCCGGGTTGCCGTCCGACTCCTTCATCTCCTGCTTCAGCTCCTCCTTCGACATGCGGTGGCGCTTGCGCCAGCGGAACCGCGCGTAGAGGGCGTCGCCCAGCGTGATCGCCAGGTGCATGCACAGCATGCCGACGAGCAGCCGCAGGCTAAGGGACAGGATCGCCGGCAGGGACGTGGCGGGGTCGATCTGGGCGAACGCCTCCAGCCGGTCGCGGTCGTTCCACAGGAGGACGCCGCCGACCACGCCCACGGCGCCGATCTTGGCCAGCCCCTTGCCGAACTGGAACCACGCCTCGACGCCGAGCAGGCGCTTCACGCCGGCCATGGGCGAGAGACGCTCGAATTTCGGCATCAGCGTCTCGGGGCTGAAGACCAGCGGGTGCTGCAGGAGACCGGCCGCGAGGCCCGCGGCGGCGGCGAGACCCACCGGCACGGCCACCGCCTGGAGCCACAGCCAGAGGCCCTGCACCGCCGCCGCCCGCATGGAGGCGGCGTCGTCCGGGAGGGTATGGGCGTTCGCCAGATAGGCCTTGAGCCCGTGCAGCAGGGTCCGGGCGATGCCCGGCGCTGCGAGCATCAGCGCGAGGGTGAAGGCCCCCAGGATCGCGAAGGTGTTGATCTCCGTGCTGCTCGCGACGTCGCCGCGCTCGATCGCCTGGTCGAGCCGCCGCTGGGACGGCGCCTCGGTCTTGTCCTCGTCGTCCGCGCCCTCGGCCATCCCGCGTCTACCTCAGCGCCCCACCGACTCGGCGAGATACCGCCCCATGTCGTCCAGAAAGACGCCCATCATGACGCCGAGGCAGCCGATCAGGATCACCGTGCCCACCAGCACCGAGGCCGGCACCGCCAGGAAGAACACCTGGAGCTGGGGCATCAGCCGCGACAGCACGCCGAGCCCGAGGTTGAACAAAATGCCGAAGGCGATGAACGGCCCGGAGATCTGCATCGCCAGGGTGAAGCCGCGGGCGAGCGCCCGGGTCGCCAGCATCAGCGCGTCCGAGAAGGCCGGAACCCCGTCGGGGGGCAGCACCACGTAGCTGTGGGCCAGGCCCTCGATGGCGAGGTGGTGCAGGTCGGTGGCGAAGATCAGTGTGATCCCGAGGAGCGACAGGAAGTTGCCGATCGCCACCTGCTGGCCGCCCTGGCTCGGATCCACCGTCATGGCGTATGACAGGCCGAGCTGCGCCGAGATGATCATGCCGGCGGTCTGAAGGGCCGCCAGTACCATCCGCACCGAGAGGCCGAGGACCAGCCCGACGATCGTCTCCCCGAACAGGAGACCGATCAGGCGGGGTCCCGCGAGGCCCTCCGTGCCGCCGAGCAGCGGGCGCACGGTCGGGAACAGCACCAGGGTGGTGAGCAGCGCGAAGGCCAGCCGCAGGCGCGGCGACACCATCTGCTCGCCGATCCCGGGCATCAGCATGATCAGCGTGCCGACGCGCGCGAAGGTGATCAGGAAGGCCGAGGCGATCCCGGGCAGGAGCAGGTTCATCGCCGCCCCTATGACACGCCGATTGGGCCCCTGTCGTGACCGGAGCGGGCCTCACTGGCCCGCCGCGATCCGGGCGGCGATGCGGGTCATGTAGCCGGCCATGGCGTCGCCGATGAAGGGCAGCATCAGCAGCAGCGCGGCGAACACCGCCACGACCTTCGGCACGTAGATCAGGGTCTGCTCCTGGATCTGGGTCAGGGCCTGAACCAGCGAGACCGCGAGGCCCACCGCGAGCGAGACCAGCATCAGCGGTCCGGCGATCTTCAGGAACACGAAGATGCCGTCGCGGGCGACGTCGAGGATGGCGAGTCCGGTCATGGTGACGACGGGTCCGAACGGAGAAAAGTCATGGATTCAAAAGGTCCGGGACCCTTTGCGGGTGCAGGGTGGCGCCCTGTTGTCGGCCTATGCCCGACCATATCCGGGCTCCGCCCCGATGCCCCGCCAAAGGGCTTGCTCTTTGGGAGCCCCATCAGATCTGCATCCGCATGATCTCCTCGTAGGCGGAGATCATGCGGTCGCGGACGGCGACCATGGTCTGGAGGGCGGTCTCGCTCTCGGCCACGGCGGTGACCACGTCCACGACGTTGGCCTTGCCGGCGGCGGCCGAGACCGCCTGCGCGTCGGCCCGGCGCCCGGCATCGCCGACGCTGTCCAGGGTCTGCCCCAGGAACTGCGTGAAGTCGGTGCCGGTCTCGGCGGCCGACGGCACCTTGGGAACCGGCCGGCCCGCGGCGAGGCCCTGGACGGCCGCGTAGGCGCCCGCGGCGAAGTTGCTCGAAGCCATCGCTACGCGTCCTCCCCGATCACTTCAGGATCCCGAGTGTCTGGGACAGCATCTTGCGCGTGGCGGTGACCATGTTGAGGTTCGCCTCGTAGGAGCGCTGGGCCTCGCGCAGGTCCATGTTCTCGATCAGCGCGTTGACGTTGGGCATCTGCACCTCGCCCCGGGCATTGGCCGCGGGGTTGCCGGGCTCGAACTTGGTCCGGAAGGCGGAGGGGTCGCGCCGGACCCGGCCCGCCTCCACGAGCCGCGCGCCGGTCTCGTCGTCGAGATGGCTGGTAAAGCTCGGGATCTTGCGCCGATAGGGCTCCGCCCCGGCCGAGGCCGGCGCGGAATCGGCGTTGGCGATGTTCTCGGCGATGATCCGCATCCGGCCCGACTGGGCCTTGAGGCCGGCCGCCGCCACCGCCATCGACTTGCTGAATTCCATGGTTCAGGCCCCTCCTGCCGCTCCCGGGCGCTCGACGTCGCGGACGCTCAGCTCTTGCCGATGGCGATCTTCAGGGTCGTCAGGCTGTGCTGGTAGAGGGAGGCGGCGAGCTGATAGTCCGACTGGTTGTCGCCGGCCTTCATCATCTCGTCCTCGAGGTTGACGCCGTTGCCGCTCGGCCGGATCTCGAAGCCCTTGGCGCGCTTGGATTCGGTGCTGTCCCCCCCCTGTCCGGCGGGGGCCAGATGGGCCGGGCTGGTCAGCGCCAGGCTGGTCGAGCCGGAGGCCAGGGCCCCCGTGGCCCGGTCGAAGCGCGGCTCCACGAGGTCGCGCGGCTTGAAGCCCGGCATGTCGGCATTGGCCACGTTCTCGGCGATCAGGCCCTGGCGGGCCTGGGCCCATTGCATCCGGGTGCGCAGCATGCCCAGCACGGGCAGGTCGGTGAGGGCCATGGTCGACTCCGGTCTGGCGTCGCCCCGCGCCGGAACGAGCGGGCTCGGCAAAATCTGCCGTGCCCATGGTTAACGGCGCGTTAAGCCCGCCTCTCCCACGGGGTCGGAACCGGAATCGGCCTCGTCGCAGCGGGCGAAGAAGCAGCCGGGCACGGGGGCGGCTTCGGGCGCGTAATGGCCGAAGGGGCTCGACTCCCCGTAGGGCGCGATCGGCGCGTCCAGGCGCGCGGCGATCGCGACATCCCGGCCGTAGTCGCAATTCGGCGCATAGGCGATCGCGCAGACTGCCCGGACCTGCCGGTTGCAGTCGTTGTAGACCTGGAAGACGTACCACCGGGCATCGCCGGCCCTCTGGGCGCCGCGCCTGTAGGCCAGGCACCGGGCGGGAGCCCCGTCGGTCCGCGCGCCGCGCTCGTAGGTGGTCCAGCTCGGAGGCTGCGGTGCCGCCGCGGCCGGCAGGCTCGCGGCCAGGAGGATGAGGAGAGGGGCCGGGCGGGTGCGGTGCATCTCGGGAGGCTGTCGGCTACCCGCGGGGGCGGGCGAACGCCCCGGGTCTGCCCGCCCGATGTATCGCGGATGTCTCCGGCCTCCGCTGGCCGGGAGCCATGCCGCCCGTCCGTTCCGAAGCCCGCGCGGCTTCGGCAACGCTTTGCCGCCGCGACGGGCGTCGCGCGGCCGATGCTGCTTCGCCGAGACCGCGAGATGACGGCCCAAAGCATCATTTCACGACGTATTGTCTTGATAGCGATGATTTAAAAGGTCTGTTAACGACCCCTTAACGTCGTTTGCCCTGCAGCCCCCCTGGCGTGGTATGGACAAGCCCTTGCCGGGCGCGGACCTGCGGCGGCCGGAACGTGCGAGTGCGTAACCTTGCGATGGCTGCAATCCGTGTTCGGTTCTGACGGCTCCCCCATCGTGCAATATGTCGTGATCTTCGCCGTCATCTTCACGGCGCTCGCGGCCATCGTCTTCACGGTACGCCGCCTGACCGGTCGCAGCGTGGCGTTGCCCGGGCGCGGCGGCGGCCGGGGGCGCCAGCCGCGGCTCGGGATCGTCGACGTCTACGAGCTCGACCGCGCCCGTCAGCTGATCCTGCTGCGCCGGGACAATGTCGAGCATCTGCTCCTCGTCGGCGGGCCCAACGACGTCGTGGTCGAGCGCAACATCCAGCGCGCCCAGCGCCCGCTGCCGGAGGCGTCCCTGCGCGGGGACGCGGGCACGGAGTCCCTGGACGAGCCGTTGCCGGACCCGCTGGTGCAGGGGGGACGCCTCCCCGAGCCGCCGCGCGCGCTGCCCGAGACGGCCGGGCGGCGCGCCGAGCCCCTGTTCGATCCGGGCTTCGAGATGCCGGTGATCGTGCCGCCCCCCGTGCCGCGCTCCGCGGCCGGCCCGTCCCTGACCCTGCCCCTGGATCCCGCGCTGCTCGGCGGCGACGAGCCGGGCCAGGATGTCTCCGCGCCCCTGTCGCCCGCGCCGCCCGTCGCCGCGCCGCCGGCCGCGCCGGTCCGGGAGCCCGCCGCCCCGCGCCGGATCCTGAGCCGGACCGCGCCGCCCCTCGTCGATCCGCGGCCGGCCCCGGTCCCCGAGCGCCCCCCCGAGGCCGTGCCGGCCGCGGAGCCAACGGCGCGGCCTGCCCCGAGCCTCGCCGTTCCATCCGATCGCCGGACCGTCGATCCGGCGGTCCTCTCCGATATGGCCCGCCAGCTCCAGGCGGCGCTGTCGCGCCCCACCTCCGCGGTCACCCCGGCGCCGCCGGCTGCCCCGCTGCCGGCTGCCCCGTCGCCCCTCGCCCCGCCGCCCCTCGCCCCGCCGCAACCGGCCCCTCCCGCCCCGCCGGACCCTGTCCATCCGCTGGCCGCCGCGATGGCGTCCGCCCCGCCGGTCCCGCCGGCCGAACCGGGGCCGACCGTCCCCCCCCCCGCCCCGCCGGCCCTCCCCTCCGCTGCTCCGCCTGCCCAGCCGCAACCCCAGCCCCCGGCTCCCGCCTCCC
>NZ_JAKSYC010000082.1 GCF_022829585.1 Methylobacterium sp. J-026
ACGCCTACTGAAGTTCTAGTCCTGTCAGAATCGAGGAAAACGGAACCGAAAAAGGGCTGCCGAGGGGCAGCGGGCGACCTCGAACGATCAGACCGTGCGAGAATCCGCGCGGGTGGTGGAGGCGGTCGAGCCATGCGGTGACGGTCTGCGGGCGTTCGGTATGGCGGATGAGCTGAGCCAGTAGCGGAAGCTCTGCCGTTTCACGTAGGTTGCAGCCAGATTAAACTTCGGTCGGAGGTGCGACGTGGCGTTGCTTGACGTGTCACCCCGCGATGAGCACGCCGCTTCCTTCGTCATCCGATTCGACGGTCTCGACGCGGAGCGCCATGAACTCGACCTCGGCGACCTCGCCGAGAGCCTACGCGGCATGTCTCGGATTATCGCGGTTGCTGGCAATCTCGCTGCAACCGACCGGTTCGTGCAGCACAAGGATTCAATGTCGGTTCGCGTCCTGGCCCGTCCGCCAGAAGCGCACTGCTTCGAAATCGTCGCGTGGCTCAAATGGGCTATCGTCGAAAATACGTATACCTCAGCGACGGTTAGCGGGCTGACGGTCGCTCTGATAGGTTACATCTTCAAGCGTGCTTCCGGAAACCGCGAAGAGATGAAGCACCTCAAGGACTCGCTGGACAAGGCGATCACCGAGTTAGGGTCTCGAGATGCCGGCACAGTTGCGCGCCTGCTCGATACCGTGGACCGCATGGCTGAAGCCTTAATCCCGGCTGTGCGCCAGGCCGTTGCTCCAATCGGCCAATCCGCCATGACGCTCACGGTCTCGGGGGAGAATCCCGGGACGAGTGTGAGGCTCGATGTCGCCGACCGTGAGAGCATCATGGCCGAGGCAGAGTCCGAGATCACGCCGCAGCGTGATTTCATCGTCGAGATCGTCGGCCTCAGCATGGAGGACGGCACCTGCAAGCTGATCCTCTCAGATGATGCTGAAGACCGGATTAGGGGCGTCGTGACCGACCCGCAGGTGATGCGACCGAACAATCCCTATGCCCTCGCGATGGCTGCCAAGCGGCGCATCCGGGTTCGCGCCAAGGCTGCGATTCGTGAGGGGCGGATTGAGAAGCTGTTCATCAGCGACGTGGTCGAGCCAGGTCCGGCCCAGTCGCGCTAATCGGCCTAATTGCGGCCAAGCTTGAGCCCCGCTAGACGCGCTGCCTCGGGGCGTGCGGGAGCAGGGATGAATGACACTGTGGCCGCCCTGCTCCTGGCGCTGGCGGCCGAGAACGCCGAGTTGCGCGAGCAACTGGCCTCCGCTCAAGACATGCTCGTCGAGACCGCGATCGACGCCGGCAACATGCACGCCCTCGTGGAGGCCATGCAGACCGAGCGGGATGCGTGGCGCGAGGAGGCCGAGCGCTTGGGCAGGAAGGTCCTGAGGATAGGCTGACACAGGCGACACCGCTTTGGCCGGCTGCTACAGCACCTGCCTCCCCCGGACGCGTGCCCGAGGCGTTCGCGACACCACACGGTGCTGTTGCGGGCGAGCATGCGACGACAGGCGGGCCCGAGCCAGTTCCTCGGGGCTCGCCCGTGGAGCCTTGGCCGGGCCGTCGCCTGAGGGTCGGTGCGGCGGCGGGCCTGGAGACCGCAGGGCGCCGGCCCACGGCCCTCGACAATCGCCGGTGCGCAGGTCGCGTCCCGGACGCCCCCCGGAGGCATCGTGAGCGTGGAAGGGTTCGGTAACCGACGACCGTCACCAACGTCGATATGTCTAAGCGAACGACCCGAACCCTGAGAGGCGTTCTCTGGATCGCCGCCCTGGCGCTCTGCTGCTTCTCGGCCGTAATGCTGATGGAGG
>NZ_JAKSYC010000092.1 GCF_022829585.1 Methylobacterium sp. J-026
ATCGCCTTGGCCAGGGCGGAGCGCTGCTCGGCGTAGCTCGGGGCGACCATGGGGTAATCGGCCGGCAGGCCGTAGCGGTCGCGGTAGCCGCGCGGGTCGAGCCCGTGGCTGGTCAGGTGGCGCTTGAGCGTCTTGTAGGTCCTACCGTCGAGGAAGCTGACGATCCCGTCGGACCGGACCGACTTGCGGATCTGGGCCGCGTTGGGCCGGTCGATCTTGATCTCGGAGGCGACTGCAACGGTGGCGCCACCGGAAACCAGATGAGATATCGCCCCGTGCACGCTGTGGATCAGCTTGGGAAGCTCAGCCACCGGCACCGGATTGTGCGAAATGTACGCCGCAACAATCCCGCCGGTCAGCTCGGTCAAATCTGGGGCGTATTCAAATTTTGTCTCTGTCACTTTATTCCTGCCTTGATCCTGAAATCCGCTCGAATCCGCCGAGCGTCACGCGTACATCAGGATCACGGTGGTGAAATCAAGATGATCGGAGAGACGATGTCGTCTGCGTGGACGACAATGCTTGACCTGCGGTATCCGGGCGACCGGTATCGGCACGGGTTCCGTCCGGCTCCCTGATCCTGCCGGACGGCGTGGCGTCGCGGGCGGCGCCTCGGATGATCGGCCGCTCAGGGCCGCGACGTCGCCCGGTTCCGCTCGTGACGCCAGAGCGCGACGGCCACGCGCCGCGCCTCATAGGTCCGCCGCAGCGATGTCCCGAGGCCGCCCTGACCCTCCGGAGCGTAGCCGTAGTGCAGCACCCCGTCCGGCCCGTAGTTCCGGCGCATCTCGGCGCGCCAGAGACTATCCGCCGCCGCGAGAGCCGACTCGGTCAGGGCGAGGCGGGCGGGGTCGCGCAGGGGTGATGGTTCGGCGTTCATCCGCGTCAACGCGTCAATCGGACATAGGGTCCGTCCCAACGCCCCCCCGCCGCCGGACGGACGATGGGAAGCGTCCTCCTGATGCCGTCGTCGTCCTTACGCCGCACGCACGGTGGCGAGGAAGCGCTCGACCTCGGCCGCGAGGTGCTCGGACTGGCGCGACAGTTCCGAGGCCGCCCCGAGCACCTGGCTGGCCGCCGCCCCGGTCTCCTCGGCCGCCCCCGCCACACCCGCGATGTTGCTGGTGACCTCGCCGGTCCCCATCGCGGCCTGGCCGACGTTGCGGACGATCTCCTGCGTCGCGGCACCCTGCTCCTCGACGGCGGCCGCGATCGAGGAGGCCACGGTGCTGATCTCGCGGATCCGCCCGGTGATGCCGCCGATCGATGTGACGGCCTGGCCGGTCGAGGCCTGGATTAGGGTGATCTGCGCCGAGATCTCGCTCGTCGCCTTCGCGGTCTGCTCGGCCAGTGCCTTCACCTCGGCGGCGACCACCGCGAACCCCTTGCCCGCCTCGCCGGCCCGCGCCGCTTCGATGGTCGCGTTGAGCGCCAGAAGATTGGTCTGCCCGGCGATGGTCGAGATCAGCCCGACCACGTCGCCGATGCGCGCGACCGCGGCGCTCAGCTCCTGCACCAGGGCGCCGGTGTGATCCGCCTCGCGCACGGCACGCTGCGCCAGTTCGGCGGAGCCCGCGACCTGCCGGCTGATCTCCTGCACCGACGAGCCCAGCTCCTCGGCGGCCGCGGCCACGGTGTTGACGTTGGAGGCGGCCTCCTCGGCCGCCGCCGCGACCGTCGTCGACTGGCTGGCGGTCTCGGTCGCCGTGGCCGTCATCGTCTGGGCGGTGGCCTGCAGCTCGGTCGAGGACGACGACACCATGCCGATGATACCGCCGACCGCCTGCTCGAAGCCGTCGGCCATCTGGCGCATCCCGGCCTTGCGCTGCGCTTCGGCGTCGAGGCGGGCCTGTGCGGTCTCAGCCTCCAGCGCCGTCATGCGGATCAGGCCCTCCTTGAACACCTGGACGGCGTCCGCGATCGCGCCGATCTCGGTCTTCTGGCCCCGATGCGGGATCTCGACCGCCAGATCGCCGGCGATCAGCGCCTGCATCGGCCGCACCACGGAGGCGATGCCCCGCGTCACGCCGCGGACGATCACGAGTGCGGCGATGGCGGACAGGGCGAGGCCGAGGATCATGGCGGCCAGACCCCAGGCCCGCGTGGTCTCGAACGTGGCCTTGCTTTGGTTCTGCGCCTGCGCAGCCCCCTCGTTGTTCATGAGCGCCAGCCTGTCGAGGGCGACCGAAGCCGCGCGACGCGGGACGATGCCCCGGGTCTCGTAGAGGGCGAACGCCTCGGCCTTCTGCCCCTTGCGCGACAGGTCGAGAACCGCGTCGCGAATGGTCTCGAAGCCGCGGTACTGCTGTGCGAATGTCTCGTAGACCGCGCGCTCTTCGGGCGAGCTGATCAACGTCTCATAGAGGGCTCTCTTCTCGCGCAGCTGCTGCCCGAAGCGCCCGAAATCCTTCTCGATCCCCGCGAGCAGCGTCGGATCCGTCGCCTGGGTGTGGCGGAGCATCAGGGCGGAGCTGCGCGCGGTCAACGTGTCGATCTCGCCGAGCACGCGAATGCTCGGCAGCCAGTTCGTCTCGACCTCGACGATCTGGTCACGCATCGTCTGCATGCCGGTGAGCCCCAACAGGCCGACCCCGACGAGAAGCAGGGACAGGATGGAGAAGGCCAGGATCAGCGTGTTGCGGATCGACAGGGGGTGAAGCGACACGGCGTACCTCGATCGGCAGCCATCGAGCCGGGAATGCCTGAAGCTACCGGGGTCAAACCTGATCCGGAAAGGTTAATATGGCTCAAAACTTCGATGCAGACGCGGATATATAAATCGGTTTCGCGCGTAGCCCGGTTTGCGACCGTCTCCCGCCCGGGCGCCCGATGCCAAGCCGGCGCAGCCCGGATCACGGCCGCCCAGGCCGCGCGGTTACGCGGGCCTGGTCGCGGGCATCACACTGCCGCCGCGTTCGACGCGCTTCCTGTCACCGATGGCGGTGGCGGGCCGCCGTATTCATGTCGCCGCGGAGTGCCTCGCCTTGCTCAATACCGGATTGGCCGTCCTGACCGTCGTCGCCGTACTGGCGGTTCGTGCGGTCCTGAAGCTGCTGCTCCTGCCGTTCCGGATCCTGCGCGGCCTGTTCCGGCGCGGCGCCCGGCCGGCCCGGGCGACGGCGCACTGAAGGGACTTTTGCCACGGGCTGTCGGACCCCGTCGTGTATCGGCGCGCCCCCGGGGCGGATCTGGCCGGGGTCGCGTGGGGAGCGGCCCGGGATGCCCCGAGCCGCGCGACCTCACCCTTTGAGCTGCCTGTTGCACGCCGAGTAGTAGCCACCGCCCTTCTGGATCCACTTGGCATCGCCCAGCGTGCCCGCGGCCTTGGCCGCGTTGTAGCTGTCCAGGCAGGTGTGCATCCGGGCCTTGCCGGCCGACTCCTTGGCGTATTTGGGGTCGATCGCGCGGGGATAGGCCGCCGATCCGAGGGACGGCGGCGGAGCGCCCGCGCTCGATGACGGCGCCGGAGCCGCGGTCTTCGTGGGGGCCGGCGCGACCGGATTCGGTACGGAGGTGCTGGCGGCATCCGGGGCCGTTCCGCACGCGGCCTTGCGGAAGTCGTTCCACGTCTGCCCGTTGAGCGTGCCGGCCTTCTTGGCCGCTTGATACTTCACCGAGCAGTCCTTGGCGGTGAGCGCAGCCGCGGGAGTGGCGGCGGCCCCGAGGGCCAGGACGGTGATCAGCAGGATGGGCCGGATCATGATTGGGGCTCCAGAGCGATGCGTGAAGCTGCGGGGCACGGCTCAGCCATCCAGGCCCAGACCGTGGATCAACGTGCGGATCGGGTTGAATCCTTCGACAGACCTGGCGGGTCGAGCATGTGCTGCCATCCGCCGGTCTTTGGCAGTATTGGCAGGAAGTCTTTGCGTCAAAGCGACTTGGTAGACTTTGAATCGGCGCTGCGCGATCCTGCGCCGCCGCGTCGCTTCGATGCCCGACAGCCGCCCCGGGGTCGCCGGATCGCTCAAGGCCGCGCGGCGCGACGCGAGGGACGCGGTTCCAGGCGACGCTATCTCCGCCGCCTGGGCCACGGGAACGACCGCGTTGGACAAGGCGCTGAGGGCGTCCGCACGGGCCGGCGGGCTGGTCCACGCGACCGATCGCACGGGCGCCTCCGCCCGCGAGACCGACGCCTGCACGCCCCGCGGAAGGTCCTCGTAATTACCCGGATGGAGGATGTGCGCCGCGGCCACGAGACCAAAAGCAGCAACTCCAGCAATCGCCAGCGTGGACCTATAGTGTTCCATCGCCGAGGAACGAACGGCTGAGCTTATGGTTCCAGTTTGAACACTGCTACAGGCCAACACTTGCCGGGGATGCAGGGCGGCCGCCACGCCGACCGCCCGGACGGCGCGGCCGGTCGGCCGACGCGCCCTGGGTTCACCGGGCTTCGCGCGCCCTTGCGGTCAGGCCGAGGTCGCGATTGCCAGGGCTCGGTCCAGGACACGCTGACGGTGCAGGGCGGTCCCGGGAGGAGGGCGGTCGCCCTGCGATCGGGCCCGGTCCTAGCAGCCGATGCAGATGTCGCGCACGACATGCGTGTGGCGCCGGCCGGTCCGTTGGTTCGGCAGTCGGCCTTCGGCCTCCGCGAACCCACTTCCGGGCCCCCGGAACCGCCTGCGGCCGGGCCCCGCCGTCGGCGCCTGCGCGTCCATCGATGGCGGTCGCGCACCGCCGGAGGGCGGCTCGGGAACGGGCGCCGGCGGGGCATTCGCCATCCCGGATTCGGGCGGATCCACCGCCATGCCGAGAACGGGCGGTGCCGTGGCCATGCCCTGCGCCAGGCCGGGCTGCGGCGCCGGGAGCAGGCATGCCAGAACGGACCAGCACACGGCCCGACGCGCTGCGGGCGGCCGGCTCGTACCGCGCCGCTCCGGAGTGAGGATCGGTCTCATGGACGCGATGTCGACCGCCCGCGTTGCTGACGGATGTCGGGCGGCCCGGCGCGGCCGGCAGGCCGCCTCCGGTCTCCGCCCGCGGAGCCCCTCGCATTACCGTCCCGGGCGACCGTAACCGCCCGTGTCGGCCTCATGGTGCCCGACAGCGCGGTCCGCCGCAGCCCTTGCCCTGCGCCGGAGGGCCGCTCAGCGGGAGCAGGGTCGCGTCAATGAAAGCCCTGGGTCAGGCTCTCGAAGGACAGGGCAGTCACCGTGACCATGAAGGGGCAGTCCGTTTCGGGCGGACCGGCCTCGCGCAGGGGGCGGGCCGAGACACCGGCCTGGGGCCCACGGGTCCGGCGCACCAAGCGCTGAACCGCGAGACCGAGCGTGTCCTCATAGGTCGCCCCGCCCGCATCACCTGCGGGCGCATCGGCACACAGCTTGGCGAACGCGGCGCGGACATCGAGATCGAGATCGAGATCGGGCATGGGCTTACCCCTCAGACGGACAGAGGGGCAGGGGACCGCGAAGTGGTTAACGAAAGGTTACGGCGCGGCGCGGGAACCCCGATGCAGGCACGCGTCCGCGCTTGCCGGCGGGCGCTACTTGCTCGGCCGTCTGAGCCAGTAAGGCCCGTAGGCGAGGCAGACGGCCTGGGCGAGGTAAGCGCCCTGAAAGACGCTGTTCATCTCGAAGCAGCGCCGGAGCACCTTCAAGAAGGGCCGGGCATGGACCGCACCCTCGATCCCGACCGCGACGGCGAGGATGATCGCGATGGCGGCGACACTGAACCAGTTCAGCCAGCGTCCGGCGACCAGGCCGATGGCCGCGATCAAGACGAAAACCATATCCCCCCCCTTCGCCGGTTCTAATTTGTTGCCAGCTTGTTACTTACGCAGTCAAAATGAGGCGGGAAAGAGGCCCGTGAGCCGTGCGAAGGTCGTGCGCGCCATCGCGTCCGGGTTCGACGACCGGGGGTTCAACTCAGCACCAGCAGAAATACCAGATACGAGAGCGATGTCGCCAGCAGCGAACTCAGCAAGATCGCACTGACGCGAACGGAAAGCGCAGTCGCAGGGGTCAATGCTTCGTACCAACGACGCAGGCCGCCCAAGAGAACAGAACGACGGTGATATTTCCGGGGATCTTCGACGAACATTGCAAAACAGGGACCGAGATTTTGAGCGGGGCGGTCTGCTCGGTTCGACAGCCGTGCCTCAATCGAGGTCAGAACCTGACGCTTCGATGAATGCGACAATCGTCACATCAGAACGCGACCGATCTCGGAGGGCCCGCCGCCCCCGGATCGGCCGGCGGGCCGCCACCGCGCCGTCGTGGGTCCGCGAAGCTCAATCGCCGTGCCTGTGCAGGACGTCCTTCAGCGCCGCGGCGAGCCGGCCTTCGAAGAGAAGCGCCGATCCGTAGTGGGACTCGGGGTCGAACGCACGCTTGGCATTCATCACCGACGACGCACTCTGCAGCGCGATCAGGCGGCCCGCTGCATCGAACAGGCCCGACCCGGATCCCCCGTAGCCGTCGTTGCAATCGTGGCGGGCCCGGCGGATGTCGTCCTCGCTCGGCGGATCGATCCGCCGGATGGTGCAACCTTCGAGGCTGCTCGGGCCTCGATAATTCTCGTGTCCGGCCGGCGACACCATGGTCACGCGCACGGACACGTCCCCGGTCGGCAGGCCGGACGGTTCCGGCAGGGGCTGCGGCACGGCGTCCGCCGGACTGGCCAGCCGCAGGATGGCCCAATCGTCCGTGATGTGCAGGGCACGGGAATCCGGGGCGGTCCCGAGCAGGAGGCTGTCGGGGGCGAAGGCGTAGTTGCGCCCCCCGATCTGGAAATAGCATTCCGAGACCGCCCGCGTCGGCTCGAGGCGCCGGTCGCGGAAGTTGTGGGCGTTGAGGACGACCACGGATGGATCGGCCACCAGCCACGCGGCCGCGGCTTTCTGGGGAACCCCGTCCGGTCGGCGGCACCAGAGTACGCCTGCGCCCCTGTAGCGGTCGAGATCGGCGCCGGTCAGGTCCCGCCGGCCATCCTGCGGATAGAGCGCCGCCCAGCGGGCGTCGGCGAGGGCCGACGGCGCGAGGCCAAGCGCCAAGGCGAGGGGGATCGGAAGGTGCCGGATGCCCCGCAGCCACGCTCGCACGCGTCCCATCCCGCCCCCATCCCGCCCCCATCCCGGTCACGGCTCGCGGACACCGTGTTTCGACGCGCCCCCTGCCGCCGAACCGGCGTCCATTTCGGCGGGGAGCGCCCTCGCTGATGTCCACCATGAGTGAGCGCCGCGGGTCGCCCCGTCAAGCACAGCGCGCAGGTTCCACACGATCCATGGCCGATTGCCGAAACGTCCCGCAAACAAATAACCGACATCCCGGAGACATACCGCAAAAAATTTCTGTAAAACCGGTGAGCGATGCCGGTCGTAATAAGCCTTTTTTAAGAAGCTTTGAATGTCAAGCTCTTGCATCAGGCGAACGCTCATCGGGATAGACTTGGCGTTTATCTCGCGTCGCACAATCACCTGCCGCGAGGCCAGAAGGCGCGGCGGCCCGGCGAGGAGATGCACAATGAGATTGGGAAGGTTTTCACGATCGGCGTCGATCCTGGCGATGGTCGCGGTTGCGCCGATCGGCCTGGCGGGCATCGCCACCGCCGATGACAAGCTCGGCGACCTGTCGAAGAGCGACGAAAACTGGGTGATGCCCGGCAAGAACTACGACTCGAACAACTTCAGCGATCTGAAGCAGGTCAATAAAACCAACGTCAAGCAGTTGAAGCCGGCCTGGACGTTCTCCACCGGCCTGCTCAACGGCCACGAGGGCGCGCCGCTGGTGGTGGACGGCAAGATGTATGTCCACACCGCGTTCCCGAACTACACCTTCGCCCTCGACCTCGACGATCCGGGCCATATCCTCTGGCAGGACAAGCCGAAGCAGAACCCGGCCGCGCGCTCGGTCGCCTGCTGCGACCTCGTCAACCGCGGGCTCGCCTATTGGCCCGGCGACGGCAAGACGCCGCCGCTGATCCTGAAGACACAGCTCGACGGCCATGTCGCGGCGCTCAACGCCCAGACCGGCGAGACGGTGTGGAAGATCGAGAATTCCGACATCAAGGTCGGCTCGACGCTCACCATCGCCCCCTACGTGGTGAAGGACAAGGTGATCGTCGGCTCTTCGGGCGCCGAGCTCGGCGTGCGCGGCTACCTCACGGCCTACGACGTGAAGACCGGCGCCCAGGTCTGGCGCGCCTACGCCACGGGGCCGGACCAGGACCTGCTGCTCGCCGACGACTTCAACATCCGGAACGCCCATTACGGCCAGAAGGGCCTCGGCACGGCGACCTGGGAGGGCGACGCCTGGAAGATCGGCGGCGGCACCAACTGGGGCTGGTACGCCTACGACCCGGGCACGAACATGATCTACTTCGGCACCGGCAACCCGGCACCGTGGAACGAGACCATGCGGCCGGGCGACAACAAGTGGACCATGACGATCTTCGGCCGCGACGCCGATACCGGTGAGGCCCATTTCGGCTACCAGAAGACGCCCCACGACGAGTGGGACTATGCCGGCGTCAACGTGATGATGCTGTCCGAGCAGAAGGACAAGGACGGGAAGCTGCGCAAGCTCCTCACCCATCCGGACCGCAACGGCATCGTCTACACCCTCGACCGGACCGACGGCTCCCTGGTCTCGGCCAACAAGATCGACGACACGGTCAACGTGTTCAAGTCGGTGGACCTGAAGTCCGGCACCCCGGTCCGCGATCCGGAATACGGCACCCGGATGGATCACCTCGCCAAGGACATCTGCCCCTCGGCGATGGGCTACCACAACCAGGGCCACGATTCGTACGATCCGAAGCGTCAGGCCTTCTTCATGGGCATCAACCACATCTGCATGGATTGGGAGCCGTTCATGCTGCCCTACCGGGCGGGCCAGTTCTTCGTCGGCGCGACGCTGAACATGTATCCGGGCCCGAAGGGGGACCGGCAGAACTACGAGGGCCTCGGCCAGATCAAGAGCTACAACGCCATCACCGGCAAGTTCAACTGGGAGAAGATGGAGCGCTTCGCGGTCTGGGGCGGCACCACCGCCACCGCCGGCGACCTCGTGCTCTACGGAACCCTCGACGGGTTCATCAAGGCGCGGGACTCCGACACCGGCGACCTGCTGTGGAAGTTCAAGCTTCCCTCCGGGGCGATCGGGTATCCGATCACCTATACCCACAAGGGCACGCAGTACGTCGCGATCAATTACGGCGTGGGCGGCTGGCCGGGCGTGGGTCTGGTGTTCGACCTTCAGGATCCGACCGCCGGCCTCGGCGCGGTCGGCGCCTTCAAGAAGCTCGCCAACTACACCCAGATGGGCGGCGGCGTGATCGTGTTCTCGCTGGACGGCAAGGGTCCCTACGACGACCCGAACGTCGGCGAGTACCAGCAGGCTGCGAAGTAAGCCGCGACGCAGGACTTCGCCGGCCTCCGGGCCGGCGAAGTCTCCGGGGTGACGCCGACAACCCGCGGACACGCCCTGTCCGGGCCGGTGCGCCGACAATCAGAACAGCATCAGGGACAGACGCGCATGCCGCTCCTCGGCGGATCCCTTCGTGCGGCGACCTGCGCCGCAGCCCTCCTCGCCCTGCTGCCCCTGGGCGCGCAGCCCCGCGCCCAGGACTCGGAGGCACAGGCCATCCAGTCCGACGGCGCGACGGCGTCCGCGGCGCCGGCGGCCGATCCCGCGACCCTGAGGATCTGCGCCTCCGACAGGCAGCCCCCCCTGTCGCTGCGGGACGGCTCCGGCCTGGAGAACCGGATCGCCGCGGCGGTCGCCGAGGCGATGGGCCGGAAGCCGGTCTTCGTCTGGCTCAGCAAACCCGCGATCTACCTCGTCCGCGACGGGCTGGAGAAGGGCCTCTGCGACGTGGTCGTCGGCCTCGACAGCGACGATCCCCGGGTGCTTGCCACCCGGCCGTATTATCGCAGCGGCTACGTCTTCATCACCCGCGCCGACAGGGGCCTCGACGTGACGTCCTGGTCCGATCCGCGCCTGAAGACCGTCGACCACATGGTCGTGCCGTTCGGGTCGCCCGCCGAGGCGATGCTCAAGGATATCGGCCGCTACGAGGAGGACATGGCCTACCTCTACGGGCTGGTGGGCTTCCGCGCGCCGCGCAACCAGTACACCCAGATCGACCCCGCCCGCCTCGTCAGCGAGGTCGCCACCGACAGGGCTGCCGTGGGCGTCGCCTTCGCCCCGGACGTCGCCCGCTACGTCAGGGAATCGACCGTGCCGCTGCGCATGACGCCGGTTCCGAACGAAACGGTCGGCAGCGACGGTCGCAGGATGCCCCAGGATTTCGATCAGTCCATGGGCGTGCGCAGGGACGATACGGCCCTCAAGGGCGCCCTCGACGCCGCCATCGCCAAGGCCAAGCCGCAGATCGACGCCGTCCTGAAGCAGGACGGCGTCCCGGTCATCACCACCCCGTGAGCCTTCCGCTCCGCACCGAACTCTCAGGACAATGCGAAGCCCGCGTATGACCCGATCGAAGCGTATCATGACCGTGACGGCCGTCCTCGGCCTCGGCTCGGCGGCCGTCGCGGGGGCGGTGCTGGCCCAGCCGCAGGCGGGCCCCCAGGGCGGCATCGTCTTCCGCAACACCATCACCGGCGAGGCGCTGGATCTCGAGGACGGCAAGCCCGGCGGCCGCGACACCCCGGCGGTCAAGACCTTCTTCCAGACGGGGAAGAACATCTACATCGACGACAAGTCGTGCCTCCGCAACGGCGAGAGCCTGTTCCTGACCTCCTGCTCGGGCTGCCACGGGCATCTCGCGGAGGGCAAGGTCGGCCCCGGCCTCAACGACAATTACTGGACCTATCCGGCCAACACCGAGGATACCGGCCTGTTCTCCACCCTCTGGGGGGGCGCCAACGGCATGATGGGTCCGCACAACGAGGACCTGAATCCGGACGAGATGCTGCAGGTCATCGCGTGGATCCGGCACCTCTATACCGGCCCGGTGAAGGATGCCGCCTGGCTGAGCGAGGACCAGAAGAAGGCCTACACGCCGTTCAAGGAAGGCGAGACCTTCGCCAAGGACACCGCCGGCCAGTGCAAGCCACTGCCGGAATAGGGGTCCGCGCGGAGCGACGTCCCGGCAGGGGACGAGCGAACGGCCGTCGCGGCCGCCCTGGGGAGAGAACGAGGAGATCCGAGATGCGCAAGACGATGAATGTGGCGGTGCTGCTGGCAGGGGCGGCCTTCGCGGGCCCGGCCCTCGCCTATGACGGGCAGCATTGCAAGGCGCCCGGCAATTGCTGGGAGCCCAAACCCGGCTTCCCGGAGAAGGTCGCCGGCTCGAAATACGATCCGAAGCACGACCCCAAAGAGGTCTCGAAGCAGGCGGAGTCCATCAAGCAGATGGAGGAACGCAACAGGAAGCGCGTCGAGAACGCCAAGAAGACCGGCAAATTCGAATACGACGTCTCCAAGATCTCTGCGAATTGAGCGGGGCGGGAGGCCGGGGCGGCGCCCCGACCTCCCCAACCTCGGACCCTGAACCACAATCGCGCGCGCAGCGAAGCGGCCCGGGGCAGCGGGACGTCTCCGGCGCTGGCGCATCCCTGGATCGCGTCGCGCCATGACGGCCGCGCGGTTCGTCATGCCTTCGTCCCGAGCCCCGAGTTCCCGATGAACCCACCGCGCCCCGGCGACGCGATGCTGACCGACTGGCGCGCGGCGGCGTTCCGGTTCGAGGCCGAGATCGCCAGGGCGGTGGTCGGCCAGGCCCGCGCCATCCGCCTCGTGACCATCGCGATCTTCGCCCGCGGCCACGTCATTCTGGAGGGCGATGTCGGCGTCGGCAAGACGACCCTGCTGCGGGCGGTCGCCCGGGCGCTCGGCGGCGCCTACGAGCGCGTCGAGGGCACGGTCGACCTGATGCCGACCGACCTGATCTACCACACCTTCCTCGGGCCCGACGGCCGGCCCCGGGTCGAGCCCGGGCCGGTGCTGCGCCAGGCCGAGGACCTGTCGGTCTTCTTCTTCAACGAGATCAACCGCGCCCGGCCGCAGGTCCACGCCCTGCTCCTGCGCCTCATGGCCGAGCGGACCGTGACCGCCTTCGCGCGGGACTGGCACTTCCCCAACCTCCTGGTCTTCGCCGACCGCAACCGGGTGGAGCGCGAGGAGACCTTCGAGCTGCCCGCCGCCGCCCGCGACCGGTTCCTAATGGAGATCGGCCTGGAGACGCCCCGCGACGCCGAGACCCGGAGGGCCCTGGCCTTCGACCCGCGCTTCCACGACACGGATGGGCTGATCGCCGGGGTGGCGCCGGCGGTGCTCGACCAGGGGCGCATCGCCGGCATCGCCGCGGCGATCCAGCACGCCGTCGCGGCGGCCCCCGCGATCGAATCCTACGTCGTCGCCCTGTGGGACGCGCTCCTGCGCCCGGCCGAGGCCGGCATCCGCCTCCCCGGCCTCGCCCCGGATGGGCTCGATATGGACGGGCTCGACATGGCGGGTCTCGTGCAGGGGGGCGCCTCGCCCCGCGGCCTCGCCTTCCTGGTCCGCGCCGCCCGCGTCCGCGCCTGGCTGGAGGGCCGGAGCTGGCTCGTGCCGGAGGACATCCGGGCGGTGTTCCCGGAGGTGATGGCGCACCGGATCTTCCTCGAACCGGTCCACGAGCTGCGCCGGAGCGCGATCGTCCCCGCCCTGTGCCGGGCGGTCTTCGACACGGTGCCGGCCCCATGAGCGGATCCCCGAGCGGGCCGCCCCCGGCCGAGATCATCTACCTGCCGCGCTGGCGGCCGCGGGGCAGCTGCGCCGGGGTGCATCGCGGGCGGGATGCCGGGGGCCCCGGCAGCTTCCGCGATCAGGTGCCCTTCCTCAGCCTGCCCGACGCCCGGCGGATCGACCTGCGCGCCACCCTGCGCGACCCGTTCGAGGGGGTGCATGTGCGCCGCTTCGAGACCCGCGTGCCGGTGGAGGTCTACGCCGTCGTCGACCTCTCGGGATCGATGCGCTACCGGGGCGCCGCCGACCGCATGGCGCTCGCGGCCGAACTCTGCGCCGGCCTCGCCGGCTCAGCGTGTTCCGCGAAGGCCGTCAGGTCGGCACCTATGCCCGCGCGGGCCTGTCCCCGGAGGTGCTGGTGCGCGCCGCCACCGGCAACATGCAGGAGCTGGCGGCATGAGCGTCCTCAGGGCCATCTTTCGGATCCGCGAGGTCCTGCTCGTCCTCGCCATCGCGGGTCTCCTGGCGATCGTCTCGGCGGCGCGGCCGGCCTTCGCCAGCCCCGGCAATCTCGCCGCGATCTTCACCGACACCGCGATCCTGGTCATGCTGGCCCTCGGGCAGGCGGCCGTGATCATGACGCGCTCGGTCGATCTGTCGGTCGCGGCGAATCTGGCGTTCACCGGCATGGCTGCCGCCATGCTGAACGCGGCCCATCCCGGCCTGCCGATCGGCGTCGTCGTCGGCGCCTGCCTCGCGATCGGGCTCGCGCTGGGGGCGGTGAACGGGCTTCTCGTCTGGCTCCTGAAGCTGCCGCCGATCGTGGTGACCCTCGGCACGCTCAGCATCTATCGCGGCCTCGCCTTCGTCCTGTCGGGGGGCGCCTGGATCAACACGTTTCAGATGTCGGAACGCTTCCTCGCGTTTCCGAGAACGGAACTGGTCGGTCTGCCGGTTCTGGCATGGCTGGCGATCGCCACGATCGCCGGCGCCTCCATCCTGTTCGGCTGGACGGCCTTCGGACGCGCGCTCTACGCGACCGGCGGCAATCCGACCGCCGCCACCTATGCGGGCATCGACACCGGGCGCACGACCTGCCTGGCCTTCTGCCTCTCGGGCATGCTGGCGGGCCTCTGCGGCTATCTCTGGGTCTCGCGCTTCGCCGTCGCCTATGTGGACGTCGCCGCGGGTTTCGAACTCGACGTGATCGCGGCCTGCGTCATCGGCGGCGTCTCGATCGCCGGCGGCATCGGGTCGGTCGGCGGCGCGGTCCTGGGCGCCCTGTTCCTCGGCATCCTCAAGAACGCGCTGCCCGTGCTCGGCGTCTCGCCGTTCTGGCAGATGGCCATATCGGGCGTGATCATCATCGCCGCCGTCATCCTGAACACCCGGACCGAGCGCAGCCGCGGCCGCGTGATCCTCAAGCGGATCGATCGCCTGGAAGGGGTTCGGGCATGAGCATCGCCGATCTCTCGCCCGTCCGGGCCGACCCGCCGGCCGCGCCGGCTTTCTGCCGCCTGCCGGACCGGGGCCGGTCACGGCTCGCCGAACGCGCGACCAGCTGGGACGCGTTGCTCTTCGTCCTGTTCGTCGCGATCTTCTGCGCCAACGCGCTGGCGTCGCCCTACTTCCTCGATATCTGGAACATCTCCGACGCGACGTTCAATGTCACCGAAAAAGCCATCGTCGCCCTGGCGCTGGCCTTCGTCATCCTCTGCGGCGAGATCGATATCTCGGTGGCCGGCACCATCGCGCTCGCCTCGACCGTCATGGGCTGGCTCGCCGGCACGGGCGCCTCCATGCCGGCGGTGGCGCTCGCCGGCCTCGGCACCGGGCTCCTCTGCGGGATCGTCAACGGCGCGCTGGTGACCGCACTCGGCCTGCCCTCGATCGTGGCCACGATCGGGACGATGAGCCTGTTCCGCGGCCTCGCCTACGCGATCCTGGGCGACGGCGCCTTCACCGCCTATCCCGCCGGCTTCGCGTTCTTCGGCCAGGGCTATGTCTGGGAATGGCTCTCCTTCGAGTTCGCCACGTTCCTCGTCCTGGCGATCGCCGCCGGTCTCGTGCTCCATCGGACCGCGCTCGGGCGGAGCGTCCGGGCGATCGGCTACAATCCGGCGGCGGCGCGCTTTTCCGGCCTCCGGGTCGCGCGCATCACGTTCCTCGCCTTCGTCGTGACCGGGTTGGCCGCGGGGCTCGCCGCCGTGATGCTGACGAGCCGGCTGGGCTCGACGCGACCCTCCATCGCGCTCGGCTGGGAACTCGACATCGTCACCATGGTGGTTCTGGGCGGCGTGTCGATCACCGGCGGCTCCGGCTCGATCGTCGGCGTCGTCCTGGCGGCCTTCGTCATGGGGCTCATCACCTTCGGCCTCGGCCTCCTCAACGTGCCCGGCATCATCATGTCGATCGTCATCGGCCTGCTCCTCATCGGCGTGATCGCGCTGCCCGTCATCGTCGGGGGCATCGGGCGGCGCGTGTCCGCGGGCCGGCCATGACCCCCGCGCTCGCGACTCCCGCGCTGGAGAAGATCGCCTTTCGCATGACCCTGAAGCCGGGGGCGGAGGCCGCCTACCGCGCCCGGCACGATGCGATCTGGCCGGACCTCGTCGCCCTGCTGCGCCAGGCGGGCGTGCGCGACTATTCGATTCATCTCGACGCCGAGACGAACCACCTCTTCGCGGTTCTCTGGCGGCCCGTGGACCACGGCATGGACGCGCTGCCCACGGCGGCGATCATGCGGCGCTGGTGGGACGCGATGGCCGACCTGATGGCGGTCGGGCCCGGCAACGCGCCGGTGGCGGTGCCGCTCGAAACCCTGTTCCATCTGGCATGAGCGCGCATCCTCCGCGCTTCGTTGCCGTGATCGACGTCGGCAAGACCAACGCCAAGCTCGCGCTGCACGATCTCGCGGCCGGCCAGGACATCTTCGTCGCGACCACGCCGAACACGGTTCTGCGCGACGGGCCCTATCCCCATGCCGACACGGAGCGGCTGTGGCGCTTCCTGCTGGCCGCGCTCGCCGAGTGCGCGCGCGCCCATGCGATCGACGCGATCTCGATCACGACCCATGGCGCCTGCGTCGCCCTGGTCGATGACGACGGTCTGGTCCTGCCGATCCTCGACTACGAAAGCGCCGCGCCCGAAAGCCTGCGGGCCGACTACGACCGCCTCCGGCCGCCGTTTTCGCAGACCTGTTCGCCCCGGCTGCCCAACGGGCTGAATGTCGGCGCGCAGCTCTACTGGCAGGAACAGACGTTCCCGCAGGCCTTCGCGCGCGCACGCCGGATCCTGTTCTATCCGCAATACTGGGCCTGGCGGCTGACCGGCGTCGCCGCCTGCGAGGTCACCTCGCTCGGCTGCCACACCGATCTGTGGAGGCCGGTGGAGGGCGGCGTCTCCGCCCTCGCGACGCAGCGCGGCTGGGACCGGCTGCTGGCGCCGATGCGCAGCGCCTTCGACGTCCTGGGTCCGCTGAAGCCCGCATGGGCCGATGCGATCGGGATGAGCGGGCGCAAGATCCCGGTCCATTGCGGGATCCACGATTCCAACGCCTCGCTGCTGCCCTATCTGCGCGCCACGCCGGCGCCTGTCACGGTCCTCTCCACCGGGACCTGGATCATCGCCCTCGCCGTGGGCGGCGCGACGCGGCGTCTCGATCCGCGCCGCGATACCCTCGCCAATGTCGATGCGTTCGCCCGGGCCGTGCCGTCCGCCCGCTTCATGGGCGGGCGCGAGTTCGACGCGCTCACCATCACGGGCACCGTCTCTCCGACGCCGGCCGATATCGCCGCGGTGCTGGATGGCGCCGTGATGGCGCTGCCGAGCTTCGCGCCCGGAACGGGCCCCTATCCCGATGCCGCGGGCACCTGGACGCACGATCCCGCCCAGCTCACCCTCGGCCAGCGGACGGCCGCCGCCAGCCTCTATTGCGCGCTCATGACGGCGCGGATGCTGGAGATCCTCGATGCCGGGGGCGGCACGATCGTCGAGGGGCCCTTTGCCCGCAACCGCGTCTTTCTCGATGCGCTCGCGACGCTCACCGGTCGCCCGGTGACGGCCTCCACAGGCTTTGCCGGGACCACGACGGGCTGCGCACAGCTGGCGACACGACCCGGCGATTTCGGCCGGATGTCCGACGGCGCCGTTTCCACCCGCGCCGCCGCGCCCGATGCGCGGATCGCAGCCTATGCGCGGCGATGGCAGGAGCGGGCGGCGACAGGGGCATAGACCCCGTTCATCCCAGAACCCGAACGTTCCAGGCCTGACAGGTCGCTCGCCATCGGCAACCGATACCGTAAGGCAGGCATGCGCCCGTCCATAAGCGCGGTCGGCGGCGCCTACGACAACGCCATGGCCCAAAGCCTCTTCTCCACGCGCGAATGCGAGGTGCTCGCCCGCCGACGCTTCCGCTCGCAGGCGAAGGCTCGGAGGGCCTGGTTCAGCGACTTCGAGCGCCTCTACGATCCGCTGCGCCGACACTCGGCGCTCGGCTACCGCTCGCCCGCCGTCGCCGAGCAGGAGACAGATCATGAACCGTCATCCGAAGCTCTGCTCAGCCAAGCCCCCAATCGTCCACCAAGGCCGAAGCGACCCTAGTTGGTCTTGGCGCCGAGTTCACCGAGGTGGCGTTGGACGATGCGATGGGTTTCGGTGGCGAAGGCCTTCAGATCCGGGTTGGTGCCGGACTTGGCCTCTTTGGCGAAAGCGGCACCATCCGCGTCGTGGATCGCCTTCATGTCCTTGACGTAGGCCGCGTCGAAGGCCGCACCCGACAGCCCCTTCATCCGGTCTAGCCGGCCCTGGAACTCGGCGTTCAACGTATCCGGAACCGACAGCCCGGCGCCGGTGACAATCGACTTCAGCTTGTCGCCCACGAGGCCGTGGTCATGCGCCTCGGTGTTACCCTGGTCCTTGATGTCCTGCCGAGCGCCTTTGCCCTCAGCGAGCTTTCCAAGCTCGACCTCGTACATCCCACCCTGCGAGACCTTAGCGACGAAGGCCTTGTCCTCATCGGATACCGTCGCGGCTCGGGCTGCTACGAGCCCAGCAAGCGAGAGGGACGCGGCCAGAAGGAGGCGAGCGGTCGGTCGGCTGTAAGGCATGGGATGAAACTCCTGTCACGCGACACCAACGCCCTTGCTATCTGTATGATGCATCACGGTTTGCTGATCTTGCAGGGGGGCAAGGCCTGGTGCTTTGCGCCGGACCCGGATCGCTGCCACGCAGGCCATAGTTAAGGCTTGCTTAAGACCGGTGTGGCAAGAACAGCACGCGTGTGCGCGATCGCGTCGGAACCTTCTTAATGAACGCCAGACCTCTGCGTCGGACCGCCCTTCTGTCGCGCCGCGAGGAAGCCCTGGCGCGAGCGTCAGCGGGTCTATGGGAGTGCCGACTGCGCGACGAGGCGCTCGAATGGACGGGCGGTGTCTACGACCTGTTCGACATCCCGCGTGGGACACGCTTGCAGCGCGCACGGATCCTCGACTTCTACGAACCAGCCTCGTTCCGCCTGTTGTCATCAATCCGGAAACGGGCGCTGGCGACCGGGGCGGATTTCCGCCTCGACGCAGAGATCGTCACCGCCCGCGGGCGACACCGCTGGATCAGAATAACGGCGTCCGTCGAGACGGAGGGTGGCCGGCCAGTCCGGATTTTCGGGCTCAAGCAGGACGTCACCGAGGAGATCACTCGGTTCGCCGAACTCAGCAGGCAGGCTCAGCGTGATGCCCTGACCGGTCTGGCCAATCGGGGTGCCTTCGATCAGCGGCTTTCGGAGGCAGGTGGGCGTGCTCCGATCGGCGCGCTGCTGCTCGTAGACCTCGATGGCTTCAAGGGCATCAACGATGCCTACGGACACGTAGCAGGCGACCATTGTATCCAGGTTTCGGCCGCACGGCTCAAGGAAACCTGTCCGGATGCCGCGCTCGTGGCCCGCATCGGCGGCGACGAATTCGCGGTGCTGATCGCTCAACCCGTTGATCGGTGGGCGGTGGAGGCGCTGGGTTGGCGCATCCGTGCAGCGCTCGGGCATCCGATCCCGGACGGCGGGCGCCAGCTGCGCGCTGGCGCGTCGGTTGGCAGCGCGTACAACGAGGCCAGCTCCGGCACCGGTGCTCCAGCCGAGCTTTTTACCCGGGCCGACGCGGCCCTCTACGCCGCCAAAGCGGCTGGTCGGAATACCGTGCGGATTGATCGCGAGCCGCCACCGGCGCTCCCAAGGGTGCAGCCGCGTCGAGAAGGTCGCTGCTGACATGCCGGAGCGATCCGACCAGGAACGCCTGATAGAGGCATGCGATCGGCCGATTGCCGCCTCGCCGTAGGACCGCAGCCATAGATGCGGGCATAGCCCCGGATCTGCCTGGATGTTCGGTCCCGCTGTCTGGTGGTGCGACCGATGCCGCATGGACGGACGCGCCATGGGATAGGTTCTCCACGGCAGCGCCACGACGACTGAGATGGTCCGTCGGGCAATCCCAGCTGGTCGAGAGAGGGTGAGGGCCGCCGCCAAGCGCGACAGCGCCACGACGGTGCAGAGGTGGCGCTCACGCCAGACCAGCCAGAGCGCCGATGGGGCCGAAGGAGCCCCGCTCGAGCGTGCTCAGCCTGGAAAACGAGGCGGTTATCGTCGCCTCCAGCGGCAGACCTTGCTGCCGCTGGACGACGGCCTCGACGCGCCGCCGCCGAGCCTGCCGCGCACCACAGGCCGGAACCGAATATCCCGCCGCTGAAAGCGATGAAAAGCGCCCACCCTGGTGTTCCAGGTGTGGGCTTGTTGCGACTGCGCCGAAGAAGCCCCACCGCGAGACCGTATCTCCGGGTCGCGGCGCTGCACCTTCGGCGCTCAGCCCCCAGCCGATCGCTGACAGCTGTCTCGGTGGTTATGATTAACGAATCGTTGCCTCCGGCAGGCGTCCTCGCCGGGCTGTTAGCCCCGCCGCCCGATCTGATCACGGGCTGGCGGGGCTGATTTCATCGCGGGACGGTTTCATGCAGACCCGTCCAGACCGAGGCATCAGGATTTTCTCGGGCGACCGTGCCGATTGCGGTCGCGGCTGTTTGGCCACCCTCTCACGGATGGCCCCACGGCTCACCAACTAAGAGAGATGATCACCTTCAAACCAAACCCCCACAAGCTGCGGGTCACACCATCCACGAAGGAGCCCGGTCGGTTTGATTGGTCGATCACGCGTGACGACGTGATCGTGCGCCAGTCGGTTCGCTCCTTCGGTTCGGAAGGGGCTTCGGAGGCGAACGGCGATGCGGCGCTCCGGGACGTCACATCGCGCTGGCAGAATGCGTGACCGCTGCGGACCGGGGAAGGGACCTTTTGAGAGACGCCCGAGTTCGGGTCTGGACCCGATCAGCACCCGAAGGCGATGACGGCGGCGAGAGCTACGGCTGAGGCGTAGTTGCAGGCGAGCTTGTCGTAGCGGGTGGCGATGCGGCGGAAGTCCGTGAGGCGATTGAAGGGGGGCCTCGACACGCCGGCGTTCACGATAGCGCCTTTTGTCGTGGCGGATCCTTCTCTTGCGGCCGCGCTGGCCCGGGATGATCGGCGTGATGCCCCGCACGCGCAGATCCTTGCGCCGCCAATTGGCGTGGTAGCCCTTGTCGGCGCTCAGGCGGCGGATCCGGCCGGGCGCGTCGGCCAGGACGGCGGGGGCGGTGGTGACATCGCGGGCATGGCCGGGCGTCAGCAGGCGGACGCCGGGCCGGCCGAGGACATCTGTGAGGGCGTGGATCTTGGTCGTCCGGCCGCCGCGCGACGGGCCAATGGCCTGCGCACGCGCCCCCCTTCACCGCCGTGGGCGGAGCGATGCGCCCGCACGGAGGTGCTGTCGATGGCCGTTGCCTCGCCCGACCATCCGGCCAACGCCGCCAGCATGGCCCTCCAGAAGCCGCGCCGTGACCACCCGTTGAAGCGGTTGTAGACGGTGGTGCGTGGGCCATGCGTGGCCGGGCAGTCGCGCCAGCGGCAGCCGGAGGTGAGCACGTGCAGGATGCCGGAGATGATCTGCCGGTCGCCCTTGCGCGCCGGTCCGGGCTGATCCTTCGGCAGGAACGGTTCGATCACCGCCCACTGCGCATCCGAGAGCCAGACCAGGTCCGCCATCGCCGCCTCCGTGCTGCAAACGGCGGCCCTAAATCACAACATCACAGAGCCTGCAAATGCTTGATGCGGTTCACACCCTCGGGCTCCGTCCTTCCGAGATCCGAAGATGACGACTTGAATATGTGTGATCGATCAAGCCATATCTCGGACATCCGCAGGCGCCCATGATCTGCGGATGATGCGGTTGTGTCGACGGCGTGTCTTTCTCTCTTGCATCGTCCAAAGGGCGGTCGCACATGACGGACGTGCATCGGAATCGTATGAAGATACAGCCGTCAAACGCGCTCGGACTCGCCCCTGCGACTGCATTACGCCCATGCTGGATGCAATCAGCGCCACCATTACCGCGCGCGAGCCGCAGTGCGGATTTGAGCACGTCCGCACGCGGTCTTCGCGGGATGCCTTTTAGGCCGCGCGGATCGAGGCGAGGAACCGTCCGACTTCGGCGTTGAGGCTCTCGGACTGGCGAGACAACTCCGATGCCGCATTCAGGACCTGACTGGCGGCGGCGCCGGTTTCCTCGGCGGCGCCGGCGACGCCGCTGATGTTGCTCGTGACCTCAGACGTGCCCGCCGAAGCTTGGCTGACATTGCGGACGATCTCCTGCGTCGCGGCCCCCTGTTGCTCAACGGCGGCGGCAATCGACGTCGCGACACCGCTGATTTCGCGGATCCGACCCGTGATCTCGCCGATCGATGAGACTGCATGACCCGTGGAGCTCTGGATCTTTGTGATCTGCCCGGCGATATCGCGGGTCGCTTTGGCCGTTTGCTCAGCGAGTGCCTTGACCTCAGAAGCGACCACGGCGAAGCCCTTGCCGGCGACGCCCGCGCGCGCCGCCTCGATCGTCGCGTTCAGCGCGAGGAGGTTGGTTTGGCTGGCAATGCTCGAAATCAGGCCGACCACATCGCCGATCTCACCCACCGACGCACTCAATTCGCGGACGAGCATTCCAGCCTGATCGGCTTCACCCACGGCGACACGCGCGAGCTCGGCCGATCCGTTTACCTGGCGTCCGATTTCCTGCACCGACGAGCCAAGTTCTTCCGCCGCGGCCGCAACCGTATTGACGTTCGATGCCGCCTCTTCGGCCGCGGCCGCCACGGTCGTGGACTGACTGGCAGTTTCCGTGGCGGTCGCGGTCATCGATTGTGCGGTGGCCTGCAATTCGGTCGCGGACGACGAGACCATGCCCACGATGCCCCCCACGGCACGATCGAAGCTGTCGGCGAGCTCGATCATCGTCCGGCGTCGCTCCGCGACGGCTGCCGCATCGGCGCTTCGTTGCAGATCGGCCTGCTCCGACGCCGTCTTGGCGACCATCGCCTTGATACCTTCGACGGCTTTGCCGACCGCGCCGATCTCGTCGCCGCGCTGGGATTCGGCGATGGGCGCATCGGTCTCGCCCTGCGCCATCCGCTGCAGCACCGACACCAGACGGCCCAGAGGGCGGGCGATCAGGACGAACACGAGGGCTGACAGCAGCAGCGCGATGAAGACGCTGGCGATGCTGCCAGCGATGCTGGTGAAATACGCCGTATCGAACGCTTGCTGCTGCTCGGCACTGCGGCGAGCGAGGAGGTCGTGCTCCGTCTGCGCAATTTCCGAGGCACGGGCGCGGAGGGCATCCATAGAGGACTTCCCAGCTCCACTCGCCTCGATCTCCCGGGCCTTCTCGAGATGCCCGGCTTCAGCGCTGGCGATTTCTCGGGCGGCAACCCCGTCCGACCACGCATCCGCGGCCTGCTTCAGGTTGACGAGTCGGCCCTGCTGGTCGGGATTGTCAGACGTTAGCTGCCTGACCCGCTCGAAGCTCTCGCGGAACTCAGTCTGACCTGACCGATAGGGCGCTAGAAACTTTGCGTCGCCTGAGACGAGATAGCCGCGGACACCGGTCTCTTGATTGACCATAGCGGTCGTCGCAGCATCGAGTGACCGCAGAACCTGAAACGTGTGTTCTGTCATGCGGATGTTTGCGTCGATCGACTTCAGCCGTCCATAGCCCAATGCGCTGCTGCCGAGCGTGACCGCGGTCAGGGACAAGAAGGCGACCGTCATCTTGGTCGTTATCTTGAGATCAGAAATAAAGCGCATGGCTTTGACCTTTTGCACTATGGTATGTCTGTTTTCGGTCGGGTCAGCCTGGCGTATAATAGGTTAAGATCGGCAAAATCGAATTCGCTAACGCGTTAATTTGGATTAGGGTTTGATGATTTCACAACCGCCGGTTACATTTTCGGAAGGCGCCCGCCTTGATCAAAGTAGACCAGTATTCCGATGCCGAAGCATTTTTTGCAAAGGGCCAAAGCCCGGAATGCATTGATGCGCCGCAACATTATGCCGGCGTGACGCAGATATCCGCTTGAGTTGCGACATATTGCGCTTATTTCAAGTTGCATCGATCGCGCCATGTGGCCGAAAGCGGAATGGCCGCTTTCGGGTGCAAAGACGGATCAGCAGCCGCTCGGCGGCGCGATTATGCCGACACGATGTCCGACGGCTGTCTGTGTTGACCCGTCCCGGCCGCCGAGCCGCCGACCGTTTCATGGAGGTCAGTTCCGGCGGTCTCGGGCAGGACCAGGGCCGCGCAGAAGGCGACCCCGTAGGCGCAGAGGGCGCAGGCTCCCATCGCCGTGCCGAGCGGCAGGCTTGCGGCCAGGATGCCCACCGTGGCGGGCACGACCGAGCCGAAGCCGCGGCCGCCCCCGAGGCAGAAGCCCTGGCCGCTCGCCCGGATTGCGGTCGGGAACAGCTCCGCGAAGGTCGGCAGCATGCCCGAGGCCAGGGCCCCCTGGAACGCGCCCAGGAAGAAGCTCAGGACGATGGTCGTGGTGAGGCCGATCGGCGCGAGCAGGAGAATCGCGACGTTGCCGGACTGCAGCGCGAGGAAGGTCATGAAGGCGGGGCGGCGGCCGATCCGGTCCGACAGCCAGCCGTAGAGCAGTGGCCCGACGAGGGAGCCCAGGATGTTCATCGCGAGGTAGCCGGTGCTCGACTTGATCGAGAGGCCGAGGGCGGTGCGCAGGTAGGTCGGCAGCCACGTGATCATCACGTAGGCGCCGCCGAAGATGCCGGTCGACATGATCGCGGCGGCGGCCGTGCGGCGCAGGTGCCGGCCGGTGAAGATCGTCCAGAACGGCGGCGGCACGGCGCCGTCGCGCTGCGCAGCCCGCGCCTCGGCGTAGATGCCGGATTCCGGGACGAGCCGGCGGATGAAGAAGACGAGCCCGGCCGGGATGACGCCGATGGCGAAGAAGACGCGCCAGCCCGTCTCCTCGGAGAACAGGGACGTAAGGACCGGCAGCAGGCTGACCGAGATCGCGTAGCCGACCGCATAGCTGCTCTGGACGGAGGCCGCGACGCGCCCGCGCAGGGCCGGCCGGATCACCTCGCTGATCAGGACGCCGCCGACCGCGGCCTCACCCCCGTAGCCGAGGCCCTGCAGGAAGCGGACGAGGGCGAGGGACCAGAAGTCGCTCATGAACGCCGCCAGGCAGGTGAAACCCGCGACCATCAGGATGGTGACCTGCAGGATCCTGACCCGACCGATCCGGTCGGCCAGGATGCCGGCGGCCCAGCCGCCGACCGCGGCCCCGGCGAGGGAGGCCGTGGCGAGGTATCCGGCCTCGGCCTGCGTCAGGCCGAGCGTCGCGATCAGCGCCGGGATGACGAGGGCGTAGATCGTCGTGTCCATGGCATCGAGGCCGAATCCTGCGAAGCAGGCCCAGTAGGTTCGGCGCTCGGTCTGATCGAGCGTGTGGTACCAGCCGAGCTTCCTCATGACGCGTCTCCTCCGGCCATCCGGGATCGTGCGCCGCTCGGGCTGCCGGCCGGGCGGGCTGCACGGTTGAACCGGTGCCGTCTCTTCGCGGACGGTCTGCCGGCTTCTATTTCGGCGTTCGTTAGTCCTGCCGATCGTCCACGTATTCGAGGCCCGCGGCGGCCAGCGCGTCGCGCATCGCGTAGAGGTCGAGGCCGAGTTCCCCGGCCGCGAGCCGGGCGCGCTTGGCGACCTCGTTGGCGGCCCGCGCCTCCGCCTGCGCGGCGACGGCTTCGGCCTTGGCATGGGGCACGACCACGACGCCGTCGTCATCCGCCACGATCGCGTCGCCCGGCCGGACCAGGGCGCCCGCGCAGACCACGGGGACGTTGACGCTGCCCAGAGTCGCCTTGACCGTGCCCTTGGCGGAGATCGCCCGCGACCAGACCGGGAAGCCCATCGCCTTGAGCGTGCGCACGTCGCGGCAGCCCGCGTCGATCACCAGGCCGACGCCGCCGCGCGCCTTCAGCGAGGTGGCCAGCAGGTCGCCGAACATGCCGTCGGTGTTGTCGGTCGTGCAGGCCACCACCAGGACGTCCCCGGGGCGGCACTGCTCGATGGCCACGTGCAGCATCCAGTTGTCGCCGGGCTGCGCCAGCACGGTCACGGCGCTGCCGGCGATCGCGGCCCCCTCCCAGATCGGGCGCATGTAGGTCTTCAGGAGGCCGGTACGCCCCTGCGCCTCGTGGACCGTGGAGACGCCGTGCCCGGCGAGCGTCGCGGCGACGGCCGGCGCGACGCGGGGGATGTTGCGGACGACGACGTTGCTCATGCCAGTTCCTCCAGCGTCATCGGGAAGAGGCGCTGATAGGCCTCGCCATAGGTCATCGCCGTCCCGGAGTTGCGGCCGCCCTGGACGCCGCGGTTGAGGGCGACGCGGGTGTAGTATTCCCAGAGATGTTTCTGCGCCGCGAGCACCTGGAACGCGCGGAATTTGGTCTCCCACACGGCATCGATGTTCAGGATGACCTGGGGCTTGAAGTTGCACTGCTCCGGCTGGTGCGGCTCGAACAGGAACACCGGCGGCGCGGCGTAGCTGCGGTCCGGGTCCGGCTTGTGCCCGGCGGCCTGGGCGATCACCCGGGCCTCCTGCGCCACGTGGGCGGCGACCGGATGGTCGAAGTTGTACGGGTCCTCGAGGGCGTGAGTCAGTACGAAGGCCGGACGCTCCTCGCGGTAGACGTCGACCAGCCGGTCGAGCACGGCCTCGTCGACGCGCAGGGGATAGTCGCCGACGTCGAGGAACTCGATCGTGGCGCCGAGGATGCCGGCCGCCTCCTCGGCCTCGGCGCGGCGCTGGGCTTTCACGTCCTCGAGGCGCACGCCGGCCTTCTTCCAGGCCCACTGGCTCTCGCCGCGCTCGCCGAACGACAGGCAGACGATCTTCATCCGGTAGCCCTTGCGCGCGTGCAGGGCGATGGCGCCGCCGGCGCGCCAGACGAAGTCGCCCGGATGGGCTGTCACGACGAGACCCGATCGCGCTGCGGCCGCCATGTCTCATCCCTCCCGAAGCGTGCGTCGCCCCTCGCGCGCACTATTGTGCATGCAGCGCTAGCGCCCCCCGCCCGAGCAAACAAATGATTAGATTGAGGCTATTGATGCACGTGATCGAATAATACCTGCCGGTTCGGAACAGTCCGGCGCGATGCCCCGCCACCCGGTTCTGCCGGCAGGCCGCGCGGTCAGAGCGCGTTGAAGTAGGCCTGGATCATCCGGGCCAGGCTCTCCGCCACCGGTGACAGGGTGTGATGGCGGCGCGTCACGATGCCGATCGTCCGCGCGATGCTCGGCGCCCGGAGCGGCACGGCGACGATCTTTGCCTCATCGGCGGCCTGAAAGGCCAGCCGCGGCACGACGGTCACACCCAGGCCCCCGCGGACCATGCCGATGGCGGTGGCGACGCGGTGCACCTCGTAGGCCCAGGTCACGTCGGCGTAGCGTCCGCCCAGTCCCGCCGCGATGAGCAGGTTGTTGCCGGTCTGCTCCCCGATCTTGATCAGGATCTCCCGGTCCAGCGCGGACCACGTCACCACCTTCGCGTCGGCGAGCGCGTGATCGGCCCGGCACACCAGCACGAAGGCTTCCTGGTGGATCGGGGTGATATCGAGGTCGTAGTGCTGGGCCGACATGATGGTGATGCCGAATTCGGCCTCGCCCGCCCGCACGCGCTCGATGATCGCGGTGGCCGACTGATCAAGGACACGCACCAGCACGCCCGGGTGAGCGGCGCTGAACCCCTGCAGGATGACGGGCAGGTGGTGCCCGGCGATCGTCGGTAGGCAGCCGAACCGCACGACGTCCTGGCTCTCGCGGCCCTGACGCCGGAGCGTCCCGAAGATCTGGGACAGCTCGTCGACGATGCGCTGCGCGCTCGGCAGGAGCTCGACGCCGGCGGGCGTCAGTGTCACCTGCCGCGTCGTCCGGGCGACCAGCCTGACGCCGAGTTCGTCCTCCAGCTTCTTCAGGCGGTGGCTCAACGCCGCCTGCGACAGGCTGAGGCTGGCCGCGGCCCGGTTGAAGCTGCCCCAATTGGCGATGCTGAGGAAGGCCTGCAGGCCCAGGAAGTCGATCCGCTCCATCACCCCTCGCCGTCGAAACGCGGCGCCAGCACTCGCACGGACGGAGAGGCCGCCGCTACGGATCGGCCCGCTGCCAGCCGACTGCGAGGCGAGGCCGCGGATGCCGCCGAGGCTCAGGCGAAGAGGCCCGTGCAGACCACGCGCATGTCGGGGACCGCCTCCAGGTTCCGGACGGTTGACACGATTCGCCCGGCCCGCTCGCGCGGCAGCCCGGCGAAGTCGGCGCAGCCCTCGAACTTGGCCACGGTGTCGTCGAAGCGCATCGGCTTCTCCGGGCTGCCGCGGGCGAAGTCGCCCTGGCCCGAGACCGAGCGCCCGTCCGTCAGCCGCACCTCGACGTAGCTGCGCATCTTGTCGGCGCCGGCCGCGTCCGCGTCCGGGTTGTTGTAGAAGTCGACTCGCTCGATCATGGCCTGCAGCTCCGGCCGGTTGACCACGTCGTCCTGGAACTGCCCGAGCCCCGCCTTGCCGAGCACCAGCAGCACGGCCATGCAGTACTCCATGCTGAACTTGGCCTGCAGGCCCGTCCTCGGCTGGTGGTGGATCAGCGTGTTGAGCATCTGCCGGTTGGTGCCGACCCGGACCTGCGCCACATCCTGCGCCCGGATGCCGTGCTGCGCGATGAGCTCCGCCATCACGTCCATGGCGGGGTGCGTGAGCGAGCCCGAGGGATAGGGCTTGATCGACACGCCGGGCGAGCGCAGCGACCACGGCCGACCCAGGCGGCCGACGATCGCCCCGGGATCCCAGCCGCCCCCGAAGGCGGCGAAGAAGCCGCGCTTGGCCTCGAGGATGTCCTCGGCCGCCGTCCAGCCCAGGGCCGCGAGGTCGGCCGCCACGATGCCCGCCTCGGCGGCATGGCCGGCCTGGAACGGCTTGGTCATCGTGCCGAAATTCTCCCGCAGGCCGCCGGCCTCGGCGCCGGCCACCCCGAAGGCGTTGCGCAGCTGCTTGGCGTCGAGGCCGCGCAGCTTCCCCGCGGCCGCTGCCGCGCCGAACACCCCGCACATGCTGGTGGAGTGGAAGCCGCCCTCGTAGGAGCGGGGCGCGATCGCCTCGGCGAGCTTCGTGGCGACCTCGACGCCGAGATGATAGGCCAGCATGAAGTCGCGGCCGGACTTGTTCAGGGCCTCTGACAGCGCCAGGGCGGGGGGCAGGGTCGGCACCGTGGGATGGGTCAGCAGGCCGTAGACGCGGTCCTTCGCGACGGCGAGTTGCGTATCGTCGAAATCGTCGGCGTGGATGGCGACGCCGTTGGCGAAGGCGGCGAAGCGCGGGGCGGCCTGCAGGGTCGTGCCGAGCACGGTGGAGGGACCGTTCAGCATGCCGAGATCGGCGAGGTAGCGGCGCACGATCGGACCGGTCTCGGCCTTCTCGCCGGCGATGGCGAGGCCGAACGCGTCGAGGATGTGTTGCTTCCCGAGCGCGATGAGCTCTGGCGGCAGGTCCTCGTAGCGGGCCGCGACCACGAAGGCGGCCATCTCCGCCGTCACCCCGGCGGTGCCGGCCGGCGCATCCGCGGCGAAGGCGCGTCGGCGCGCGCCGGGCAGGAGGCTCATCCCGGCGCCGAGCGCCGCCAGACCGGACAGAAATCGCTTGCGGCTCAACGTCATCATCGGATCCTCCCGGCTCGGGTCTCGTCGCGTGGCGCGGGACGCCCCGTCTCCGACGCGTCCCCGGGTTCGCTCAGCTCAGGCGCAGCAGGCCCGCGACGTCGCGCATGGTCCCGACCGTCTCGATCGCTAGGACGGCGTCGATCAGCCGGGACGTCCTGTCCGCGCCGAGGACCGGCGCCATCAGGTCGCGGCACTTGGCGACCACCTCCGCGCGCGGCATCGGGTTGTCGGCCGTGCCGCGGACGGCCAGCACTTTGTCGGACAGGACTGTCCCGTCGTTCAACGCGATCTCCACGATGGCGGCGCGGGCCGGTTCGAGGCGTTCCAGCGCGTCGCTCGGGATCAGCCGGACCTTGGCGCGCATCCGCAGCACGGTCGGATCGGCCATGCGGTTCCTGTCGTGCGCCGCCTGGAACGAGGCCGTCCCGTCGAGCAGCATGATCGCCACCATGTGCTGGAGGCAGATATCGGGCATGTCGCGGTTGTCGACGACCCGCGCCTCGGTATGGGCCACGCGGACGGTGACCGATTCGATGGCTTCGGCGTCGACGGACCGGCGCTGCAGGATGTTGCTCAGGGCATCCAGCGGCGCCTGGATCGGGGAGCCCACCGTCCACTTCTTGATGTTGGTACGGGCGATCTCGTAGCGCTCGCCCAGCTCCGCCGTCAGCGCGTCCAGGCGGGCATCGGGCGCGTAGGCCAGGAAGTAATTGTCCGGTCCGGAGAAGATGTCGTCGATGCCGGTGCATCCCGCCTTCACCATCAGCGCCGCGGTGAGGCCGCTGCGCGCGGGCATGCCGGCGAACACGAAGGACTTCTCGATGTGCTGCGTGTCGCGGGTCCAGGCGCCGATGCCGGAGGATTGCTGGGCCGCGTAGTCGAGGACCCAACGCATCTGCTGCGCGTCGAGCCCGGCGGCGCAGGCGGCGGCCGCCGCGGCCCCGAAGGCGCCCGCGATGGCGTGGGTGCTTTTGTGGCTGGTGTTGCGGAACGGGATCGCGTCGAAGCTGAGGGTGACCCGCGGGCCGACGTCGTAGCCCAGCGTCACGGCGCGCAGGAAGCGCGTGCCGTCGATGCCGAACTTCTCGGCGGCGGCCAGCGCCGCCGGCACGATCGGCGCGCCCGGATGCGACTGCGAGAACTCGTTCGAGTCATCGGTCTCGTCCGAATGCGCCAGCATGCCGTTGACCAGGGCCGCCACCAGCGGATCGGCCGTGGCCTTGGAGGCGACGAGCGTCGCATCACCGGAGCCGCCGTAGGAGGCCGCGAAGCCGTAGGCGGCCTTGGCCGGTAGGAGTCCGGAGCCCGACACCATGGCGGCGAAGGTGTCGAGGATGTGGTGCTTGGCCGTCTCGACGACCGCGTCCGGGAGCGCCCGGTCTCCGGCCGCGCCCATATAGGCGCTGAGCTTGGCCATGATTGGGCTGACGGTCCCACCGGCAGTGCCTTCGGCCGCGGAGGCGCGCAGCGGCACGGTCCCCAGCAGGGTACCGGCGCCTTGCAGCAGGGCCCGGCGGCTCGGTCCCATCAGATGGCCTCGGTGTGACATCGGTTCTCCGGACGGCGGGTGGAGCGGGGGGTGGTCAGGCGCGGTCGGGGATCGGCGAGAGCACGGCCGCGCCCGAAAAGAAGGCGGCGAGGTTGCCGACGACCTGCCCGATCGTCGCCTCCATGGTCTCGGGCGAGCGGCCAGCGATATGGGGCGACAGCACGACGTTGGGCAGGGCGCGCAGGGCCGCCGGCACCTCGGGCTCGCCCTCGATCACGTCGAGCCCCGCCCCGGCGAGGCGGCCGGCACCGAGGGCCTCGACCAGGGCGTCGGTGTCCACCACGGAGCCGCGCCCGACATTGACGAGGAAGCCGGCCGGCCCGAGCGCGTCGAGGGCCGCGCCCCCGACGCAGTGGCGGGTCGCAGCCCCGCCCGGCAGCGCCACGAACAGGACGTCCGCCCAGGCGCAGAGGTCGCTGAGGCTCGGCGCGTAGTCCCACGGGACGTCCGGGACAGGCCGGCGGTTGTGGTAGCGCACCGCCATGTCGAAGCCGGCGCAGCGCCTGGCGATCCGGCCGCCGATCCCGCCGAGCCCCAGGATGCCGGCGCGCTTCCCGTGCGCGCCCGGTCGGGCCGTGCCGCCCTCCCGCCAGCGGCCCGCCCGCACGGCGGCGTCGAAGCGCGGGATGTCGCGCAGCACCGCCAGGAACAGGGCGAGCGCGTGGTCGGCCACGCAATCCGCGTTGGTGCCGGTGCCGTGCGTGACCACGATCCCGCGCACGCGGGCCGCCGCGAGGTCGACGCCCTCGTAGCCAACGCCCTGGGCGCAGATGATGCCGAGATTCGGCAGGGCCGCGATCAAGGCGGCCGGGATCAGCGTCGTGCCATTGGTCACGATCGCCCGGACGCGCGCGCCGGCCCGCGCGGCGACCTCCGCGCGGGCCTCCGGCGTGAGGGCCTGATGCACGGTGAAGTGCGCCCGCAGCCGGTCGAGGGCGAAGGGCGCGAGGTCGATCGCCAGAAGCACGTCCGGCTTGGGCCCGCCCGCTCCGCCGGACCGCGACGCCTCATCGCTCATGCACGCTCCTTCCTCGCAGGGGTCAAGTGTTCGCCGCGGCCGGAATCCGGTGCAGGCGGTCTGGCCCGAGTTCGGACAGGGCGTTCACGCCGAGCAGGCCCATGTTGCGCCCGACCTCGTCCTTCAGGATCGCGATCGCGCCTTCGACCTCGGGGCTGCCGCCCAGGGACGCGGCGTACAGGAAGGGCCGCCCGACGAAGACGAAGGACGCGCCCAGCGCCAGTGCCTTCAGCACGTCGGTGCCGCGGCGGAAGCCGCTGTCGATCATCACCGGGATCGTGCCGCCGAGTGCAGCCACCGTCGCCGGCAGGGTGCGCAGGGGCGACACCGTCCCGTCGAGCTGCCGGCCGCCGTGGTTCGACAGGATCACCCCGTCGGCGCCGAGATCCCGGGCCGCGACCGCGTCGGCCGCCGCCATGATCCCCTTGACGACCAGCCGGCCGCGCCAGCGATCCCGCACCAGCCGCAGGTGATCCCAGCACAGGTGATCCCGGTTGCCGAAATCCCGCAGCACCGAGGCGGACAGGATCGGCGCCCCCCGCGCCGCGTGGGAATTCTCGAAATGCGGCATGCCGTGGCACGCCAGCGTGCGGAGGAACGTGCCGACGGTCCAGCGCGGGCGCAGGAGCCCGTCGAGGGCGAGCCGCAGGCTCGGCCGGAGCGGGGTCGAGAAACCGGTGCGGGTGATGTTCTCGCGGTTGCCGGAGATCACGGTGTCGACGGTCACCACAAGCGTGCTGAAGCCCGCGGCCGCGATCCGGTCGATCAGAGCCACGATCCGGTCGGGCTCGCCGGGCAGGTAGGCCTGGAACCACGCCTCCGGATTGTGGGGGATCACGTCCTCCATGCGGATGAGCGAGGACGCGCTCATGATCATCGGCACCCGGGCCGCCCGCGCGGCGGCGGCCAGCGCGATGTCCCCGCGATAGGCGGCCAGGGCGCTCAGGCCCATCGGGGCGATGCCGAACGGCGCGGCATAGTCCCGGCCGAACAGTGTGGCGGCGGTCGTGCGCGCGCCGACCCCGACCAGCACGCGCGGCACGAACCCAACTTCGCGCAACGCCTGTCGGTTGTCGTCGATCGCGGCATTGGTCTCCGCGGCGCCCGCGATGTAGCCGAAGACCGGCCGCGGCAGGTGCCGCCGCGCCGCCGCCTCGTAATCGGCCAGGGCCAGCGCGATCGGCTTGCCGGGCCGGCGCGTCCCCGGGGCGGTCTCGGTCGCCGCCGTTCCGGGGACAGCCTCGGCATGGCCGGCCAGTCTCTTGGCGCCTGACGCCATCGCTCTCCATTCCGGTGATGGGCTGGACCCTCGATCAGCCCGCGCTTATGGGCTTCGACGTATCCGCGCGACACCGTCGTGAAGTTCAGGTCGAGCGCCTCAGCGAGGGCGCGCTGGGTCGGCAGGCGCGTCCCCGCGGTCAGACGCCCGGTTCGGATGTCCTCGGCC
>NZ_JAKSYC010000098.1 GCF_022829585.1 Methylobacterium sp. J-026
GACGAGACTGACCTTGTCCTCGGAGACCGCCCGCTGGAAGGCGCGCACCGCGTCGGAGGCGGAACTCTTGTCGTCGTAGGTCACGACCTGGATCTGCCGGCCGTCGACCCCGCCCTTGGCGTTGATCTCGTCGGCGGCGAGCTGCACGGCCTGCGGGATCGAGGCGCCGACCACCGATTGCGCCTCGGCGATCACCCCGATCCGGATCGGGTCGGCGGCGCGCGCCGGGCCCGCTCCCGTCAATCCGGCGATTGCGAGCAGGGCGAGGGCCCGGCTCGAAAGGCTGCGTTCCATCGGCATGGGCTTCCTCCTGGCGCCCGTGCGGCTTCTGCCGTCGCATCGGGTTCACGGGCGGAGTGTGCAACATTCGTCTGGCTGAATTCAATGTGCAGGCGCGCAGACGCGTGACGAATGCCCCGTCAGCTTCTCACGCGCCGGACGACCAAGCTCAGATTGTTCGCCGGCATCGCCACCCGCTCGGAGACGGTCAACCCATGGCGCGCGGCCTCGACCGCGACCGCTTCGCGATCACGTACACCCCAGTCCGGATCGCGCGCGCGCAGGGAGGCGTCGAAATCGGCGTTGCTGTCCGCGCTGTGCCGGCCGTCTTCCCGGAACGGCCCGTAGAGGAACAGGAGTCCGTCCTCCGTCAGGATGCGTCCGGCCCCGGCCATCAGCCCCTCGGTCGCCGCCCAGGGCGCGATGTGGATCATGTTGATGCAGACGATGGCGTCGACGCGGCCGACCGCCCACGAGGCCGCGCGCGCGTCGAGATCGAGCGGCGGCAGGATGTTGGTGGCCCCGGCCCGGCGGACATGCGCCGCGATGCTGCGCCGGGCCTCCGGATCGGGATCGCTCGGCAGCCACGTGAGGGCCGGCAGCGCCGCGGCGACGTAGACCGCATGCTCGCCGGAGCCGCTGGCGATCTCCAGCACAGTGCCCCGCGCCGGCAGGACCCGGCGCAGTACGGCGAGAACCGCATCGCGGTTGCGCGCGACGGCGGGCGCCGTCATGGCATCGCGGTCGACATCCCAGCCCAGCATGCTGCCGTCTCCCGGTGCGCGTGACGGCGCGACATGTTTCGATTGCGGGCCGGACGGAGCGCTCTGCCTGTTCACCGTGTACCGTACATCCGATCCCCCGCATCGCCGAGCCCGGGAACGATGTAGCCGTGATCGTTCAGGTGGCTGTCGATGGCTGCGGTCCAGATCGGTACGTCGGGATGGGCCCCCTGGAACTTGGTGAGGCCCTCCGGAGCCGCCAGAAGGCAGACGAAGCGCAGGTCCGACGCCCCCCGGGCCTTCAGCAGGTCGAGGGCTGCGATCGCCGAGTTGGCGGTGGCCAGCATCGGGTCGAGGACCAGCACCGTCCGGTCGGCGAGATCCGACGGAGCCTTGAAGTAATACTCCACCGCCTCCAGCGTGTCCGGATCCCGGTAGAGCCCGATATGGGCGACCCGCGCCGAGGGAACCAGCGACAGCATCCCGTCGAGGAACCCGACCCCGGCGCGCAGGATCGGCGCCAGCACCAGCTTCTTCCCCTGGATCTGCCGGCCCTCCATCGGCTGCAACGGCGTCTCGATGGTCACCGGCTCCAGCGGCAGGTCCCGCGTCACCTCGTAGGCCAGGAGCATGCCGATCTCGTTCAGGATCTGACGAAAGCCCTTGGTCGAGCGGTTCTTGTCGCGCAGGTATGTGAGCTTGTGCTGCACAAGCGGGTGATCCACCACGGTGACCCGACCCATCGGCATGGCCCAACCCTCCGCCTCGGCCACCGAGGAATGCAGGACCCCGGGCCGGGGTGCAACTTCCGAGTTGGACCATCCGGGCGGGCTGATCCGTCGGTGGGAGCGGCAATCGACCCGGATCCGGTCGGCCTTCCGGATACGGGCCGGTCTCCGCATCCGCGGTTTCAGGGCCGGCCGTACGGCCGTGCAGAAAGATTGGCACCGAAGATCAGGGCGTGTTGGAAAGATCAATTTCTCAGGCTATTGCAGAGCCATTTTCCAGGTCTGGTTTGTGATCTCTATGCAAATGTATGATCGAAAATGGGCAGGACTGACCAAAAATCGTCGCCTTCCGCACAAAATGACAGACTTTAACTTTTCTAAGGAATAATTTTATTAATAATACAATCTTATTAAGTTGTTATATAATTATAATCGACTAAAGAATATACGTTTTCATGTAAAAATCCTGTTACAAATAAGCTTCAAAAGGATTTTCTATTACTGTCAATCAATCTAACAATAGGTGATCCTTCGGCTTGCTGATCGTATCGCATGGCCTAACTGGGGCGAACTGCTTTGTCCTGCTGCGCCCGAACGCCCCGCCCCTGAACCGAGATCAGAGCGAGCTATGCACCTGAATCTATCTCTCAAGACGATTCTGACGATCCTCTTCGGCCTGATGGCACTCATCGCGGCAGGACAGGGTGTCCTGTCGCTCCGCGACGCCGCCGCGATCCGCCAATCGACCACGGCGCTCGCCACGAACTGGCTGCCGTCCGTCGAGAAGATCAGCGCGATCGAGGTGGCGGCCTCCGAAGTTCGCATCAAACAGTACCGCCTGATCCTGTTGTCGGACACGCCGGAAAACCGGGCGAAAAACGAGACCAGCCTCGCCGAAACACACACACGCCTGCGGGAGGCACGCCGCACGTATGAACCTCTGATCAGCACGCCGGAGGAGCGGACGCTCTACGATGCCTTCGCGGCGTCCTGGAGCAAGTTCGAGCAGGTGGACGGCGATGCCCGCCGCCTCATGGGATCAGGGCAACAGCAGGATGCTGTGAAGCTGTTGGTCGAGCCAAATGTCGTGGTGTTGTATGATGATGCCCGCGCCCTGTTGGCGCGCTTGGTCGCGCATGACGGACAGACGGCGTCCCGCGACGCGGATGCCGCGATGGCAAGTGCGAACGCGGCCACCGTCACGGCGATGATCGGGATCGGTCTGGCCATCGCCTCGGCGCTGGCGGCGGCGGGGTTCGGCCTCCTCTACATCTCTCGGCCGATCCAGGCCATGACCGGGGCGATGTCGCGGCTCGCCGGCGGTGAGACCGGGACGGAAGTGCCGTTCCGGGACCGCCGCGACGAAGTCGGCGCGATGGCGGCCGCCGTGCAGGTGTTCAAGGACAACCTGATCCGCAGCCGCGCGCTGGAGGCCGAGGCCGCCGGGGCGCGCCACGCCGCCGAAGAGCAGCGCAAGCTCGGCATGCGGCAGATGGCGGACCGGTTCGAGGCCGCGGTCGGCGGCATCATCGAGCAGGTCTCGGCCTCCGCCACCGAATTGCAGGCCACGGCCAGCGCGATGTCGTCCATGGCCAGCCAGACCTCTGCCCAGTCCATCGCCGTGGCCGCCGCCGCCGAGGAGGCCGGGACCAACGTCAACACCGTCGCGGCCGCCGCCGAGGAACTCGGTTCCTCCGTCCAGGAGATCGGCCGTCAGGTGGACGGCTCGACCAGGCTCGCCCAGGCGGCGGTCGGCGAGGCCGATCAGACCGGGGCGCTGGTGCTGGAGTTGAGCGGCGCGGTGGCGCGCATCGGCGACGTGGTCGGGCTGATCTCGTCGATCGCCGGCCAGACCAACCTGCTGGCGCTCAATGCCACGATCGAAGCCGCGCGGGCCGGCGCGGCAGGACGCGGCTTCGCGGTGGTCGCCTCCGAGGTGAAGGCGCTGGCCGAACAGACCGCCAAGGCCACCGAGGAGATCTCCGGGCAGATCGGCCGGGTCCAGACCTCCACGGGTCAGGCGGTCACCGCGATCGGCACGATCTCCGCGCGCATCCGCGAGATCGACACCGTGGCGACGTCGATCGCGGCGGCGGTGGAGGAGCAGGGCGCGGCCACGCAGGAGATCGTGCGCAACGTCGGCCAGGCGGCGCAGGGCACCGGCGAGGTGACCAGCAACATCGTCGGTGTCGCCGGAGCGGCGGAGGAGACCGGACGGGCGGCGGGCCAGGTCCTCGGCGCTGCTTCGGAGCTGTCGCGCCAGTCCGAGCACCTCACGGCCGAGATCGACCGC
>NZ_JAKSYC010000105.1 GCF_022829585.1 Methylobacterium sp. J-026
GACGACGTTTGGCACTCTCGAACGGCAGTCCCGGAGAGCCACCTCAGGATATCGGACTATGGATCGATAAGGCATTTACCGGGCCGCGTCGGGGGATACAGCCCTGGGCTCGTCGCCGAGAGGCAGACGTTCCGAGTACGACCCAACTCGGTCGCCCAGGCGACGGCAGAAGCCGCTCGAAAGCGGCCACTCGTCGGCGGTGCGGCAACCGCGGCTCGGGGCGCATAGCAACGACTTGGGCTGGAGGTCAGCACGTCTCGATTAAGGCTCATCGAGATCGTTCGTCCGGCAGGTCGGCCCCTGAAGCGGTGAACTCGCCAAGGCATTCGACAGAGTTTGACGCCACCAGCTGTGTCCAGGATCGTGCTGGAAGCGCGGATGCCACCAGAGATACGCGACGCTCGGTGGCAACAGGATCGGTGGTTCCCTGACTTCAACATCGTGCCGCGACGCACGATCGGTGATCGCCTTCGGCAGCGTCGCGATGAGGTCGGATGCTGCCACCATCCAGATCGCGGCCGGGAAGCTTGGGACTGTCATAGCGACGCGTCGACGCCGTCCGACAGCCGACAGAGCCATGTCCACAATACCCGTGCGGTCCCCTCCGGTGCTGACGAGCACGTGCGGCAAGGTGGTGTAGGCGTCGAGGTCGAGCGGGTCCGTTAAAGCTGGATGCCCGCGTCTTACCACACAGCGGAACGGCTCGGAGATGACACGCACCCGCATCAACGCGCGATCGAGCGCCAGCTGCTGCTCGACTTCGGCCCCTGCTAGGACAAGATCGAGGTTACCGCTCGCAAGGTCTTCAGCGAGTCCCTGGCCGATCGGCCTCACCTGGAAATCCAAGCCGGGTGCTTCGCGCCTGATCCGACCGAATAGCTCGGGTAGAACCGTGAACTGGGGATAATCCGGTGTCGCTAGGCTGAAGCACCGAGTCGAGTGCGCCGGATCGAACGTCGGCTCCCGGCCCAGCACGCGTTCGAGTTCCGAGAGGCCGAGTGACAGCCCAGGGCGCAGGGCCAGCGCGCGGGGTGTTGGGCAGAGCGTATTACCGACCCGAACCAGTAACGGATCGCCGAACCGCATCCGTAATGCACGAAGCGAATGACTGACAGCCGATTGCGTGAGGCCGAGCGCGCTCGCCGCCTGCGTCACGCTGCGATGATCGAGCAGCGCGTCGAGCACGAGGAACAGGCGGAGATCGCGCTCGGATACATGACGTGGGCTCATGTGTGTATGAGAACTCTTAATCTCGGCTCATGTCGAGAGTGGGCCTAAAGACGGGCATTCCACAAACAGGGAGCCAGTCGATGCACCGGACCGAAACCATGAGCTTCGCTGGAACGCTCGTCGACATCTTGGTGTCGGGCGAGGAGACCGGCCGGCAGTTCTCGTTGCTGCGCATCACAAACCCGTCCGGTGTATGGACGCCGCCGCACCGGCACCTGCACGAGGAGGAAACCATCTATGTGCTGTCCGGACAGGTGGAGGTCGAGACCGGCGGCAAGACTCGCTCGTTGTCCATCGGGGAGGTTCTGCACCTTCCGCGAGGCCAAGCCCATCGGCTGGGGAACGCCGGTCCTGAAATAGCCGAAGCCCTGGTGTTCTGTACGCCATCCGGCTTCGAGCAGTTCGTCCGAGAGGCAGGTCAGACAGCTGCGACCTCGGCGCCCGCTCAGGCGCCTGATGCGGAGGCTCTGGCACGTCTCAGCAGCTTGTCGGCGCGCTTCGGCATCGAGCTCCTGCCGTCAACCTAACGGTGATGTCCGCTTCCATGTATCGCCGCCCAGAAGCGGACCGGCGGCTTTCCACCAAAACCGGACCCAGCGGCCGGTCAGCCCTCCATCACGCATACGCCACCGGCAGCTCGCCGACCTGCGTCGTGTAGCGCGGCGTGCGCATCTCGAACTTCGTGCTCCAGTCCCGCCGGCTCACCAGCCCAGCGCGGGCCGGCACCACCGCGCCCCGGCCCCAGCGCGCGTTGCACGCGTCCATCGCCGCCATCAGCGGCTCGGATCGCGCGCGCTCCAGCGCGCCGATCAGCGCCCGCGGGCTGTGCGACAGCGGCACCAGGTCGTTCGTGACGATCCCCGCCTTCGAGTAGCGCCACGGCCGCTCCCCCGGCTCGCGCCAGGTCTTGGCCACCCCGTGCCGCGCCGCCTTGATCAGTGCCAGCGTGTCGGAGGTGTGCTCGGGTAGGCTCACGGTTGTCGAGACCGAGCGCATCGGGGCGTCCCGGTCGTGCTCGCTCGTGTGGTAGAACACCGTGACGTGGTCGGTGCCCAGCCCCTCCCGCCGCAGCTTCTCGCCGAGCCGCGTCGCGTGGGCCGCCACCGCCTCCTCCAGCACCGCCCGCTCGGTGATCCGGGCGGAGAACGAGCGGGTCACCGCGCAGCCCTTCCGCCGGGCTGGCACCAGCTCCAGCGGCAGGCAGGCCAGCCCGCGCAGCTCGTGGATGATCCGCTCGCCCACCACGGTCAGCCCCTTGCGCACCGGTCGCGGATCGAGGTCGCGCAGGTCCGCCACGCTCTCGACACCCATCGCCTGGAGCTTGGCCAGCGAGGCCCGGCCGATGCCCCAGACCTCGGCCACGTCGATCCGGCACAGCCAGTGCGCGTAGGCGGCCGGATCGGTCAGGTCGCACACCCCCTGCAACTCGGGCACGGTCTTGGCGATGTGGTTGGCGAGCTTGGCCAGCGTCTTGGTCGGGCCGATGCCGACGCAGGTCGGGATTCCCGTCCAGGCCCGCACCGTGGCGCGCAGATCCCGGGCGAGCGCGACCCGGAGCGCCGGCGCCACGTCGGTGAGGTTCAAGAAGCTCTCGTCGATGGAGTAGATCTCCACCTGCGGGCTGAACTGCCGGTAGACCGCGTTGGTGCGCCCGGACATGTCGCCGTAGAGGGTGTAGTTCGACGAGAACACCCGCACGCCGCGCGCCCGGCACAGGTCGCGGATCTTGAAGTACGGATCGCCCATCTTGATGCCGAGCGCCTTGGCCTCGGCCGTGCGGGCGATCGCGCAGCCGTCGTTGTTCGAGAGCACGATCACCGGCACGGCTGCGAGCCTCGGGTCGAACACGCGCTCACAGGAGCAGTAGAAGCTGTTGCCGTCGATCAGCGCCACGGCGCGGCCGCCGCCGATCCGGTCGCGCCGGCGGGCCTCGGGCGTGCTCACGACGTGTGCCCACGGGCGACGTGCCAGCGGATCGAGAAGCGCACGACGCCCCAGATCGCGCCCTCGCCGAGTTCCTCGACCGCGAAGGCGGGCAGGTCCGGGTTGCAGAAGGCGAGGCGTGCGGCGTTGCCCTCGATCACGAGGCGCTTGCACGACATCTGGCCGTCGATCGCCGCCACGACGATGCTGCCGTGGCCGGGGGTGAGGCTGCGATCGACGCAGGCGAGGTTGCGGTCGTAGATGCCGGCGCCCTCCATGGACGAGCCGGCGATGCGCCAGAGGAAGGTCGCGGGCGGGTTCGGCACGAGCCAGCGCGGCAGTTCGAGGGCGCCCTCCAGGAAGTCGTCGGCGGGGGAGGGAAAGCCGGCGCACAGGGCCTGGCCGATCAGCGGCACGCGGACGGCGTCGGGGCTGTCGACGAGCAGCGCGTCGATCCGATGGATCGGCATGCGCGTCAGCCCCCCCCGATGAGGCAGTAGGCATACCCACGCGAAATCAGCCGGCGCTGCTCCACGACACATTGCTCGGCCGCGTCGAGGTCGCTGAGCGCATCCGTGATCGCCTGCACGAGCGCCGCCCGGGCATCGCCCTCGGCGGCCCGGAGGTAAGCCGCGGCAATTCCCTCGGCCTCGGACGGACGGATCTCCACAGGCGGCTCGTGCCGTTGGGCGTGCATCCGGATCACAACCTCGATTAGAACACATCGGGAACAAAGCGGATGGCGAGGCGTGGTTCAATGGCTGTTTCGGATCGCGCGACGATCGCTGTGGGCGCCTGTGGAGAGGTCGGGAAAACGCCAATGCCGCGGAGGCTTTACCGCTTCCACTGCCTGGGGGGCGGTGAGGCCGTGTTCGACCTGCAGGGGCGGTGGTTGTCCAGCATCCGCGAGATTCGACAGCACGCGGACCGGGTGGCGCTGGATCTGATGACGGGGGCCGGGTGCCAGGATTGGACGGTGTGGCTGGTGGACGTGCGCGATGCCGCAGGTCGGCCGGTGCTGTTTCGCGCGTTCACCGCCGTGACGGTGGACGGCACGCGGGCGTGAGCGACGGTATGGCGATGAAGACGGCGTTCGTGGTCCAGCCGTTCGAGCTGCACCGGAAGCGGCTGCGGCCAGCCCGGCAGGAGGCGGCATCGACGGAGAGCGGCGCGCTGAAGAAGGCCGAGAACCTGGCCAAGCGCATGCCGGGCGCGGCGGCGCTGAAGGTGGTGGCCGACGACGAGACCGGCGAGCTGGAGGGCGTGACGATCCTCGGCCAGTGGGGCGAGATCCCGGACGACTTCGCCGAGAGCCTGCAGGGCGGTTAGGGATCAGCGCTCAGTCGCTAAGGGTTCTGCGGCCGGCCTCAGATCAACCCGCCGGCGGGCCCGCCCGTGAGGGAGCGACCCGCGCGCGTGACCAAATTCGCGAACGCCAGGGCGGCGGCCGATGCCTGCGTCTTCGAGGGAAAGGTCCGGTCCGATTCGAGGACCGTCATCTGAGCCCCGTCGAGCAGCACCCAGGTCCACAGGTGTCGGTTGGTGGAGCGGATCTCGAAGTGCACGGCCGGCTCGCGATGTGGGACATGCCCGCATCATGAGTCGGGAAAAGGGCTGCGGCGTTAATGGCTTGTCCAGCGCAACAACCTGTGTCGGCTAACATTGCGGTTGCCCCCGACATCCTCGAAGATCACAGCCGAGGCCGGCCGCGGTTCCGCGCCGCAGGCTTATCCGACTGCGTGCAAGCTTTCGCACCGGGGCCGGGGATGCGGACTGCGTAAGCGCGCCATTCTTACTGATTGCGGTCACGCCATCCCATTGACGCACGTCTGGATTGCATGATTGTGCGCAACTCAATCGCACGTAATCTAGTTTGAGGGTCGTCGATGCTTCAGTCGACACCATCCCTGCCCACCCGAAAGACCCTTTCGAATGACCGCACCCGTGATCGCCCAAACGGCGCCGAAGCTGGCGACAGACGCTGACCGCACGATCGGCAGCCGGATCGCCACGCTCCGAGCAGCCCAGGGCTTGAGCCAGAGCGCTCTGGGATCCGCCCTCGGCGTCAGCTTTCAGCAGGTGCAGAAGTACGAGAAGGGTCGCAACCGCATTGGTGCCGGCCGGCTTCAGGCGATCGCCGAAGTCCTGAAGGTGCCGGTCGAAACGTTCTTTGCGCCTCAGCTGGGATCGACCGGTTCCGGAACCGAAGGCGCGACCTTCCTCGAGGATCCGCAGGTGATGGAACTCGTCACGGCCTTCGCGCGCATCACGGACGGCGCCACCCGCGCCGGGGTGCTCGCGATCGTGAAGGCGACAGCCGGCCTGCCGCCACAGCCTGCTCGGGGTTAGAGGCGCCTGTCGGCGGGCGCGGACACCGGCACGCCCGGCGTTAGTCCCTTCAAGAAGCGGTAGCCCGAGGTTTGGGCGAACGCGATGCGATCGGCATGAACAGCTTCAGCCGCGCCAGAGCTAAGCATCAGCAAGCCGCAGGAATCGACGCGCAGCGTGCTGCTCGACGGGTGCACGCCGAACAGCTCGGGCGCGGTCCAGTCGAGCCGGTACGCTTCGGCGCCGTGTTGATCGAAGAAGGCTAGGGCGTTCTCGCGCATCACCACTCATCTCGCCGGGGCGAGGTATCGGCACGGTGACGCGTGTTCGGACAGGCGCTCGATCAGGTCGCGCCAGGAGGCGACGGCGGGCGGGAGGTCTGACATGCCCCCGGCGATACGGGCGAATAATTGCCTGAACGGAAAACCCGCCAGGCGCTGGGCTGGGTGGGCAGATGTCATTAGTGGTGTTCGCCGCCGCTCCCTCGACGGTGAGCGCTCGGCCTTTCGTCGCACGCTGGCTTTTCCTCCGAACCGTCAGCGGCGCACGCAGTTGCTGGCTGACCACGATGTAGGAGAGCACGATGTCGAACCCAGCCAAGGGACAGCACGGCGATGGCCAGCGCCACAGCACGATGAGCGCCCAGGAACAGAAGGCCGCCGAGGTCCAAGAGGCCGGGAGCGCAAAGGCCAACGCAGGCCACCCTGAGGTTC
>NZ_JAKSYC010000112.1 GCF_022829585.1 Methylobacterium sp. J-026
CGACATGACCACCGCGCGGAAATCGTTGCATAGCCGCGGCTCCATGGCCTCACAGGCACGCGGACAGATCCTACGCCAGGCCTCCCGATCGACGCGCGCGGAGCGGTGTTGGTTAGACACGACGACGCTGAACGATAACCCACAGTGCGGACAACAAACGGGCACGAAGCGCATGACAAACCCCGGGGGCGTGGAGAAACGCTCCTCGGGCGATGCTCGTCCAGCGGATTGTATTCAAAATGCGATGGGCGCAGCATCGAGCAATCTGCTTGCGAACGCATCAGCCAACTCGATGCCGACGAACTGCTCAGCGTCCGCGGTTGTCTGCCGAACACCCTCAGCACTCACCGCGGGCACGTCGCCGCCACCGCGCGCTACACAGTAGCCGTCGCTCCGGCGCGAACGCCGAACGGCACAGGGCCGAACCACGTCGTCACGGGATCCGGCCCGCATCAACGTCGAATGTATCGATCGCTTATAGCGAAGTTCAAACACGAGCAGGCGCGGAAGTGTGCTGGCGCCCCACCTCGATCGCGATCTGCACCGCACGTCTGATGGCTATGATTGGTCGCCGCAGAAGCCTAGCAAGGGTGATCTGCACTGGTACGCCCAGTAACAAAATGAGAAATATGCCAGCAGCATTGTCCATTTCTCGCATCATAGGCGATGCGGTGAGGACAATGCCGCTCATGATGAATAACTCAAAGCTGTGCCGTCCTAAATAAACAGATACCGATAGGGCCACGCCGTGCATCGATGAAATCACCGCCAACGCGAAACAACACCCGCCGAGGGCACTTGCTGCAAAAAACCCTATGTCACCGTACTCTCCCGCTGCCAGGTGAACAAAATTTCGAGATGAGCAGGCTAGGAGAATGAGTAGTCCGCATAAGCCCGATATTACCCGAACCTTGAGAAAATCTGCAATCATCAAACGTCCAAAAACGTAAAATGGGAGAGCGCCAAATATAGATTGAAAGTACCAAACCTTATATTGAGAATTGGCGGAGAAGATTGAGAGTGCAAGGAACACGGCTATGACGACCCAGAACGCTACGCCATCGACCATCTTTGAGGCTAAACTGTAAGTGAACCGCACCATTGCTAGGGCAATCAAGAACCAAAGGGGGGCCAGTCCAAGTCGTTGACCCAGTATATGGCATAACAAAACGTCGCTTATCGATATATTGCCGAGCAAAAATTGAGGAATGTACGCAATAATGCTGAAAACTATTGCAGTGAAAACAAATTCCAAGAAAACGGCACTCTCACTAGATGAGCGTTTGAGTCCAATAATTCTATCAGTCATACCGCAGACTAAGAAAAAGAACGGCATATGAAACGCGTAGATGATCCGCCAAAGTGCAAACGCCGGACCGGCAGTGATGCTGCCGTTTTCCAAGAAGGTCGGTTCTAGCAAATGGCCGCAGATGACGAGGAAAATGCCAACGCCGCGTGCGGCATCGAGGTGCGTATCACGGATTGTATCCACTGCTTGCGGCATCGAGGCTTCTGATAGGACCAGAAACCGGTAATTTAGTATCAAATCCTTGCAATTATGTAGATGGACGAAAGTCTGAAATTAAATTTTTCGCTAATGAATGGATTGTTTTAATCGGACAGATTTGGAACGCTGCTAATTTGTGTGTTAGGAGCTTTTTTTCGCCGTGAGGAGCATCACAACAGTTTCGAAGATAGAATTTTTACAGAAAATTAAGCTTCGTGCTCAATCTAGACGGATGGCTCTGCAACATGAACGATACGTAGCGCTCGACGCCCTCCGTGGGATCTCATCGATCGCCGTTGTGTTGTTTCATTGTGGCATCTACCTGCACGATCCTAGTGTAATGGGTCACGGCTCGTTGGCGGTCGACGTATTTTTCGTGATGAGTGGTTTCGTCGTAGATCGCGCGTATGGAGCGCGGTTGCGGTCGGGGTGGTCATCAAGGGCGTTTGCCGCCGCACGTTTCAAGCGATTGTACCCGCTGTATGCGGCAGGCACGCTTCTCGGAGCCAGCTGTTTTGCGGTCATGCTCGGCCCTCACGCTGACCTTGCGTCCTACCTCGCTATCGGTGCTCTGCTGCTCTGCGCGGCGTTACTCATTCCGATCCCACGCGACGACACCAAAGCCGTTTTCCCGCTCAACGGCCCATCCTGGTCTTTGATGGCTGAGGCAGTGGTTAACGTCTTGTACGCCATCATCCTGCGGCGACTATCGAAAGCGACACTTTTCGTAGTCACATGCGTTGCGGCCTGCGCGCTCGGCGGTGCCCGGGCCGCAGGATATCCTCTTTTGCTTGGTGGTCAGACAGCGACTTTATGGCTCGACCTGATCCGCGCTGCGTTCGGCTTCAGCGTCGGGTTGCTGTTGGCTGCACACGTTAACGAGATCTGCAGCACGGCTGTCCTGACAGTTCGATTGCCGGCCCTGCTACTCATTTGCGCGATCATCTATGCTGTTCCGGCGGATGCGGCGCCGGCCTGGGCCGATTTGATCGCGGTCCTGCTCGTGAGCCCGGCGATCGTCGCTGCTGCTATCACCAGTCGCCGTAATTACGGCGAGGAGCGTTGGTGTAGCGTACTTGGGCGGCTATCCTACCCACTCTACATCGTCCACATGCCAGTCCTATACATGGCCAGCACCTATGCGCCAGCCAACGCCGAGCTACCTTCAGTCCGCGTCGCTATGATCCTAGGGTCGAGCTTAGTGAGCCTCGGGATTGCTGCATGCCTTTCATGGTGGGTCGAACCGCATCTACTACAAGCAACGTCCGAAGGCCGGACGCCAGACGATGAGGTCGTAGCGTATAGGGCGACGCTCGTATGCACATCGCCGACTCGATAGGGATTTTGCTCCTCAACCACGATGACTGCGAAATGCCGATCATCGGTATTTCTCACAGAAACCCGCTCCCCGAGTGCCCCTTGAAGGCATTCGCCCGCCGGATGTAGCCGACCACGGTCCGCGGATCCCGGTGGCCCGACTGATCCTTGAGCCGGGCGAGGTCAGCAGCCCAAGCAAGCTGGTAGCTACCAGCTATTTTTCTTTAGCACTGCTTTGCTCCAGCAGCTCGACAGCGCGCTCGAACGCCTCACCGAGGCCCCAGCCCTGCGCGTCCGCGACGCGGGTAAAAACGTCGATTGTCTCTGGCTTTAGCTTGAGGTTCAGCTGAGCCGTACGGCCTGTCCGGCGGCGGCGCTGAAGTCGAGGCGTCACTGCCGCCTGCTCGATCTTCGCTGGCTCCCGGCTTCGAAAGCCCATCGCTTCGGCTGCTTGCCTCGTTACCTCGGCGGTAGGCTTGCCGTCCCGAGATTTTGGTTTGGCCCAGGCCGAGGGATCGATGTCATCGAGTTCGTCACCGAACCCCAGCGAGGCCCGCTCTTTGCCGGCCATCACGCTGCCGACCTTTCGTTCGCTGCTACCTTGAGCTTCAACACTACCTCCCCCGCGAACTCGCGAGCGTTCTGGATCGCTTTTTCGAGATTGCCTGTCTGTGCTGCTGCAAGCCCCGCCAGCGTGCCGCCGAAATCAAATAGGTCCTTGAAGGCGGCTCGCTCCACGATCGCCGTCTCGAACATGGCGATGCCACCGGCCTGCAGCTGCTCCTGCACGTTGCGCAGAGCACGGGAGGTTACGGCTGCTCCGGTGCGTGTGAGCAGGACCGCATGGGCGATCCGCCGGCGAGACAGCTTTTCCGAGTTGCGGATAAGGCGGATGGTCTTGGCCGCGCCCTTCGCATCCATGCTGGATCCCTGCGTCGGGATCACTACCAAATCGGCCATGCCAATGGTGTTGGCTACTAACAAGCTAGCCGTGCCCTCCAGATCGACGATGACGAACGCGGCGTCGCGCTCAGCAGCATCGATGGCGTCGACCACGCTCTCCTCGGTAACATCGCTGATGATGGTGATGTTCTTAGGCTTGCCTGGCAGCTTCGCCCACTGGCTAATCCAGCGCTCCGGATCGGCATCGATGATGGTGACAGACGCCCCCTTGGTGGCCAGTTCGGTCGCCAATAGTAAGGCGCTGGTCGATTTCCCGGAACCGCCCTTCGGGTTTGCAAAAGCGATGACGGGCATGGTTCCTCCGGGCTTAAATGGCTCTACGCAGCACATCAGGCGTAAATTAACAAGTAGCTAACAGATACCTCCCGCTAGCCGATAGCTATCCAGTATCACTTGTCAGCCGTAGGCTACCGGCTAGCTTCCTAGTAGCTAATATTAGCTGGTAGCTACCTAGTAGACCGTCAGGCTCATTGGGTCGAGGCGGAACACGGCAATCTCACGTCTTTGCCAGCACCCTCTGGACCTGAGCGGCCGACCACGCCCCTCCGCGGGCCGCCGGGATGCCCCGCGCGTTCAGCGCCGCCGCGATTTGGCGCAGCGATACGGCACCCTCCAATCGCATGGCCGCGATGACAGGCACTAGGTCCTGGCCTCGCTCCGTTGCTCGCCACACTTGTCGCTCCCGCCCGCGTAGTTGGCCGGCCTCGCGGTTCGACAGGTTCTCAGGCTTACCCAACCGCACGCCCCGCGCCTTGGCGGCCGCCAGCGCGGCCTTGGTCCGGGCCGAGATCATCTTGCGCTCGGCCTGGGCGACCACGGCCATGATGCCCACCACCAGTTCGTTGGCCTCCGGCATGTCGGCCGCCACGAACCGCACGCCAGCCTTCTGCAGGTTCAGGAGGAAAGCCGCGTCACGGGAGAGCCGGTCGAGCTTGGCGATAACCAACGTGGCCCCGTGCAGCCGGCAGAGCGCCATGGCTTCCGAGAGGCGAGGGCGGTTGTCCCGCGACCCGCTCTCCACCTCGACCAGTTCGGCCACGTGGCGCCAGGAGCCGCCCGAGAGGAAGTCGGCTACGGCCCCCCGCTGCGCCTCCAGCCCCAAGCCGGATCGACCCTGCCGCTCCGTCGAGACGCGCAGATAGGAGACGAAAGCGGAAGCCATGCTGATTTCGCTGGGTGTTACGTCCGATCGAACGGACGTTTAACCGGATGAAACACAGACCCGCGAGGACGCCGGCGACACACAGCGGCTTCCCGGAACCGGTCTCGAGCCCATCTCAGGATTATCCGCCGCGGTGCGGTCGGGAGTGCGCGAGGCCGGGATGCAGCCCAACGGCTGGTCCCGGCCTGTTGCATCGGGCTCGCTTACAGACCCTTCTGGCAAGGATCTGGTTGCGCATCTCACGTCCGATCCTTCGGCTCAGATGCCGGCGTACCAAGCGTAGCCCTGGTCCTCCCAGTAGCCGCCCTTGCCCTCGCCGATATGGGCGAAGCTTTCC
>NZ_JAKSYC010000124.1 GCF_022829585.1 Methylobacterium sp. J-026
TGTAGATACGGTGCCCTTGCATGGACGGCCCCCGGCCGCGTAAGAGGCGGCACTGTTCACTCAAACGTCGATCCCGGCGCCCCCCAGGCCGGCCCGCTGCTTAAAGATGCCGATCCGGTGTTGGCGGATCACCCGCTCAAGGTCAAGCACGGAAGGGTCATCCTCCTCACGCAGAGCGGCGTTCGCTCTGGCAAGCGCGGCAATAACCTGTTCGTCGAGCAGAATGTTAAGGCGAGCCTGCGCTGAAGACAGTCGCAATGATGATCCATGTTTCGGCTCGGCTCTGACATGCAGCCTCAACCGGGCATATCGGCTGCGGGTTCAAACCAGCGATGCAGCGGCGCAATTTCGACCATTGTTCAGCTGTTTGAGCACGGGTTTGGCGCGTGCAAGCTCCAAATCGCTCGGCCATCTGGGGCGGAAAGGTAGACAGCGTTCGCGCCGAGGGCTTGGAAATCCAAATCGAGGTCGCGTGCGATGGCGACCGCCGCATCGTCATCGGCTGCAGTTATCCTGCGCTCGTCGAGTGTCGGACCAACGACGCCGTCCTGTTGCCGACAGACAGCACGGAAGATGTATGCGCGCATGCCCTACCCTGCGTTTGCTGAGAGCATCACGGCGTCAGTGCCGATCTCGGCACCGTTGTAGCCGAGTATCCGCGCAAGCTGGTCCCGGGCCCTCCAGATACGGCTCTTCACGGTCCCGACTTGGCAACCCATGACCGCGGCCGCTTC
>NZ_JAKSYC010000129.1 GCF_022829585.1 Methylobacterium sp. J-026
CGTCACGGTGGGCACCGCGATTGCCAGGGCGAGGATCAGGATCGGACGGAGTAGGCGCATGCGGTTCACATAGTGCCGCGCGCCCTCGGTCACGGCAACTTGTTGCCGTGGATCGAAGCCAAGTTCTCAATGGGCAATCGCACGGCCCTGCGCCTTATGCAGGCGGCCGAGGCACTAGCGAGCAACTCCGCCACGGTGGCGGATCTGCCCGCGACTGTCCTTCACCCGCTTGCCGCTCCGTGCACGCAAGAGCCCATCCGGCAGGAAGTTCATGCGCGAGGCCGACGCGGTGGTCGACGTCATTCTAGACCGCATCACCGATGTGCTGGCCGACGGCGACCGTGTCGAGCTGCGCGACTTCGGCACGTTCGCGACGAAGGAAACCCGAGCCCGCACCGGCCGCAACCCGAAGACCGGTCAGAGCGTCGCCGTCGCAGCCAAGCAGACCGTCCAGTTCAAGCTGGGCAAGGCCATGCGTGTGCGGCTGAACCTCAAGCCGGCGGATCAGGGAGGCGAGGCGGAGCTCCTGCGGCAGGCATCGTGATATCGCCCGCGGTATCGAGCGCCTCGGCCGCGGCCATCTCGCGCCCCATCGCGATCCGCTGCTCACGCAGGTATCCGGTTGCCCAAAGTTTGCTGGCGAAGCGCCGCGTGCCCGGCGGATAGATCCGCACGCCGCCATTCCGCACCTTGGCGGCATCGTGTTCCGGCGCGTCGAGGACCTAACGGTGCGCACATGATCGGCTGACGCCCAGCGCCTCTGCAATCGCCCGCACCGAAACATGCTCGGCTCGCATCGCGCACGCCCGGGCCCGTAGTTCGGTGAACAGCACCCCGCTCACCGGGTGCCAGCGGTGGATCTGCCGCCTCATCGGTACCGCCTCCCCCCATACCGATGAAATGGACACGCCGGCCGCACGTGAACGGGGGGAACCCGCCGCCGTCATGTCCGCAGTTTCTCTGCAGTCCCTCTACGATAGCAGGCTTCTACCAGCGCCGTTTCTCGTCGAGCGGAGGCTTGTTCTCCAAGCCGTGGATGCCGACGAGGATGCCCTCAGCGCTCATTCACTCGAGTCCGTCGACAAGTTGGGCGAGGCGTCGTCCCGCAGCCCGATCGTGGGGGCGCCTCACTACGGTGTGCTGCCCGCCCCAGCCGAA
>NZ_JAKSYC010000158.1 GCF_022829585.1 Methylobacterium sp. J-026
GGATCGCTGAACATGGGTGGCTTCCAGTATGACGGCAAGACCAAGATGCTGGCTGAGCTGACCGGCGTGCTCCGCTCGGTGATGATGCTCGCTCACGGCAACATGCGTGTTTCGCACGTCACCACCCCCGTCGCCCTGCAGGACGTGCCCTAGCGCCTGACCCCGGAGCGCCTGCGCCTCGTGATCGACCTCACCGGCAAATCCCTGAAGCGCCTGGGTATCACGAACCCGAAGATCGCCATCGCCGCGCTGAACCCCCATGCCGGCGAGGGCGGCCTGTTCGGGCGCGAGGACATCGATGTCAGTACCCCGGTGATCGCGCAGGCCAATGCCGACGGGCTGAACATCCACGGCCCGGTGCCGGGCGACACGGTGTTCGTGAAGCTGCGCGCCGGCCAATACGACGCGGTGGTCGCCATGTACCACGACCAGGGGCACATCCCGGTGAAGCTCCTGGGGTTCGAGATCGATCCCGCCACCGGCAAGTGGATGGACCTGTCGGGGGTGAACATCACCCTCGGGCTGCCGATCATCCGCACCTCGGTCGATCACGGCACCGCCTTCGACATCGCCGGCCAGGGGACCGCCAACGAGCGCAGCCTGATCGAGGCGATCGAGTATGCCGAGCGGCTCGCCGCCTCCCGCCAGGCCGCGTGAGCGCGGCCGAGCCGCGAGGCGACCGCGGTCCGGATCTCACCCGCACGCGTCCCGCGCCTCGCCCGGCCCCTCGCCCGGCGGGCTCACAGATCGGACTGGACGACACGGTCGCAGCCACGGGTCGGTGAAGGGCCGCGGGCCCGTCAGGAGCAGGCCGTCCGGAGGGGTGGGTTCGGGGCGGATCCGTGCCGGGGCTCGGACAGGCGGATCGGCAGCTCGGTGAGGCGCAGGGACCGGCGCAGGGTCCGCGACAGGGCGTCCACCAGCATGGTCAGGAGGGCGGTCGCCCCGATCAGCAGCACGGCGACGTCCAGGCGCAGCTCCGAGATCGCGGCGTCGACGTAGAAGCCCAGCGTCGCGACGCCGAGGATGCCGAAGATCGCGCTCTCGCGCAGGATCAGTTCCCAGCGGTAGAGCAGGTAGGCCAGGAACTGCCCGTAGAGCCGCGGCACCGTCTCGTAGCTGTAGAGGTTCAGGCCCGTCGGGGCGTCGGCCCGGTAGGGGAGATCGTCGGCATGACGCCCCATCAGATAGCCGACGATGCCGGCATTGTGGATCGTCAGCGCCAGGATCGCCGGCAGCATCGAGGGTCCGAGCAGCTGCAGCAGCACGTAGGCGAGCATGTATTCCGGCGTCGAGCGCACGACGACGAGGAGGACGCGCCCGAACGGCTGGCCGATCGGACCGGCGAACCGGCGGGAGGCCAGGGGGAACAGGAGCAGGGCGCCCAGCGCGGTGGCGACCAGCGCGACCTGGGCGAGCACCAGGGTCTGGACCGCGCCGGGCAGGATCTGCTGGGTGAGGATCGGCTGGAACCAGAGCCCGAGCCGGCTCCAGGTCGCCGGGTCGAGGAGCGCGCCGGACCGGAGCGGGCTCGGGACGATGTCGTGCGTCACGAAGCGTCCCAGGCTGGCGAGCCAGTGCGTCGTCCCGACGGTCCGCGGCAGGGCGAGGACGCTGGCGACGAGGAGGACCGGCAGGGTCGCGAGCCGCATCCACAGCCGGCGCGAGCCGATCAGGGCGTAGAACACGAGGAGCAGGGCCCCAGCCTCGGTGTAGCGACCCTGCCGGAAGGCGGATTCGAGGTAGAAGCCCATGGTCGGCAGGCCGATGAAGCCGAGCACCAGGGTCGAGCGCATGGCGCATTCGAACCGGTAGAGCGTGTAATGCCGGAAGGCGGCGGCCACGTCCGGCAGGCGGCCGTAGACGAAGGCCGAGACGGCACCGGTTCCCGCGGGCAGCACCCGCAGGGCCGCGAGGTCGGCCTCCTCCATGATCTCGGAATAGACCTTGGCGCAGATGCCCGCATAGGGCAGCGCGATGGCGAGGATGCCGGTGGTGGCCGACAGGCCGAACACCTGCATCAGGAGCAGCGCCCAGAACAGCTCGTGCACGGAGCGCAGGCCGGCGCAGACGAGGCGCACGCTCCGGGCCCGGGCGAAGGGTATGGCGAGGACGAAGCCGGCCCCGGCCCCCAGCGTCACCCCGAGGATCGCGAACGCGATGGTGTAGACGACGCTCCAGACCTCCACCGCCGGGAAGTCCGGATGGAGCAGGCCGCCGAGCAGGCGCCGCAGGTCGGCCCAGGGATGGAGGCTGGTGACGGCGAGATCGGCCGCCAGGAGCGCGGCCAGCGCGCCGGCCGCGAACCAGCGCGTCACCGCCGCGTAGCCCCAGCCCGGGATCCGGCGGAGGACGCTCACGCGGCCTGCCCGTAGAACGGGACCAGGGCCGCTTCGTCAAGGTCGCGGGCGGGGGCGTCGAGCACGATGCGCCCGGCATCGAGGACGACGATCCGGTCGGTATGCGCGAGCGCCAGGGCGATGTCGTGGAGGGCCAGCACCAGGGTCTCGTGGCGGGCGGCCAGACGCTCCAAGACGCGGCCGCCCTGCGCGCGGTCCAGGGCCGAGACCGGTTCGTCGCCGATCAGGATCGGGCGCCCGTCATAGAGCGCGCGCGCCACGGAGACGCGCTGCTGCTGCCCCCCCGACAGGGCGCCGGCCTTGGCGCGGAGTTCTCCGGCGAGCCCGACCTCCCCGAGCACGTCCCGGATCTCCGACAGGTCGGCGCGGGCCGGAAACGCCAGGGTGCGCAGGTTGTGCAGGGTCGAGCGCCGGTCGAGCCGGCCCATATAGACGTTGTGGAAGACCGACAGGGTCCGCACCAGGGCCGCCGCCTGGGGGATCAGCGCGGTGCGGGCCCGCGCCTGGGCGTGGATCAACCCGAGCAGGGTCGACTTCCCCGCCCCCGAGCGTCCCATCAGGGCGACCCGCTCGCCGGCCCGGATGGTCAGGTCCACCCCGAACAGGACGGGCTTGCCGTCATAAGCCGCCCGGGCGCCCGACAGGACGATCTCCGGCTCGGGTCGGGGTACGGTCACCGCGCTGCGCCCGCGTCAGTCCAGCAGGCCCGTGGATTTCGCCACCCGCTCGATCGGCGCGTAGGCAGCATTGGTCACGGGGATGAACTTCGAGCGGGCGAAGGGCGCGAGGATGGCCGGATCGGTGATGCCGACGAGCGCCGCCCTCAGCTTGTCCGTGAAGCCGGCGCCGTAGATCGCGTCGACATCGCCCCGCACGGTCCACTGGTAGTCGGGAAAGGGCGGGCTCTCCCAGATGATGCCGACCTCCTTCGGATCGACCTTGCCGGCCTTGCTGTCGAGGTCCCAGACCGAGTAGTCGACCGCCCCGACCTCGAAGGCCCCGGACTGGACGAGCTGGATGGTGCGGCTGTGGTCCCCGGAGAAGCCCACGCGGGCGAACACCTCGTCCGGGGTCTTGCCCGGGAACGCCTCGCGGATGAAGTATTCCGGCATCAGGCGCCCCGAGGTCGAGGCGCGGGAGCCGAACGTGAACGTCCTGCCGGCGATCGCCTTCGGGAAGTCGGCCGCCTTCGTCAGCCCGGTCTTGGTGTTGGCGATGAGGTAGGTCTTGAAGGCCGCGTCCTCCGCGCCCTGCGCGATCGCCTGCGCGCCGGGGGAGGCCTTGCGCGCCTGCACCCCGGTGAATCCGCCGAACCACGCGAGCTGGACCTGACCGTTGGTGAAGGCCGTCACCGCCGCCGGGTAGCTCTTCACGGGGATGTACGTCACGGGCACGCCGAGCTTGTCCTCGAGATAGGTCGCGACCTTGCCGAAGCGCTCCACGAGGCGGCTCTCGTCCTGGTCGGGAATGCCGGTGAAGACGAAGGCCGGCTTGGCGCGCTCCTGCGCGCCCGCGGGACCGGACACGACGAGACTTCCCAGCCCCGCCAGCAACGCACCGTTCAACGTCCGTCTCAGCATCGCCGCTCCCAGCCGTGTTCCGACATTCGACGCCCGCAGGCGGAGGCCGATGGACCCGTCCCTTGACGGCTAGCGCATCGTCGCGGAAACCGGAACCGGGACGCGACGCTAATTTTCTGATCCGCATCGTCTTTTCCCGAAAGCCGGAACCCGCCTCCCGGGACGATGCGCGCGTGCCGGCGCGGGTTCGCCGCGCCGGGCGACCCCGTGTCGCGGATGGATTTCGCCGGGCGATGCCGCGCGATCGCGGCGGCGGGCCCTTGTCTGGTAGGACCGGCCCAACCCGCGCCCGTCACAGCCCCCGATGCCACAGGAATCAACTATGGACACGCCCCCGGTTCGCCTCACCAGCCTCGCCCATGGCGGGGGATGCGGCTGCAAGCTCGACCCCGCGGTGCTGCGCACGCTGCTGGCCGACCAGCCGGTGGCCGGCCCGTTCGAGCGCCTGCTCGTCGGCAACGAGACGGCCGACGACGCCGCGGTCTGGGCGCTGGATGACGGGACCTGCCTGATCGCCACCACGGACTTCTTCACGCCGATGGTGGACGATCCCCACGATTTCGGCCGGATCGCCGCCACCAACGCGATCTCCGACGTCTACGCCATGGGCGGCAAGCCGATCCTCGCGCTCGCCATCCTGGGCATGCCGGTGGGCAAGATCGCCCCCGAGGTCGTCGCCCGGATCCTGAAGGGCGGCGCCGCGACCTGCGCGGAGGCGGGCATCCCCATCGCGGGCGGCCACTCGATCGACACGCCGGAGCCGATCTACGGCCTCGCGGTGATCGGCCTGTGCGACCGGGCCCGCGTCCGGCGCAACGCCGACGCCCGGGTCGGCGACGTGGCCATCCTGACCAAGCCCCTCGGCGTCGGGATCTACTCCGCCGCGATCAAGCGCGAGGCCCTCGATGCCGCGGGCTATGCCGATTTCGTCGCCACCACGACGCGCCTCAACAGGGTCGGGGCGGATCTCGCGGGCGACGCGGAGGTCCACGCCATCACCGACATCACCGGCTTCGGCCTCCTCGGCCACGGCCTCGAACTCGCGCGCGGCGCCGGCCTGACCTTCGTCGTCGCGGGCGGCGCGATCCCGCTCCTGCCCCGGGCCGAGGCGCTCGCGCGGGACGGCTTCGTCACCGGGGCCTCGCACCGCAACTGGGCGAGCTTCGGCGACCACGTGACCCTGCCCGAGGGTCTGCCGGACTGGCGCCGCCACATCCTGACCGATCCCCAGACCTCCGGCGGCCTGCTCGTGACCTGCGCGCCCGGTCGGGCCGAGGCGATCCTGGCCCAGGTCCGCGCCGCGGGCTTCGCGCAGGCCGCCATCGTCGGTCGGTTCGAGGCCGGCCCCCCCGGCATCCAGGTCGAGGCCTGAGGCGGGTTCGATCCCGCCTCGTGCGCCTGCTGCGCGCGGCTAGAGCGCCACGGTGCGGAAGCCGGCGAAGACGTCGCGGCGGTCCGGGCCGAAGAAGTTGCGATAGGCGGTGTCGACCATGCGCGCGCGGGTCGCCCAGGCGCCGCCGCGCAGCACCTTGCGGGTCCCGAAGGCGGGCTCCGAATACTCCTTGTAGGCATCGGGCGCGAAGCCGGGGAAGGGCAGGAACGGACTCGCCGTCCATTCCCAGACGTTGCCGAGCATCTGCCGGCAGCCCCAGGCGCTGTCGCCCGCGGGGTAGGCGGCGACGTCGACGCAGCCGAGATGGCCGCCGTCGAGATTGGCGCGCTCGGGGGTGGGCGCCGCCTCGCCCCAGGGGTAGGGGCGCTTGGCCGTGTCGAGGGTCCCGTCGCGGGCCGGGGCACCGGCGGCGGCGGCCTCCCACTCCGCCTCCGTGGGCAGGCGCCGTCCCGCCCAGCGGCAATAGGCGTTGGCCTCGTGCCAGCTGACGTGGACGACCGGCTGGTCGGGGGCCAGCGGCGCGTCCCGGTCGAATCTGCGAACGGTCCAGTCCCGCGTGCCGCGACGCGTCCAGTAGATTGGGTGCTCGGCGCCGCAGCCGTCGCGCCAGCGCGCGCCCTCCGCGTCCCAGTAGGCCGCCTCCCGGTAGCCGCCATCCGCCACGAAGGCCGCGAACTCGGCGTTGGTCACCGGCGCGCGGGCGATGCGGAACGGTGCGACGGAGACGGGATGCGCCCATTTCTCGTTGTCGAAGACGAAGCCGCCGCCGGGCTCCGCCCCGAGCCGCCAGGTCCCGCCGCCCACGGCGACGTCGCCGGGCCAGGGACCGGTTCCCGCAGGCCGGGCGGAGGCCGATGCGGCGAAGGCGGGCGCGGGGTAGCCGAGGGTCTGGCGCGTGTAGGTGAAGGCCTCGTCGTGCATGTCCTCGTGGAAGATCACGAGCTGGTAGAGATCGGCCTCCTCGGGTGTGGGCTCGCGATCGGCGAGACGCCGGATCAGGGCCGCGTGGACGCGGGCCATGTAGGCCAGGGTCTCGGGCAGCGCCGGCAGCGGGATCGACCAGCGCGTCGCGTGGGGCACCCGCGCGGAATCGTAGAGCGCATCGGCCCCGTCCATCAGGGGCGGATGTCCGTCGGGGCCGCGCAGGATGAACTGTTCGTGGAACCAGGCGAGATGCCCGATTTCCCAGAGGAGGGGGTTCACGATGTCGTGCTGTGGCCCCATGCGTTGCGCACGGTCGAGGCCTGCCACGAGTTCGAGCGTTCGCGCCCGGGAGTCCTGCAGCATCGCCACGAGATCGGCGGCGGAAACCTGTGCGGTCATCAGACGTCCTGGAAGCCTGTCGCAATCATGAAGATCAGCCTCATCACGCCGGCGGCGAAGCGGTCGCGCGCCGGGAACCGGACGACGGCGATGCGCTGGGCCCGCATCCTCGGCGATCTCGGCCATCAAGTCGACGTGGCAACGATCTACGATCCGGAGAGCGAGGCCGACCTGATGCTGGCGCTGCACGCCTGGCGCAGCGCCGCGTCCATCGCGCGCTTCAAGGCGCTCCACCCGGAGCGGCCGCTCATCGTCGCCCTGACCGGCACCGACGTCTACCACTATCTCGCGGCCGACCCGGAGCCGACGCTGCGCTCGCTCGACCTGGCCGACCGGCTGATCGGCCTGCACGACCTGATCCCCGCCGCCCTTCCGGAGCGTCACCGCGCCAAGGTCGATGTCGTGTTCCAGTCCGCCCTGCCCCGTCGCCAGCGCTGGCCGGCCTCCGCGGAGGCGTTCGAGGTCCTCGTCGTCGGACACCTGCGCGCCGAGAAGGACCCGTTCCGCGCCGCCCGCGCCGCCCGGCGGCTTCCGGCCCGGTCGCGCTTGCGCGTCGTCCATCTCGGCGGGGCCCACGAGGCGGTCTGGGCGGCCCGGGCGCACGCCGAGATGGCCGAGAATCCGCGCTACCTGTGGCTCGGGGACCGGCCCGGATCCCTGGTGCGGCGCTGGCTGACCCGCGGGCGTGTCATGGTCCTCAGTTCCCACCAGGAGGGCGGGGCCAACGTGGTGTCGGAGGCCGTCGTGGCCGGCCTGCCGGTGATCGCCTCCGACATTCCGGGCACCCGCGGCCTGCTGGGACCGACCTATCCCGGCTATTTCCCGGTCGGCGACGACGCGGCCCTGGCCGCCCTGCTCCTGCGGGCCGAAGAGGAGCCCGGGTTCCTGAGCGCCCTCGGCGCCTTTTGTACAGAGCGCGCCGATCGCTTCGCACCGGCCCAGGAGCGCGAGTCCCTCCGCCAGGTCGTCGCGCGCTGCAGGGCGTAGCACGCCGCCCCGGCACGGCCTGCCGGCCGGCGACAGGTTTGCCGGGCGCCGTCCCCCGTGGCGCAGCGGATCGGGCGCGGCAAGCGCGTCGGCATGGCCGGACAGCAGGTCGGATCGCCCGGGATGGGGTGCGGGCACCGCATCCCGTCGGGTCGCCTCTCACCCGGCCGGACGGCGGACCTGATAGGCGCGCAGGCCCGGTCCGGGACCGGCGATCTCGAGGGCGCCGGCCTCCCCCAGCGCCAGCATGCGCCCGAACAGGACGGCGTCCCCCGTGCCGTCGCCGCTCGGCGCGTCCCAGAACGTCGCCATCGCCCGGCCGATCAGGCGCGCGGCGATCTCCCAGTCCGGGCCGGCCTGCCCGACCAGCAGGGCGTCGTAATGCGTGAGCGGTGCCGACACCAAGCGCCCGTCCCGCACGATCCGGAACGGCGCGTTCTCGCGCTGCAGGCGCGACCACGCATCCGACGCCGCCCGACGCGCGTCGGGCGAGAGCGGACGCCGGCGCGCGTAGAGGTTGGACGCGACGATGTCCTGCCGCCGCAGCATACCGAGGGACCAGGGGCTCCGGATCCCGTCCGCCGTCGTGATGTCGAGGTCGGTCGCGTCGACGAAATCGAAGGGCCTCCCGTGCATCCGGGCGGCGAAGGCCAGAAAGCAGGCGTGCTCCGCCGGCGCGCGCAGGCACGCCCAGAACACCGGCGCGGTGCCGGGCGCGGTCGCCGCGGCCCAGGCCTGTTCCGCGTCGATCGGGTCGTCGTCGCGTTCATCCCGCAGCGCGGACCCCGACCGCAGGACGGACCTGTCCCAGGCCTGCCGGGTATCCGCATCGGCCGGGTCGATGGGACCGACGCTGAGGCTGTCGGGCAGGCCGATCACGGGCTCAGGGATGCCGAGCGACGCCAGGGTGTCGCGCAGCGTGGCGGCGACCGACCGGCCGAACACGACATGGACGATCCGGGCACCTTCCGTCATGCGACGTCTCCCCTGCGCTGTCTCCCGGGCAGCGGCACCGATGCCCGTATCCCCGAGCGGATCGGTCCGAGGCGGGATCAGGCCGGGCGGTCGCCCCGCGTCCGGCCCGACGCTGCCGTGCCCCCTGTCGGAGCTGCGCTTGAGAGCGGTCGTTCCGCCCGGGGATCGTTTCGCGGAACGGATGACGCGTTTCTGACTGCGGAACTATTCAGGCCACCTAGAGTTCGGATCTCTGTTTCCAGATTGTTTCCATAATTCCAGGGGGGGGTAACGATCATGTCACTCAGGTTCATGGGATTGGCCGCAGGCTTCATGATCGTTGCCACGAGCCTGGCCACACCGGCGACCGCTCGCGGCGGCGATCGGGTCGCGGGATTGAACGGCGCTCCGACAAGCTGGGCTCGGATGACCCGGAACCGCGCGACGAAGCATCGGCGGCACATGATGCGGAAGGGGGCTGGGACGGCCTCCGCGTCGGCGCCGAACGGCCGCGGAAACGGTATGGGGCCGACCGGCCAGCCGAGCGGCGTCAAGTAGGGCGCGCAAGTCCGGTCGAGCGCGGCGCCGGAGCGGCTCGACCATCCGCAACCCCGGCCACGCGCGGCTCGCCGCGCATGGCCGGGGACCGAGGCCTACTCCTTCAAGGACACTCCATTGTTCAAGCGATCTGCGCGTCCCTTTTCGGCCTGTCTGGGAACCGTCGGCGGTCTCGGACTCATGATCCTGGCGATGTCGAGCGCGGCGCAAGCGCAGTCGGCGGGGAGCCGGATCGACCAACCCACGCCCGCGACCCTTCCTCCGGGGACCCATCGGTCCGACAGTCCGGTGGCGCCGGCCGACCAGTCGACGGGTCGCGTCGCGCCGCCCAGCGCCATCAGTTCGTCCACCGATGTGATGACGTCGGGGGGGTCGGTGCAGGGCGCGGGAAACGGCGGCACGGTCGATCCGATCCAGCACCTGCCCACGGACATGCGTCGCTGATCGGGCCGCCGGTGCACGCGGTCGAGCGTCGAGCGGCGCTGGTCGGGACCGGCCCGCACCGCGCCCTCCCGACCGGGGCATCGGCGTGACGCACCGATCCGGAAGCCTGCCCGCCGTCGCCCGATAAGGATCGCAAGCCACGTGGTCGATCGGCTCCTGGCGCTCGCAAGGCGGTCGCTGCGCGAGTTCATCGGCCTGCCGCTCATCGTCATCGCCGGGTTCTTCGGCCTCTTCGCGCTGACCTACGTCCTCGACGACATCCTCTGGGGCGGGCCCGGTCCCGCCCCGTTGCCGTGGCTGGCTCACCTGCTCGGTGACACCGCCGCGATCGCGAGCCTCCTCGGCACGGTCGCGTCCGGCATGATCACGGTGACCTCGATCACCTTCTCGCTCCTGCTGATCGCCGTGCAGCAGACGGCCGCGACGCTCTCCACGGACGTCTACGACCAGTTCATTCAGCGGCGCTCGAACAAGGTCAGCTTCGGCTTCTTCGTCGGGCTCAGCGTGTTCGTCCTGCTGACGCTGGGCAGCGCCAGCCCCGAGCACAAACCGATCCTCGGGGCCCTGCTGTCGCTCCTGATGACCGGGGCCGCGCTGTGCCTGGTGGTTATCCTGATCTACAGCACCATCGATCAGATGCGGCCCCACTCGGTCGTCACCGCGATCCATGGCCACACGTTGAAGGCCCGCGCGGCGGAGCAGCCCCTGATCGAGGCCACGCGCCGGACGCCGCGCGAGGGCCTGCCGTGGTCGCAGATCGTCCGCACGGACGCCTATGGCGTGGTCTGCGACCTGGACGTGCCGGCCATCGAGCGGTCCGCAGCGCGTCACGACACCGACATCGAGATCATCGCCCGGATCGGAACCCACGTGGCCTTCCGGGATCCCCTCTACCGCCTGCATGCCCCCCGGCCCCTGACGGCGGACGCCCGGGCTGCCCTCGAAAAGGCGGTCGGCGCGGCCATCAGGATCGAACCCCGGCGGACCATCGACAGGGATGCCGGCTTCGGCCTCGAGCAGCTCTCCTCGATCGCCTGGACCACCGCGTCGACATCGAAGCAGAACCCGCAGCCGGCGATTCTGGTCTGCCACGGCCTGCGGGACATCATCGCGCGCTGGAGCTGCGCCGGGCCGATCCCGGAACGCGCCGCGTCACGGGTCATCTACCGGGACAAGGCGGTGGACGACGCGATCCTGGCGATTGCCGCGATCGGTGTCGTCGCGTCGGAGAGCATGCAGAACACCCTCGCCGCCGAAGTCTGGCGGACCCTCGCGACGCTGATCGCCGATGTGATGCTGGCGCTGCGGCGCTCGCTCAGCGCCGTGATCGAGCAATCGGCGATCCAGATCCCGCTGCAGGACCGCAAATACGGCATCCGCGTCGGACTCATCCCGGACAAGACCCTGCTGACCACCGCGGGCTTCGTGCTGGTGGTGAAGGCGGCCCTGCCGGAGGACACGATCCGCCGGGCGCTGCCGGCGCTGATCAAGATCGGCCCGGTGGAGCAGATCCGCGAGCTGGTCAACGTGCAATTGCCCGGCATCCCGGTACAGCCGCTGGCGGTGGCGCCGCGCCAGCTCCCCTACCATTCCGGCGCGGTCTATTTCGAGCTCAAGCCGGACAGTCCGCTCTGGGCGAGTCTCGCCACCTCCGGCGGCGTCGCCGTCCATTTGTCGGGGGACTTCCCGGACGCGCATATGGAACTCTGGGCGATCCGGCGCTGAGGATTCCGGGCCGGTGATCGTCACCGTCCACAGCCCGCGCGGCGGCGTCGGCACGACCACGCTCGCCGGCCACCTCGCGGTGCAGGCGGCCCGCGGCGGGCGGCGGGTCGGCGTCGCGGATTGCTGCCTGCGGGCGCCGGACCTGCACGCGCTGTTCGGCGTGGCCGCCACGGCCTGCCTCAACGACTTCCTCTGGCACCGCTGCGGGATCGCCGAGGCGGCCCTGGACCTCGGGGGCGACCTGCCCGGGCCGCTGCCGGCCGGGGCCGGGCTGTACCTGCTGCCGGCCAGCCCGGCCCCCGGGGAGATCGCCCGCCTGCTGAACGACGGACTCGATCCCGGCCGGCTCGCCCGCGGCCTGCGCCAGGCGATGGAGGTCCTGGCCCTCGACCTGCTGATCCTCGACGCGCCGGCGGGGTTCGGCGACGACGCCGTTCTGGCCGCCGCCCTGGCCGATTGCCTGCTCGTCCTGCTGCCCACCGAGCCGCAGCGGCACGCCGGCCTGGACCTGACGCTGCTGGAGCGGCTCGAACCCGCCCGGATGCTGATCGTCGGCAATCAGGCCGCGCCGGGGCTCGACGTCCAGGCCTGCGCCGACGCGATGGCGGCGTCCTGCCGCCGGCCGGTCGCCGCCATCCTGCCCCGCTGCGACGGGATCGGGCCGCCGGGCCGCAGCCCGCGCCCGGGCCAGTCCCCCGCCTGGACCGCCTTCGCCGCCGGCCTGCACCGGATCGCGGACCTCATCACGGAGGGGCGGCCGTCGGCCGGGTCTCACGGGAAGCGGATGCCGGCCTGAACCTCGCACGCGTTGATGGGCCGCGCGGCCGGATCGAACGACAGGGCGCGCGCCACGAGGGCGTTGATGGCGTCGGACACGCCCGTGATCGGCATGGGCACGCACCCCCTCCGCCGCGCCTCGCGCGCGTCGAGGCGGGCGAAGGGATGCCGGCCGGTCAGGAACAGGTGGATCAGGCAGCCCAGGGCATAGACATCGTCGCGCAGGGTCTGGGGCTGGCCGGACAGGCGCTCGGGGCTCACATAGGCCGGGGTGATGGCCCGCCCGATCGCGCTGTCGGCGCCGCCCTCCCACAGGATCGCCGCGATGCCGAAATCCAGGATCTTCAGGTCCCCGTCGGTGCAGATGAACAGGTTGGAGGGTTTTAGGTCCGCGTGGATGACGCCGCGGGCATGCGCCGCGGCCAGGCCGTCCAGGAGCTGGGTCAGGGTCGCCCGGGCCAGCGCGCTGCCGGCGAAGCCCGGATAGCGGTCCAGCATCACGTCGAGCGCGTGGCCGACGAGGTTTTCCATCACGATGAAGGCGTCGGCGCCGTCGCGGTCGAAGTCGTGGACCGCGACGATGTTCGGATGCCGCAGCGCCTGCGTATGGCGTGCCTCCGCCTCCAGCGCCCGCATCGCCGTCCTGTCGCCCGCCCAGCGCGGCGCCAGCATCTTGATCGCCACGAAGGGCGACAGCGTGTCGAGTTCCTGGCGGCGGCGATCGATGGCGCGGTAGACCGCACCCATGCCGCCCTGCCCGATCTCGGCATCCAGGACGAAGCGGTCGCGCAACACCTGACCGATGCGGGGCTCTCCCCACCCGGCGGGGGCTCCGGGCGGGGAGAGCTGCGCCCGCAGCCGCGCGATCAGGCGGCCGAGATCGGCCGCGCCGATGCGGTCCGCGATCGCGCCTCGGTCGGCGGCGGGAGCCGGCGCCGCGACCGCGTCGTACAGCAGGCACGCGAGCCGAAAAGGCAGCAGGCGGCCGTCGATGGCGCGCTGCAGCGCCGCCAGCGCGGCATCCGCCCGGACCGGCGGTTCCCCGCTCCTCAACGTCCGCGCGGCGTCCGCGAAGGAGAGGTGGCCGGAGGCGAAACGCGCGACGACGCGGTCGGCCGGCGATCGGACGGCGTGCTCCCCCGCGGGGGGGTCATCGCTCCGAACGTCGCGGCACCCCGCAGTCACAGGGGCCAGGCCTTGGGCTCCGCCTGGACGGTGAGCGTCATGTCGAGACCGGTCGCCCAGATCAACGCGGTGTTGATCTGGGCGACCTTGATCGGCGCCGCGGCCCGCCACTGCGCCACGTCGAGCTGCCGGAAGCCGGCCACCACGGCGACGAAGGCGGCCTCGGCCGGCACCGTCGCGGTGAAGCCGTCCTCGGCGGAGGGCGCCAGCAGGAATTCGTGCTTGCTCAGCAGATCGGTGCCGAGGGTGGCGGCATCCGCATCGTAGAGGGACTGGGTATCGCTCTGAAGGAACTTGGTGTCGGCCCGCAGGGTGTAGACGCGAAACAGCAGCGGCGACGACACATCCGCGGCCGATGGATTCACGGTCGCCGCAGTCCCGATTTTGACGGTGAGCTTCGTCTCCTTGGGCGGCAACAGCGTGGCGCAGCCGGCGAGCGTCGACAGGCCGGCGATCAGTGCCCCCCTCCGGCTGACCGGACTGCGCAATCCGAGCGATCCTGTCGACAACACGGGTCTCGATGTCACGGCGCCACCGTTTCAAAGTCGTTTGGTCACGCGACGACCGTCAACCACTAGAACAGCAAGGTCGTGAAAAAACCATAACACGTGCGACCCCGGACAATCCGGGGGACTTTCATCCATCGAAAGTTATTTTTACGGGACAGACTGCAGGATCATACAACACTTTATTGCTGCTGAATCAGCATCCTCGTGCGTCTATACTCGATTTTCGCCGCACGCGGCGCGCCGTGACCGACGATGAACGACGTCGGACACGGCGCCCGGCACCGCGGCCGGGCCGCCGCCTCACGCCGATCCGACGCGGTACTGCCGGGGCGGCGGTGCGCCCGTGACCGCGAAGGCCCCGACGATCCGGTCCCGGTAGATCCGCGGGTTGTGGGACGCGATGGTGCGGGCGTTGCGCCAGTACCGGTCGAGGCCGAGACCCGCCTTCACCGCGGAGGCGCCCAGCGCGTCGAACAGGTTCGTGGTCGCCTCCAGCACGAGGTCGGTGACCACGCTCACCGCCTGGTTGACCTCGACATCGGCGAGCGTCGTGGCCCGGTCCGCCACCGCTCCGTCGCCGGCCCGATGGGCCGCATAGGCCCGCTGGAGCGCCTCGGCCGCCTTGAGCACCACCGCGCCGGCCGCGTAGGCGTTGCCCCGCACCCGGCCCACCACCGCCAGGATCTGCGGATCCTCCGCGGTGCGGCCGGCATTGCCGTGGCTGTAGACCCGGGTGCGCGCGGCCACCAGCCGGGCCACGTCCTCGGCCGCCGCCCGGCCGATGCCGGCCAGCGTCGCGAGATGCACGAGCTGGAAGAACGCCATGGCGTAGGGGAAGCGGGCCGGATCGGGCTTGATCAGCGCGGGATCCAGCACCACGCCCTCGAAGGTCGCGGTGCCGCTGGCGGTCAGCCCCTGCCCGAACCCGTCCCAATCGTCGACGATGGTCACGCCCGGCGCCCGGACCGGCACCGCCGCCGTCACCGCCCCGCCCGCCTCGTCCTCGGCCGAGAGGTGAATGTAGTCGGCAAACAATGAGCCGGTGGTGTAGAATTTCCGGCCCTCGACCACCAGGTCCCCGTCGCGGCGGCGCACCACCGTGTCGAAGGCGCCGACCTTGGCCGGCCCGGTCTCCGAGACGCCGCTGCCGATCGTCGCGCCGGCGCCGATCCGGGCGATCCACTGGGCGCGCCATTCGGCCGACGATGCGCAGAGCGCGTCCTCGGTGAAGCCGAAATGCGCGCGCAGCGCATTGGTGACGTTGGAATCGGCCTGGGACAGCTCGATCAGCAGCGCGAACAGCTCGGGCAGGCTGGCGCCGTGGCCGCCCTCGTCGGGCGCGAGGCGCAGGGTGGTGAAAGTGGCCTCGCGCAGCCAGCCGATCTCGGCATGGGGCAGGCCGCGGGTGCGGTCCCGCGCGACCGCCGTGGCGCGGATCTCGGCGAAGACCGGGCGGAAGCGATCCGCCAGAGCCTCGTAGCGTTCGCTCGGGCCCGCGCCCCAGCCCGCATCCACCTGCGACATGGTTTCGAATCCCCGATCCCGGCCATCGCCCCGAGGGCATCGCCTGGAATCGAGGAGTTGTACCCTGATCTCAAGCCGAAACGGCGAGATCTCCGATCCTTTGGAAGTCTCGTTTCGTAGAAGCCGCAACGAGAACAGGTTCATCCCGCGAGACAGGCCCGACGCGAAAGACCATTCCGCGCCGAAACCCGCGCGATGCCGCCTGCACCCGGTCCATCCCCCGCGCCGCCCGGCCGCGCATCGGAACGGTGGACGCGCGAGGCGGCGGTGCGGTCTGCTCCGCGCCGGAGAGACAGGAACAGGATCCCCGATATCGCGCCGCTGCGAAGAATGGACTTTCACGCGGGTCGGCGAGATCGGAAGACCGTTTCCTTGATCCCGCGATCGACTTTGGCCTTCAATAGAGACCGCGATGACAGGCGGCGCGAGTCCTTGAAGGACCGTCGCCGCGCCGACGGCCGGCCGTCGGGCCGGCCGCACGATCCGGAGAGCGCGATGATCGACGATAGCGTGGGCCGGACGGCCCCGAGCCGCCGCAGCCTCCTGCGGGCGGGCCTCGGCGGGGCCGCCGCCGTGGCGCTCGGCGCGCCGGCCGTGCGCGCGGCCCCGCGCACGGTGACGATCAGCATGCAGCGCTCGTCGGTGCTGTTCACCGTGCTGAAGGTGAAGGGCACCCTCGCCGAGCGCCTCGCCCCGCTCGGCTTCACCCCGACCTGGCACCTGTTCACCAGCGTGCTCGAGCCCATGACGGCGGGCGCGGTCGACATCCACGCCGATGTCGCCGACGCGGTGCCGATCTTCACGCAGGCCGCCCGGGCGCCCCTGACCTTCTACGCCCGCGAGCGCGGCGCGCCGGCCGCGGAGGCGATCATCGTGCCGGCCGAGTCGCCGGTCCGCACCGTCGCGGATCTGAAGGGCCGCACGGTCGGCGTGTCCCGGGGCTCGGGCAGCCACTACGTGCTCGCCGCCGCCCTGAAGCGCGCCGGGCTGACCTTCGCCGACATCAAGCCGGCCTATCTCCAGGCGCCGGAGGGCGCGGCCGCCTTCGAGCAGGGCAGCCTGGACGCGTGGTCGATCTGGGACCCGTTCCTGGCCTTCGCCGAGGCCAAGCGCCCGGTGCGGGTCATCGCCGACGGCAGCGGCCTGACCAGCTATCACCGCTACTACCTGGTCAACGACAGCTTCGTCGCCGCGCAGCCGGAGGTGGTGGCGACCGTGTATCGCGCCCTCGTGGAGGCCGGGGGCTGGGTGAAGGCGAACCCGGAGGAGGCCGTGGCGCTGCTGGCCCCGATCTGGGGCGACCTGCCCCCCGCGGTCGTGGCCGCCGCCAACAGCCGCCGGACCTACGCGGTCGAGCCGGTGGAGCGCGGCCAGCTCGGCGAGCAGCAGGCCATCGCCGACGTGTTCTACGAGGCCAAGCTGATCCCGCGCCGGATCGACGCCACCGACGTCCCGATCTGGCAGCCGCCGGCGGGGCGGGGTTGAGCGGGGCTGAGGCCATGGCCGCCGCACCGCCCCGCTTCGGCATCTGGGCCGCCGTCCACGGCTCCCGGGCCGCCCATCACGACCCCGACGAGCCGGACGACGCGACCTGGGCGCGCAACCGCGCCCTGGTGCTGGAGGCCGAGGCCCTGGGCTTCGATTCGGTGCTGGTCGCCCAGCACACGATGAACCCCTACGACCCGGAGCGCGACCAGCTCGAGGCCTGGACGGGGGCGGCGGCGCTGGCGGCGCTGACCCGGCGCATCGAGATCATCGCGGCGATCAAGCCGGGGCTCTACCACCCGGTGGTACTGGCCAAGATGGCGCTCCAGATCGAGCACATCAGCGGCGGCCGCTTCACCCTGAACCTCGTGAATGCCTGGAACCGGGCCGAGTTCGAGCAGGCCGGCCTGCCCTTCCCGGCGCATGACGACCGCTACGCCTACGGCCGGGAATGGATCGCCCTCGTGGAACGGCTGATGCGCGGGGAGACCGTGACCGTCGCGGGGGCGCATTTCCAGGTCGCGGAGTACCGGCTCCGCCCCGCCGGCACCTTCCGGCCGCGGCCGAGGATCTATCTCGGCGGCGAGTCGGAGCCGGCCCGGGCGCTGGCCGCCGACCATGCCGATGTCTGGTTCATCAACGGCCAGCCGCTGGAGGACGTCGCCGCCCTGATCGCCGACGTGTCCCGTCGCCCCGCCGCCCACGGCCCGCTGCGCTACGGCCTCTCGGCCTTCGTGATCGCCCGCGCCACCGACGCGGAGGCGCACGGGGAGCACGCCCGGCTGCTCGCCCTGGCGCGGCGGGACGCGGACCTGCGCGCCGACACCCGCGCCCGCACCGACCAGGCCAGCGTGATGTTCGCCAAGACCGACGCGGCGGCCGCCCGGCACGTCGGCACCAACGGCGGCACCGCGGCCGGATTGGTCGGCAGCTACGACACCGTGGCGGAGCGGATCCGCGCCTTCCACGCGGCCGGCATCGACCTGTTCATGCTGCAGTTCCAGCCGTTCGAGGCCGAGATGCGCCGCTTCGCCGCGCAGATCGTGCCGCGCGTGCGCTGATCCGGAGGCGTTCGATGAGCAGCCGCACCCTGCATCTCAACGTCAACCTGCTGCATTCCGGGGTCTACCCGTCGGCGTGGCGGCTGCCGGACAGCCGGCCGGACGCGTTCATCGACATCGACCATGTCGTGCGCGTCGCCCGCGTCGCCGAGCGCGGCAAGCTCGACGCGATCTTCCTGGCCGACACCCCGGCGATCAACGACCGGATCGACTACCGGCCGTTCAACGCCCTCGAACCGACGGTCGTGCTGGCCAGCGTGGCGGCGGTGACGCGCCATATCGGCCTGATCGCCACCGCCTCGACCACCTACAACGAGCCCTACAACCTGGCCCGCCGGTTCGCGACCCTCGACCTCGTCAGCCGCGGCCGGGCCGGCTGGAACGTGGTGACCACCGCCGATGCCGCCGCCGGGCGCAATTTCGGCTTCGCGGGCGCCGCCGAGCACGGGGGGCGCTACGCCCGGGCCCGGGAATTCACAGACGTGGTCCACGCCCTGTGGGACAGCTGGGAGGACGACGCCTTCCTGGGCGACAAGGCGAGCGGGCGGTTCGTCGACCCGGGCAAGGTCCACGCGGTCGACCATCGCGGCGCGTACTATTCCGTGGCGGGGCCGCTCACGGTGCCGCGGGGGCCGCAGGGCCGTCCGGTGACCTTCCAGGCCGGCGGCTCCGAGGACGGGCGCGAGCTCGCCGCCGCCACCGCCGACGCGGTGTTCTCCCTGGCCCAGACCATCGACGACGGGGTGGCCTATGCCCGGGACCTGCGGGCGCGGGCGGCGCGCTACGGGCGTGGGCCGGACGCCCTGGTCATCCTGCCGGGCCTCGCCACGGTGATCGGCTCCACCGAGGCCGAGGCGCGCCGCCGTCAGGACGAACTCTGGGACCTCGTCCCGCTGGACTACAGCCTCGCCCGCCTCGCCGGGACGCTGCGGATCGACCCCGCCCGCCTCGACCTCGACAAGCCGCTGCCGGACCCGCTGCCCCTGCCGCCGGACGCCAACCACACGATGTTCCTGGGCACGGTCGCCCTCGCCCGCCGGGACGGGCTGACGGTGCGCCAGCTCCTGCGGGCGCTGGGCGGCGGGGTCGGCCACCGGATCGTCGCGGGCACCCCGGAGGCGATCGCCGACGACATCGAGGCCTGGTTCCGGGCCGGGGCCGCGGACGGCTTCAACCTGATGCCGGACGTGCTCCCGGACGGGCTGGAGACCTTCGTGGACGCGGTCGTGCCGCTCCTGCAGCGGCGCGGCCTGTTCCGGCGCGACTATGCGGGCGCCACCCTGCGCGACCATCTCGGCCTGGCGCGTCCCCCCAGCCGCTACGCCGCCCCGCCGCGGGCCTCGCGCTCCGCCTGAGGCCGGCCCCGGGGCCGGTCTCGGAGCCTTCAGGGCTCCGCGGGCGCTCCGGTCCCGGCGCCTTCGCGGTTGCGCAGAAGGTCGTGGGCCGCCATGCCGACCAGCAGGGCGGCGACGAAGACGAGAACCGGCCGCGCGCCGGTGGAGAGCGCCGCCACCGCCGGCCCGGGGCAGAAGCCCGACAGGCCCCAGCCGATCCCGAACAGGGCCGCGCCGAGCACCAGAGGGGCATCGATCCGCCGCCGCTGCGGCAGGTCGAACCTGTCGGCCAGGACCGGGTGGCCGAACCGGCGGGACAGGGCGTAGCCGAAGCCCGACACCGTCACGGCCCCGCCGAGGACGAAGACGAGGCTCGGGTCCCAGGCCCCGGCGACGTCGAGGAAGCCGCGCACGCGGGCCGGATCGAGCATCCCCGACAGGCTGAGGCCGAGCCCGAAGAGGAGCCCCGCGGTCAGCGCCGCGAGGGCGCGCGCCGAGCCGGTCACGACGCCACCCGGACCAGGGCCACCGTCAGCATGCCGGTGGCGAGGAACACCAGAACCGCGACGATCGAGCGTGGCGAGAGCCGGGCGAGCCCGCAGACCCCGTGGCCCGAGGTGCAGCCGGAGCCGAGCCGCGTGCCGAAGCCGACGAGCAGCCCGGCCAGCGCCAGGACCGGCAGCCCCGCCTCGATCCGCATGCGGGGCCCGTGCCCGGCCAGCGCCGTGAAGAGCGGCGGCCCGAGGACGAGACCGAGCAGGAAGGCGGCATCGGCGCGCCGCCGCGCCCCGGGCCTGCCGAGCCCGGCGACGAGCCCGCTGATGCCGGCGATGCGGCCGTTGAGCAGCAGCAGCGTCGCCGCGGACAGGCCGATCAGCAGGCCGCCCCCGAGGGCCGGAAGATACGCGTCCATCGATGGTGTCCCCGCTGCAACGGCCCCGGCGCCGGGCTGACCGCGACCGGGATATCGCCGGCGGCCGGCGGGGACAAGCCTTGCCAAACGCCGCCCCGTCTATAATTATCAAGCTATGTCAATAACTTAGTGAAAAACATGCTCCTTTCCGGGCCCGCCGCGAACCAAACGTTCTCTCCCGTTCCGGGGGCGGCAGAAGGGCTTTCCCGGGATGGGGCGCGGGCCCGGCACAGCGGGTTCGGAGCGCGGAATCGGGCCGGCGGAATCGGCCCGCGCCATGAGGAGGACGCGATGGGTTCGGCAACGATCAGGCGGGGCGATCAGGTGGTGTTCGAACGGCTCGACCTCGCCGAGGCCCTCGGGATCTGGCGCAACGCCCGGGGGCGAATCGTCGACATCCACGGCCGGGGCGGCCGGCCGGCCACGATCGACGTGAAGTTCGAGGGCCACGAGACGCTGCGGCATTACCTGCCGGACCTGTTCCGGCGGGTGCAGTGATGGCGATCCCGCGGACATGCCGGCCATGACGGCCCTCGCCACCCTTCAACCGCCCCTGCGCGCCCTCAGCCGCAGCACCGCGGAGGACGAGGTCTGGGCGGACCTGCGGGCCGAGGCCGAAGCCGCCCTGATCGAGGAGCCGCTCTACGCCGGCATCATCCAGGCGACGATCCTCGACCAGCGCAGCCTCGCCCAGGCGCTGGCCTACCGCCTCGCCCACCGGCTCGGCGACGGCGACCTCGCCCGCCTGTCGATGCGCGACCTCTGCCTCTCCGCCTTCGAGGCGGATCCGAAGGCGGGCGCCCACGCCGTGCGCGACCTCGTCGCCATCCGCGAGCGCGACCCGACCTGCCGGCGCTATCTGGCCCCCTTCCTGTTCTACAAGGGCTTCGCGGCGCTCGAGGCCTACCGGGCCGGCCACTGGCTGTGGCACCGGGGGCGGGCGACCCTGGCGCTGCACGTCCAGAGCCGGATCTCCGAGGTGTTCGGCTGCGACATCCACCCGGCCGCGCAAATCGGCTCGGGGGTGTTCATCGACCACGCCACCGGGGTGGTGATCGGCGAGACCACGGTGGTGGCCGACGACGTGTCAATCCTCCAGTCCGTGACGCTGGGCGGCAACGGCAAGCAGAGCGGCGACCGCCATCCCAAGATCGAGCGCGGCGTGCTGCTCAGCGTCGCCGCCAAGGTGCTCGGCAACGTCCGCGTCGGCGAGGGCGCTAAGGTCGCCGCCGCCGCGGTGGTCCTGTCCGACGTGCCCCCGCACACCACCGTGGCGGGTGTGCCCGCCCGGGTCGTCTCGCGCCTGCGCCCGGAGGAGGAGCCGGCGCAGAGCATGGACCAGTCCTTCGGGCACGGCGACGGGATCTAGGCCGGGCTAAAAAATCCTCCCTTCAAAACAATGCCGTCGACCGGCGCCCGCCTGGGTCCGGGCTCGGGGAACGATCTTCTCCGTGCGGCGGCCGTGCGCATGATCTTGTTCTACGGATGGTCTGTACGGCGACACGGTCTTCTTTGAAATCAAGATAAAGAGAAGATCTTTTTATTGACCGAGACCATTCTCCAAGCTTACTCAGATCGTACCGAGTTGACTCGCAATCGAGTCCGGCACGGTCGCGGCTCATGATCGTGGATCACCGCGAAAACACTTGATCCGATGCGACCGGACCCGGCGATAATGGCCGATCCGATCTTGAGAACACTTGCGCCGAACCCGCCATGGCCGCGGGACAGCCCACCGTGGCGCGGGTCGATGCGGCGTGCCCGAAACCTTGGCTTGGGAGACGATGACCGATGAGCGGACCGGGTTTGAGCGTCAGCGCGACGGCGGCACGCAATCTAGCGACCGCCACCGTCACATCGGTCCAGAACGCGGCCAACACCCCGCGCTGGCTCCTGCGGCTCCTGCCGTTCGTCGACGTTGCCGGCGGCGTCTACCGGGTCAACCGCCGCGCCGTGGTGCTGGCGCGCCCCGGCCGGGTCGAGTTCGCCGCCGAGGCCGAGGGCCGGGCGATCCGGGCCGCCTCCCTGCGCGCGGTGCCGCTGTTCAGCCGGCTCGGCGACGGCGAGCTCGCCACGCTCGCGGGCAAGTTCACCGAGAGCCGGCACCAGGCCGGCGAGGTCATCCGCGAGGAAGGCGCGACCGAGCGCAGCCTCGTCGTGGTCGCCGACGGCACCGTCGAGCTGACCCTCTCCGGCCCCTACAAGGGCCGCCTCCGCCAGGGGCTCGCCACGAAGGGCGACTATTTCGGCGACGGCGACCTCGCGGACGAGGCCGCGCCCGCTCCGGCGGTGAAGGCGCTCTCGGCGGTGACCCTGCTGACCCTCGACCGCGCCGCGATCGAGGACGAGGCGATCCGCACCCGGATCGGTCAGGACCGGGAGGAGCGCGACCGGCTGAAGGGCCACTCCAATGCCTACGGCGAGCAGGGCATCGAGCTCCTGGCGGTGCATGCCGGCGAGCCGCGCCTGCCGACGACCTTCGTGGATTACGAGGTCGATCCGCGCGAGTATCACCTCTCGACCATCCAGACGATCCTCAACACCCATACCCGCGTCACCGACCTCTACTCCAACGAGATCGACCAGCTCCGCGAGCAGATCCGCCTGACCGTCGACGCGGTGAAGGAGCGCGAGGAGTGGGAGCTCCTGAACAATTCGCAGTTCGGCCTGCTGGGCGAGGTCGGCCCGCGCCAGCGCATCCCGACCCGCGGCGGCCCGCCGACCCCGGACGATCTCGACGAGCTGCTGACCCTGGTCTGGAAGAAGCCCGCCTTCTTCGTGGCGCACCCGCGCGCCATCGCGGCCTTCGGCCGGGAGGCGACCCGCCGGGGCGTGCCGCCGGTGGTGGTGCACCTGTTCGGCGCGCCGTTCATCACCTGGCGGGGCGTGCCGCTGGTGCCGAGCGACAAGCTGCCGATCGACATCGATCCGGTGACCGGCGCCCAGACGACCACGATCCTGCTCCTGCGCGTCGGCGAGGGCGAGCAGGGCGTGGTCGGCCTCCAGAAATCCGGGGTGACCGGCGAGATCGAGCCCGGCCTGTCGGTGCGCTACATGGGCACCAACGACCATTCGATCGCCTCGCACCTCGTGACCCGCTACTTCTCGGCCGCCGTGCTGGTCGAGGACGCGATCGCCCGCCTCGATAACGTCCTGCTCGGCAATTACCATGACTACGCGTGAGGCGCCGGCCTTCGGAACGCCCGCGGCGAACCCGGGCGAGTTCGCCCATCCCGAGTTCGCCCATCCCGAGTTCGCCCACGCGGATCTCGTCGGGCGGCTCGCCCGCGAGATCTACGGGCCGGGGCAGGCGGCGAGCCGGCCCTTCGCGCCGACGATCCCGGCGGGGCCGCAAGCGCCGCAGGGCGTCGAGGGGCTGCCGCAGGGCGTCGAGGGGCTGCCGCAGGGTCCCGGCGGCGCGCCGCTGCCGAGCGGTTCCATCGGCGTCCCCTCGGCGCCGACCGGTGGACTGCCCTACGGCTACCAACCCGACGTCGCGGCCCTCGGCGCCCGGTCGTTCGGGGCACCGCCGGTCGGCGCGCCGGGCCTCACCGGCCCGACCGTGCCGAACCTCGCCCAGTCACACCGTCCTGCGAGCCCGGCCTTCGCCGATGTCGCGGCGATCCCGCCGGTCCACCCGGCGAGCCCGCGTCCCGTCCTGCCGGACTTCGCCTTCCCCGGCGCCCCGGCGCCGGCGGCCTTCCTCCCGGGCGGTCCGGAGCTGCACCGGCAGATCGCCGCGGACCATCCCCGCGCCAACGCCTTCGCGCAGGCGCTGGCCCCGCATAACGTCCCCGCCGCCCCGTCGAAGGCCGGCGGGGATGAGGCGCCGGCGGGCGACTACTACTTCCTGAACCTCGGCGTCCCGGCCCGCCGGGCCCCGGCGCACCCCCGGGTCGAGCCGGGCCGCCAGCCGGGCCCGGCGCCGCGGCTCACCGCGCAGGGGTCGAGCCTGGTGGCGGCGCCGTTCGACGTGGAGCATGTCCGCCGGGACTTCCCGGCCCTGCACCAGAGCGTCAACGGCCACCCGCTGGTCTGGCTCGACAACGCCGCCACCACCCACAAGCCGCAGGCCGTGATCGACGCGACGAGTGCGTTCTACGGTCGGCACAACTCGAACATCCACCGGGCCGCCCACACCCTGGCGGCGCGCGCCACCGACCTGTTCGAGGGCGGCCGCGAGGCCGTGCGCCGCTTCCTCAACGCGCCCTCGAAGGACGACATCGTCTTCCTGCGCGGCACCACGGAGGCGATCAACCTCGTCGCCAATTCCTACGGGCGGGCCCATATCGGCCCGGGCGACGAGATCATCCTCTCGACCATCGAGCACCACGCCAACATCGTGCCCTGGCAATTGCTCGCCCAGGCCACCGGGGCGACGATCCGGGTGATCCCGGTCAACGATCGCGGCGAGATCATCTTCGAGCAATACGCGGCCCTGCTCTCGGGCCGCACCAAGATCGTCTCGGTGACGCATGTCGCCAACGCCATCGGGACGGTGAACCCGGTGCGGGAGATCATCGCGCTCGCCCACGCCTACGGGGTGCCGGTGCTGGTCGATGCGGCGCAATCCTCGCCGCACATGCCCCTCGACGTGCAGGCGCTCGACGCCGACTTCCTGGTCTTCTCCGGCCACAAGGTGTTCGGGCCGACGGGAATCGGCGCCCTCTACGGCAAGACCGCCCTGCTCGAAGCGATGCCGCCCTGGCAGGGCGGCGGCCACATGATCGAGGACGTCACCTTCACCCGGACGGTCTACAAGGGCGCCCCGGAGAAGTTCGAGGCGGGCACGCCGGACATCGCGGGCGCGGTCGGCCTGGGGGCGGCCCTCGACTACCTGGAGCGCATCGGCCTGCCGGCGATCGCCGCCTACGAGCACGACCTGCTGGACTACGCGCAGGCGGGCTTGGCCGAGGTGAAGGGCCTGCGCCTGATCGGCACGGCGCGGGAGAAGGCGAGCGTGATGTCCTTCACCCTCGCGGGCCAGGAGAACGCGGCGGTCGCCCGCCACCTCGATTGCCACGGCATCGCAGTGCGCTCGGGCCATCACTGCGCCCTGCCGGCCCTGCGCCGCTTCGGGGTCGATCAGTCGGTCCGGGCCTCGCTCGCCTTCTACAACACCCGCGCGGAGGTCGACACCTTCCTCCGGGCGCTGCACACGCTGCCGCGGCCCTGAGGGCCCGGACGATCGGGATGGGACACGGGCGGGAAACCGGCCGGTCCCATCCCGGTTGCCGCGTCACGCCTCGGGCGACGGCCGGGCCGCATTCCGGGGCGGGGGGCGGGTGCCGAGATTCGCGCGCAGGGTCGACCCCGCGTAATCGTCGCGGACCAGGCCCCGGCGGCGCAGTTCCGGCAGCACCAGGGCGATGAAGTCGTCGAGGCCGCCGGGCAGGGTCGCCGGCATGATGTTGAACCCGTCGGCGCCCTGCGCCCGGAACCGCTCCTCCATCTCGTCGGCGATCTGGGCGGGGGTCCCGACGATCTGCGAATGGCCCCGGGCGCCCGCGATCCGCAGGTAGAGCTGGCGCAGGGTCAGACCCTCCCGACGGGCGAGGTCGAACATCAGCTGCTGGCGGGACTTGGCGCCGTTGGCCTCGGGCAGTTCCGGCACGGGCCCGTCCGGATCGTAGCCCGACAGGTCGAAGCCGCCGATCATCCGCTCCAGCAGGGCGAGGCCGACCACCGGGTCGATCAGGTCCTGGAGCGCCTCGAACTTCGCCCGCGCCTCCGCCTCGCTGTGCCCCACGACCGGGAAGAGGCCGGGCATCACCTTCAGGTCGTCGCGGTCGCGCCCGAAGCGGCCCATCCGGTCCTTCAGGTCGCCGTAGAATTCGGTCGCCTCGGCGAGCGTCTGGTTGGCGGTGAACACGATCTCGGCGGTGCGCGCCGCGAGGTCCTTGCCGGGCCCCGAGGCGCCGGCCTGGACCAGCACCGGCTGGCCCTGCGGCGTGCGCGAGATGTTGAGCGGGCCCCGCACCTCGAAATGCGTGCCGCGATGGTTCAGCGGGCGAAAACCGTCCGGCTTCGAGAACTGGCCGGAGGCCTTGTCGATGATCACCGCCCCGTCGTCCCAGGTGTTCCACAGGCCGAGGACGACGTCGACGAATTCTTCCGCGCGCGCGTAGCGGTCGCCGTGCCGGGCGATCGCGTCGGCGCCGAAATTGGCGGCCTCCGCGTCCGTGGTCGAGGTCACGAGGTTCCAGCCGGCGCGGCCGCCGCTGAGGTGATCGAGGGAGGCGAAGCGGCGGGCGACGTTGTAGGGCTCGTTGAAGCTCGTGGAGGTCGTCGCCACCAGCCCGATCCGGCGGGTCACGGCCGCGAGCGCCGAGAGCAGGGTCACCGGCTCGAAATGGGTCGAGCGGGCCGTCCGCTCGCTGGAGCGCAGGTTGCCGTCGCGGATGCCGGTCCCGTCCTCCAGGAACACGAGGTCGAACTTCGCCGCCTCGGCTTTGCGCGCCCAGTCGACATAGCGGTCGAGCACGAGGCCGCCATCCGCCTCGCTCGACGGGTGGCGCCAGCCGGCCACATGGTGCCCGGTGGCGTAGAAGAAGGCGCCGAGGCGCAGGGTGTCGTGTCTCATGGACCGATGGCACTCGTGGCGGGCGGGACCGGCAGGACGCGCACCGGCCCCGTGGTCCCGCTGTCGCGGATTCGATGATGTGAAACAGGCTGGACGGCGGGACGCAACCGCAAGCTGGGCACGGCCCCGGGAATGAGAACCTTCGTCTCCGGATCGGGGGGGGCGGAATGTAACGCGTCCGCGCTCGGTCGGCGAAAGCGCTGCTTATCGGCGTTTGCGATCGTCGCCCGGTCGACGGGTGTGGCGGTCCGGAACCGTCACGCGCCCTCCCCCTCCGCGGGGAGGGAGACGCGCGGATCGGACCGGGCTTCCCCTCCGAGAGGATCACGGTGCTCCCGGCCTCTCGCGTCCGGCCCCGCGCCCCGCGGATGGGTTTGCCCCGTCGGCGCGCGGCGGCTCGGAGATCCACTGCCATCGAACCGGTTGCCACCCCGGCGCGGAGCGCCCAAGACGCGCGCGGCAAACGACTTGCCGTCCCCCGCTCGCCCGTCCGCAGAGGCTGCCTCTCCCGTGATCACCGGTCCCTGCCTCATCGTTCAGCCGATCCACGCGGCGGGCCTCGACCGGCTGCGCGCGGCCGGGCTGGAGCCGCGCCCGGCCGGCGGCACCGACGCCGAGAGCCTGGCCCGCGACGTCGCCGGCTGCGTCGCCGTCATCACCCGCAACACCGGTTTCCCGGCCCAGGCCATCGCGGCGGCGCCGGACCTGCGGGTGATCGGCGTGCACGGGACCGGCACCGACCACGTGGCCAAGGCGGCGGCGACCGAGGCGGGGATCGTGGTGGTCAACACGCCCGGGGCCAACGCCGTCTCGGTGGCCGAGCAGACGCTGGCGCTGATCTTCGCCCTGGCGAAAGCCCTGCCCGCCGCCGACCGGTCGGTCCGGCGGGGTGACGACAGCTTCAAGTTCACCACCCGGCTGATCGAGCTCGCCGGGCTGACGCTCGGCCTGATCGGCTTCGGGGCAATCGGTCAGGCGACCGCCCGGCTCGGCGCCGCTTTGGGCCTGCGGGTGCTGGCCTACGGGCCGAGCCGCCCGGAGACCGATTTCACCGAGGCCGGCGCCCTGCGCACCGCCTCGGTCGACGCCCTCCTGGCGGAGGCCGACATCGTCTCGCTGCACCTGCCGCTGACCCAGGGCACCCGCGGCCTGATCGGCCGGGACCAGCTCGCCCGGATGAAGCGGGGCGCGTTCCTGATCAACACCAGCCGCGGCGGGCTCATCGACGAGGCCGCCCTGGTGGAGGCCCTGGAGGCCGGCACGATCGCGGGGGCGGGGCTCGACGTCTTCGCGCAGGAGCCGCTGCCGTCCGGCCACCCCCTGGCCCGCCAGGAGCGCGCGATCCTGACGCCCCATGTCGGCGGCTCCACCGAGGCGGCCCTGATCCGCACCGCCGAGACCGCCGCGGGCCGCGTCGTCGATGTCCTGGCCGGCCGGCAGCCGGGCGGGCTGGTCAATCCGGAGGTCTGGCCGCACCGGCGCGGGCCGTCAGGCGCGCGATGAACGCGGGACCGGAACGGCCACGGCCCGAAACACCGGCCGGCCCGTCCTGCTGCACCGCAGCGGACACCGTCGGAGAGGGCGCGGCCCGAAGCACGGCCCGCGTACCGGACGTTCCGATGCCGATCCCGCGGACGGCCGCAGTGCCATGCGATGAAGACATGGGTTATGGCTATAGATCCGCCACCTATGCATGCCTGAACGGCCTTCAGACCGTTGCGTGCCGCAATGCGATATCCTATCTGTGCGTCGCGGGATGGCGATGGCGTCGCGATCCCGTTGCCCTTCTTGGGCGTTTCCTCCCTAGACTTCGGGCCGCTCCTTCGGGAGTGGCCTTTTTTCTTTCGGCAGGTTGTCTGTCCGGCATGGCCGCGGCGGCGGATCCGACCTGCACGGAACCGCGCGATCTCGCGGTGCCGCGGGCGGTGGGGCCGGCGGCGCGGCGTCGACGCCCCGGTTTTCCCGTCGGGACCCGGCGCCTACTCGACGTGGAGGGTCAGCTTCATCTTCGGGTGAATGCCGCACTGGATCACGAAATCCCCCGGCTCGGCCAGCGTCAGCCGCGTCTCGGTGCCGGGCTCCTGGTCGCCGGCATCGAACGCGAACCGGTCCGCCTCGATGAAGGCGTGGTGGGTCAGGCTCTCGTCGCCGTTGCGCAGGGTGACCGTGTCGCCCCGGCGCAGGTACAGGTCGGTGGGCAGGTACTGGCGCCCCTTCTGCAGCACGATCCGGGCCCCGCTCGACAGCGTCGCCCGGGCCGTCTCCAGCGCGGCCCCCGACCCGACCAGCGCGAGCGTCCCGATGAGGAGAAGGGAGCGCAGGCTCCTGCTGCGAGGGGGCATGACGGCGTCCACACGGGTTCGACGCGTCCCGGACCACCGGGATCGGTCGCCGGGCGGTCCAGGATCTGCTGCACCGCATCGTGGCCGAGGCCCCTCACCGGATCGATAAGCAGCGCGTTAGAATTTTATCGATCTGGCAATATCTACGATCGATCTACTGCAACCATCTGAATTTCAACTGTATTCGCCTCTAAATCCTCAGCCTCGTGCGCACCGTCGCGGGCCGCCAGCGCGTCGCGCACATGCGCGCGGAACACCTGGACCCGGGCCGGCAACACGCGCCCGGCCAGCGTGACGGCGCGCAGGGCCGCGCCGCGGGTCGCCCAGGGCGCCAGCACGCGCTGGAGCTGGCCCGACTCCACCGCCCGGGCGGCGACCAGGGTGGGAAGATGGCCGATCCCGGCCCCCGCCAGGGTCAGCCGGTGCGCGGTCGCGAAGTCGCTGACCCGGATCGCCGGGGTCACCGACAGGGGCTCGGTGCGGCCCCTGCCGTCGGTCAGGGCCAGCGCCGCCGCACCGAATCGCTCGCGGGCGAGGATCAGGTCGTGGTCGCGCAGCGCGGTGACGGTCGCCGGGGCCGGCCGCCGCCGCAGGTAGGCCGGGGCGGCGTAGAGGCCCACCGCCAGGGTCGCCAGGACCGCGGCGTGGTAGCCGGTCTCCTCGGCGCCGCCGAGCCGCAGGGCGAGGTCGATCCGGTTGGCCGCCAGGTCGAGGCGCGCGTCGGTGTTCAGCATCTCCACGGTGATCTGCGGATAGGCGGTCCGGAAGCTCGCGACGATCTCGGGCATCACCTCGATGCCGAAATCGATGGAGGTGGTGATCCGCAGGTGCCCGGCCGGCACCGTCTGCGCATCGCGGACGGTCTCGGCGGCCTCGTCGAGGAGCGCCAGGCTCTCCTGCGCCTTGGCGTAGAAGGCGAGCCCCTCCGCGGTCGGCGAGACGGCCCGCGAGGTGCGCGCCATCAGCCGGGCGCCGAGCGCCCGCTCCAGGCGGGAGACCCGCCGGCTGACGCTGCCCTTCGTCTGCCGCAGGCTCGCCGCGGCGGCCGTGACCGTGCCGAGATCGACGACCGCGCAGAAGGCGCGCACGTCGTCGAGTCCGCCCCGGAAGGTTTCCGTTCTCGCAACCATGGGGTTCCGGATAGCAGGCTCAACCGTGGCCGTGAACGGCGCTACAGGAGCCCTGCGGCGTGCCGAATCGGCCCGTACCGCCGCGCCCATGGGAGTTTGCAGTGAAGTCGCTTCTCGCCTCCGGCCTTCTGGCCCTCCTCGTCGCCGACCCGGCCCTGGCCCAGACCCCCGCGACCCGCGATCCGGCCCAGGTCCAGGCCGGCGCCTACGTGGCCGATCCCGACCACACCCAGGTCGGCTGGCGGGTCTCCCATATGGGCTTCTCGAACTATGCCGGCGGCTTCTCGGACGTGTCCGGCACCCTCGACCTGCAGCCGAAGGACCTGACGGCCGCCAAGCTCTCGATCAGGATCCCGGTCGCCTCGGTGGCCACCACCAGCGCCAAGCTCACCGCCGAGCTGAAGGGCGACCAATGGCTCGACGCGGCCAAGTTCCCCGACATCACCTTCGTCTCGACCAAGGTCGCCCCCGAGGGCAAGGACAGGGCGAAGGTGACCGGCAACCTCACGTTCCACGGCGTGACCAAGCCGGTGACGCTCGACGTCACCCTGGTCGGGGCCGGCGTCAACCCGCTGAGCAAGAAGGTCACGGTCGGCTTCGACGCCACCGGCACGCTCAAGCGCTCCGCGTTCGGGGTGACGACCTACGAGCCGCTAATCGGCGACGACCTGCACCTCACCATCGCGGGCGCCTTCGAGCGCCGGGACTGACCGGACCGGTACGGGCCGTGCCGGGAGATCGGTACGGCCCGCGCCCGTTCAGAACCTGTACGTGAAGGAGCCCTGTGCGGCGTGGTCCTGGGCACGGGCGCCGATCTGGCCGGTGTAGGACAGGCCCAGCGAGGCGGCGGGGGAGATCAGCACCGCCAAGCCGGCCTCGGCGACCAGCGCGTCGCGGTCGATCGGCAGGCCGGCGCTCACGAACCGGGCGCCGGTGCCCCGGAACGCCAGCGCCGCCGCGGGAACCCCGTCGCCGAAGGTCCGCCGGTAGCCGGCCAGCGCGTGCACCGACACCGGCAGCGCCGCCTCCGGATCGAGCCGGGCCTCGGCGCGCAGGCCCGCGGTGGCGGTCGGCAGCAGGCTCCCGCGTGCCGCCCCCGTCAGCGCGGCCGCCCCGCCCTGCTCGGCGAAGCGGTCGCGGCCCAGCGCCACCGCGCCGGCGCCCACGAACGGCTCCAGCGCCGCCCCGGCGCCGAGCGCGATCCGGTAGCCGGCCTCGCCGAAGCCCTGGACGCTGCGCCCGCCGGTGCGGGCGGTCGGCGTGTCGGTCAACCCCGGGAACGCCACCACCCGCCGCAGCCGCGCCGGCTCGTCCGCCGCCAGGGCCCCGAACCGCAGCACCGCCGGGCCCGCCCCGAGGCTGCCGTAGACGCCCCCGAACGTGCTCGCCAGCGTCCCGGTCTGGACCTGGCCGGGGCTGGCGAAGCTGGTCTCGACATGGCCCCCGACCGCCCCCAGCCGCAATCCGTCGACGCCCAGCCCCTCGACGCCCAGCCCCTCGGCGCCCAGCCCGTCCAGGCGCGCGTCGACCCCGATCACGAAGCCCGCGCTCTGGCGCGACAGCCCGGCGGCGTTGCCGTCGGCCCGGGCGTGGCCGAGGCTGCCCAGCCCCTGGCCCCACAGGCTCACCGGCTCCGGTTGCGCGCGCCGCACCGGGACCACCCCCGGCGCCGGCGGCTCGGGCCGGTCGGCCGCGTCGGTCGCCGGCAGGCTGCCGTAAGCGCGCGCCGCCGGGGCGCCGTCCCAGCGCAGCCGGTCGAGTACCGCCTCGCGCACCAGCCCGGCCCCGGCGAAGGCGGTCGCGGCCAGGCTGGCATGGCCGTCCCCCGACAGGGCCGCGAACGCCGCCCGGGCCTGGGGCGCCGACAGCACCGCCACCGCGTCGTAGAGGACCGAGCCGACCGCCCCGGCCTGAACCGCCCCGGCGGCCGCGCGCTGGTCGCGGGTCCGCGCCACCGCGGCGAAGTCCAGGTCGTTGCGCGCCAGCGTCAGGACGACCGCGTCCGGGGCGTAGGCCAGGAACGGGGTCAGGAACGCGAAGGTGCTCGACACCCCGGCGAACCGGCCCTGCACGCCGCCGGCGGCACTCAGGATCGTGTAGCGCGTGCGCGGCGCGTAGAGCCCGCTGCCGGCCACCGCCTCGACCCGGGCGCCCGCCACCGTGGCGGTGCCGCCGACCGCGACCCGGTCGGAGCGGCCGTCCGGGGTGGCGTCGACCCGGTAGACCGATCCCGGCGCCAGGGTCAGGCTGCCGGCGACGGCGATCCGGCCGAGCGCCCCCGGCCCGGCCCCCGGGGCGAGGGCGCTGCCCGCGCCCAGGGCGAGGCTGCCGAACCAGCCCGCGCCGGTGAGCCGGCTGCCGGCGCCGAGCGACACGGCGGCGTTGGGCAGGCCGCCGGTGACGGCGAGTTCGCCGCCGTACACGCTGACCGGGCCGGAGAGGCTGTTGGCGCCCGTGAGCGTCAGGGTGCCGGCGCCGAGCTTGGTCAGGCTGGTCGGGCCGGCGCCGTCGACGATCTGCCCGGCGTAGCCGGTCGAGCTGCCGTCGGTGCCGACCGTGAGCTGGCCGTTGCCGAGGGTCGCGGCCGCCGTCGTGCCGGTGAGCGCGCCGACGGTGAGCGCGGTGCCGCCGAGGTCGAACGCGCCGTCGTTGGTCAGCCGGGTGAGGCCGGCGGTCGGGCCCGTGAGCGCGACCATCGCCCCCGGGGCGTTGGCGACCGGCCCGGCGAGCACGCCCGCGGCCTGGACGAAGCCGGTATTGGTCAGCCCGCCGGTGAGGCTGCCGGTGGTGACCAGGGTGCCGGCGTTGGCGAAGGGCGCCGAGACGGTGGCGAACGTGCCGGTGTTGACGAGCGTCGCCCCGGCGGCGTTGACGGCGTCGGCCGTGTAGGCGCCGGCATTGACCAGGCGGCCGGTGTTGACGAGGTCGTCGACGACGCTGCCCTGGGCGGCGACGGTGAGCAGCCCGGCATTGGCGATGCGCCCGGCCAGGAGGCGGCCGCCCTCCGCGACCGCGACGGTGCCGGCATTGTCGAGCCCCCCGGCGAGGCCGTAGCGGCCGGTGACGGTCAGGCTGGCCTGGGCGGCGTTGGCGAAGCCGGCATCGGAGGAGACCGGCCCGGTGACGGCGACTTGCCCGGCGTTGCGGATCGGCCCGTTGAGGGCGCCCGCCGTGGCGGTGAGCGCTCCGGTGTTGGTCACCCCGCCGGCGACCGTGCCGCTGGTGATGGCGGTGCCGGTGTTGGTCAGGCCGCCGGCGATCGCGCCGCTGGCGATGGCGGTGCCGGCATTGGTCAGGCCGCCCGACAGCGTCCCGGCCTGGGTGAGCGTGGTGCCGGCCAGGGTGACCACCGGCGCGGCCAGGCTGGCGGAGGCGGTGAGGGCGAGGCCGCCGGCCGCGACGGTGGCCGGGCCGGTGAAGCCGTGGGCGGCGGTGAGCGTCAGGGTCCCGGCGCCGCGCTTGATCACGGCCCCGGGCCCGGAGACGGCCCCCGCGAAGGTGGTGTCGTCGCTGCGGTTGAACGCCAGGATCCCGGCATCGGCGACGTCGCCCGTGAGGCTGCCGGTCGTGCCGCCGGCCCCGATCTGGAGGGTCCCGGCCAGGATCGCGGTGCCGCCCGCGTAGCTGTTGGTCCCGGCGAGCGTCAGGGTGCCGCCGCCGCGCTGGACCAGGCTGCCGGGCCCGGAGACGGCCCCCGCGAAGGTGGTGTCGTCGCTGCGGTTGAACGCCAGGATCCCGGCATCGGCGACGTCGCCCGTGAGGCTGCCCGCGGTGCCGCCGGCCCCGATCTGGAGGGTCCCGGCCGCGATGGTGGTGCCGCCGGTATAGGCGTTGGCCCCGGCGAGCGTCAGGGTCCCGGCCCCGGCCTTGGTCAGGCCGCCGGCGCCGTCGAGGGTGCCGGCGAAGGTGGTGGAGCTGTCGTCGCCGCCGGCGGTGAGGCGGGCGGATCCGAGGGCGACGCGGCCCAGCCCGGCGAGCGACCCGACGGTCTCGGCGTCGGCCAGCGCCAGGGTCGCGCCGGACGCGACCGTGACGGCGCTGCGATCGCCGATCGCCTGGCCGCCGCGGGCCAGGAGGGTCCCGGCCGCCACGGTGGTGGCGCCCGTGTAGGTGTTGGTGCCGGCGAGCGTCAGGGTGCCGGCCCCGAGCTTGGCCAGCCCGCCCGATCCGGCGAGCGCCTGGGCGAGGGTGAAGCCGTTGGCCGGGTCGGCGATATCGAGGCCGCCGCCGTTCCGACCCCAGGTGATCGGCCGCGCCGTGGCGGTGAAGCCGGTGCCGGTGATCTGGAGGACGCCGCCGTCGAAGGTCAGGGGCGCCCCGGCGGCGCCGAGATTGGCCTCGCGCGACACCGACAGGGTCCCGCCCGCCACGGTCGTGCCGCCGGAATAGCTGTTGGTCCCGGCCAGCGTCAGCGTGCCCGCGCCCAGCTTGATCAGGCTGCCCCGGGTCGGGATGCCGGCGAAGGCGGCGATGCGGGTGGTCTCGACCTGCACCTCGGTCTGCCACGCGGCGGCGATGCCGGCGGCGATCTGAGTGTATTGGGCGCCGTTCGGGTCCGCGAGGTAGCTGGCCAGCTGGTTGCCGATGGCGGCGCGGGTGCCGCCCGAGAGATTGGTGAACGGCCAGTAAGGCCAGTAACTCCGCGCATTGAGGAACGCGGCCAGGACCCTGCTGCCGACGGGGTCGGCGTCGTTTGCGGTCACGGATGCGAGGAAGGCGGCCTGGCTTCGGCTGCGCAGCGCCGTGACGACGGCGTCGAGGGTGGCGCGGGTCGCCGGGAGGGCGGCCTGCAGGGCGGCGAGATTCAGCTTCGGGTCCTGGGCGGCCTTGCGGGTCGCCCAGGCGGCGGCCTCGGCGTCGTTCTCCTGCTTGCGCTGGACCAGGGCGTCCTCGGAGATGGCGTTGGACCAGGTGTCGTTCGTGCCGTCCGGGAGGTTGGCCGCGACGGGGCCGAGGAACTGTCCCGGTCCCCGCATGGCCTTGGCGAGGTCGATCACGCCCCAGCCCCAGACGGCGTTGGGGGCATTCGGGTTGGCGTCGGGCGTGCCCTGGACGGCATCCCGGTGATAGGCGGTGGTCAGCAGGACGTCCCGGGCCTGCTCGTTGGTCATGTACGGATAGCGCTGCAGGATCACGGCCAGCGCCCCCGTGGCATGCGGCGCCGCCATCGACGTGCCGTTGATCGTCGCGTAGCCGGTCTGGTTGCCCGGATCGATGTGCCAGCTCTTCGGATCCCAGGCATCGCCTGTCGACCAATGCGCCGCCGTACTAGTGATCGCACTGCCGGGAGCGGCGATATACCAATATTTACTGGAGCCCGCCCTTACAGAATATTGATCGAGTACGACGCTGCCAGGATCGGACTGACCATTGTCGGCTTTCCGGGTCGCTCCGACGGCAACCCAATTCCGCTCGATGTCGGGCCGAAAGTAAGGAAGGACGGCTCGAATATCTGGGTTGCTGCTGCGTGTGTTTCCTGCGGCAAACACCAAAATGGTATCATACTGCTTGGCGACTTCATCGAGGGCATCAAAATAGGTTTTCTTGCCGAGGAACTTGGCGTAGGAGCTCCTCAATCCCGACAGGCTGTTATAGTCGTCCGAAGGCGGTGCGTTGCCCCAGGATGTGTTGATCACCCGTGCGCCAGCCGCGGAGACGCTGGCATAGGCATTCTTGAAGTACGAGTAATCAGCATTGGCGCCATAGGTCATCTTGTCGGTCGACTGCGTGTTGGCGACATAGACATTGGCGTTGAACGCCACGCCGTGCATGCCGTCGCCGTCCCGGGAGGCCGCGATCGTCCCGGTCACGTGTGTTCCGTGCGAATCGTTATAGGCGCCGTTATATGGCCCGGGGACAGAATAAGAATCGCCTTTCTTAAAGTAACTTTGTTGCGGAGACCGATTAATCGGGTTTCCAAACCAATCCATGAAATAAAATCCGTCCGACCCGAAGGTTCCGGTGATCGACACCGACTTGACGCGGCCGTCGGCGAATTCCGAATGAGACTGGAAAAAGCCTGAATCAACGACGCCGACCGTGACGCCGAGGCCGGTATAGCCGGCCGCATAGGCATCGGCAGCGTGTATCGCCTCCAGGCCCCAATCGACCTGGTATTCCTTCGTGCGCCAGCTCGCTGGGTCGGTGGCGGCCAGGCTCTGCGCCAGGGCGTGGTGCGAGATCGATGCGCTCAGGGCCGCCAAGCCGAAGCTCGACCGTCGCAGGGCGGTCGTGATCGATCGACGCCGATTGGTTTCAGCAGGTGTGCCGTTTCGGAATCCAGTCTGTACACGCATCATGAAGCACCTGAAAATCTGTCGATAGCGATGCAACACCGTGCTGTTCCCACCGTGATCGAGGTAGATCCGGGCGATCGGGAAGGCATTCGCCTAAAACGACGGAGATTAGGTGGAATAAAGTTCCAAATCGCAAGCCACCACATACGATCATTACACGATCGTATCATAAGATAGGAAATTTTACAGATTTTGTGCGATATCAAAATTCCGACCGCCGGTCTCGTAATAGGCAGCCGACTATATTCTTGAGTGGCGTGATTTGGGCGCGTCTTCGCCCGCCAGCCTTCGGGAGGTCATGGGGTGGTTCCCGCCGAGGACGCGGTTTTCCTCTCAGGCCGTGATTGAAATGTCACAATGACCGTCTGGACGCGGCCGGGATCGGCAAGCCCCCCGAAACGACTGTCGGTTCGGCGCCAATGCCGGTCGCCTCAGGGTTTGAGGCGGCCCCCGATGTGCTGTCACCGGATGCGATGCGGATCACGCGCAGGGCACCGGCACGGCCCCGTCGCAAGGGGCAGCGGTAGCGGAACGGACGGGTTCGTCCGATGCCCAGACATCGCCGGGTCGGGCAGATCCGGACGGCATGCAGTCGGCGCCTGTTTTATCGGCAAGCCGAGCGTGGTGGCGCGCCCGCCGGGTCTACGCCCTACGCCCCGGGCCGGTCCTCGGATCCCGTGCCGAGCGCCCGCTGGACCATCACGCTGTCCGACCAATGGCCGTACTTGAACGCCACCGCCCGCAGATAGCCAGCCTGGACGAAGCCGCAGGCCTCGTGGAGGCGCAGGGAGGCGGCGTTCTCGGCGTCGATATAGCCGATCATCTGGCGGTAGCCGCCGGCCGCGCAGGCCTCGATCAGGGCCGGCAGGAGGCGGCGCCCGATCCCGGCGTGCAGGTGGTCGGGATGCACGTAGATCGAGTGCTTGAGGGTGTAGCGGTAGGCCGGGCGCTTCCGGAACGGCACCGCGTAGGCGTAGCCCGCGACCTGGCCGGCGCGCTCGGCCACGAGGTGGGGCAGGCGCTTCTTGCGCATGGTCTTGCGCCGCCGCTTCAGATCGTCGGGGAGCAGGCGGTCCTCCTCGGCGACGCCGACATCGCTCACGCCCTTGCTGATGTGGTGTTCGTAGATCGCCACCATCGCCTCGACATCGGCGTCCGAGGAGGCGCGGATGACGATGTCCGGGCAGGGTTGCGCGACCGGCGGGCCGGGGGTCTCGACCTCGATCTCCATCAGGCGCCCTCTCGGACCACGTAGGTGTGAAAGCGGATCCGCCCGTCCGGGTCGACCTCCCGGTAGACGCCCTGGATCTCGGCCTCGAAGCCCGGGAACAGGTTGGCGGAGGCCTCGAACATCTTGAAATAGTCGAGCATCGGCTTGGCCCGCTCGTCCAGGCGCTCGCCGGGCAGGACCGTGCCGATGCCCGGGGGGTAGACCAGCATCAGGGTGGTGGCGATCCGCCCCTCGGCCTCGGCGATCGGCACGTAATCGACCTTGTTGCGGGTCAGCATCTGGGCGGCGCGCTTGGGCGCCATCACCATCTCGGGCAGGTGCTCGGGGGCGAATTGGCGCCGCTGCAGCGCCGAGGTGCCAGCCTCCCGGTGGAAGGCGTGGAACTCGCCGCAGAGCTCGCGCAGGCGCACCCCGCGGTAGCGGTTCGGCCGGCGCGCCACGAATTCGGGCATGGCCTCCTCCAGCGGGACGTTGTCGTCGTGGAGCCGCTTGAAGGCGACGAGGCCCGAGATCAGCGTGCCGGCCTTGGAGGATTCGACCCCCGGGGTCAGCAGGAAGAGCAGCGAGTTCAGGTCGTTCTTCTCGGCGACGATCCGGTTCTCACGCAGGTACTGGGCCACGATCGGCGCCGGCACGCCGTGATCGGCATAGGCGCCGGTCTTCCGGTCGAAGCCCGGGGTCAGCACGGTGAGCTTGTTCGGGTCGGTGATGGCGTAGCCCGGGGCCACGTGGGTGAAGCCGTGCCAGCGCGCGCCCGGCTTCAGCTCCCAGTGCCGGGGGGTGGCGGCGAGCTCGTCGGTCGCCACGCTCTCCCAGGGCACCTCGGCCCCGTCGGCGTTCACGGTCACGTCCGGCACGAACGGGTCGAAGAACCAGCGCCGGGCGGGGTCGCGCTCGTGCTCCTCGAATTCCCGACGGATCGCCCGGACCTTCTTGCGCCACTCGATCCCGAGCCGGATCGTGTCGTCCCACAGGATCATGCCCGAGCGCCCCTTCATCATCTGGGCGCCGACATCGAGGGAGGCGAAGAGCGGGTAGAACGGCGAGGTCGAGGCGTGGACCAGAAAACTCTCGTTGAGCCGCTTGTGCTCGACCCGCCGTGTCTGGCCGCGGATATGCCCGTCCCGCGTGTGGATCTGCGAGGCCTGGGAGAAGCTCGCGAGCTGCTTGTGGGTCGATTGCGTGGCGACGATGCCCGGCGAGGTCTCGTCGAGGCCGGTCAGCCCCATGGCGAAGCGCCTTGCGTAGAGCGGGTGGAACTTCATGAAGCCCGCCCAGGCCTCGTCGAACAGGATGTAGTCGCAGAGGTGGCCGATCTTCTCCAGGATCACCTGCGCGTCGTAGATCGTGCCGTCGTAGGTGCATTGCTCGATCACCGCGACCCGGAACGGCCGCTCCCGGCGCCACGCCTCGGGATCGGTCACCAGCGGGTTCGCGCGGATCTTTTCCCGGATCCGGGTCTCGTTCAGGGCCTCGTGGTAGATCGGGCCGATCAGCCCGTAGGCATTGCGGTCGGTCTCCAGGAAGATCGGGATGCCGCCGCCGAGGAACAGGGCGCCGTGATGGGCCGCCTTGTGGTTGTTGCGGTCGAACAGGACCAAGTCGTCCTCGGCCACCAGGGAGGACAGCACGATCTTGTTGGAGGCCGAGGTGCCGTTGAGGACGAAGTAGGTCTTTTCGGCCCCGAAGATCTTGGCGGCCTCCTTCTGGGCCTTGAGCGCCGGACCCTCGTGGGTCAGCAGGTCGCCGAGATCGAGCACCGAATTGTCGAGGTCGTCGCGAAAGATCGCCTCGCCGAGATGCTCGACGAAGATCCGGCCGATCGGCGACCGGTTGTAGAAGATGCCGCCGTTGTGGCCCGGGCAGGTCCAGAGCTGGTTGCCCTTCTCGGCATAGTCGACCAGCGCGCCGAAGAACGGCGTCTTCAGGGTCTGGGCGTATTGCGTGACCCGGCTGACCAGGCCGCGGGCGATGAATTCGGGGGTCTCTTCCGCCAGGAAGATGTAGCCGTCGATGAAGTCGAGCAATTCGACCGGGATGTCCTCCAGCCGCTTGCGGCGGACCATGATGACGATCGGCATCTCCAGGCCGCGCTTGCGCATCATGTCGATCAGGGCGGCGGCCTTGCCGTCGAGGCCGCGCTTGCCCCAGTCGACCACGAGGCAGCCCACCGCCGCGTCGGTCTGCACGGCGATGGCCGCGTCCTCGACCCGCCGGGCGCGCACCACCTCGAAGCCGCGATGCTCGACCGCCGCCACGATCTGGGCGACGCGCGCGCCCTCCAGGTCATCCGGATCGAAGGCCGGGGCGCACATCAGGACCGTGAAGCGACGGTGGAAGTCCATGGAGCCCTCTCTGCCTCGGCTGCAGCGAGTGCCTTTCTGGCCCGTCTGCGACGATTGGATGACAGCGCCCGGGCCGGGACGGGCGCGAGGGTGTCAGGCGCTCCCCGACCGCCCGTCATGCCCGATCAGCCGCTCGACTTCGGCCAGGGCGACGGCGCGGGCGGCGTGCTCGGAGGCGTGCGGGCGGTACGACCCCCGGACCAGCTTGCCGCGGTCGCGGATCGCCCAGGTGAAGCGGCCCGGATCGTGCCGGCTCGGCCTGACCTCGACCGTGTAGAGAGGCCCGTCATTCGCACCCATGGGGGGAATGTGCGGAACCTCGCGGTGCCGGGATAGGGGGTGCGACCGTGAGCGGCAGCGCGCCGGATCAGCGGGTTTTCTCCGGCCGGCCGGGGACGGCCGGAGCCCCCGGCGCCGCGCCCCGCGTCCCGAGCCAGACCACATGCTTGGGACCGCTGCCGCGGCCGCTGGCATGGACGCGCCGCTCGTCCACGTCGAAGCCGGAGCGCTGCATCCGGCTCTTGAACTTCCGGTCCGGGGCCCCCGACCAGACCCCCAGGATGCCCCCCGGCCGCAGCGCCCAATGGGCCCGCTTGAGGCCCCAGCTGTCGTAGAGCCGGTCGTTGGAGCGGCGCATCAGGCCCTCCGGGCCGTTGTCGACGTCGAGCAGGATCGCGTCGTAGCGCGCCGGCGCCGCCTGGATCAGGCGGTTCACGTCGGCCTCCTGCAGGTCGACCCGGGGATCGTCCAGGCAGCCGGCGAAGACGTGGGCCAGCGGGCCCCGGGCCCAGGCGATCACCGCCGGCACCAGCTCGGCCACCACCACACGCGCCTCGGGGCCGAGATTCTCCAGGGCCGCCCGCAGGGTGAAGCCCATGCCGAGGCCGCCGATCAGGATCCGGGCCCGGGGCCGGTCCGCCAGCCGCGCGCAGGTCAGCGCCGCGAGCGCCACTTCGGAGCCGCTGCGGCGGTTGTTCATCAGCTCGATCGTGTCGGCCAGGATCGCGAACTCCTCGCCGCGCCGCATCAGGCGCAGGTCGGTGCCGCCGCCGGGCACGGATCCGGTATCGAGATGAACCCAGGGTATCACGGACGGCGTCCTCGGTTGGCTTGGGGCCCGGCCCGGATCGGGGCCGGGATTCCGGTTTTCTGGGCCGCGCCGTTCCGCACGAAGGCCAGCGGCCTTCGTGCGGAACGGCGCGGGGGATCACTGCGGATCGGCCAGGGCGCACCGGGCGCGGCATGTGCGCACCGCGCAACCCCCGCCCGCCGCCGCGGCTTGCCGCGACCGATTCCGGCGGCGTATCAGCACCTATGGCCAAGCGCATCAAGTCGAGACCGCAGGAGCGGGGCTTTGTTCTGTTCGATATCGTCTACACCGACGGCTCCCGGGCCTCGAATCGGCGGGTGCCGGTCGAGATCCTGGGCGGCCTGGACGGTGACGAGCCGGCCCGCCAGCTCATCGCCGAGCAGGAGGAGGAGATCGCCCGCAAGTCCGGGCGGCCGGGCCGCGAGATCCAGAGCCTGACCCGCTCGCCCGTGATCAAGCCCAAGCCGATCGAGTGACCGGACCGCGCCCCGGACGGGGCGCGGTCAGGCGGTCTCGGCCAGCCGGCGGGCGACCTCGTCCCGCAGGGCGGCGTTCATCTCGGCGAACCGGGCCTGCGTGCGGGCCCGCAGCCACGGGAACAGGACGGGGGCGAGCCAGCCCGCGAAGGTTTCCGCCTGGACGAGGCCGACGCCCTGCCGGGTCTCGGTGATCCGGAAATCGTGCGTGCCGGTGATCAGCGGCGGCATCGGGATGCCACCGCGCCAGGTCAGCCGCCGGCCGGGCTCCCAAGCGGTGACCTGCACCCGCACCGTCCGGTAGGCGCGGCCGTTCAGGGTCAGCTCCAGGCGCCAGCGCGCGCCCGCCCGCAGCGGGCCCTCCGCCCGGCGGATGAACGGGTTCCAGGCCGGGTAGGCGTCCAGGTCGGTCAGCACCGACCAGACCATCCCGGCCCGGGCCGGGATCGCGATCTCCGTGCTGCTGACCCTGCCCTCACGCATGCGTCCCTCCCGGCGCGCCGGTGCCCGTCCGGGCCCGGCTGGCATCCCGTCCTGCCCCCCGCGCAGACCGCCGCCGCGGGGGCCGGTTGCGGCTAGGGCGCGCCCTCGACCACCTCCAGGGTCCGGAGGATCGCGAAGCCGATCCGCTCGGCCTCGGCCTCCGCCTCGGCGGTGGCCGGCAGCAGCGCCACGGTCTCGACGAACGGCGCGTCCTCCGGCCCGACCACGATCCGGAACACGTCGCCCTCCGCGGCCGCCCGGTCCCGGATCAGGCCGACCCGGTGGCCGGCCCCCGTGCCGAAGACGCGCAGGGGCGGCGGGTCGGCCTCGGCCTGGCCGGCCGGCGCGGGCCGGCGCACGGCCCCGAAGGCCGGGCGGATGACGTTGTCGTCGGGCATGGCGGAACCGTTCCCTCAGCTGCGCACGATCCGGGCGGTGGCCAGAACCGCGTCGGCCAGGACCTCCATCCCGGCTCCGGCCCAGTCCGGCGTGATGCTCTCGGCCTCGTTGTGGCTGATGCCGCCGTGGCAGGGGCAGAACACCAGGGCCGCGGGGACCGCGCGGGCGCAATAGACGGCGTCGTGGTAGATCGCCGTCGGCATGCGCGTCCAGGCATGGCCCCGCGCCTCGGCGGCCGCCTGGACCCGGTCGACCAGAACCGGATCGAAGGCGGTCGGCGGCGCGCGCCAGAACTCCGCGACGCGGATCGTCACGCCGCGCTCCGCCGCCAGCGCGTCGGCCCGGGCCAGGATCCGCGCCCGCATCGCTTCGAGCTGCGCCGTGTCGCCGTGGCGCGTGTCGAGGCTGAACCAGACCCGGCCCGGGGTGATGTTGCGGCTCGAAGGCTCCGCGGTCAGGACCCCCACGGTGGCCCGGCCGCGCTCGCCGCCCTCGCCGACCGCGTCGTGGGCGATCGCTTCGAGCGACGCGATCAGTGCCGCCGCGGCCATCATGGCGTCGCGGCGCCCGGCCATGGGGCTGCCGGCATGGGCCTCCTCGCCCAAAACGGTGATCTCGTACCAGCTCTGGGCCAGCGCCCGGTCGACCACCCCGATGGTCAGGCCCGCATCCTCCAGGCGCTTGCCCTGCTCGATATGCAGCTCGAAATAGGCGCCGAGCCCGCGCAGGGCCGCCGGATCCGCCGCGCCCTGCCAGCCGATCCGCCGGAGCTCGTCGCCGAAGACGGCGCCGGCGAGGTCCCGGGTCGCCATCACGTCGGCCTCCGGGACGATGCCCATGGCGACGCCGCTGCCGCTCATGGGCGGCGCGAAGCGCGCGCCCTCCTCGTTGCACCAGTTGATCAGCAGGAGCGGCGCCTCGGTCTCGATCCCGGCCTCGTGCAGGGCGCGCATAATCTCCAGGCCGGCGAGCACGCCGAGCGGCCCGTCGAACTTGCCCCCGGTGGGCTGCGTGTCGAGGTGGCTGCCGATGGCCACGGGGGCCGCGTCCGGATCCCGCCCGGGCCGGCGGAAGATCATGTTGCCGATCCTGTCCACGGTGAGGGTCAGCCCCACCGCCTCGCCCCAGCGCCGGAACAGGGCGCGGCCCTCGGCGTCGCGATCGGTCAGGGTCTGGCGATCGTTGCCGCCGTTGGGCAGCGCCCCGATCCGGGCGAGTTCCATGAGGCTGTCCCAGAGCCGATCCTGCGAGAGAGGGAGGTTGGTGCGATCCACGATGCGATGCCCCTTTGCGGAAGGCACGAGGTTAGGCCGCGATCGGGATCCGCACCAGGGACGCGGCGGCCCCGGAATCCGGCCCCGGGCATCGACCCGCCGCACGCCCCGGCGTATCGCTGGAACAGTCGACCGCCTCGGCCGATCCGGATCTTCCGACGTCCTGACAGGTCCGGCAATTTCCGAAATCGGATCGAAAGTTGATTCATGTAGTATTTCGTGACACCGTGTTCGGTACCTCGAAAGGTCTGCTGCGCCTGCCGTGTCCGGACATTGACGTCACAGACCGCCGGTCGGATGGTTGCTCGAACCGCGGAGCGATCGTCGGCCGAATGCGGGTTTGAGGAGTTCCGATGCTTCTGGCTTCCACGACAGCCACGGCCCTGCAGGCCGCGGGGTTCGTCGGCACTTGGGATACGGATGTCGCCGCCAGCCGATCCGTGCTCGACCGGGGCGCCGCATTCCTGCTCGCGGGCGATTCCGCACTGGCGGGCAAGCCCGTGCCCCTCGCCGTGGCCCTCGGGCGGATCCATCCGGAGGATCGCGCCTGGGTCTTCGACACGATCCGGAACCTCCGGCGGACGGGCGGACCGGTCTCCCTCGAGTTCCGCATCCTGACCGGGGCGGGCGAGACCCGCTGGATCCTCAACCGGGGTCTGCTGGCACCCGACGAGACCGGCAACCTGCACGGGCGCGGCGCCTATATCGACATCACCGACCTGCACGGCGCGTCGGCGCCGCGGCGGGAGGGCCGTCCGGCGCCGCTGGAGCATCTCGACGCGGCGGCCGATCATTGCATGGAGGTCCATACCGCCCTGGGTCACCACGGCGACGCCGCCCTGCACCTGCTCTCGGGGATGCTGCTGCTCGGCATCGGCCGCGCCCTGGCGCGGCGCGCCTCCTGAGCCCCCGTCCCCGGCGCGGCGGCCGCCCGCCGGGACGAGGCCGTCGGCTCAGGTCCGCCAGGGATGGGCCGGCAATTCGGTGCGGCCGATGGCCTTGGCGCCGGCCTCCGCGACCGTGTGGTCATTCTCCACGGTGGAGCCGCTGACGCCGATCGCCCCCGACATCACCCCCTCGGCATCGACGATCGGGATCCCGCCCGGGAAGGTGATCAGCCCGTCGTTCGAGTGCTCGATCCCGTAGAGCGGGCCGCCGGGCTGCGACAGCTGGCCGATCTGGCCGGTCATCATGCCGAAGAACACCGACGTCCTGGCCTTCTTCTGGGCGATGTCGATGGAGCCGACCCAGGCGTCGTCCATGCGGTGGAACGCCTTCAGGTTGCTACCGGAATCGACCACCGCGATGCACATCTGGGTGCCGAGTTCCACCGCCTTCGCCCGGGCGGCGGCGATGGCGCGGTCGGCCTGCTCAATCGTGACGTGCATGGGACATTCCCTCTCGCGTTGTCTGCGCGACCGCCTGTGACCCTTTGAAGCGTCCGGCGCAAGCTCAGCCGGCCCGCTCCCGGGCGGCGCGGACGCGGTCGAGGAGGTCGGCCGCCAGGGCCGCGCAGGCCGCCGCATCGGGACAGGGCCGCTTCCAGACGACGCGGCCCTCGCGCAGGACGATCCCGTCCGCCACCGCCATCGCGGCGAGCGGACGGTCCGGCCTCAGATCGGCCGCGACGCCCTGCGGCCCGCCCCGGAGCCGGGCTACGCCGAGCTCGCAGCAGGCCGCGCGCAGCCGCGCGAGATCGAACAGGGCGAGCATCGGCGCCGGCGGCGCCCCGAACCGGTCCTCGACCTCGCCGGCCAGCGCCTCGATCGCCTCGGCCTCACGCAGGCGCAGGAGGCGCGTGTAGAGGCTCAGGCGGATCTCAGGCTCCGGCACGTAATCCTCGGGGATCCGGCTCGGGAGCCCGAGCTCGATCTCCGGGCTCCAATCCTCGGCGCGGCCGCCCTTGGCGGCGGTCAGCGCCAGTTGCAGCAGGTGCTGGTAGAGGCCGAGCCCGACCAGCTTGGCGTGGCCGGCCTGGTCCTCGCCGACGAGGTCGCCGGCGCCGCGCAGGTCCAGGTCCCGGGCGCTGACCGCGAAGCCGGCGCCGAGCCGGTCCAGGGCCTCCAGGGCGCGCAGGCGCTGCAGGGCTGCCGGCGGGGGCGGCGCGGCCGGGTCGCTGAGCAGGTGGACGACGCCGCGCCGCTGGCCGCGGCCGACCCGGCCGCGCAGCTGGTGGAGCTGCGCCAGCCCGAACCGGGCGGCCTCCCAGACCAGCATGGTGTTGGCCCGGGGCACGTCGAGCCCGCTCTCCACGATGGCGGTGGCCAGCAGGATGTCGCCGTCCCCGTCGGCGAAGCGGACCATGACCTCGTCCATGGCCGCGGGCTTCAGGTCCCCGTGCGCCACCAGCACGTCGAGGCCGGGCACGAGGCCGCGCAGGCGCTCGGCCATGGGGGCGATGTCCTCGATGCGCGGGCAGACCACGAAGCTCTGGCCGCCCCGCCGATGCTCGCGGATCAGGGCCTCGCGGACCGCCTCGGCGTCGAAGGGCGCCACCACGGTCCGGACCGGCTGGCGGAGCGCCGGGGGCGTGGCCAGCACGCTGAGGCTCTGGAGCCCGACCAGGGCCGCCTGGAGGGTGCGCGGGATCGGCGTGGCGGTGAGCGTCAGCACGTGGCCGCCCGCCGAGAGGCGGCGCAGGTCGGCCTTCATCCGGGCGCCGAAGCGCTGCTCCTCGTCGATCACCGTCAGGCCGAGATCGGCGAAGCGCACGCTGCTGCCGGCCAGCGCATGGGTGCCGACCACGAGCCGGATCGTGCCGTCGGCGAGCCCCGCCTTGACCCGCCGGGCCTCGGCCGGGGCCACGAGGCGCGAGAGCTGCGCCACCTCCACGCCGAAGCGGCCGAAGCGGCGGCGCAGGGTCTCGGCGTGCTGGCGCGCCAGGACGGTGGTGGGGGCGATCAGCGCGGCCTGCTTTCCCGAGAAGATCGCGGCCGCCAGGGCGCGCAGGGCGACCTCGGTCTTGCCGAAGCCGACATCGCCGCAGACGAGCCGGTCCATCGGCCGGCCGGAGGCGAGATCGGCCATCAGCGCGTCGACGGCGGCGGCCTGATCCGGGGTCGGCGCGAAGCCGAAGCCGGCGGCGAAGCGCTCCATGTCCTGGGGCGGGGGCGCCAGCACCGGCGCCTCGGTCTCCCGGCGGGCCCGGGCGGCCTCCAGCATGAGCCGGGCGGTCCGGGCCATCGTGGCCTCGGCCTCCAGCCGGCGCCGGGGCCAGGTGCCGCCGTCGAGCTTGTCCAGGGTGACCGCGTCGGGCTCCGGCCCGTAGCGCCAGATCCGGTCCGCCTGGGCCACCGGCACCATCAGGATCCCGCCGCCGGCAAAGCGCAGGCGCAGGGCCTCGGAGGGCTCGCCGCCCGGCGTGGCGACGGGCTCGAGCCCCTCGAACACGCACAGGCCGCGGTCGCGGTCGACGGCGACGTCGCCCGGGCGCAGGTCGACCTCGCCCATCGGCAGGATCGCCCGGACGCCCCCGGCCACCGCGGCCTCCGGTCCGAACAGGTCCGCGGCGGCGATCACGGTGGCGCCCTGGCCGGGCACCCGGAACCCGGCCGCCAGCGGCGCCTCCAGGGCCAGGACGTCGCCCGGTGCCGCCGCGGCGACGTCGGACCAGGCGTCGATCAGGCGGATCGGGCGCTCGGCGGTCCGGCCGGCCTGGCGCACGAGGCGCCGCAGGGGCTGGCGGGTCCCCGCCAGGACGACGATGTCGCCGGCCTTCAGCCGCGCGCGCAGCGCCTTGGCGAAGGCGGTCCCCGGCCGGCGCTCCCGGGCGAAGGACGGGAGCGTCAGCGGCTCACCGGCGGCCTCTGTGGCGGCGAGCCGGCCCCGTTCGGCCACGATCTCCCGCCATCCCGCAGGGGTGAGATAGAGGCCCGCCCCCGCCGTGCCCCTTCCGTCGCGGGCCTTCAACCGGCCCCGCGCCTCCTCCATCTGCTCGAAGAAGGCGTCGATCCGGGCCTCCGTGCCGTCCTCGACCACGAGGCGCGGCTCGGGCAGGTAGTCGAGGAGCGTGACGAGGCGCGGATAGTAGCGGTCCAGCCGGTGCTCCTGGCCCGTGAAGGGCTCGAAACTCTGTCCGGAGCCCGGCTCCAGGACGATCTCGGTGGCGGGATCGATCACCAGTTCGTCCGCCTCCGCCACCGAGCGCTGCGAGATCGGATCGTAGGAGCGGATCGCGGCGACGCGCCCCTCCGCGTGCTCGATCCGGCAGGGGCGCGGCGCGGCGGCGGGGAACACCTCCACGGTCCGCCCGCGGACGGCGATCTCGCCGGGCTCGTCGACCCGCTCGTCGAGGATGTAGCCGAGGCGCTTGAGGTCGGCGGTCGCCGCGGCGACGTCGAGCGGGTCGCCGACCCGCAGGGTCACCCGGGCCGAGGCCCAGGTCTCCGGCGGGGGCACCCGCTGGACCAGGGCCGGCGCCGTGGTCAGCACGAAATCCGGCAGGGCGGCGCGGTCGGTCAGCCAGCGCATCACGGCGGCCCGGGCCCCCATCGTGGCCCGGGACGGCGAGGCGTGGTCGAAGGGCAGGCAGTCCCATTCCGGGAAGACCGCGACCCGGATCTCGGGGTCGAGGGCCCGGAGGGTCGCGGCGAGATCCTCCAGGCGGCGGCCGTCCCGGGCGACGTGAACCACGGGGCCGGCGCCCGCGGCGAAGCCCAGGAGTGCCACCGCCAGCGCCCCCGTGGGCATCAGCGGCGCGTCCTCGACGCCCGGCTGTGTACCCGGCTTCAACCTGCGATTGGCCATGCCCGTCCGAATCCGTGTCCTCAGCGCTGGCCAACGCGGCATGGGCCGCCGCGGCTCCCGGGCGCGGCGATCCAATCCACAGCCCTGATCCGCCCCGTCGTCACGATCCCTCGCGGAACGGACCGGAACACGAACTCGTGATCGGCTCCCGAGCGCCGCAGGACCGGCCGGGGATGCCGCCGGCGATGCGGACCTGAGCGTGCAATCTGCAATTGCAGATAGCCGCCCGCAGCGCGAGCGGGCGGTCGCGGCAACCCGTCGTTGGCCCTGTCGGGGGCGCGCCGTCGCATCGAACCCCTTGGGGGGGTCGAAGGCGTAGGCTATGACGGCCCCGTGTCGCCGAACCAGACAATGCCCCGCCGGTCGGGTTTCGAGCCAGAGCATCCCCGGCGGCTGGCCGCCCTGCACGCCTACGCCATCCTCGATACGCCCCCGGAGCGCGCCTTCGACGAGATCGCCGAGATGGCCGCCCAGGCCTGCGGCACGCCGATGGCGCATATCAACTTCATCGACGCCGACCGGCAATGGATCAAGGCCGCGGTGGGCCACACGGCGCGGGTGATGCCCCTCGATCTCGGGTTCTGCACCGAGGCCATGGGTGCGGACGGCGTCCTGATCCTGCCGGACCTGGCGGCGGAGCCGGACCGCGCCGCCAACGCCCTCGTCGGCGGACCGCCGCACCTGCGCTTCTACGCGGGCGTCGCCCTGGTGACGCCCGACGGCTGGGTCGTCGGGACCCTGTGCGTCCTCGACCACGCGCCGCGCACGCTCACCGACCAGCAGGTCTTCGTCCTCGAGGCGCTCGCCCGGGCGGTGATGACGCAGCTCGAGTCCCGCTGCACCGAGGCCGCCCTGCGCCGGAACGAGGAGCGCTGCCGCTCGCTGTTCGCGTTCATCGATGCCGGTTTCTGCCTCGTGGAGCCGATCTTCGCGGAGGGCGGACGCGCGGTCGATTACCGCTTCCTGGAGGTCAACGCCGCCTTCGAACGGCAGACCGGCCTGACGGAGGTGGTCGGACGGCGGATGCGCGAACTCGTGCCCGACCACGAGCAGCGCTGGTTCGACCTCTACGGCCAGGTCGCGCGGACCGGGGAGCCGGTCCGGTTCGAGCAGCCGGCCGCGGGCCTCGGGCGCTGGTACGACGTGCACGCCTACCGGGTCGACGGGCCGATGCGGAACCGCGTCGCCATCCTGTTCAACGACATCACCGAGCGCCGCCGGAGCGAGATGGCGCTCCTGGCGCGGGAGGCCGAGCTGCGCCTCGTCGCGGACGCGATGCCGGTGCTGATCGCCTTCATCGACCGGAACCTCGTCTACCAGTTCGCCAACGCCGCCTACGAGACCTGGACGGGCCTCTCCGCCGCCGATGTCGTGGGGCGGACCGTGGCCGACCTCCTCGGTCCCGAGGCCTTCGAGGCCCGGCGCCACGCCATCGCGCGGACGCTCGCCGGGGAGGAGGCCCGGCACGAATGGACCTGGACCTTCCCCAACGGCGAGAGCCGGACCGCCGACACCCGCTACCTGCCCCGGCGCGGGCCGGACGGCGCGGTCGACGGGTTCTACGTCTTTGCGCACGACATCTCCGAGCGGAAGCGGATCGAGGAACTCCTCCGGTCGCGGGCGGAGCACCTGGAGGCGCAGGTCGCCGCGCAGACCCGGGACCGCGACCGGGTCTGGACGCTCTCGCCGGTGCTGAAGCTCGTCGCGGATCGGGACGGGCAGGTCCAGGCGGTGAACCCCTCCTGGAGCCGGGCGCTCGGCTGGTCCGAGGCGGAGACCCTGGGCCGGACCGCCCTGGATTTCGTGGCGGCCCCGGAGCGCGCGGCGGCGCAGGCCGCCCTCCGGCCGCTCTGCGAGGACCGGCGGGTCGAGGATGTGGAGCTGTCCTGCGTGACCCGTGCCGGCGACCAGCGGCGCGTGCTCTGGACCGTCGTCCCGGAGGACGGGATGTTCTACGGGTTCGGGCGCGACATCACCGAGCAGCGCCAGGCCGAGGAGGCCCTGCGGCAATCGCAGAAGCTCGAGGCGATCGGCCAGCTCACCGGCGGCGTGGCGCACGACTTCAACAACCTGCTGACGATCATCCGCTCCTCGGTCGAGTTCCTGCGCCGGCCCGAGCTCGCGGAGGAGCGCCGGCGGCGCTACCTCGACGCGGTCTCCGACACGGTCGACCGCGCGGCCAAGCTCACCGGACAGCTCCTCGCCTTCGCCCGGCGCCAGGCGCTCACGCCGCAGGTCTTCGACGTCTGCGCGCGGCTGCGCAGCATCGCCGACATGCTCGATTCGGTCACCGGCGCGCGGATCCGCGTCGCCATCGACCTGCCGGACACGCCCCGGTTCGTGCGCGCGGACGAGAGCCAGTTCGAGACGGCGCTGATCAACATGGCGGTCAACGCCCGGGACGCGATGGACGGGGAAGGCGGCCTGACCCTGCGCCTCGACGGCGACAGCCCGATGCCCGCGATCCGCGGGCATGCCGGCGCGCGGGGGCCGTTCGTGGCCGTGCGGGTCTCCGACACGGGCGCCGGCATCCCGGCCCCGGACCTGGGGCGGATCTTCGAGCCGTTCTTCACCACCAAGGAGGTCGGCAAGGGGACCGGGCTCGGCCTCAGCCAGGTGATCGGCTTCGCCAAGCAATCGGGCGGCGACATCGACGTGGCGAGCGCGCTGGGCGGCGGCACCACCTTCACCCTCTACCTGCCGCAGGTCGCGGCGCCCGCCGCGGCGGCCGAGGCCGGCCGCGACGCGCAGCGGGCGCCGGCGCCGCAGCGGGGCCTGTGCATCCTGGTCGTGGAGGACAATCTCGGGGTCGGCCGCTTCTGCACGCAGATCCTGGAGGATCTGGGCCATGCCCCCGTGTGGGCGAAATCCGCCGAGGAGGCGCTGGCCGAACTCGACAGCACGCCGAACCGGTTCGACGTGGTCTTCTCGGACGTGGTCATGCCGGGCATGGGCGGCTTCGCCCTCGCGCGCCACCTGCAGGTCACCCGCCCCGACCTGCCGGTGGTGCTGACCTCCGGCTACAGCCACGTCCTGGCCATGGACGACGCGCACGGATTCGCCCTGGTGCGCAAGCCCTACTCGGCCGAGCAGCTCGCCCAGGTGCTCTACGAGACGGCCAAGCGGCGCGGCCGGGCGGACTATGGTGCGGTCCTGGATTGACGGCCCTCGATCGGACCGCCGGCATCCCGATCGGAGCTGTTTTGGACGGCCTGCCCCCTCCCGCGAGGGCGCGCGTCCCCCTCCCCCGCAGCGGCTACCGGATTCACACGCCTCGGGCTGACACCACCATCTTGAAAGGGAGGCGCTTTCCCCTCCCCCTTGCGGGGAGGGGAAAGGGGTGGGGGTGGTGCAGACGGCACCGCACCGCTCCATCCTGCACCACCCCCACCTTCAACGCCTCCCTGCAAGCTCGAGCGATCCCGGGCAAGCCCGGGATCGCCAAGGGAGGAGAGAGCGGCTCGGCCAGCGATCGGTGAATAGCGTCGCGCAAAGGGGGGGAGGGGGACGCGCGCCTGGGTCCGGCCGTTGCCCGTATCCGGCGGCGATCTGATTCACGGGTCGCCCGGAACCCGCGGGGCGCTCAACCCGCCCAGCGCGCGCTCCGGCCCCAGCCCTCCAGCACCCCGTCGATCCAGCCGCGCTGCGGCCCTACGAGGACGCCCTGGGTCAGGCCCCCGCAGGCGCCGCCGATCCAGGCGGCGAGCGCCCGCACGCCGTCCGGCCCGGCGATCGGCCCGCCGGAATCGCCCTGGCAGGCGCCGCCCGTGCCGCCCCGCAGCCAGACCAGGATCCGGCTCGGCCCGTAGGGCTCGATCACCGGCAGGGTGAGGCTGCGATAGGTTCCGGTGGAGCGCGGGTCGCCGGGCCGCGCCGCGCCGTAGCCCCCGAGGGTCAGGGCCTCCCCGGCCTGCGGCGGCGCGGCGCTCAGGGTCGCCGGCGCGAAGCGCGGCGGCAGCGGCGTCGCGGTGCGCAGCAGGGCCAGATCGATCGAGCGCCGCCGGGCCTTCGCGGCGCCGGCATCGTAGCCCGGATGCACCGCCCGCGCGGCCACCTCCACGAGGATCGGCGCGCCCGCGGCGTCGCGGAAATGGATGCGGTGCTCCGGGGCGTCGGCCGCGCAATGGCCGGCGGTGAGCACCGTGTCGGGGGCGAGCACCACGCCGGTGCAGACCCCGCCCTTCGAGGACAGGACCATGACGGCAGCGCCGGCGGGGGCCTCGGCGCCGCCGACGATGGCCCGCGCCGGAACGCCGGCGAGCGCCAGGGACGCCACGGCGACGGCGAGAGCCGCCGGGCGGCGCATCGAGACCCGCTTTGAGACCCGCTTCGAGACCAGCATTCGGACCACCCGCGAGAGGAACGCGCGATGATCCCGTTACGCATCGATGCCGCCGCCGTCGAGCCGGTGGGCGTGTCCGAGCTGCGCGCCTACCTGCGCTTCGATTCCGACGATGGCGGTGCCGAGGACGCGCTGCTCCAGGCCCTGATCACGGCCGTCCGGGCCAGCCTGGAGATCGAGACCCGCCGGATCCTGGTCCCGGGCCGCTACCGGATCGCGCTGGCCGCCTGGCCGCCGGAAGGGGTGCTGCCGCTGCCGCTGAGCCCGCTCGTGGCCCTGGTCCGCGCCGAGCTGGCGGACGGGCGGGGCGGCGTCGCCGAACTCGATGCCGGGCTGGTGCGCCTCGGCCCCGACCCGGTCGAGGCGCCGTCCCTGCGGGTCGATCCGGCCGTGCCGGACCCGGCCGGGCGCACGATCCTGATCGAGGTCGCGGCCGGGTTCGGCGGCGACGGGCCGCCCCTGCCGGAGCCCCTGCGCCTCGCGATCCTGCGGCTCGCCGCCGCCCGCTACGAGCACCGCGGCGACGAGCCCGACGCCGCCCGCACCGATGCCGCCGACCTCGCCGCGCCCTTCCGCCGGATGCGGCTGTGACGGCCTCTCCCGGAGGACACCCGATGGCGACCCCACCCCGCACGCCGCCGCTGGGCGCCCGGCGGCGGCGCTTCGTGCTGAAACGGCCCCTGGAGGAGCCGGACGGGTTCGGCGGGGTGCTGCGCCGCTACGTGGCCGGCCCGGTCCTGTGGGGCGCCCTGGCGCCGGCGGGGGTGGTCGAGCGCCTCGCGGGCGGCCGGACCGACACGCTGTCCGCCTACCGGGTCACCCTGCGCGGCCGGGCCGAACTCGACCCGACCATGCGGCTCGCCGCCGGCCCCCGCCGCTTCGCGATCCGCGCAGTCACCGACCCCGACGGGCGCGGCCGCGACCGCGTCTGCCATGTCGAGGAACTGCCCGGGGAGAGCCGGTCGTGACCGATCCGAGCCCGCTGCTGGCGTTCCGCGCCGGCCTGATCGCGCGCTTCACCCCCGACGCCGCCCTCGCGGCCCTGCTGGGTGGCCGGGTCCGGCTCTACGACGAGCCGCCCCGGGGGGCGCTCCCGGTCTACGCCCTGTTCGGCGATGCCGAGATCCAGGACGATTCCGTCGACGGGGCCGAGCGCCACCGCCACAGCCACGACGTCGCGGTGATCGCCCGACCCGGCTCGGTGCGCACCGCCCTCGACGCCGCCGAGCGCATGGCGGCGCTCCTGGCCGATGCGGCGATGCCGCTCGCCGGCTGTCGCCTCGTCACGCTGCGGGTGCGCGCCATCCGGGTTCACCGCGACGCCCGGACCGGCGAGGGCCGGGCGAGCCTGACGGTCGACGCCGTCACCGAGATCCAGTGAGGAGAGGGCTGATGGGCGCGCAGAAGGGCAAGGACCTGCTGATCCGGGCCGGGGACGGCGCGGGCGGCTTCGTGGCGGTGGCCGGCCTGCGCAGCCGCCAGATCACCCTCAACGCCGAGACCGTGGACGTCACCAACGCCGATTCCGCCGGGCGCTGGCGGGAGCTGCTGGCCGGCGCCGGGGTCCGCCGGGCCGCGATCGCCGGCTCCGGGGTGTTCCGCGACCAGGCCTCGGACGCGCGCCTGCGGCTGATCTTCTTCGAGGGGGCGATCGAGACCTTCCAGATCGTGGTGCCGGCCTTCGGGATCCTGGAGGGGCCGTTCCAGATCGCGAGCCTCGAATACCGGGGCGACCATGCCGGCGAGGTGACCTTCGACATGAGCCTCGATTCGGCGGGCGCGCTCGCCTTCACGGCGGCCTGACGCCATGGCGAACCGGATCCGCGGCGCGGTGCCGCTCGACCTCGGCGGCCAGCGCTACACCCTGTGCCTGACCCTCGGGGCCCTCGCCGAACTGGAGGATCTGCTCGGGGCCGGCGATCTCACCGGCCTCGCGGCGCGCTTCAGCGCCGGCCGGCTCTCGGCGCGTGACCTGATCGCCCTGCTGGGCGTCGCCCTGCGGGGCGGCGGCCACGATCTCGACGACGGGGCGGTGGCAGGGTTGCCCCTGGCGGGCGGGATCGAGGCCGTCACGACGGCCCTCGGGGCGGCGCTCGCCGCGGCCTTCGGGGAGGCGCCGGCAACTCCTCAGGGCCGCTCCCGATCCCCTGGCGACACGGGTCATGACAGTGGCGCACCGACGCCTCTGGCGGGCGCGACGGGCTCCCTCTCCCGAGCGGGAGAGGGTTGGGGTGAGGGAGGAGGAGGAGCAGGACAGAGCGCGCGATTGCCGCACGTTCGGGGCGCGCCCCCTTCGGCAAAACCGGATCCCTCACCCTGTCCCTCTTCCGCACGGGAGCGGGGACCCGTGCTTCAGTCGGAGAAGGCGGCATCCCCGTCGGCGGAGAGCGGCCCGGGCCCGGAACCGGATCCACCGGTCCAGACCTGCATCCCGAGAGCCTTTCCCTGGGACGATGCCCTGGCCCTCGGCCTCGGCGCGCTGGGCTGGCGCCCCGGCGACTTCTGGTCGGCGACCCCGCGGGAATTCGCCGCCGCCCTCGGCCGGCGTGCCCGGCCGGAACCGCTCAGTCGGGAGGCCTTCGAGGACCTGCTCGCCGCCTATCCCGACCGGACCTCAGACGGGGCTGACCGATGATCGATACCGACGCCGATACCCAGGATTCCGCGCGGGTCGAACGGCTCCAAACCCTCGACCGGCTGGCGCAGAATTTCGGCCGGAGCCTCGACGCGGCGCTGACCCGCGGCGCCGCCTCGGGGCGCAGCCTCGACGGGGTGCTCGGCCTGATCGGGACCCGGCTCGCCGGCGCGGCGACCCGGGCGGCGGCCGGATCGCTCCAGTCCGGGGTCACCGGCCTGCTCAACGCCGTGCTCGGGGCCGGGTCCGAGCCCGGTTTCGCCCGGGGCGGCGTGTTCCGGGGCGGGCGGGTGCAGCCCTTCGCGGCCGGCGGGGTCGTGGCGGCGCCGACCTACTTCCCGATGGCCGGCGGCGCCGGGCTGATGGGCGAGGCCGGCCCGGAGGCGATCCTGCCGCTGAACCGCGGCCCCGACGGCCGCCTCGGCGTCGCGGCCGGCGCCGCCCCGGCCCGGCCGGTCTCCGTGACGGTCAATATCGCGACCCCCGACCCGGCGGCCTTCCGCCGCTCCGAGGCCCAGGTGACCGCGAGCCTCGCCCGGGCGGTGGCGCGGGGCCAGCGGGCGACGTGAGCGCCCGGGCCACCCCCTGCCTCCAACCCCCGGGACCGCCATGGCCGACGATTTCCACGAGGTGCTGTTCCCCCTCGACGTGTCGCTGCGTGCCGGCGGCGGCCCGCAGCGGCTGACCGAGATCGTCACCCTGGCCTCGGGCCGGGAGCACCGGAACGGCCGCTGGGCCGATTCCCGCCGCCGCTACGAGGCCGGGTTCGGGCTGCGCGGCCTCGACGCGCTCCACGCGGTGCTGGCCTTCTTCGAGGAGCGGCGCGGCCGGCTCTACGGCTTCCGCTTCCGCGACCGGGTCGACGGCCGCTCCGGGCCGCCCGGCCGGGCGATCGGCCCCCTCGATCAGCCGCTGGGCACCGGCGATGGCGCCACCGCGACCTTCCCGCTGGTGAAGACCTACGGGACCGGCTTCGCGCCCTATCGCCGCCGGATCGCCAAGCCGGTGGCCGGCAGCGTCCGGGTGGCTGTGTCGGGCCGGGAGGTCGGGCCCGAGGCCTTCGCCTGCGACCCGACCACCGGGCTCGTCGCCTTCGCGTCCGGCCATGTCCCGGCCGCGGGCGAAGCCGTGACCGCGGGCTTCGCCTTCGACGTGCCGGTCCGCTTCGACACCGACGACCTGACCATCGACCTCGCGGCCTTCACGGCGGGCGAGATCCCGAAGGTGCCCCTCGTCGAGATCGTCCCCTGATACCAGTGGCCTATGAGGCTGACGCCTCATAGGCGAGCCGCCGCCCGCGCGGCGACGCGCGTTCGCGCTGGCCGACGGCCGATCGCCGTCGAGAGTCGTTGTCTCCGGCCGTCGGTATGAGAGGTCAGCCATGCGCGACATCCCGGCGGCCTTCGCGGCCCATCTCGCGGGGGGCGTGACCACCCTGTGCCGCTGCTGGTCCCTGCGGCGGCGGGACGGGGTCGCCCTCGGCTTCACCGACCACGACCGCGACCTGACCCTGGCGGGCCTCGTCCACGCCGCCCGGACCGGACTGGAGGCCGCCGAGGCCAGCGCCGAGCTGGGCTTCGCGGTCTCCGGCGGCGACGTCGCCGGGGCGCTGAGCAGCCTCGGGCTCACCGAGGCCGACATCGCCGGGGGCCTCTACGACGGCGCCACCGTGGAGACCTGGCTGGTCGACTGGGCCGACCCCGAGACGCGCCTGCTCCTGGACCTCGCCACGATCGGCGAGGTGCGCCGGGAGGGCGACGCCTTCGTGGCGGAGCTGCGCGGCCTCGCGCACCGGCTCGACGCCGAGCGCGGCCGGACCTATCGCGCCACCTGCGGCGCCGATCTCGGGGATGGGCGCTGCCGGGTCGACCTCGCCCCCTGGCGGACCACCGGCGCGGTCGTCGATGTCCCGGAACCGGCGACGCTCGCGGCGGCGCTGGCGGGGACTGTCCCGGACGGGCTGTTCACCGGCGGTCGCCTCGCCTGGACCGGGGGGGCCAATGCCGGTCTCGCGGCGGATGTGCGCCTCCAGCTCGGCAGCCTGATCGAACTCTGGACCGCGCCGCCCCGGCCGGTCGCGGCGGGCGACGGCTTCACCCTCACGGCGGGCTGCGACAAGCGCCTCGCCACCTGCCGGGACCGCTTCGCCAACACGGCGAACTTCCAGGGGTTTCCGCACATGCCCGGCAACGACGCGGTGATGCGGCCGGTGCCGGCCTCGGACCACGTCCTCGACGGCGGGAGCCTGTTCCGATGAGCGCGATGCCGAGGGAGCGCGGCCACGACATCGGTGCGGCGGCGCTCGGCGAGGCCCGCCTGTGGCTGGGAACGCCCTACCGGCATCAGGCCTCCCTGCGCGGGGTCGGCTGCGACTGCCTCGGGCTGCTGCGCGGGGTCTGGCGCGGGCTCTACGGCGCCGAGCCGGAGGCGGTGCCGCCCTATGCGGGCACCTGGGCGGAATCGGCCGCCCCCGGAACCGACCCGCTCACCGCGGCGGCGGCGCGCCACCTCGTGCTGGTGCCCGGCCCCCTCGCCGAGGTCGTGCCGCGGGCCGGCGACGTGCTGCTCTTCGCCTTCCGCCGCCACCTGCCGGCCCACCACTGCGCCATCGCCACCGGGGACGGCGCCATGATCCACGCCCATGACGGCGCGGTCGTCGCCGAGGTGGCGCTCACCGGATGGTGGTGGCGGCACCGGACGGGGGTCTTCCGGTTTCCGGCGGGCGGGTCAGGCCAGGCTTACGACGATCCGGTCGCGACAGTCAGCTTGACGCCCAGGACGTCCATGACCTTGCGGACGGTCTCGTAACGAAGCTTCGAGCCCGGCGTCAGGGCCTTGTAGAGGCTCTCCCGGCCCAGGCCCGCCTCACGGGCGATCTGTGACATGCCGCGGGCTTTGGCGACGTCGCCGAGGGCGGCGATGAACAGTTCGGGATCGGGATCATCGAGGGCTGTGGCGAGGTACTCGGCGATGGCCTCCTCGCTGTCGAGAAACTCCGAGGCGTCGAAGGGGGTGAAACGCATCAGGCAATCCCATCAAGCTTGTCAGCCATGGCTTTGGCTCGCTGAATGTCCCGGCTCTGACTGGACTTGTCGCCGCCGCACAGCAGCAGATACGTCACCTCGCCGCGGCGAACGTAATAGATCCGGTATCCAGGGCCATACGGGATCCGCATCTCGAAAACGCCCGCGCCGACAGGTTTGACGTCGCCGAGATGACCCAGCCCTGCGGCGCGGATCCGGGCTGCGATGCGAGCCTTGGCGCGATGATCGCGCAAGCCCGCGAGCCACGTCCGGAACGTGTCGGACAGCAGAATCGTCACGCGGGGATCGTATCCGGTCGGATACATCCAGGCAAGACGGCGTCGGGGGAGAGGCGGTCCGGAACCACCCTCACGCCGCCCGCACGGTGGCCAGGAAACCGGCGACCTCGCCGCGCAGCGCCTCGGATTGGCGGGACAGCGCGTCCGCCGAGCCGAGCACCTGACCGGCCGCGGCGCCGGTCGCCCCGGCCGCCTCGGCGACATCCGCGATGGTCCGCGTGACATCGCCGGTCGCGGGGGCCGCCTGGGACGTGTTGTGCATGATCTCCCGGCTGGCGACGCCCTGCTGCGTGATCGCCGCCGCCATCGCGCTCGCGACGTCGCTGATCTCGCGGATGCGCGCCCCGATCGTCTGCATCGCCTGCGCCGCGAGGCCGGTCGAGCTCTGCACCTGGGCGATGCGCTGGCCGATCGCCTCTGTCGCCCGCGCGGTCTGGGCGGCGAGTTCCTTCACCTCGTTGGCCACCACGGCGAAACCGCGACCGGATTCCCCGGCCCGGGCGGCCTCGATCGTGGCGTTCAGAGCGAGCAGATTCGTCTGCCCGGCGATCTGCGCGATCAGGTTGGCGACGTCGCCGATCTCGGTCACGGCGGAGTTCAGGGCGGAGACGTGCTCGACGGTCCGCTCGGCCTCGGCCACGGCGGCCTGGGCGCGGCGCGCGGAATCGCCGGCCTGCCGGCCGATCTCGGAGACCGAGGTCCCGAGTTCCTCGGCTGCGGCGGCCGCCGCGCTCACGGTCTGCGCCGTCTGCGCGGCGGCGCTCGCCACCGTGACGGATTGCGCGGCGGTTCCGCTGGCGGCGGTGCTCATGGCCGAGGCGGTCGCCTGAAGTTCGGTGGCCGCGGACGAGACCATGCCGACGATGCCGCCGATCGCGGCCTCGAACGAATCGGCGAGGGCCGTCATGGCGCTGCGGCGCTCGGCCGCCGCGGCAGCCTCCACGGCGCGACGGGCCTCGGCCTGCGCGTCGGCGTTCCGGGCGACCAAGCCGCGGATTTCATCGACCGCGCGCGCCACCATGCCGATCTCGTCGCGGCGTCGGACCTCGGTGATCCGGGCATCGGTCTCGCCCCGTGCCATCCGTTGCAGCACCCCGACGAGCCGGCTGAGCGGCCGGCTGATGCCGAACAGGCCGACACCGATCGCGGCGGCGAGGCCGGCGAGGAGGCCGAGGCTCGTGTAGATCCAGAGTTCGGAGCGGGTCGTCCCGATCTGCGCGGCGACCTCCCCGGCACCCGCCTCCATGCGCGCGACGACGCTGTTGCCGAGCGCGTTGGCCTCGCCGACGAGGAAAGGAAACGTTGGATCGATCCGCGTATGGACCAGCGCCAGCGCCTCGTCGTTCTTGTTGACCTCGCCGAGGGCCTGCACGTCCGCGGCGTCCGCGACGAAGCGGTCTGCCCGCGCCCGCACCGCGTCGATCGCGGAACGCAGGTCCGGCATCTCGGCGTCCAGCATGACGAAGTCCTGCCGGAGTTCGGCCACCGTCGTGTTCAATTCCGCGCTCGCCAGCCGGATCTGGTGCTCATCGGTCTCCGCGATGGTTCGGTAGACTGTATAATTGATCTGGTAGATCAGGCGAATGACGCTCCGCGCGACCTGCGCCGCCTGCGCATCGTGGGCGACGAATTGCCCGTAGCGCGCGCCGATCGCGGTCAGGCGGTCGGTCGCAAGCCATACGCATGCGAACACGATGAGTCCGATCGTGGGCACGATCGTCAAGATTGTATGGATTGTTTTGAAGTGAATGCGCGGGATCATTCGCCATATTCTAAATAGTTTAAGCTTATTGACTGGAATAAATCTTTTCGCGCTGCGCCATTCTTGCTGACGATCGAACGGGATAATTTTTAAGTCTGTCGATCAGATGACCGGATCCCTGTGGGATCGGGCCCGAGAGGCACAGAAATCGTTGGCACTGGAGTCCCGCCATGGCGACCCTGATCCTGTCCTCCGCCGGCGCGGCCGTAGGCACCGCACTCGGGGGGCCGATCGGGGCGGTGGTCGGGCGGACGCTCGGCGCGGTCGCGGGCTCGGCCCTGGGCGGCGCCCTGTTCGGCTCCGGGCGGCATACGCGCTTCGTCGAGGGGCCGCGGCTCGCCGACGTGGCCGGGCTCACCTCCACGGAGGGCGATCCGATCCCCCGGGTCTACGGTCGCGCCCGGATCGGCGGCACCCTGATCTGGGCGACGCGCCCGCTGGAGGTGGCCAACACCACGGTGGCGCGCGCCGGCGCGCCCGCCAAGGGCCTGGGCGGCCAGAGGACGGTCACCACACGCTACGCCTATTTCGCCAACCTCGCGGTCGGGCTGTGCGAGGGCGAGATCGCCTATGTCCGCCGGATCTGGGCGGACGGCAAGGAGATCGACCAGGCCGGCCTCACCCTGCGGGTCCATACCGGCGGCCCCGACCAGGCCCCCGATCCGCTGATCGTCGCCAAGGAGGGGGCGGCCGACGCCCCGGCCTATCGCGGCCTCGCCTACGTGGTGTTCGAGGGTCTGCCGCTCGCCGATTTCGGCAACCGCGTCCCGCAATTCGCCTTCGAGGTGATCCGCCCGGTCAACGTCCTGTGGCGCCGGATCCGCGCCGTCGAGCTGATCCCCGGCGCCAGCGAGTTCGGCCTCGATCCCGCCCGCGTCACCGTCGATCTCGGCTTCGGCCGGACCGAGGCCGCCAACCGGCACCAGCTCCAGCGCGCCACCGACGTCCTCGCCTCCCTCGACGCCCTCCAGGCCCTGTGCCCGAACCTACGGCGGGTCGCCGTGGTGGCGACGTGGTTCGGCACCGACCTGCGGGCCGGGGCCTGCCGGGTGGTGCCGAAGGTCGAGGCGACGCAGAAGCGCGCCGTGCTGGAGGATTGGCGCGTCGCCGGGATACCCCGCGCGAGCGCCGAGGCGGTCTCGCTCCTGCCGGACGGCAACCCGGCCTATGGCGGCACCCCGAGCGATGCCGGGCTGACCCGGCTGGTCGCCGAGCTGGTCCGCCGCGGCCTGGAGGTGCTGCTCTACCCCTTCGTCATGATGGACGTGCCGGCCGGCAACGCGCTCCCCGACCCGCGCGTGCCCGGCGCGACCCAGCCGCCCTATCCCTGGCGCGGCCGCATCACCTGCGATCCGGCCCCGGATCTCCCGGGCAGTCCGGACGGGACCGCCGCCGCCGACGCGCAGGTCGCGGCCTTCTTCGCGGGCGGATACAACGCCGAGGTGCTGCACTACGCCGATCTGGCTTCCCGGTGGGCGGCCTCCGGGGTTCGGATCGCCGGCTTCGTGATCGGCAGCGAGTATGTCGGCCTGACCCGGGTGCGGGGCGCCTCCGGCTACCCGGCCGTGCAGGCCTTCCGGGCGCTGGCCGCCGCCGTGCGCGAACGCCTCGGCGCCGGTGTCGCCCTGGTCTACGGTGCGGACTGGACCGAGTACGGCGCCCATATCCGCGACGGCGGCGCCACGATCCGCTTCCCCCTCGACGATCTGTTCGCCGATCCCGCCATCGCGGCGGTCGGGATCGACTGGTACGCACCGGTTTCGGATTGGCGGGACGCGCCGGAGCATGCCGACCTCGCGGTGGCGGGCGACATCGCCGACCGCGCCTACCTCAAGGCGCGCGGCGCGTCGGGCGAGGGCTTCGACTGGTACTACGCCGACGCGGAGGGCCGCGCCGCCCAGGATCGCCGCCCGATCACCGACGGCGCCGCCGGCAAGCCCTGGGTCTACCGGGCCAAGGACCTCGTGGCGTGGTGGTCGAACCCGCATGTGGAGCGGGACGGCGGCGTCGAGACCCGCACCACCGCCTGGGTGCCGGGCGCCAAGCCGATCTGGCTCACCGAGGTCGGGGTGCCGGCGGTGGACAAGGGCACGAACGGCCCCAACGTCTTCCCCGACCCGAAATCCGTCGAGAACGCAGTCCCGCCCGAATCCCGGGGCCTGCGGGACGAGCTGATCCAGCTCCGCGGGCTGGAGGCGGTGATCGCCCGGTTCGATCCGGCGGTGCCGGGCTTCCGGGAGGCCGACAACCCGGTCTCGCCGGTCTATGGCGGCCGGATGGTCGACCCGGCCGGGATCTTCGTCTGGGCCTGGGACGCCCGGCCCTTCCCGGCCTTTCCGACCGTGCGGGGGGTCTGGGCCGATACCGGCAATTGGCGCATCGGCCACTGGATCACCGGGCGGATCGAGGGCTGCGACCTCGACCTGCTGGTCCGGGCGATCCTGGCCGATTTCGGCTTCGACGCGGCGGTCTCTGTGGAGGCGGCCGCCTATCTCGACGGCTACGTCGTCGACCGGCCGCTCTCGGCGCGCGGCGCCCTGGAGACCCTGGCGCAGGTCTACGGCCTCGACGTCTCGGCGGTGGCCGGCACCCTGCGCCTGCGCGGGCCGCGCCGCGACCGGCCGGTGGTGCTGGCGGAGGCCGATCTCGTCCGGCTCGCCGCAGAGCAGCCCGTGCTGCGCCAGGTCCGTGCGGAGGAGAGCGCCCTGCCGCGCACGATGGAGCTCGGCATCACCGAATCCGAGAGCGCCGAGTACCGCCGCGCCGCGGCCGCGGCCGTGCGGCCCGTCGGGGAGCGGCGGCGCGAGACCCGGATCGAGACGGCGATCGTCACCCGCCGCGAGACCGGCGACGGGCTCGCCGAGGCGCTGCTCGACCGGATCATCGCGGCCCGCGACAGCGCGGTCTTCACCCTGAGCCCGCGCCGGGTGGAGCTGGAGCCGGGCGACCTCCTGGCGGTACCCGCGGCCGTGCCGGGCGGCACGGTCCTGCGCCGGATCGACCGGATCGACGACGCCCCCACGGGCCGCCGGATCGAGGCGAGCGGGGTGCCGCCCCGGGCCGGGCCGGGGCGCGGCCTGTCCCGCAGCCCGGCTTTGACCGCGGTGGCGCCGCCGGCCTTCCCGGGGGCGCCGCTGGCGCTCGCCCTCGACCTGCCGGTGGACCGCGGCAGCCCGACGATCCTGCAATACCTCGCGGTGGCGGCCGAGCCCTGGCCCGGGGCGGCCGCCATCTGGCGCGCCGAGGGGACGGGGCCGCTCGCGCTCCAGGGGGTCGTGGATTACCCCGCCTGCCTGGGGCGGACCCTCACGGCGCTGCCCGCCGGGCCGCTCTGGCGGATCGACCGGCACCGGAGCCTCGACGTCGGCCTGCGCCGGGGCGGGACGCTCGCGTCGATCGGCGAGGCCGCGATGCTGGCCGGGGGCAACCTGTTCGCCCTGATCGGCCCGGACGGGGCCGTGGAGCTGCTCGGCGCCGCGAACGCCGTGCTGATCGGGGCCGACACCTACCGGCTCTCCGGCCTCCTGCGCGGGCTCGCGGGCAGCGAGGCGGCCGCCGGCCGGGCGAGCCCGGCGGGCACCCTGATCGTGCGCCTCGACGACGGCGCCGTGGTGCCGCTGGTCGACCGGCTCGACGCGGTCGGCCGCGGCTTCCGCTACCGGATCGGGCCGGCGGATCGCGATCCGGGGGATCCGGCCTTCACGGAGCTTGCCGCCACGGCCGGGCTCGGCGCGCTCGCGCCGCTGCGGCCGGTCCACCTGCGGGCCCGCCGGGAGGCGCAGGGCGTGCGCCTCTCATGGATCCGGCGGGTGCGCCGCGACGGCGATGCCTGGGAGCCGGCCGAGGTCCCGCTCGACGAGCCCGAACGCTACGCCGTCACGGTATTCTCGATCGCCGGCGCCCCCCTGCGCACGCTCCGGGCCGAGGCCCAGACCCTCCTCTACGCCGACGAGGCCGCTGATTTCGGTGGCCCGCAGGCCGTCCTCGACGTGGCCGTGGCGCAGATCGGCGCCGTCGCCGGCCCCGGACCCGCCTGCCGCGCCCGCATCCCCGTCCGCTCGGCCTGACCCTCGGGAGCCCCCATGTCCGACGCCACGCCCCATCTCGGCCTGCCGCTGATCGCCGCGAGCCAGGCCCAGAAGCACGTCACCCACAACGAGGCTCTGGGCCTCCTCGACGCGCTCGTGCAGCTCGCCTGCCTCGACAAGGACCTCACGGCGCCGCCGGCGAGCCCCGCCGAGGGCGACCGCTACCTCGTGGTCGCGGCCGATCCGGGGGGCGCCTGGGCGGGGCTCGGCGGACAGGTGGTGCGCTACGCCGACGGCGTCTGGACCGGCGCGGTCCCCCGGGCCGGCTGGTTCGCCTACCTGGTGGACGAGGCCGACCTCTACGTGTTCGACGGCGCGGCTTGGACGAGCTTCCGCCGCACGCTGACGGCGATCCAGAGCGTGAGCCGCCTCGGGATCAACACCGGGGCGGACAGCACCAACCGCCTCGCCGTCAAGTCGGATGCCGCGCTGCTCACCTGGGACGACGTCACGCCCGGCTCCGGCGACATGCGGATCGCCGTGAACAGGAAGGACGCCACCCGCGACGCCGCGCTGGTCTTCGAGACCGGCTACGCGGCCCGGGCGCTCCTGGGAACGCTCGGGAGCGACGACTTCGCCCTGAAGGTCTCGGCCGATGGGGCCGCCTTCGCCACCGCGCTCACCGCCGCGGCGAAGACCGGCGGGATCGACTTCGCCTCGACCGAGACCGCGCTCGCCGCCGCGGCCACCACGGAACTCGGCGGTACCGGCACCCGGCGGGTCCTCGTCACCGGCGCGGCCCGGATCACGAGTTTCGGCGCCGTGCCCGACCGCGAGCGGTTCGTGCGCTTCGCGGCCTCCGCGACGCTGGTCCACGATGCCGCGACGCTGGCGCTGCCGACCCGGGCCGACATCGTGACGGGGGCCGACGACACCTGCATCGCCACCTCGGACGCGGCGGGCCGTTGGCGCGTGCGCCATTACCAGCGCGCCGACGGGACGCCGCTGGCGGTCGGCGCGCAGACGCTCGCGGCCAACGGCTCCGTGCGGTTCGCGGGCGGGCTGATCCTGCAATGGGGGCTCGTCACCCCGTCCGATCCGCAGGCCGCGGTGTCGTTCAACCGCGCCTTTCCGAGCGGCTGCGTCGGCATCTGGACGCAGGCGGCCGCCAACGAGGACGGCGCCCTCTACGCCGCGCAGGTGACCGACCTCACGGTGACGGGGTTCACGATCCGCCTGCGCCGCGCCGCGTCCGGCTCGGTCTCGGGGGCGAAGAACGTCTCGATCTTCTGGCTGGCCCTGGGTTTCTGAGCCTTCAGCCGGGGTCGAGGGCCGCAAGCATCACGGGCTCGATCGCCGCGTAGCCGGCGGCGTTCAGGTGGATCCCGTCCTCGGTGAATGCGCGTCGCAGCGCCCCGGATTCGGTGGCGAGGGGGGCGTGATAGTCGATGAAGCGGGCGGCACCCGCGGTGCAGCAGGCGTGCAGCCACGCGTTCAGGGCGCGGATGCGCGCCGCCGGCCGCAATTCGGGACGCCACCCCCGGAAATCGCTCGGCATCACGGAGCCGATCGCGAGGGGCAGCCCGGCCTCGAACGCCATCCGCCCCATGTCCAGGATGTTCCCGGCGATCGCCCGGTCGGAGACCGGGCCGCCGATCGCCGCGATGTCGTTGATCCCGCACAGCAGATGGATCCCGCGCGCCCCCGCGGTGTCCCGGAGGAACCGCGCGCGGATCTGGCCGCTCGTCTCGCCCGGGACGCCCCGGGCCAGGAACCCGCGGTGCGCGAAGGTCTCGGGGCGCGCCAGGCCCCAGCCCGCGGTGATCGAGTCCCCGATGAATACCAGCGGCCGGTCCCGTCCGCGTCCCACGCCGTCCCCCTCCGCGCCGGTCCGCTCCGTCATCGCACGGGCGAGAACCGCGTCGCAACGCGCGCGGGAACCGAGACCGGGACGAGGCCCGAACCGGCGTCGAACCCGCCACCGAACGGAGAACCGCCCATGCCGAATGCCGCAGCGCAGAAGAACCCGGAGACTGGCTTCGCGGCCGAATGCCGTCGCCTCGGCCCCCGCCTGATGCGCGACCTCGGGCTCACCGACATCCAGGCCGCGGGGCTCCTGGGCAATCTCGGCCATGAGAGCGGGGGCTTCCGCCAGATCCAGGAGATCGCCCCCACCGTCCCGGATTCCCGCGGCGGCTGGGGCCTCGCCCAATGGACCGGCGCGCGGCGTGACGCCATGGAGGCATGGTGCCGGGCGCACGGCCTCGACCCCGCCGCCCGGGAGGCGAATTACCGCTATCTCTGTGCGGAATTGCGCACCGCCGAGGCCCCGGCGCTCGCCGCCCTGCGGGCCGCCGCGACCCTCGAAGCCGCTACCGAGACGGTGTGCCGTCGCTACGAGCGGCCGGGCATCGTCGCCCTGTCCAGCCGCCTGGGCTGGGCCCGCCGGGCGCTCGCGGCCCTGCGCGACCGTCCCGCCGGCACGACCGGCCCACACGGGCGGCGCTGAGCCCCCACAGGTTCCCGAGCCGGCCGGGTCCGCCGCGCGATCACCGATGGAGACCGATCATGACGCACCGCTTCCGCGCGGGGCTCGCCCTCGCCTGCGCGGCCTTCCCGGCCGCCCTCGTATCCCCGGCCCACGCCGCCGCGGCCGGCGTGACATTGCCCTGGGGCGACTGGCTGACCGCGCTGCTCCAGCCGGTCTCGGCGGTGCTCGTGCCGCTCGCCGCCGCCGCCGTGACCGCCGGCATCGCCCGGGTCGCCCCCTGGGCGGCCTCCGTGATGACCCGCGACCGGGTCGAGGCCGCGATCCGGGCCGGCGCCGAGTTCGGCCAGAACGCCGTGGCCGGCGCCGCCCGGGGCCGGACCGTCAGCGTCGATCTCGGCTCCGCGGTGGTCGCGGCCGGCGCCCGCCACGTCCTGGCCCATGCCCCCGCCCGCGTGGTCCGGACGGCCGGCGGGGCCGAGGGCGTCGCCGCCCGGATCTTCCGGGCCCTGCCCCTCGATCCCCAGGCGAGCGCGGCCAACGTCCTCGCCCCCGCGCTGCGGCAGCTGCGGGAGGCGGATCGCGCGCCGGCCGCGCGGCAGGGCTGAGGCCGGGCCGGTGCATCCTTCGGGGGAGATCGCGACCATGACGCATGTCCGCATCCCGCCCCGCAGGCGCGCCGGCCCTGTCGCCGAACCCTCCGAGGGCGAGGCCGGGCCCGGCCTCGCCCTCGGGGGCCGGGCGCGGGCGATCCGCTTCCCGCCGTTCTGGCACGCGTGGTTCGCCCGCCAGACCGAGGCGCGGCTCGCCGCCCTCGACGAGCTGGTCGACGCCCATGTCGAGCGGCGGGCGCTGCGCCGCTACCTCCGCCGGCTCAAGCACGCCACCGTGCTGGCCTTCCTCGCCGCGGCGGCGGTGGCGCACTGGTTCTCGGATCAGATCGCATGGCTCGCGGAGCGGATCCCCGCCCTGCGGGCCGTCTGGAACCTCGTCGCGGGAGGGTGAGATGGGACTGACCTTCGACCGGATCCTCGATCGCCTCTGGCTGGTCCTCGCCGGCGCGGCGGCCCTGGCCCTCGCGCTCCACGGGGGCGCAGAACTCGGGCTGCGCGGCTGGTCCTCCGGGGCGCCGGTCCAGACCGCCCAGGCGGCCGCCCCGGCCGCGCCCGGCCGCACGGACCGACCCGGCGCCGGGTGCCGGGACGGGGGCGCCGATCCGGTCCGCTGAGGCGGGCCGCGTCCTCCTCCGCGCGGGGGGCGGCGCCCGGGAACCGGGGGGCGCCTCGGCCGTAATGACGGCACCATGCCGTCCGCGATCCGCACGTCCGCACTCCGCCCGCCCGATGCGCCCGCCGCCGGAGGCCAACGGCTACGTATTCAGGGGGCATTCAGTGCCCTCGGCCCACATCTCCTGCCAATGCGCTACGCCATCGCCCTCGTCGCCATCAGCCTGACCGCCGCGGCCCTCGCCGCGGGCGGCCTCGGCTCCATGGCCGACGACGGCCCGGCCCCGCAGACCGGCGCCGTCTCGGGCTCGGCGCCGATGCGGATCGAGACCTGCCTGTCCCCCGCCGACATGCGCGAGGAGGTCGGCGAGCGGCGGGTGATCCCGCCCGTGGCGGCGATCCGGGCGGCCCGCTCGGTGATCCCCCGGGCCGAGATCCAGCGGGCGAGCCTGTGCCGGCACGACGACACCCTCGTGTACATGCTGACCGCCTTGCGCCGGGACGGGCATTTCGTGCACGTCATCGTCGATGCGCGCACCGGCAGCGTGGCGGGACAATATTGAGCGGGCGCCGAAACCGTCTCGGAGGGGAGTGAGCCGTGCGTCTGCTCGTCGTGGAAGATGACAAGGACATCAACCGGCAGGTGGTCTCCGCCCTGGAGGAGGCCGGTTACGTCGCCGACAAGGCCTATGACGGCGAGGAGGGCGGCTATCTCGGCGAGAGCGAACCCTACGACGCGATCATCCTCGACATGGGCCTGCCCAAGGCCGACGGGGTCACGGTGCTGCAGAAGTGGCGCCGGGCCGGGGTGAAGACGCCGGTGATCATCCTCACCGCCCGGGACCGCTGGTCCGACAAGGTCGACGGCTTCGATGCCGGCGCCGACGACTACGTGACCAAGCCGTTCCACATGGAGGAGCTGATGGCCCGGGTCCGCGCGCTCCTGCGCCGGGCCGCCGGCCACGCCTCCAGCCAGATCACCTGCGGGCCGGTCACCCTCGACACCCGCTCCGGCAAGGTCTTCGTCGACGGCGCCCAGGTGAAGCTGACCAGCCACGAATACCGTCTGCTCTCCTACCTGATGCACCATACCGGCCGGGTCGTCTCCCGGGCGGAACTCACCGAGCATCTCTACGACCAGGATTTCGACCGGGATTCCAACACCATCGAGGTGTTCGTCGGGCGCCTGCGCAAGAAGCTCGCGGTCGACCTGATCCAGACCGTGCGCGGCCTCGGCTACCTGGTCGATCCCAACCAGCCGCCGGTGCGGGTGTGACCGCGAGGCCGGTGCCCGGCACGCTGCCGGCCGTGTTCATGCGCGGCGGCACCAGCAAGGCGCTGATGCTGCACCGCCGGGACGTGCCGGGCGACCTCGCCGCCTGGGAGCCGGCCTTCCTGTCCGCCATGGATAGCCCCGACCCGTTCGGGCGCCAGCTCAACGGCATGGGCGGGGGCGTGTCGTCGGTGTCGAAGATCTGCGTGATCGAGCGCTCGGCGCGGCCGGAGGCCGATCTCGATTACACCTTCGTGCAGGTGGTGGTCCGCGAGGGGCGGATCGACCTGTCGGGCAATTGCGGCAACATGCTCGCGGCGGTGGGGCCGTTCGCGGTGGACGAGGGGCTCGTGCAGGTCGCGGACGGCCCGGTGTCCCTGCGGATCTACAACACCAACACCCGCAAGCTGATCGAGGCCGGCTTCGCGGTCCGGGACGGGCGGACCGTCTACCGGGGCGACCTCGCGATCCCCGGCGTCACCGGCACCGGGGCGCCGATCCGCCTCGACTTCGTTGATCCGGGCGGCGCCACCACCGGCCGGCTGCTCCCCACCGGCGTGGTCCGGCAAACCCTCGCCGTGCCCGGCCTCGGCCCGGTCGAGGCCTCGCTGGTGGACGCGGCCAATGCCTGCGTGTTCGTCCGCGCCGCCGATCTCGGATTGTCCGGGACCGAGCTGCCCGCCGCCCTGGAGGCGGTGCCGGGCCTCCTCGACCGGCTGGCGTGGATCCGCCGGGCCGCCTCGGTGGCGATGGGCATCGCCCCCGACCTCGAGGCCGCCGCGCGGATCGTCCACGTGCCGTTCGTGGGCCTCGTCGCGCCGCCGCGGGAGGCCGGCAGCCTGTCCGGTGAGCGCGTCAACGCCGGGGATGTCGATCTGACCGCCCGGGTGATCTCCAACGGCGTGCCGCACCAAGCCCTGCCGCTCACCGCCACCCTGTGCCTCGCGGTCGCCGCCCGGATCGACGGCAGCCTCGTCCACGAGGCCGCGCGCCCCACCGGCGCGGCCCTGCGGGTCGGCATGCCGTCGGGCATCCTCACCGCCGACGCCGCCGTGGCACGGGACGGGGACGGATGGCGGGCGGAGCGCGGTTCGTTCTTCCGCACCGCGCGGCCGCTGATGCGGGGGGCGGTGTACTATGATGCGCTGGCGCCCTAAGCGTCGGGCGTCCCCATGATCGACCTCATCGCCCTCTTCTCCCTGCGCCGCCGCTCCATCGCGGTGCGGCTGGCCGTGTCGGCGTTCCTGTCGAGCTCGGCGATCCTGCTGATCGCGGCCTGGATCCTCACGACCCTCTACCGGGAGAACACCGAGCGGTCCTTCGACAGCCGGCTCCTGGTCTTCGCCAACAACCTCGCCACCGATCTCGTCTCGCCCAACGACCCCGAGAGCCGGACCTTCTCGCTCGGCGATCCGCGCTTCGACCTGCCCCTGTCGGGCTGGTACTGGCAGGTCGGCAAGCCCGACGCGAAGCCCCGGGACGTGCGCACCTCCCGCTCCCTCGTCGGGGTGCCGCTGCCCGCGGCCACGGATTCGGACGGCAAGGTCGGGATCGGGCAGATCCGCCAGGGCTACGGCAAGGGCCAGGACGGGCGCCTCCTGCGCATCATGGAGCGCGACGTCGATCTCGGCGAGGAGGGCCGCTACACGGTGCGGGTCGCCGGGCCCGCCGACGAGATCGTCAACGACGTCGACCGGTTCCGCAATTCGCTGACCATCACCTTCGGCCTGCTCGGCCTGTCGCTGGCGCTCACTACCCTGCTGCAGATCCGGTTCGGCCTCGCGCCGCTCAAGAAGATGCGCGCGGCGCTCGGCGCGGTCCGCCGCGGCGAGGCCGACCGCATCACCGGCACCTACCCGCGCGACATCGCCCCGCTCACCGGCGAGGTGAATCTCCTGATCGAGACCAACCGGGAGATCCTGGAGCGCGCCCGCACCCAGGTCGGCAACCTCGCCCACGCCCTGAAGACACCGCTCTCGATCATCGTCAACGAGGTCGGCGCCTCGGACGCCCCGGAGGAACTGTCCCAGAAAATCCGCGAGCAGGCCGCGGTGATGCGCGACCAGGTAAACTATCACCTCGACCGCGCCCGCGCCGCCGCGCTCGCCGGGACGCTGGGCACCTCCACGGAGGTCGAGCCGGCCCTGGCCGGGCTCGTGCGGACGTTCGGAAAGATCTACCGGGACAAGGATATCGCCTACGACGTCCACGTGCCGCCGGGCCTGCGCTTCCGGGGGGAACGCCAGGATTTCGAGGAGATGGTCGGCAACCTCGTCGACAACGCCTCGAAATGGGCCCACGGCCGGGTGGCGATCCGCGCCGAGGCGGTGGCCAAGGACGATTATCCCCACCTTCTCGTCGCCATCGAGGATGACGGGCCCGGCCTGCCCCCGGAGGCGCGCCAGGCGGTGCTCGGCCGGGGGCGGCGGCTCGACGAATCCAAGCCCGGCTCCGGCCTCGGCCTGTCCATCGTGGCGGATCTCGCGACCCTCTATCGCGGGCGCTTCACCCTGGAGCAGGCGGCGCTCGGCGGCCTGCGGGCGGTGCTGGAGGTGCCGGGCGACGCACCGGTGGGGGCGGCAACCCTCTGACGCGGGCCGGGGCGATCGGAGACCTGACCCCTCGTCTCTGCCCCCTTGTCATCGCGCGGGAGTTGCGTGACACCGTGCCGCCGCCGGGGGGTGTCGTGGCGTCCCGCCGCCGGCTCCACATGGCGTGGGGAGGCGCGGGCCGGTCGGGCCCGCTGGCGAAGGTTCGATGACGGCGATCTGGTTCATCCTGGCGGCCATGACCGCGGCGGCCGTCCTCGGCCTGCTCTGGCCGATGTCGCGGCGCGCCGCCGTGCCGGCCGGCGAGGCGGGCGGGACCGCCATCGCCACCGAGACCGCCTTCTACGAGGATCAGATCGCCGAGATCGCCCGCGACTTGGAGCGCGGCCTGATCGCCCCCGAGGAGGCCGAGTCGGCCAAGGCCGAGGCGGCGCGCCGCCTGCTCCGGGCGAGCCGCGAGGCGCAGCTCGAGGCCGAGGATGCCGGGGCCGCCGAGGCGGCGCGTCCGGCCGAGCCGCGCCTGCGCCGGCGCCGGGCGGCCTCCGCCTTCGCGGTCTCCACCATCCCCCTCGTGGCGCTGATCGCCTACGGCCTCTACGGCTCCCCGGAACTGCCCGCCCAGACCCCCGCCGACCGCGCGGCCGCCCGCGGCGGCAGCGACGAGCTGATGAAGGCGGTGGGACAGATCGAGGCGCGGCTCGCCCGGGATCCGAACGATGTCCGCGGCTGGGCGGTGCTCGCCCCGGTCTACATGCGCACCGGCCGCTTCGACGACGCCGCCCGCGCCTACGCCAACATCGCCCGGTTGAAGGGCGAGACCGCCGACCTCCTCGCCGACCAGGGCGAGGCGCTGACGGCGGCGGCCGACGGCACCGTCTCGCCGGAGGCGAAAGCGCTGTTCGAGAAGGCGCAGGCCAAGGACCCGAACGCCCCCAAACCCCGCTTCTATCTCGCCCGGGCGGCCGAGCAGGCCGGTGATACAGGCGCGGCGATCCGCCAGCTCACCACCCTCGAAGCGTCGAGCCCGCCCGACGCCCCCTGGCTCGGGATCGTGCGCCAGACGCTCGCCCGCCTCAAGGGCGAGCCGCCGCCGCCGGCCGCGGCGCCGCAGGCCGCCCCGAAGATCCCGGCGGAGCAGCAGGCCGCGATCCGCGGCATGGTCGACGGGCTCGATGCCCGGCTCAAGAGCGGCGGCGGCACGCCGGACGAGTGGCTCCGGCTCGTCCGGTCCCGGGCGGTGCTCGGCGAGCCCGATCAGGCGGCCGCCGCCCTGACCCGCGCCCGCGCGGCCCTGGCCGGCGATCCGCAGGGTCTGGCCCAGGTCGAGCAGGGCGCCCGCGCCATCGGCCTCGATTGGGAGGGAGGCTCCGCCCGGCCGGCCGCTCCCGCCCCGCCCGGGCCGGCGGCCCAGGCCGAGACCGAGGCCGCGATGGCGGCCGTGCGCGCCATGCCGCAGGCGGAGCGCGACGCGGCCATCCGCGGCATGGTCGAGGGCCTCGACCGCCGCCTGGCCGCCCGGGGCGGCACCCCGGACGAGTGGCTGCGCCTCGTGCGCTCCTACAGCGCGCTGGGCGACCGCGACCAGGCGATCAAGACCCTGGACCGCGCCCGGATGGCGCTCGCCGCCAACGGCGAGGCGGTGGCGCGGCTCGATGGGCTCGCCCGGGAACTCGACCTGCCCGGCAAGCCCGATCCCTGACCCCGCGGCGGCGCGATCCTCCGCACGTGCCGCAGGTTGGATGCCCGCTGTGAAGCGTCGGTACGACGAGCCTCCGCCGTCCCGTCGAACACGGTCTGGGTTAAGACTTTCACGTCCTGTCGATGCTAGCGCATCGGTCTAGATATCGGAATCAGGACGATGCGCTAGGCCCCTGGTTTCGCATCGTCTTTTGCCGAAAGCCGGAAACCGCCTTTCGGGGTGATGCTCCACGGCTTGCGATATCGAGACCTTGAATCCAAGTCGGTGAACATCCCGCCCAAACAGCCGCATTGCATGCCCCTTCAGGCTTCGAGTCGCTGTGCTCGGGGATTGTAGGGGTGTGGCGGCCACGATAGATGATGCGGGCCCTACCAGAGGAGAAGCCTATGGCTGTCCTGTCCCGCGATTTCGGGGGGATGAAGTTGTCTGGCCGCGAAGCGGAAACGTTTGTGCGCCAAGTGGCGTCGAGCGAGACGCTGCAAGTCGTCCTGGCCTCTCTCGAACGAGGCCGTAGACTGCACAGATTGATGGCCGAACAGAGCAAGGTCACTGTCGATGCAGGGCACAGAGGGCACGGCAAATAGCGCGCCGCCATACATCATCAGAACGATTCAGAAAGGGGATTGCAAATTACCCTTCGCACTTGCTGGAAAACAGCATGAGTCGCTGAAAATTTATTTCCGAAAGGATTCCGAGCGTGCTCGTCGGGAGCTGATCACCCAGACATACGTGGCTGTTCCAAAAAATTCTATTATTAGCTGTATATTGGGCTACATTAGCCTCATGAGCGCGGAAATCGCCTTCGCTGGGACATATTCCATACCCGATAAGCCGCGTGCTGATCGCTATCCTACCCAGCCGGCCATCCGAATCGCGCGTCTGGCCGTGGCGGATGGTGCCCGCGGATGCGGGGTCGGCAGGGACTTGCTATCCCTGTCCATATCGATTGCGATAGACCACGTTTGCGCCAGTGTAGGATGTCGCTTCCTCATCACGAATGCGAAACCGGAGTCGGTCGGCTTCTACGGCAAGTACGGGTTCGCACTGCTGGATACGGATGAAAACCGTGCGTCGATTGCGCCCATCATGTGGCTCGATTTGCGTCCCTACGTCGCGACGATCGGCGGCTGAGAGCATCAAGACGTCATACTGGCATCTCCGCGTAACGCGGCAGTGCGGCGCACGACGGCCGATACGACAATCGGTCCCGATGCCTGCCCTTGACCCACGCCGCTGCGGGGTCGACACCCTGATGCGATAGAATGAGAACGGTTCGGGTCTGGGCGGCGATCCGCCCGCCGGATCCCCTGGGGTGGACGTAACGTGACGCGAAAGAGCCGCCGCCTGATCCTGATCGCCGCCTGCGGCAGCGTGCTCGCCCTGGCCGTGGGGCTGATCCTGTTCGCCATGAGCGGGTCGATCGTGTTCTTCCGCTCGCCCTCCGACATCGCCCTCCAGGGCATCGCGCCGGGCACCCGGCTGCGGCTCGGTGGCCTCGTGAAGGACGGATCGCTCAAGCGCGGGCCCGACCAGACGGTGGATTTTTCCGTGACCGACACCAACGCCACCGTCGAGGTCCAGTACAAGGGTCTGCTGCCGGACCTGTTCCGCGAGGGGCAGGGCGTGGTGGCCGAGGGCATGCTGGAGCCGGGCGGACGGTTCCGGGCCGACACCGTCCTGGCCAAGCACGACGAATCGTACATGCCCCGGGAGGTCGCCGACGCGCTCAAGGCGCAGGGGCGCTGGCAGGAGGGCGGCAGCAACGGAAGCCCGAAGGCCGTCACCGCGTCGACCGAAAAAACCCTCGGCCCCCGCAGCGAGCGGTAAGAGACCCCGCATGATCGTCGAGACCGGCCATTTCGCGCTCGCGCTCGCGCTCGCGATCTCCCTCGTCCAGACGGTGATGCCCGTCTGGGCGGCGCGATCGGGGGACCCGGCGCTCCGCCAGACCGCCTCGCAGGCGGCGCTCGGGGCCTTCGCCTGCGTGCTGTTCGCCTTCGCGGCGCTCACATATGCGCACGTCACCTCGGACTTCTCGGTCCAGAACGTCGTCGAGAACTCGCACACGCAGAAGCCGCTGATCTACAAGATCTCCGGCGTCTGGGGGAACCACGAGGGCTCGATGCTCCTCTGGGTCCTGATCCTCACCCTGTTCGGCGCCTGCGTGGCGGTGGCGAGGAATTCCGTGCCGCCGCGCCTGCGCGCCAACACCCTGGGCGTGCAGGGCCTGATCACCGCGGTGTTCGTGCTGTTCATCATCACGACCTCGAACCCGTTCAGCCGCGTGATCCCGGCGCCGCTGGAGGGCAACGACCTCAACCCGCTGCTGCAGGATCCCGGCCTCGCGATCCACCCGCCGCTCCTCTACATCGGCTATGTCGGCTTCTCGATCAGCTTCGCCTTCGCGGTCGCCGCGCTGATCGACGGGCGGATCGACGCTGTCTGGGCGCGCGCGGTGCGGCCCTGGACGCTCACCGCGTGGTGCTTCCTGACGCTGGGCATCGCGATGGGCTCGTACTGGGCCTATTACGAACTCGGCTGGGGCGGCTGGTGGTTCTGGGACCCCGTCGAGAACGCCTCCCTGATGCCGTGGATCGCCGGCACGGCGCTGCTGCACTCCACCGTAGTGATGGAGAAGCGCGACGCCCTGAAGGTCTGGACGGTGCTGCTCGCGATCCTGACCTTCTCGCTCTCGCTGATCGGGACCTTCCTGGTCCGCTCGGGCGTCATCACCTCGGTCCATTCCTTCGCCACCGACCCGACCCGGGGCGTCTTCATCCTGGCGATCCTGATCCTGTTCATCGGCGGCTCGCTGACCCTGTTCGCGTGGCGGGCGCCGCTGCTGCGCCAGGGGGGTCTGTTCGCGCCGATCTCCCGGGAGGGCTCGCTGGTCCTCAACAATCTCTTTCTCGTGGCGGGCTGCGCCACCGTGCTGGTCGGGACCCTGTACCCGCTGCTGCTGGAGATGCTGACCGGGGAAAAGATCACGGTCGGTCCGCCCTTCTTCAACGCCACCTTCGTGCCGCTGGCGATCCCGCTCCTGCTGATCGTGCCGTTCGGACAGGCCCTGGCCTGGAAGCGTGGCGACGTGCTCGCCGCCGCGCAGCGCCTGTTCGCCGCCCTGGCGGTGGCCCTGGCGATCGGCTTCGCAGTCTTGGCCCTGACCTGGGGCGGGCCGGTGATGGCGCCGGTCGGCATCGGACTCGGCGCCTATCTGCTGATCGGCTCCGCCCTGGAGATCGTCTCCCGCGCCCTGGGCTACGGGGCGAGCCGGGCGCGCTCCCTCGGCCAGATCGGACGCCGCGCCGCGGGCCTCCCGCGCTCGGCCTGGGGCACCGCGCTCGCCCATGCTGGCGTCGGCGTGGTGGTGATCGGCATCGCCGCCCAGGGCTGGGCGACCGAGGGGCTGGCGACCCTCAAGCCCGGCCAGACTCTGGTATCGGGACCCTACGTGGCGACCCTCGACAGGGTCGGACCCCGCCAGGGCCCGAACTACGAGGAGGCCGCCGCCACCCTCACGATCCGGACGCGCGCCGGCGACGAGGTCGGGCAGGTGGAGACCGGCAAGCGCTTCTACCCGAGCCGCAAGATGGCGGTGACGGAATCGGGCCTGCTGACGATCGGCGTGAGCCAGGTCTATGCCAGCCTCGGCGAGATGGGCCAGGACGGCGGCGTCGGCCTGCGCCTCTACTACAAGCCGCTGGTGCTGCTGATCTGGCTCGGCGCCGTGGTCATGGCCCTGGGCGGCGGCCTCTCGCTGACCGACCGGCGGATGCGCGTGGGCGTCCCCGCCAAGGCGAAGGCCCGGCCTCTCCCCGCCGCGGTGCCGGCCGAGTGAGGGCGGACATGATGGCCGACGCGGTTTTCCCTCCCCCCTCTGCGGGGGAGGGTGGGCCGGCCGTCTGGCCGGGTCGGGAGAGGGGAGCGCCGTATCCGGAGATGTCGCACCGGAAGCCTCATCCTGTACCGTCGCGCTGCCCCTCTCCCCCCCTGCTTCGCCGGGTACCCTCCCCCGCGGAGGGGGGAGGGAAGAGCGCGCGGGTCCGTCTCGCTTTCGCGGTCTTTGCGGCCCTCGCGCTCATCACCCCCGCCCACGCGGTCCAGCCCGACGAGGTGCTGAAGGACTCCGCCCTGGAGCACCGGGCCCGGGAGATCTCCGCCGAGCTGCGCTGCCTCGTCTGCCAGAACCAGTCGATCGACGATTCCGACGCGCCGCTGGCCAAGGATCTGCGCCTGATCGTGCGCGAGCGCCTGCAGACGGGCGACAGCGACCGGGCGGTGCTGGACTACGTCGTCGCGCGCTACGGCGAGTTCGTATTGCTGCGGCCGGTCTTCGCCCTGCACACGCTGCTGCTGTGGCTGACGCCGGTGCTGGCGGTCCTGCTCGGCGGCTTCGGCCTCTGGCGCCTCGCCCGCCGCCGGCCGGCCGCGCCGGTCCGGACCCTGTCGCCCGCCGAGGAGGCGGAGGTCGCCGCGCTGCTGCGGCGGGAGTAGACTCGGGCCGGGTCGCGATTCGCCGGCATCGGGCGGCACAAGTCTTGGATCGGGGATCGCAGACCGCAGGATCGGCGACGTGCCCGGGGGCAGGACGATGACGGCTGCTACGCTCACCATCTCGAGCCGCAACTACTCCTCCTGGTCCCTGCGGGGTTGGCTGATCTGCCGGATGGCCGGGCTCGATTTCCACACGGAGGTCCTGTCCGGCGCCGATGCCGGCAGCCGGGCGGAGTTGCTGCACCTGTCGCCGTCCTTCCTCGTGCCGCGCCTGCGCCACGGCGACGTGGTCGTCTGGGACACGCTGGCCATCGCCGAATATCTTGCCGAGACCTTCCCGGAGGCCGGCTTCCTGCCCGGCAGCGTCGCGGAGCGGGCCCATTGCCGCTCGATTTCCGGCGAGATGCATTCCGGCTTCGTGAACCTGCGCTCGGCCCTGCCGATGAACCTGCGCGCCTTCCACCCGGGCTTCCGGGTATTCAACGGCGCGAAGGCCGATATCGACCGCATCTGCACGATCTTCGACGATTGCCTCGACCGCTACGAGGGGCCGTACCTGTTCGGCGCCCGGCCCGGCCTGGCCGATGCCCTGTACGCCCCGGTCTGCACCCGCTTCCGCACCTACGACGTCGCTCTGCCGCCCCGCGCCGCCGCCTATCGCGACACGATCCTGCACTGGCCGCTGATGGTCGAGTGGGCCGAGGCCGCCGCCGACGAGCCGGACGAGATCGAAGAGCTGGAAATGGAGTTCTGAACCGGCGGCCCGATGGGCGCGACCCGGGGCGCTCCCGGTGCGTGCAGCGTCACCGCGGGACGGCGAGCTTCCGGGGCAGCATGCAATTTCTTGCAGGGCACAAAGCCTTGTTGCGGTGCAAGAACGTTTCTCCGGCAGTAGGCCGGTTCTAAGAACGCGTTCTGTGACAGCCATTTACCGACGCCCTTGCTGCGACCGTACGGCAGGTGACAGTTCGACAGGCGTCCTTTGTCGAGCGACCGGACAGCACGATTGAAGCCGACCGGCATTTCTGTTCCTCTTTGCATTAGAAAAGGAACAGACTGGGTTGGAAATCATGGCGCGTCACGAGCCCTGGAGCGCGGAACGCGCCACCGGGATCATCGCCGAACATACCCATCTCGAAGGGGCGACGCTGCCGATCCTGCACGCGCTGCAGGAGACCTTCGGCTACGTCGACCAGGGGGCCGTGCCGCTGATCGCGGAGGCGCTGAACCTGTCGCGCGCCGAGGTGCATGGCTGCGTCACCTTCTACCACGACTTCCGCGCGCATCCGGCCGGCCGCCACGAGGTGAAGCTGTGCCGGGCCGAGGCCTGCCAGGCCATGGGTTCGGACAAGCTCCACCGGGAGATCCTCGGCCGCCTCGGCTGCGGCTGGCACGAAACCACCGCCGATGGCGGCGCCACGGTCGAGCCGGTCTACTGCCTCGGCCTCTGCGCCAACGGCCCCGCCGCTTTGGTGGACGGTGAGCCCCTGGCGCACCTGACCGCCGACGCCCTCGAAGCTGCCCTGACGGAGGTGCGCCAGTGAGCGTCACGCTCTACGTTCCCCGCGACGCCGTCGCCCTCGGCCTCGGCGCCAACAAGGTCGCCCGCGCCCTGTTCGCCGGCGCCGAGCGCCGCGGCCTCGACGTCACCATCGTGCGCACCGGCTCCCGGGGCCTGACCTGGCTGGAGCCGATGGTCGAGGTCGGCACGCCGGAGGGGCGGATCGCCTACGGCCCGGTGAAGATCGAGGACGTCGACGCCCTGCTCGACGCCGGTCTGACCACGGGCGGCGACCACGCCCTGCGCCTCGGCGACCCCGAAAAGATCCCCTACCTCGCCCGGCAGCAGCGCCTGACCTTCCACCGCTGCGGCGTGATCGATCCGGTCTCCGTGGACGATTACCGGGCCCATGGCGGCTATCGCGGCCTCGAGGCCGCGCTGAAACTCGACGCCGAGGGCATCGTCGCGGCGGTGCGCGAGTCCGGCCTGCGCGGCCGGGGCGGCGCCGGCTTCCCGGCGGGCATCAAGTGGAACACGGTGATGCTCGCCAAGGGCGAGCAGAAATACGTCGTCTGCAACGCCGACGAGGGCGATTCCGGCACCTTCGCCGACCGGATGATGATGGAGGGCGACCCCTTCAACCTCATCGAGGGCATGACCATCGCCGGGATCGCGACCGGCGCCACCCGCGGCTACATCTACCTGCGCTCGGAGTATCCGCAGGCGTTCGCGACGCTGAAGGAAGCGATCGCCAACGGTATCAACGCCGGCGTTCTCGGCGACGACATCCTGGGTTCGGGTAAAAAATTCCACCTGGAGGTGCGGCTTGGAGCCGGCGCCTATATCTGCGGTGAGGAGACCTCGCTGCTGGAGAGCCTGGAGGGCAAGCGCGGCATCGTCCGGGCCAAGCCGCCGATCCCGGCGCTCAAGGGTTTTCTGGGCAAGCCGACGCTGGTCAACAACGTCATGACCTTCACGGCCGTGCCGTGGATCCTGGAGCATGGCGCCCAGGCCTATGCCGATTACGGCATGGGCCGCTCCCTCGGCACCCTGCCGATCCAGCTCGCCGGCAACGTCAAGCACGGCGGCCTGATCGAGATGGCCTTCGGCATCACCCTGCGGCAGGTGATCGAGGAGTTCGGCGGCGGCACCCGATCGGGCCGGCCGGTCCGGGCCGTGCAGGTCGGCGGGCCGCTCGGGGCCTACTTCCCCGATCACCTGCTCGACACGCCGCTGGATTACGAGGCGATGGCGGCCCAGAAGGGCCTCGTCGGCCATGGCGGCATCGTCGTGTTCGACGACACCGTCGACATGGCGAGCCAGGCCCGCTTCGCCTTCGAGTTCTGCGCGACCGAGTCGTGCGGCAAGTGCACCCCGTGCCGCATCGGCGCGACCCGGGGCGTCGAGACGATGGACAAGGTGATCGCCGGCATTCGGCCGGAGGCGAACCTGAAGCTGGTCGCGGACCTCTGCGAGGTCATGACCGACGGGTCGCTCTGCGCCATGGGTGGGCTCACGCCGATGCCCGTGATGAGCGCGATCACCCACTTTCCCGAGGATTTTCGCCGCGCGGGCTCGCTGCCTGCGGCGGCCGAGTGAGGTAGCGCCATGGCCCTCATCAAAGAGATCGACTACGGCACGCCGATCCGCGTCGCGGAGCAGACCGTCACCCTGACGATCGACGGCATGAGCGTGACGGTTCCGGCCGGCACCTCGGTGATGGCGGCGGCGATGCATGCCGGCACGCAGATCCCGAAGCTCTGCGCCACCGACTCGCTGGAGCCCTTCGGCTCCTGCCGCCTCTGCCTCGTGGAGATCGAGGGACGGCGCGGCACGCCGGCCTCGTGCACGACGCCGGCCGAGAACGGCATGGTGGTGCACACGCAGAACGAGAAGCTCGCCAAGCTCCGCAAGGGCGTGATGGAGCTCTACATCTCCGATCACCCGCTGACCTGCCTGACCTGCGCGGCCAACGGCGATTGCGAGCTGCAGGACATGGCGGGCGTCGTCGGCCTGCGCGACGTGCGCTACGGCTACGAGGGCGACAACCACGTCGCCCCGACCGCGGAAAAATACCTGCCGAAGGACGAGTCGAACCCGTACTTCACCTACGACCCGTCGAAGTGCATCGTCTGCAACCGCTGCGTCCGCGCCTGCGAGGAGGTGCAGGGCACCTTCGCGCTGACCATCGCGGGGCGCGGCTTCGACAGCCGCGTGGCGGCCGGCCCGACCAACTTTTTCGAATCCGAGTGTGTCTCGTGCGGCGCCTGCGTGCAGGCCTGCCCGACCGCGACGCTCCAGGAAAAATCGATCCACGAATTCGGCCAGCCCGAGCACGCGGAGGTCACGACCTGCGCCTATTGTGGCGTCGGCTGCTCGTTCAAGGCCGAGATGCAGGGCGAGCGCGTCGTCCGCATGGTCCCCTACAAGGGCGGCAAGGCCAACGAGGGCCATAGCTGCGTCAAGGGCCGCTTCGCCTACGGCTACGCCACCCACAAGGACCGCATCACCAAGCCGATGATCCGCGAGAAGATCACCGATCCGTGGCGCGAGGTTTCTTGGGAAGAAGCCATCGACCGGGCGGCGAGCGAGTTCAAACGCATCCAGGCGACATACGGAAAAGATTCGGTCGGCGGCATCACCTCGTCGCGCTGCACCAACGAGGAGGCCTACCTCGTCCAGAAGCTCGTGCGCGCCGCCTTCGGCAACAACAACGTCGATACCTGCGCCCGCGTCTGCCATTCGCCGACCGGCTACGGCCTGATGTCGACGCTCGGCACCTCCGCCGGCACCCAGGACTTCAAGTCGGTCGAGAATTCCGACGTGATCCTGGTGATCGGCGCCAACCCGACCGATGGCCACCCGGTCTTCGGCTCGCGGATGAAGAAGCGCCTCCGGCAAGGGGCAAAGCTCATCGTCGCGGACCCGCGCAAGATCGACCTCGTGAAGTCGCCCCACATCAAGGCCGACTTCCACCTGCCGCTGAAGCCCGGCTCCAACGTCGCCTTCATCAATTCGCTGGCGCACGTGATCGTCACCGAGGGCCTGGTCGACGAGGCCTATATCCGCGAGCGCTGCGACCTCGCCGAGTTCGAGTCCTGGGCTCGGTTCATCGCCGAGGACCGCCACTCCCCGGAGAACCAGCAGCAATTCACCGGCCTCGACCCGGCGGAGGTCCGCGGGGCGGCCCGGCTCTACGCCACGGGCGGCGCGGCCGGTATCTACTACGGCCTCGGCGTCACCGAGCACAGCCAGGGCTCGACCATGGTCATGGGCATGGCCAACATCGCCATGGCCACCGGCAACATCGGCAAGCTCGGCGCCGGCGTGAACCCTCTGCGCGGCCAGAACAACGTCCAGGGCTCCTGCGACATGGGCTCGTTCCCGCACGAGCTCACCGGCTACCGCCACGTCTCGGACGACGCCACCCGCGAGAGCTTCGAGGCCCTGTGGGGCGCCAAGCTCGACGGCGCGCCGGGCCTGCGCATCACCAACATGCTGGACGAGGCGGTCGAGGGCTCGTTCAAGGGGATGTACATCCAGGGCGAGGACATCGCCCAGTCCGACCCCGACACGCACCACGTCACCGCGGGCCTGATGGCGATGGAGTGCATCGTCATCCAGGACCTGTTCCTGAACGAGACCGCCAAATACGCCCACGTGTTCCTGCCGGGCGCCTCGTTCCTCGAGAAGGACGGCACCTTCACCAACGCCGAGCGCCGCATCTCGCGGGTCCGCAAGGTCATGGCGCCGCTCGGCGGCTACGGCGACTGGGAGGGCACGGTGCTGCTCTCCAACGCGCTGGGCTACAAGATGGAATACAGCCACCCGTCCGAGATCATGGACGAGATCGCCGGCCTGACGCCGAGCTTCACCGGCGTGTCCTACGCCAAGCTCGACGAACTCGGGTCGGTGCAGTGGCCCTGCAACGAGAAGGCGCCGCTGGGCACGCCCATGATGCACGTGGACCGGTTCGTCCGCGGCAAGGGCCGGTTCATGATCACCGAGTTCGTGGCCACCGAGGAGCGGACGGGGGCGAAGTTCCCGCTGATCCTCACCACGGGCCGGATCCTGTCCCAGTACAATGTCGGCGCGCAGACGAGGCGCACCGAGAACTCGCGCTGGCACGAGGAGGACGTGCTGGAGATCCACCCGTTCGACGCCGAGCTGCGCGGCGTCGTGGACGGCGACCTCGTGTCCCTGGAGAGCCGCTCGGGCGACATCGCGTTGAAGGCCAAGGTCTCGGAACGGATGCAGCCCGGCGTGGTCTACACGACCTTCCACCACGCCAAGACCGGCGCCAACGTCATCACCACCGACTTCTCGGATTGGGCGACCAACTGCCCCGAATACAAGGTGACGGCGGTACAGGTCCGGCGGACCAACCGGCCGTCCGACTGGCAGGCGCAGTTCTACGAGGAGGATTTCTCGCTGACGCGCATCGCCCAGCGCCTCGACGCGGCGGAGTGAGGCGATGAGCGCGCAGACCCAGGAGGACAAGCTCCTCCGCATGGCCAACCAGATCGCCACCTTCTTCCGGTCCTACCCGGAGGAGGAGGCGGTGGCCGGAATACACAAGCACATCGTGGCCTTCTGGACGCCCAAGATGGTCTCGAGGCTCGAAGCCGCCCTGCCGGCGATGGGCGACCGGGCCGACGACCTGGTGCAGCGGGCCCTGCGCGGCGCCGAGCCCCAGGCCGAGAGCCCGGTGCGCTCGGCGACCCGCGACCCGCAGAAGCTCGGCGAAGGCGCCAGCGACGCCGGCTGACGCGGCCGGCAAAGACGTCACGGCGTGGTTTTGATCGCGACCCCGGTGCCCGGATCCTGCGGGCGCCGGGGCTTTTTTATCGTGCCGGCGCGTAGGGAACGCTTCGGCTGCCGGTCTCGCATGAAGGGCTGACCCGATATGCGGGAGCCCAGGGTCCACGGCACGAATCGAGACGGCTCGGATCGGCTGTCCAGCCCTCGACCTCATCCTGAGGTGTCGGAGCGTGGCGCAGGCCTCGAAGGAGCCCTCCACACGCCACGGCAATCCCTGGGGCCCTCCGTCGAGCCCCGCTGACGCGGTCACCTCAGGATGAGGAGGGGAGACGGGACTCGTCCGGTCGCCGCTTTACCGGTCGCTGGCGTGTGCTGTGGCGGGGCCTTCGAGGTCGCGGCAGACCGCGGGCTCCCCCTCGGGCAATCTTCGGCGCGCAGCGGTTCGCCTACAGATTGCGCAGTTTGAGAGGAAATCTGTCCACTCAGCGTGCATCGCGCTAGCACCGTGTACACAGATCGCGCATCCTGCGGCATCGAGCGGTCCATCGACGTGATCGCCGCGGGGAGTGAATCATGGGTGCTGGAGTGGCGGGTGTGGTCGCACCCGGCGATACGCCGGGTCTGCTGTCGCGGGAGCGGATCGTCGCCAAGCCGGGCTTCAACCGGTGGCTGGTGCCGCCGGCGGCGCTGGCGATCCATCTCTGCATCGGCATGGCCTACGGCCTGTCGGTGTTCTGGCTGCCGCTGACCCGGGCGCTCTCGGTCGGCAAGCCCGCGCCGGCCGCCTGTCCCGACATGGGCGTGATGACCGCCCTGTTCACCACCACCTGCGACTGGCGCGTCAGCGACCTCGTCACGGTCTTCTCGATCGGCATCGTCGTCCTCGGCCTGTCTGCGGCCCTGTTCGGCGGGTGGCTGGAACGGGCCGGCCCGCGCAAGGCCGGCATCGTGGCAGCCCTGTGCTGGGGCGGCGGCTTCCTGATCGGCGCCCTTGGCGTCTACCTCCACCAGCTCTGGCTGGTCTGGCTCGGCATGGGCCTGATCGGCGGCATCGGGCTCGGCCTCGGCTACATCTCGCCGGTCTCGACGCTGATCAAGTGGTTCCCCGACCGCCGCGGCATGGCCACCGGCATGGCGATCATGGGCTTCGGCGGCGGCGCGATGATCGGCTCCCCGCTGGCCGACGGCCTGATCAAGACGTTTCGCAGCCCCGATTCAGTCGGGGTCTGGCAGACGCTGGCCGTGATGGGCCTGGGCTACGTCGTGTTCATGCTGGGCGGCGCCTTCGGCTACCGGGTGCCGCCGGCCGGATGGCGCCCGGACGACTGGACACCGGCCGCCTCCAAGAGCGCCATGATCGCCTCGGGCCACGTTCATCTTCGGGACGCGCACAGGACCCTGCAGTTCTGGATGATCTGGCTGGTCCTGTGCCTCAACGTGTCCGCCGGCATCGGCGTCCTGGCGCTCGCCTCGCCGATGCTCCAGGAGATCTTCGGGGGCTCGCTGATCGGCCTGCCGGGCACCGGCTTCGCGGCGCTTGATCCCGGCCAGAAGGCGCAGGTCGCGGCGATCGCGGCCGGCTTCGTCGGGCTGCTGTCCCTGTTCAACATCCTGGGCCGGTTCTTCTGGGCCTCCATGTCGGACCGGATCGGCCGCAAGCTGACCTACGCGACCTTCTTCGCGCTGGGCGGCCTGCTCTACGCGGCCGCGCCCTGGGCGGCGGGGATCGGCTCGCAGGCCCTGTTCGTGGGGATCTTCTGCGTGATCCTGTCCATGTATGGCGGCGGCTTCGCCACGGTCCCGGCCTATCTCGCCGACGTGTTCGGCACGCAGTTCGTGGGCGCGATCCACGGCCGCCTGCTGACCGCGTGGTCGACGGCGGGCATCGTCGGGCCGTTCGTGATCACCAAGATCCGCGAGGCCCAGGCGGCGGCCGGCGTCCAGGGCGCGGATCTCTACGGGCGGACCATGTACGTGCTCGCCGGCTTCCTCGCCGTCGGCTTCGTCTGCAACCTGCTCGTCCGCCCGCTGGCCAGCCGGTGGTTCATGTCCGATTCGGAGCGCGCCACCCTCGACGTCCGCGCCGGCGCCGCGGCGGCCGGGCCGTCCGGTTCCTTCGGCATCGGCCGCGGCGGGTTCTCCCCGGCGGCCGCCCTGGCCTGGGCCGTGGTCGGCATCCCGATCGTCTGGGGCATCGGCATCACCCTATCGAAGGCGTTCATCCTGTTCCGCTGAGCGCCCGGATCCGCCGCCTGTTGTGGCTCGGGCGGCGGGTCGCTACCCTCCGGCGTGCTGCGCCGTGCCGGCCTGCGCCGTTCGGAATGCCTCTTGGTGATCGACAAGCTGGACTTCCTGCTCGCGCTCGCCCGCGAGCAGCATTTCGGCCATGCCGCCGAGGCCTGCGGGGTGACCCAGCAGACCCTGTCGGCTGGCGTGAAGCAGCTGGAGAACCGCTTCGGCGTCCAGCTCGTGCTGCGCGGCTCGCGCTTCCAGGGCTTCACCCCCGAGGGCGAGCGGGTCCTCGCATGGGCGC
>NZ_JAKSYC010000179.1 GCF_022829585.1 Methylobacterium sp. J-026
AGGGATCGGACCTGCGCGTTAGCCTCCCCGGTGGGGACGGCGATGTTCACCCATCGCTGGCCGACACGTTCTCTCCTCCCCCGTGCGGGAGGCATTGGCGGTGGCGGTGGTGCAGGATTGAGTTCGGCGGTGCCTTCTGAGGCCGGGGTGTTAGCCGCCGCCGCATGCCGCCGCCCATGCGCACGTTGCGCCCAACTGGGGGCGGCCGTCACGGTGGGCACCGCGATTGCCAGGGCGAGAATCAGGATCGGACGGAGTAGGCGCATGCGGTTCACATAGTGCCGTGCGCCCTCGGTCACGGCAACTTGTTGCCGTGGATCGAAGCCAAGTTCTCAATGAGCAATCTCACGGCCCTGTCCTTTATGCAGGCGGCCGAGGCACCAACGGGCAACTCCGCCACGGTGGCGGATCTGCCCGCGACCGTCCTTCACCTGCTTGCCGCTCCGTGCACGCAAGAGCCCATCCGGCAGGAGTTCATGCGCGAGGCCGACGCGGTGGTCGACGTCATTCTAGACCGCATCACCGATGCGCTGGCGGACGGCGACAGGGTCGAACTGCGCGACTTCGGCACGTTCTTGCGTCCCAGACCGTGAGGGGCGCCGCGCGCGCGCCTCGGAGCGGCGTAGAGGCGATCGTTCCGGCCCGAGTGCACGTGCGGTTTAAGCCTGGCAAGGCCATGCGCGAGCGGCTCGCCCTCAAGCCGGCAGACCACAAGCGCGATGCAGAGCGTCTGCTCAGGGCATCGTGATATCGCCCACGGTATCGAACGCCCCGGCCGCGGCCATCGCGATCCGCTTCTTGCGTGGGTAGCCCGTCGCCCAGAGCCTGTTGAAGAACCGGCGGGCTCCCACCGGATACACGCGTGCCCCGCCGTTCCGCGCGGTCGCGGCAGCATGCTGTGGCGCGGCGAAAACCCAGCGATGGCCGCATGAATGGCTCACGCCAAAGGCCTTAGCGATCTCCCGTATTGAGGCGTGCTCAGCCCGCGTCGCGCAAGCGCGCGGAACCCGCAGGACGGTGAACAACTCGCTACTGACCGGATGCCTGCGGTTGAGGTGACGCCCCATGAAAACCGATCCGCTCCACTCCGATGAAATGAAAGGGCCGGCCGCATGTGAACGCGGTGAACACGGAGGCGGACACGCTTGCGCCCGGAAAACACGAGGGCTCCACCGTCGCGATGAGCGGAAGCGAGACGCAGGGGACAGCTAGTCCCGTCTCGTAGGCTTTCCCGCTCAGTGCAGTTGCAGGGCCGTCAGCGCCTTGCGAACCAGCTTTTCGGCACACGGCTTCGAGATGAAGTGCGCATCCTCGGGAAGATCCTCAGCCGCCTCGGGCATGCATCCTGAGCAGACGATGATCGCCGTCTCGGGCCACCGCGACGCGACAGCGTGCGCGAGATCGACGCCCGACATACCGCCAGGCATCCGGATGTCGGTGTACAGGAGGTGGATCTTCTTACCGCAGTTCAGGTGGCCCAGGGCGATGTGAGCGCAGTCGGCTTCCAGCACCTCGAAGCCGAGGCTGTCGAGGATGGCGACCGCTTCCATGCGGATTACGGGCTCATCCTCGGCAACGATGGCAAGGCGGCGTGAAGCTGACATGAAGCTATAAAGCTGTCCGGCGACCAAGGGTTTCAGCTTGGGTGTTTTCGGGCGAGCCCTCACACGCGAGGAAGGGGCCCTTTAGATCGAGTCGCGGCAAGCCGCGGGGAGGGGAACTGCGGAGCGCCGCGGTCGTTGACCATCAGATTGGATCTGTTCTAATTCTCAACAGGACGGATCAACCGACAGACAGGAGCACCAATATGGCCAACGCGCATTGCGACAGCTGCAGGTTCTTCGACGAGCACAAGGGCAACGGTGCCGCCACGCAGGGCGATGCCGGTCTGTGCCGCTTCAACCCGCCCGTGAGCCAGCCGGCTCCGGAGTCGAAGGGCCTGTGGCCGGTGGTGTCTGCTGAAGACTGGTGCGGCCACTTCACCGCCGAGATGACTGCGGCCGAGTAAGGCCTGGCATCAGGACCGCGATCAGGGTCAGCCGCGAAGCTGGCCTTTTTCGTTTAGACACGATGTTGAGAATGAAGCTCTAGGGTGGTGCGATCGGAGGCCTGGACAACCTGAGAGCGAGCGAGGCAGTGTCCTCTAAACAGGAGGAAGCCGATGCTAAAGCCGACAGGTCACGATGCGCGCGCTGAGTGCGACCAAGGCCGCCACTGTGACTGTGGCGACCATGATGGTCTTGAGCGTCCTGGCGTCCACCGTCGCCGAGGCGCGATGTGGGTCCCGTGGCGGCCCAGGCTACCGCAAGGCGAATGGCAAATGCGCTTCGCAGCAGGACTAGGCGTGCGCACCACGCTGTTCACCCTAACCGCTGCGGCGCTCATTTCGCTGTTGGCACACACGGCCCAGGCTTCACCAGGCGCGCTCGACCGCCACGGCTGCCACGGCCACGGCGCCCGCCATCACTGCCATCGCGGCATGGCGGGCCAGCACTTCGTCGGGTGGGGCGGCGGAGGATATCGCTTCGCTCATCAGCACGGCCGCCGTTGGGGGCATCACCGCCGGCATCGCTGGCACTGAGGGCGCATGCGAGCCCTCCTCACCATCCTCGCCCTTGGGCTGGTCGGCTCGGCGCTCGCGGCTGAGCCGATCACCGGCCGCGCCTCCGTGACGGATGGCGATACGGTGGTGATCCGTGACGTACGGATCCGGCTGCACGGCATCGATGCGCCCGAGAGCGCGCAGTCTTGCAATGACGCGGCAGGCAAGTCCTACCGCTGCGGCCAGCGCGCTGCCTTCGCACTGGCGGATTGGATCGGCGAGGCGCCGATCACGTGCGAGCCTCGAGACACCGACCGTTATGGCCGCACAGTCGCGGTGTGCCGGAAGGGCGGCGAGGATCTGAACGCCTGGATGGTCCGCGAGGGCCACGCCATCGCCTATCGGCGCTACTCCTCGGACTATGTGCTGTTGGAGACCGAGGCCAGGGCCGCCAAGCGCGGGATTTGGGCCGGGGCGTTCGACGAGCCGGCGGAATGGCGGCGCGGGAAGCGCGCGGCGGGTCTCGAGAACCCTCCATCCACTAAGGCTGAGACGCAGGCCCCGGCGATGCGAGGTTGCGCGATCAAGGGCAACATCAATCGGCGCGGCGACCACATCTACCACGTGCCCGGCTCACGCTTCTATGATCGGACGGTGATCGATGAGGCGTCGGGCGAGCGGATGTTCTGCTCCGAGGCCGAGGCTCAGGCCGCAGGTTGGCGCGAGCCGAGGAACTGAGCGGCCGCTCTGATGCTCGGCAATGAGGACGCGCCGGCCGCCCGGTGTTGCGAACGCCTTGGGCACGCATGCGGGGAAGCGAGCGCTGTAGCAGATGGGCGAGCGCTCCTACAGCCCCGCCATGCCCGCGGCGTTTTGCTTGAACAGTGCTCCCGAGCGGATGTAGCCCAGGGTCGTGTCATACCGCTTGTGTCGGAGTTGGCGCTGTATCGCGTGGCCTGGCGCATCGTTGGCTGCAGCCGATGTGGCGAGACCGGAGCGGAGTGAGTGTCCCGCAAAGGCGGCGGCGCGCTCCTCGGCCTGACGCGGGGTTGCACCCTCGCGCAGGGCAAGCGCCACGATCGCACGCTTCACGATCTCCGCCACGGCAGCGCCGGTGAGGGGGACCTTCCCGATCTGCCCATGCCGGTTAATCGACCGAAAGGCCGGACCGACCTTGATCTTCGCGGCCTTAATCCAGGCGCGGAAATTTCTGACCGGGCAAGTCGAAGGGTCAGAGCCGTACGGCACGCCAACCTCGGCGCCGGCCGCGCTTTGGTCCGTCTTGGTGCGGCCTAGATGGATCACGAGGCCATCGGGCCCGTCCTCGACCCACGAGGCGCCATCTCGGCGCACGACCTCCAGCCCGGCAAGCTCCGACCGGCGTAGCGCCGCCGCGAAGCCGACGAGGATCAGTGCGCGGTCCCGCCGGCCAGAGAGTGTCTCGGGCAGCGCCTCGACGGCGCGGCGCAGCTCGGCAGTGAGGAGGGCCTTCTTCTTGTTCGGCGGCTGGCCATGCTTTCGCTGGAGGCCAGCCCAGGCGTCGCGGAACGCGGGCGCAGATGTGTCGAGCTCGAACCTGGCCACCGCGTGCGCCTGCCTGACCGCGATAAGGCGCCGGCGGAGCGTGGCGACCTTCAGCGTCCTGGCGTTCTCAATGAGGTACGCGAGCATGGTCCCCGGGTGAGCCGGGAGCGCGCAAAGATCCTGTGCCTCGCACCAGGCGGTGAAGGCTCGGACGTCACCGGCATAAGCCTTTCGAGTCGCCCCGGATCGGGCGAGCGCCGCGTAGTCTCGGGCCTGATCGGCGATGCTCGAAACCACCGCCGGCGGCGTCACGGCTGGCGCCTCTTCGGACGCCGAATTCTCAATGCAAATCAGATCGTTGGGCATGATTCTGCCTTGGCGTCGATAACGACTTATTCTCGACGGTTAGAGGGGGCGGATTGGTGCGAATGACGCGGCGCCGACGCGCCGATCCAGGGGCCGACAGTCGCAGATTGTCAGCCCCCGAGGTGAGGCTTTGCGCCTCAAACGTCTGTTGACTCCTTGGCCTTCGCCTCGACCATCGCGCGCACCTCGGCCACCTCCGCGGCCAGGATGTGGGTCTCGATCGCCCCTCTGTGCCCTTCGATCAGCCCCATCAGCGCCTCAGCATCCGACGGAGACAACTCGCCGTTGGTGGCCCCCTCCAGGATGGCTGCGGTGGCACGGGGGATATCGAGTGCTGTGGTGATCTCAGGTAGGGGGAAGGTAATCGGTCGATCCTTGCGAACCGGCATGAGCCGCTCGAAGACGAGACGCAACGCCTGCACGTCGCCCTTGAGGGCCAGCTGGATCAGCTTCTTCGTGAGGTTCTCGCCCCACTGGTCCAGCAGCGCCTCCATGAGCTGTGTGGATTTGTTTTTGGTCCCACGAGGCTTGCCTGCGGGGTTCCCGGACTTGCCGGGCGTAAAGCGGGCCATGCCTGCCCTCCCATACGAGACGGCCCGGGACGCGCCCGGGCCGCGAGTGATCTGCGCTGTGTGTTGAGCCCGCCCGGCCTCAGCCGATCTGCGGATAGGCCTCGGACCCGTCCGCGAAGTTGGCGCCGGTGGCCGGCCCATTGCCCTCTCGGAACATGTGCTTGGCGGTGTTCATCGCGATCTTGCGACCGTCGAGATACACGTTGATTGCCTGCTGTTGCCCCGCCGGCGGTCGAGGCGGCGGCGGCACCGGGGGACGGCTGGCCTGCGGGGCTGTTTCGCCGCGCTGGAGCGCCCCTCGAAGACGCGGGTTGTACCGAGACCAGTTGCCGACCCCACTCTCACGCAGGAGCGTTTGAGCCACGCGGGTCTGCTCCTCCAGCGTCGCGGACATGGCACTGCGCGCCGTGATCCCGAGACGCGGTGCGAGCCGCCGCCAGTTCGAATTGGTGATCTGGTAGTAGCCCTGCGCCGTGTGGGTCCGGTCGCCGATGTAGTTCATCACGTTGCGGCCGTGGCTCTCGGTGGCCATGATGAGGCCGAGTATGTTCCGCTCGGGAGCCGACATCGCAACCGAGTCGGGCACGTCCATCGCGGTCCCGATAGGGCCGCTGCCGCCCCCGAAGCTCGCCCGCTGGATCAGGCTGCCACCGCTGCCACCGCCGTTGAACGAGATCTGGTTCACGACCGCCTCGGAGACGATCAGCTTCTTCATGAACTCCAAGATGGAGTTCCCCAGGCTGTCCAGGCTCGATTTCGCCTGCGGTGCGGCTGTTCCGACCTCACGGGCGCCGGCGGCGACATCCTTGGCCCCCTCAGCGACCTTCTTCTGCTCCACCTGCCCCTTCTCGGCCATCTCGCCGAAGCTGTTCATGAGCCAGCCGGCGCCTGACTTGATGCTCTCCCAGATTGAACCGGCGCCGCTCTTCAGCTTCTCCGGATCAATCGCGCTGCCGGAGGGGCCGGGCTTAAGCAGATCGGGCATCTTGCCGTCGAGCGTGGCCTTGCCCTCGGCCAGCTTATTGAAGCCGTCAGCTCCCTTTTCCGCGAGCTCCTTCGGGCTGAAACCAATGAGCTCTCTCCAGGGGATCAGGGCACCGAGGATCGTGACCGTGGCACCGGCCCCGACCGCGATAGCGATCGGTGGAAGGGCCCCCACCGCCGCCGCACCGAGACCCACCGCGCCAGCCGCGCCAACACCACCAGCGAGAGCGGCTACGCTGCCGAAGGCGCTCTGCGCCGCCAGCGGGTTGTCGTGAAGCTTCTTGCCGAAGGCGCTGACCGTCTCCCCCAGATCCCGGAGAATGTTGATGGCACCCTTCACCTCGGGATCGGCCATCGTGCTCCCGAGCGTCTTGAACGTCTGGAGGAGCATGACGAGCTGCCCTCCCATGGTGTTGTTCAAAACGCCGTCGGGGTTGCTCTGAGTTTGAAACCGCTTCAGGTTCTCATCGATATTCTTTTTGTTGGCGTTCATTTCATGAAACATCTTCGCATAGTTTTTCGCGAAGCTGAGATTGTCGATCGCCTTATCGATACCTTCCTCGCTCGTGATACCCTTCTTTGCAAGCGCCGGGAGGAAAAATTCCTTGAACCAAGCGTATATGTTCTGTTTGAGAACATCCGCGCCGATGATGGATCCGGACTCGAAATCCTTCACGCCTCGACGGTTGCTGTCCTTCTGCAAGCCGAGGCCAACAAGTTCCTCGGACTCGGTCTTGTTCGACATCTGCCCTTTAAGCAGGTGCTTGGCGAACATGTAGATCGAGTCGCCGGCCGCGCCGCCGTTCATCTGCTCGGAGAACATCGGCAGCACACCGCCAACGAACTCAGGAGACCATCCCGTCGCCGTGCCGCCAGAGTGCTGTACGGCACCGAAGAGCTGCTTGCCGTTGAAGATGCCCCTGGTGCCGATGGCACCCTGCATCACGGCCTTGAAGAACTGCTCCTGTTCAGCCGCGGGGCGCGCCATGACGCCCATCTGGTCTAAGCCTCTCGCGAGGTAGCGGCTTTGACCCTTCTCCTGAAGCTTACCCTTCACCTCCTCCTGCTCGATGAGAGCAGTGAGCACGTTCATCCGCGCGACCATTGGAAGGAGGTGCCGGGCCTCGCCGTAATCACCCTTGCCGAGATCGGCCAAGTCGGTGATCGTCTTCATGTTCTCTGTTGGGTCGGTCGCCCGATTAGAGAAAGCTAGGGCATAGGCGAGCTGCTTGTTCTTAGCGATCTCAGCGTTAAGCTGATCTCGCGACATTGGCCGGCCGTGATCGAGGCCGCCCTGGACACGCTGGATCTCGGCGACCTGATCGACCCCGCCAGCCGCCTTCAGAGCCTCCTCGAGATAATGGATCGAGACGGTTGGAGCGCCGATCGCCGGATATGTTCCGACGATGGCGCCGGCCTGGTGTGCTCCGGGACCGTGTCGATGCGCCCGCGGGCTGTGACCGCCGGAGCCCCCACCGTACCGGATCGAGCGACCGCCACCTCCGCCGCCCGAGACCGACGGCATGGACGGCAGACGCATGGCGTTGGCGACCTGCTCCATCTTCCGCAACGCGGCGGTCGCGCGTGAGATGCGCCCCTCCCACGCCTCGAAGGACTTCCCGACCCCCTTGGCCGCCGTGCCGACGCCCTGGGTTGCCTTCCGTGCCTCCCGCAACTCCTTCGCGCTGGCGGCCGCCCAGCGCACGACGTCGTTGGCCGGGGCCTGGCCGCCCTTATGCGTCTTGAGCCGATCAATCGCGGCGACGAGGCGGTTCTCCTTCGGGACGCCGGAGGTGATCAGGGAGACGCACGAGATGAAGCCTGGGTGCCGGATCAGTTTTTTACGGTCTGGCGCTCCTGAGCGTCCTGCGCCTCGGCCTTCGCCTTGGCGGCCGCGGGCGAGTCCTCGGTCTCATCGTCCGCGCCTCTGCTCATCTCATGGACCACGAGCGCGGTGACGCCCTCCTCTCCGAGCCGCTGTGCCAGCGCCTCGAACCGCAGGTCGGTCTCGGGGATCTGCACCGGATCGCCGTCGATCGATGCCACGCGCGCGAGGCGCATGCAGAACGAGAAGAACGGGGAGTTCTCGCCACCGAGGCGCCTCAACAAGCGCATCTGATCGAGCACGGTGAGCTCGCGCAGCCCGATGGTCCGGCCGCGGCTGTCGCGGACCGAGAGGGGCGAGGGTGCCGCAGCGGCGGCGGCGGACGGGGTGTCGGACGAACGAACGGTGATCTGGGCCATAGGTTTTCCTCGAAGGGTGAGAGAAGCTGGTATCGAGCGGTCGAGCTCGATCGCGCCGGTCATGGACCGGCGCGCTCTGGCAGGATGGTTCAGAGGGCGAGAGCCAGGCGCCGATTGGTCTGGGCGAGGTCGGCTATAAATTTCGCCACGGCCGGCGAGACGTCGATGAGCCAAGTTCGGAAGGCGGCTTCGTGCGCCGGCGAGACGGCCTCGGCCTCGTACCCGGCAGCGAAGAGGTCCGCGAAGGCGACCATACGGCCGAACTCGTCGGCCAGCGCCCCGGCATGGGGGGTGAAGTCCCGACAGAGCTCGTTGGTCGGGATGTGATCGTTGAGTGGCGTGCAGGTCATCGTGCACGATCCGTCGGCCGACATCGTGCGTTCGATGACGCAAGATGGTTCGGCGACTCCGGGGGCGACTGGCGACGCCGTAAGGCCATCAGCAGAGACGAGGGCCGCTCCGATGAGAGGGTCGATAGTCTTCTGGATGATTTTGCCGGTCCGGAGGATAACAGCAACCTCTTCGGTGATGGTGTTGATCAGAAGTTTCTTCGGAATAGTATGGCTATGCATAAGAAACTCACAAGTAGTCATGCGAAAGCACCCGCTCGGCCGGCGAGCGAGTGCGGTGGGATCGAGCCGGATGGCGCGACGTGGGGAAGGGGAGGATGGGACGCTGCCGTTCGGGACGGCGAGGGCGTCTGTCTCAGCCAGGCTGAACGCCCCCGCGCCGTGGCGGGCAGATGTCTCGCCGAGGAGCGTGAGCAGGCGTTGCGCCTTGTCGTGAACGGCGAGGGCGGGGCTCGGGGAGACCCGAGCGGAAGCCACTCGCGTCGGCTGGCGCGAGGGCTGGAAGGGACGTGGAGGCTGAGCGGCGAGACTGCGGACGGCCCGTCGCCTGGACTCAGTGCACAGCTCGCTTGATCGAGACGTTGGACGAGAAGTCCGTGGTCGGCTTGCCGTAGGCGGCGCCCTGGCTCACGTTGATGGTCGAATTGTAGACCCAGAACTTGATGACATCCCCGGCCACCAGCGCGATCGACGCGGCGGTGAAGTTGCCGGACACGTCGTTGTTCTGGCTGACGGCGCCCGCGTTGGTGTTCACCGTACCGTTCGGTCGGACCGTGCTGTTTGCCGGGAGCGTGGTGCTGGAGTAGCCGTCGTTCTTGGTCACGTAGAGCTGGATCGCATGGGGCAGCCCCGGCGATGTGCTCATGTTCACGTTGAGGAAGAAATCGTAGACGCCATCCTCGCCCTGCCCGCAGGTGAACACGCCCGCCTGGAAAGTCGAGGTCGAGAACGTGAACTTATCCTGGGCACTGAAGCCGGTGATCTGGCAGGTGATCTGGTCGATGAACGTCTGCGGGATGCCGTGGGCCGCGAGGCCGAGCGGCAGAAGCGGGGCGACCGCCGCCTGGATGGCAGCAGTCGAGACCCCGGTGGATCCTAGGCGCAGCACGCCCCCGAGGATGTGGCCGCTGGCGAAACAGCCGCCCGGCAGTTCCCCGCCCGACAGCGCCACGCCGGCCGAGGTCTGGACCGGGTAGGGCGTGCCGTTGATCGTGATCTGGGTCGGGGCGGTGTTGGCGCTCGATCCCTTCTTGAAGCGAACCGGCGTGCCATCCAGCAGCGGGTTCGGCGTATAAGCCGGCAGCGTGATCGCTAGGGCGTTGGCCGTGCCGGTGTCGGGCGCATAGTTCCCGCCCTGCGCTTGGATCGCGGCGCGGATCTGCGGCAGCTTCAGGTCGAGGAACGGGGCGCCGGGGTAGAGCGCGATGTTGGCCGACGTGATCTGGGTGGCGCCGTTGGGCACGGTGATGACGTAGAGACCGACATAACCAGGGTCGGGGCTCGGCGCCTGCTGTGACCCGGTCGCGGCGGCCGTGCCAGGCTTGAGCCCGACCACGCACAGCGACTGGCGCAGCGTCAGGTCCCTGTTGCCGGAGTTGTTCGGCCCATTGAACGGCAACGCCGGGTTCGCAGCATTGTAGTACGGCAGGACCGTGAAGCTGTCCGCTTCGGAGTAGGCCGCCTGCACGAGATAGATCTGGCTGTAACCGGCCGCGGCCGGCGGCGTGATTACGAGCGTTGCACCGGGCTCTTGGAGGAGCCCCTGCTTCATCGTGAAGTGGGTCGTGTCGATGCCGAGGTCGCTGAATGCCGCGCTCGGGTCGATCGCGGCGTAGGTCATCAGCGAGCCGGTCCCGACCACGAGCGAGAGCGAGGCCGGGATCGTGGCCGAGATCGCGAGACCATCGACCACCGTGCCGTTGCCGAGCGCGGCCTGCAGCGCGTAGCCGAGGGCCACGAGCTTCCGCCTCCGTCTCCCACAAGGGCAAGAGCGGCGATGATCTCTGATCGGTCCAACCCCGCCCCTCATCCGCGCGGAGGCACATATGGCCAGCGCTCTTCAAAGGAAGATGCGGAAAGACCTTGCCAAACTACGAGAGATCATTGCCAGCAGGCGTGAGGCTCAGGGCGTAGTTGTCATTTGGCAGCGCAAAGATAGCGATCCAAGCGGTATCCAGCGGGAGATTGATACCGCTGCGGGCCGCCACGTAATCGTCGTGAGCTTCATCGGACCAGATGGCGGCGATGAACTTGGGATGGGCCCACTGGATCCAGAAAATGGTGACTATGAAGACGATCATGAGTGATAAAACCCGCGACGTGACGAGTTCACCCGTCGGTCGAAAGCGGTACGATGCGCGGCGCGTCCGCAAGCTAATCTGCATGAACTCTCGCATCGAAGCCGTTGGGGCCGAGATATTTGCGTTCAAATCCGAATTGGACCGGACTGACAATCTCCTCGTGGCGGTCGGAGATCTGTACGCAGCAGATCAAACCCGGACCCGAGATGATGCGACCATTATTAAGTGGACGGACAAGGCTATCGTCGGCTATCGGCAGATGACCGTCATACTTACTCAGCTCAATCATCTGCTTTCAGATGATCTTTAACAAAACCATGGCGCGGTCACTGGCAAGAAAGTCTTAGAGGATGTTGATGAACTACAGTGAGCGCAGAGCTCGAGAACGTGCGTCCAGGCCGATGGAGATCTGACACCGGCCGAGGCTAGCGACCTCGCCAAAATGGTTCACGCCCACATCGAGGCGATCCGCACGGTCGACTTCGCCGAGTGTGGTCCGGCAGCGCCTCCTCCTCGCCGCGGGCCTGCGCTGGGATCGGTAGAGCCCTGCCCTTCTGCCGCCAGTCCCTCACCGGCATACTCGCACACCAGGGTACGCGATGATCAGAACCGACACCCTCGACCCGACAAGCGAAGCACTTCCGGCGCCATGCATGGCCGCTCCCGGACTGGAAATGGCGCCGGGATTGGTCTCGGCCGACCTGATGGCTGAGGTGTGCCGGGCCGGCGGCGCATTCGTCACCCATACGTTCTGCCCGAGCGATCTCGCGGGAGCACATCTGACAAGGCCGGTATCGGCCGATCCTGCGCCGTCCGCGAGCTAGCGCGGGCGCACCCGCGGCGGGCCTGAGACGAAGCTCGAGCCTGACACGCCACCACCGTACGCCCCTCACAGCCTCCGCGCTCGCCGACGCGGATCGCTCTCGCTTGAGCCCCGCTCAAGCCGCCCTGGGCCGCATCCGGCCGGGCCGCACTCGGCTGCTTCCACGCATCCCCTTGGAACCATCATGGATCGTCAGGTAACTCAGTTCGGGGCGCTGATCCCGAACAGCACGCTGCTCGGCGGCGAGAAGGCGAACCGATCACCGCTGACGTCCACCTCGCCAGATGCGCCCTGCAAACCGTGCTTCGGTTTGACGGTACCGGTCGAAGCAGCCCGAGGCAGCATCCCGCTGATCGGCGGCGCGCTTCCAGGGGTGAGGTTCGGGCCACACCTGTTGGGTTGCAGATGGCCGACATGCAGCCTGCGATGATAACTGCGGGGCGGTCACAGCCGAGAACCAGCGTCAGCCATCAAGGCTTCGTTCATCGCCTCCCACCGCTTTTCCGTGCCACCTGCAGTATGCTGCGAATAAGGACAGAGTTTTTGGATATGATCGTTGGCTAAGGACATTAATTTCTGATGGCGGAACCGGTGGTTTTCATCACCTCCATCCTTCTTGTTCATCGCCCAGCCCCGAATGCCGACGAGCCGCTGATGCAACGGAGCTAATTTTACCGTCAGGTCTTCGATTTCCTGAGCGAGGATCTGGAGTTCCTCAGTCAAAACGTTCGTGCATTCGATCTGTGCGGCGGTTGTCGCCGCATTCAAAATACCGGCTGCTCCGATCATGTCATCCGCGATCTTGGCCCTGGCCGAGCCGCCGGCGGCGACACGTGCATTCGCAGCCACCAGGGCGAGCGTGAGTTCCATAGCCCGCTCGCCCCCCTCGTTTGCAGCGAGTTCGCTCGAGAGGTGGGAGACCTCCTGACTGGCTCGACCCAGTTTCCGATCGGCTTCCGCGAGAGCGGCCATGCGGGCAGCGGCCTGATCACGCTTGGCGAGGCAGGCTGCGAGGATTGCGCGGGCGGGGCTCAGCGCATCGGCCACGGCTTCGTTCTTCTTCATGAGATAAGCTCGACTTTTTGAGGACGGTCCGTCGGCTTAGGCGCGACGGGTCGATCGCCGGGGCCGAGGGCCAGCGGCATCGATGGCTGTGGCGATGCGTTTGTGCACCGCAGCAGAGGGGATTGGTCGTTCCACAGGGCTTGCCCATGCGGAAAGGCAGGACCTGGAACAGCCCCGCTCCGAGGCTTGATTCCAATTAAGTGGTGTTGACCTATGGAACGATCCGAGCCTCTATGTCTCAGACCCTAGTGGAACGAACCCAACCGGATCCCCACCATGCTCGTCGGCTACGCCCGCACTTCGACCCTGGAACAGGGGGCCGGCCTTGAGGCACAGGTGCGAGACCTCAAGGCGCTCGGGTGCGAGCGGCTGTATCAGGAACAGGTGTCTTCGGTCGGGGGGCGACCGCAGCTCGAAGCTGTCCTCGATTTCGTGCGGGACGGGGATACCCTCGTCGTGACGAAGCTCGATCGGTTAGCGCGATCCGTCTCGCACCTCGGCACTATCCTCGACGCGCTCACGGCCAAGGGCGTCGCTCTGCGGATCGTCAGCCTCGGCGTCGATACCTCGACTCCTACAGGCAAGCTTATGCTCCACGTTCTCGGAGGTGTCGCCCAATTCGAGCGGGAGATGATGCTTGAGCGCCAGCGCGAGGGCATCGCCAAAGCCAAGGCCGGTGGCCTCTACAGGGGCAGGAAGCCGACTGCCCGGGCGAGGGCTACGGAGATCGAGAAGTTGGCAGCCGATGGCCTAAGCATGGCGAAGATCGCCAAGCAGCTGGGCATCGGTGTTGGCAGCGTACACCGGGTCATAGGCAAGCCTCGGCCCGCAGTAGTGTCAGGCAGCGCGTCCGCTTAAGGCAATCGAGCAGCTGCACAGGCAAGACGCTTTCCGAGCTTCTCGACCACCACGGCGAGGGGCTCGACACGCTCGGCCAGCTTCGTCAGGGCGCCGTCCTGCTCGGCCATCCGGGCCATCAGGGCAGCATTCTGAGGGGCGGCGGCCGCACGTGCCTTGGTCAGCGCAGGTGCTCCCTCGGCCTTCTGGGCCGTGACGCGGGCGACGAGCTCATCGATCTCCTCAGCTGCCATCTCCTTGAAGAGCGGCACGCCGGCGAGTAGCCACGCCTGCATCTTAGCCGGGACCGGGGAGGCATCGCCCTCGAACTCAACCTCCGACTTCAGGTCGGAGACGATGTGGGCGAGGGACGACAGCACGTCCGCGAACGAGCGGACGGTGTACATCCCCTTGGCGAAGTCTTCGCCGCCGGCGGCCTTGGTCCGCAGGTTATAGGGTGTGCGGATCATCTCGCGCGTCCTTGTCATGGATGGTGGTAGGGATGGTGCTTCCACCCGGTAGCCCCAAGGGAGAACGGGTTCACTCCTGAGATCCTGTATGCGTGGCCGAGTTCACGCCTGGACGCGTCCACGGATCGACGCCGGCAGCCTAGCGCGCGTCACGCTGCCATACGCCCGGCATCTGCTGCTATGGCGATCGCCTCAAGATCGACCAGGAGCGGGGCGAGGGCGGCCGACTGGGGCTCGCTGCGTTCCGCCAGGAAGCCGCGCAGCGCGGCTGCCCCCTTTGCTGCCTCGACGCGGGCGGCCGCCATCATCCGCTCGCGCCCACTCTGACGAGGTGCGATATCAGCGACCGGGGCCGGCATCTCGCCCCGAGCCCAGGCGGCCAGCGCCGAACCGTGTGCCTCGCCGAGCTGTTCGCCATGGCGGAAGATGTCTCGGTGACACCCTTCCATCTTCCACGACTTTGGGTCGGACAGATCAATGTACCCCTTCCGCTCCGCTTCCAGCCGGAACGAGACCGTCACTTCGAAGGGGAAGGTCTTCGACGTGATCGACTTGAACAGCTTGGTGTTGGGTGGGACGAACGTCTCCTCCCCGCGGATCGAGAACACGATGGGGATGCGCCGCTGGAGCAGGGCGTACACCATGGCCTTATGGGCCATCTTGGGCTTAACCCACGACTGCCCCTTCTTGCTGTCCTGGCCGCCGAGCTTACGGTGCTCCTCGGCCTGCCAGTCCAACACGCCGCCGAGACCGACCCACTCCATGCTGAAGCTGTCGATCACGAGGGCCGCGTAGCCGGCGCGCTCCGCAGCCTCAGCCGCCTCGGCGAACCGCTCTGGCCGGAACGGCGCCTCCATCACGGATGCATCAAACGCGAAATCGCGCTTGAGGTGCAGCGTCCGGCCGCCCTCGGTATCCAGGACAGCGATCTTGCCCTCAGGGCCAGCGATGCCACGGGCGAGGCGGAGTGCCGAGTAGGTCTTGCCTGAATTCGTCCCACCGGTGAGCGAGACGAAGACACCGGCCCGCTCAGTGAACGAGGCCGCGGGGGCGAAGGTGAAACTCATGCAGCACGATCCCAGTCGAGCGGGCGGAAGGGCGAGGCGTTGAGATCGAAGTTGACACGGGCGAGGGTCGGCTCACCTTCGCGTTCGCCCCAGCGCTTGGCCGCCCAGTCGGGGAATTCCGGCCGGATGATCTCGGCGGGGTAGCCCGGCCACACATCAGAGGTGCGAGCCTCATTCCAGCGATGGAGCGCCACGGCCAGCTTGCGACGGCCGATGTGCAGCGTCGCTGCGTCAATCTCCGCGACCGTGACGGCGTTCGGCGCCTCGTTTTCGCAGAACACCCACCGGAAGCTGACCCGGCCGGACATGCGAGGGAACAACCGCTCGGCCACGTCGACATAGAGCGCGGCCTGGACCTCCATGGCCATGCCTTCGATGCGACGACCGAGATCCTGCGGCGCGGCGCTTTGCTGGCCGGTCTTCACGTCCCACAGGATGATACGGTCGCGCCGGACCTCTATCCGGTCGAACATAGCTCGCAGCCAAGCGCCCGAGGGATGCCGCACGATGCCCACGACCTCCGCTGGGGCATCAAAGAAACCCTCGCAGTCAGGCACGCGGGCGAGGCGGCCCGTGACACGTCTAGCAAGCGTCGCAGCGGTGGCGTGATCCAATCGGAGGACAGGGGCCTTGCCGGCGGTGACGGCCGCAGCCCGGGCTTCCTTGGCCGCCTTGGTACGCCAGTCGTCCGCATCGACCACGACGAGCTCGGCGCCGGCGCCGAGGATCAGGCGGTGAGCAGCCGTGCCGGTCTGCATCGCCCGGCTGCTCTCGGCATCTTCAGCGTCGGGGGCGCGGCCTAGCCGGGGGTGCATGGCGTAGGCGTGCTCGGCAGATTTCTCTACGAGCACCTTAGCCAGCGAAGACGATAAGCTGGGCTCCGGCGCTGGATCCGAATGGTAGACATCCGCAGGCATGCGGAAAAGGCCCGGTCCAACCACAAGGCCGGCGGGATGGTCGATGATATCCATGAGGAATCCTCAGGCGGCGCACGCGAGTGCGGCGTAGGATGTGAGGAGGTGGCGGCGATCCACGCTTGGCAGGCGTTCCAAAGCCCCAACCGCTGAGGGCAGGGCCTCGGCATCCCATTCCGCCCGCGCAAGATGAGCGGCCAACTCGGCGCCGCGAGGTCCACATAAGATGCGGGTCAGCGCCCGCATGGAACGGAGCCGAGCGCGCCGCTCAGGTTCATCGAGCCCTTCCGCGAAGGGTCCCCAACGATCTTCCGATCGGATCACGAACGCATCTCCGCAGCCAAGGATCGCTGACAAAAGCGGTCGCCGGAGCATCCGGACAAAACGGACAAAACGGACATGTCCGGAATGTCCGCCGCGTCCGAGTGGACCGGACAAAACGGACGGACAGGACAGGATCACTAAGATCCTGTCCGGTCTGTCCGGTCCGTCCACGGCCGTCATGCAGCGTCAGGATTAGGGACAGCGAGCCAGTAGTGGCTGACCCCGCCGATGTCGCGACAGCCGATCAGGCTATCGCTTTGTGCGGTCTCGACGGCGCGCTTGAAGGCCTTGCGCTTCGCGTCTGACCGCTTGGTCTCGGTTTCCCCGGCAGCGGGGTAGGCCGCCTCGAACTCATGACGCAAAGCCGGCTCGCCAACGGCGACCACCTCTGGCCCTTCAAGACCGAAGGGGCGGACCCGACGCCCGTGGTCTATGAGGCTGGTCTCAATCGCGGACCGCAGCATCCTCAGCTTTTTCGGCCAAGGGTCCCGCATCGCTTCAGCCATCGCAGCGGCTCGCGACACCTGCCAATTAACGAAGCAGGTCGTCACCGGCTCACCGCTGTAGCTCTCTCCGACCTGGACTACGTCCAGACTGTAGGGCACCTCCATGCCAACCCGTCCGCCGCGCAGCTTACGTATGGCCAACCGGGTGTTGGAGATGTTGCCAGCCTCATCCCGGTTGCCGAGGAAGGCCAGCACAACGTCCGCGGCTGCCTCCTTAGCGGAAGAGCCACGGGTGCCGGTCTCGCTCGACTTACCGAAGTGGTCGACGCCCATCACGAAGGCCCCGGTCTCGCGGCTGAGAGTCTGGAGCGCATCCATCACCCGCTGCGCCTCGGAGGCTGAGTTCTCGTCATCAAACCCGGCACCAGCGGCGATCGTGTCGATGACGATCATCGCTAGGGGAAGGCCAAAACTGTCCCGCAGATGCTCGGTCACGGCCTGGACCACTGCCTGGAGGTGCGCGACCGCATCCTTCTCTACGAGACGCGGGCATTCCTCGATCCAAGCGAAGGGCAAATGGTCGAGGTCGATCTCCTGAGCTGCCTCGGCCTTGAGCTTGCCCTCGATCAAGCCACGTAGACGGATCGGGATCTCGAAGGCGCCCTCCGGCGCGATGAACAGAACGCCGCCTTGGCGCTCGGTCCGGCGGTTGGCGAAGGGGGTCAGCGTCATCACGGACGCAGCCAGATCCAACGCGCCAAAAGTTTTTCCGGCGCCCCACTGGCCCGAGATCAGTCCCTTGCCGGTCTCTGGCACGAGATCACGCACGAGCCACGCGCGGTCGGCGTTCGGATCCGCGTCGCCGTGCCACCGAACCTCGATGGGTTTCCGTGGCGCATCCCTAGGCCGGGCATCTTCGGGCGGGGCGAAGCGGGCTTCGTCCGGCTCGAGCGCGCGGTAGTTGCCGAGGTCGTGGACTGTAGCGCGGTCCGCGTGAATATCGTCGCCGTAGTTGGGGCGCCCGAGACGCGCCATTTCAGCGTAGAGAGGATCCGCTCGGCCCGTCATGGCTGCCTCGCGCTAGAATTTCTCGGACGCTGCGCCAAGTCCGAAGTCATCTCACGAAGTTCTGCGAAGAGATTTAACGCCGCGCGCGTCTGTGCCACCAAACAACGCAGGGCATGGTCCAGCCCATCATCGTTGGCGAGACCCGCATAAGAAGCGCCGATTCGAGAGTAAGTCTCTGCGCCGGCGAGTAATGCGGCAATTTCTTCTCTGTATAGGTGCGGCGCTCCAAAGGTGGTCGGCGCGGAGGGGCGATCGGCCTGGGGACTTTTCCCGGCCGGTACGGCTGTGTCGGTCATGGGATGTCCGTTCGGAAAGGCGGAGCGTCCCCCCCACTCCGCGGAACGGAACGCTGAGGGAGGACACACGCAGCCGGGTGATCAGCCCAGCTGCGTCGGGGAATGAGGAAGGAGTGTGGGGCGCCGGTCGACGCCAGGCATCGGTCAGCTATCGGACCTGATGTGCTCAACTATCGGTATGCCAAGCCTGTGGAAGTAGGCGGCAACCCGGGGTGTATTGCGGTATCCGCGTTGGTATTCGTCCAAGGCGCCAGCGTCGTCGTCTAGAAACGCGGCAAGAGCGACGCGCGAAATCCAGACGCGACCAGCAACTACTCTGCCGATTCCATGCTTTGACGCCCAATCGCGCATGGTCAAAGGAGAGACACCGGCTTGCTCGGCCGCCCCCTTTAAATTTGTAGCCTCTTCACGAGACCAAGGCTTTAGAATGAAAAGGTCGTCCTTCTTATGCTCAGAAGGGAGACCTTCTCTGACAACAACGTTCATCACACACCCCTTCATTCGGACCTTTGTTGGGCCCGTGAGACAATTGGGTTGTCTCCGAAGGAGTTGGGCGCTGCCCATGGGGGTTTGGAACCGCCCATGGGCAAGCTAGCGCCGCCCTTGGTTTCGATCAAGCGTTGTCAGTGAATGTAAGTCCGCCGTCACCATTATCTGTAGATCGATGCCGGTCTTCAGCCGACCACATCGCTATGTGGCAGCGTCGGCGAGACAACCGCGTGCTTCTTGGCGCGCCATCCAATCCGTGAGGCTAGCTTTGTTAGCGCAGCGCATACGTCCCAGCACGAAGTGGGGCAGGCGGTTCTGGGCTAGCAAATGAAGCGTCTGGCGCTGGGTGATCCCCAGATGCTCTGCGATCGCACGCGACCCATAGAGCAGTTGTCCGCCCACGGGCGGCGTGGTCCTTGCCGACATTGATGCAGTCCGATGGTTGGCTTGCGCCTTGATGGAACTGGGGCGCAACAGAGAGAGCCCGCTGAAGCGGACGGCGAACACATGAGGATTTGGAAGGAGCGCTCCGCCCTCGCGCTGATAGTCGGGGCAGAAACGAGAGCGGCCCCGCGCAGGGATCCTGCCGGGGCCGCTCTGGGGACTTCGCTGTATGGGGGTATATGTCAAACGATACTTGGGGGGAAGCCCTTCACGCGTGAACGCGTCGAGGTTTTTTTGACCCTTTAGGACTCCCGGATCCGCCTCGCTGCAACGAAGACAATTCGCATCAACGGATAGCCGAGCATCAGGGCGGCAACCATTAGAGACGGGAGCGGCGGGGGGGGCGTCATCGCAGCACAGCTGGTGCTGCAACCCGCGGGCCTATGCTCACCACCATTTTGCGCGTCCGGCGGAGAACTCCCTCGGCTTCCACAACCGGCGAAGCCCACGACCTGGGCGGTGTTCAAGCACGGCATACCGGCGCATTCGGGGTAAATGCGCTCGGAGAACGGGATGCCCGAGACGATGCACTGCCCGAGAGCAACAGCGAAATCCGGTCCCACGGCTTGAAGCGCCAGCACGTCGCTGCACAGCTCTGCGATGTCATCGTCCGTCACGCCTGAGAAAGTGGCTCTGAACGGTTCAGCTTAGGTTGTCGCGCACGCTGATGGTGCAACGCCCTGACGGTGTATCGTTCTATTAAGGCTACGCCCGCATCTTTGTGACGACGACGGGTCGCCCTCGCCTTAGAAGCGTTCAGCACCATGCGTAACCGCCTGCCACCGTCGTTCACTGTCGAGACGAAGTCCGGCGGACGCCATCAGCGCACGTTCATCCCACACCGGGCGGCTGCACCGGCGGTCTCACTGCCGGCCGTGTCCTGGCCTCCGCCGGCCGAGCTGCGAGCTCCTGCCGTCGAGGCTCGCCGGATCCTTCCCAACCTGATCGTGCCCGAGCCACCGCAGGTCGAACCGGAGCCCAACCAGGTCCATGCGGAGTGCGCGCAGCTCTCAGAGGAGCGATCGCCGCGGCCGCGGCGCGGACGGCCACGTAAGGCTCAGACAATCGTGACCGAGATGGCTGAAGGGCCGATCGCCGAGCCGGCGGCCGCGATCGCCTCACCCGTACCCGTCATGGCGCCGCGACCTCGGGCGTTGGGGGCGACGAAGACACCCCCTGTCCTGCCGCCTGGTGAGCGATGGAAGCGGCGTCTCGGGCGATGGGCCCGGTAGCCAGCAGCTAAGACGCGTCAACGCGCGAGAGGTTGGTCGCGCCCGTCCTGCTCGCGCCGCCAAGCCGATGGGACGGACTCAGCCCGCAGCGGTCTCGACTAAAGCTTCAGCCGCATAACGTGCGCGGGCCGCGCCATCACTCGGCAGACCGCTCTGTTCGCACCAGGCCCCAAATGCTTCTGGCTCGATTGAGACGCGCACGACGTCGACGCCACTGCGCTGGACCTCGCGTTCCATCTGTTCGGTGGCGATCCGCCAGGTCTCGTAATGCGGCGGCAGCTTCGCCCCATCGGCGAGGCCGGCTCGTAGGGCCTCGTAGTGCTCAGGCTCGTACCAGGGCAGTCCGACGCGACGAGGACGGCTCATCCAGGGCTCCTGTTGCAAGGCGTGCCCTCGACGTCAGCGGGTCGAGGGCACGCCTTTAAGTGTGAAACCGTGAACTCATTGATGGATGGAAGGATGCAGCCGCTAACTAAACTGAGATTATAGGAAATTGCACCTATTTTCCTGATTTGCGCCTGCATTTTTCAGGTGAAGTGTTCTTACACGAGTGAACGATCCGCCGATCGAAAGGTGGAAGAGTTCACGCTTTCATCCGGGAAGGGGTTCACCAACCCCCGGGGGAACAAGAGAGCCGACCCTCCGCGGCGTCATGCAACCGCGCGCCGCATGTCCTTGTACCAAAGCCGTACCGAGGGCGGGGCAAGGTGACGGTGAGACGCTACGGGCGATCACCGTCGAGGAGCTACGGCCGGAATTTCGGCGCCGGTACGCGACCGGCGAGACGGACGGCGACAAGGCCGCGAACACGGTCCGCCAAGCGCTCAAGAGAGCGTTGGAGGCATGCCCGAAACACGGGTTCCGGACCGCGGCCTGGGCCGAGGAGGAGTGGCTATGGAAAGCCTGACCGTGACACGCGTGACAAATGGCAAATGTCACGCCGGGCTGAGTTTCGACCGGGCAGGGAAGACCCTGATCGTCGAGATCCTCACTTCGCGGACCGGGGTGAGGGCAACCGAGAAACCGAGGATCAGGACGAGCAGCCCCGCGGATCCGTATCCAGGCAGACCGCGAGAGTGGCTCGACGGATCACCCGCCGGCGTCGAGGCCCCCGTCGCCTGCCTGCTCGTCGATCGCGGCCTTCGTGGCGGTCAGCACCTTGCGCAGCTGGATCCGGAGAGCGTTGCGCATGCCGGCGTCGTGGCCCATTACGTCGGCCGTGTCGGAGCCGCCGCCGAGCCGATCCTCCATGGCTGCCTGCGCCGCCTCGAAGGCGTTAGCTGCGAGCTGCGGGTCTCGGTTGGCGATCTCGCGGGCGAAGGTCACGAGGGTGGTGCGGAACACGCCGAGCGCGGTCGCGAGGGGTGCCTCAGACTGACCTGGTCCCGGTTCTGTGATCATGGTCTGCCTCCTCCGGATCGAGTCATCACAACCCGGGGAAGGGGCGACCGGTGCCACGGGGTGGTGATACGGTCGCGCAACCGCCTGGCGGCCTCACGGGTGCTGGACGGGCATGCCGCCCGGGTCATAGCAGCCTCGTCCAGCATCACGACGTCGTCGACCTGAGGCGGGGCGCCCTGGACGATGGTGGCGGCGCCAGATCCGATGATCCGCACCCGGCCGCCGGCCTCGCGGACCGCCGTGAACTCGACCTTCGCCTGCCGCCCCGGCGCGGCATCCGCGTCCCGGCCTGGTGTCACAGTCGGCTCGGCCGCCAGCGCACGCACGGTCGAGAGCGTGACTGGGGCGGCCTTGCGCTTGCGTCCTGCCCTCCGCATGCCGATCCCTCCGGGCAATAAAAAAGCCCGCGCGGATCGCTCCGCCGGGCTAGTGTCTGTTTCGGCCGCATGTCGCAACCCTGCATTAATCCTGCATTACAGCCCGCGAATTGTCAAGGTTTTACAGGGGTTTGGAGAGAGCTGATCCTGGCACGGCTAGCCGCAGGCCATACCCCGCAGCTGCTGAGATATTAAGATGCAGGCCCATTGTCTGACAGTGTTGCGCGCTCGGCTTCCCTCTCTTTTTTAAGAACGTCTAGTAATTCAATACGGCGTTTGGCAGCGACCAGCGAGGCACCACCCATAGTCACGATAAATTCTACATCACCGGACCTCGTGGCCGCAAAAACCACGTTGAAATCGATGCTAAATCGTCCCTTCACAAACTGACCAGGCTCCATCTTAGCAGTAACGTCAGAGTCAAACAAAGTTCCCCCAACCTCGTCTCGCACGACAAGGCGAGGCTCAATTTGGCCAGACTGAATTACAGCTCCCTCGACGTGAAAACAAAAGAATAGCTCTGTGGGATAGTTTGGAACGGTCAGCTCAAGTGGCCAAACTCCAATAAGAATAGCCTTACCAGTGACCTCCCTGCGGACATCATCACAAATGACAGCCGCGTCGATATCAATTTCAGCGGTGCTCATGCTTCTTACCGTCCGCACGAAGTGGGTAATTCTCTACGGCGGCCGTAGAATTATAGCTCGGCATCGGCCATCTATGGTCGTGCGTCATTATCTTGACCGGCCTACGTGGCGCAGTGCCGTGAATGTAGTTCGTAAGCTCTGGCTTGTTGTCCCCGACGAGGCGCTGACCCTGGTGTATGCGCTTAAAATGCATCCCAGTGTCGACAAAAACACGGTCCTTATCTAGACGATCGATCAGGACAAATTGCATGTCCAGATTGAGCGAATAGCAAAGATCGGAGATCGTCTTAATCGTCCAATTGGCGGGCGCAGAGAAGGTCCGGCTTACGGTTGCCTCGTCCCGACCCATCCGGTCGGCGACATCCTTTCGAGTGAGACCCTCTACATTCTTGCGGTACTCCGCCGCCACGCGAATTGCGCCGAACAGGCGCGCGCGCAGCACTTCTGCCATGTACAGACGCATATACTTGTTGTCGGCTTCAGAAGATGGCAGGTTTGTCGACATTTCGCGCAAGCCCTAGAAAATAATCCTTCTCACTCGTTCCGGTGTGCGGTCGCATGCCCGCGAGCGCCCCATCCAGATCCGCCATGGCAGCGGCGGCTATCCGATTGTAGTTCTCCCTGCCGCCAAGCTCATGCCTATCTTTCAAGTCGGAAGCTACGAAAGTCCCCTGGCCATACAGCCGACCGAAGAGCCTCCAACCTGGCCGCGGCGTCCGATAGCAAATGGCCCAGGCCTCATGGAGGTTCTCCAGCTTCTCGACCTCGGGCTCTTTGCTGGAGTCGCCCAGCAGACTCACGGTAAAATCGCATCCCTGAATGATGCGCGCGTTGAGAGCATCGGCACGAAAGTCCGGGAACCCCGTGTCCCGCCTCCGCCCTCCGAGATGCTCAAGCATCCACATCCGAACCCAGATTTCGTTGCGCTCCACGCCATCCAGGACCCGCGGCCGAACCTTCTCAAAGCCAAGAGCCCCGAGGTCGACTTCCGCACCATGTGGCGTCGTTGATATAAATGTCAACTGAAGTCTGAGCGTTGCGTTAACGCGGCGCCCACTATGGTCATGCCGCAACAGACCACTCCTATCCCGGATCGGCACGGAGCGGCAAAGGTGCCGAGATTGCTGCCGTGTCGCACCTGATGAGCGCCTCCCATCACGCGGTTGAGTTATAGATCAACTGCCTGGCGCCCTTACCTCTGATGCTCCATTCCCACTCCAGTTTCGGGCACGGCCCGATGAGGCTGAGGAACGTATCCCAACCTCCTCAATGGCTTAGCCTTGAGGGGGAGTTACGATGATAGGACAGCATGCACGGTGGGCAGCGCTCGCGCTCTGCACCACGATGGCGGCCGGCATCCGCTCGGCCGAGGCTCAAGGCGTGGCCACCGCGCCGGACGGGGGGCCATCCCTGGTGAATCCGGGCCCGAAGGCCAGCCCGGCCCAGAAGGCCCAGTACCGGGCGAACCGCGCCCGGCGGCGGGTCATCCGTGAGGCACGCAGCGCGGCCGGTCCAAGCAGCGCGGCGGCCGAGGGCATCACGCAGGGCGCCACCGCGGCCCCGCCGTCGCTGCCGCCCGGCACCGTCGACCTCGGGCACGGGATCACCGCGATCCTGAACTACACGGGCGAGTTCGCCGCCAACCCGAAGGGCGGCCTCCGCCAGGGCTCGGACTATGCCGGCCAGGTCTTCTTCGGCCTCGACGCCGACCTCGGCCGCCTCGCCGGGATCGACGGCGGCTCGATGCATGCCATCGTGACCGACCGCCACGGCCGCAGCCTGTCGCGGGACCTGATCGGCAACAACACCAGCGTGCAGGAGATCTGGGGCGGCGGCCAGACCGTGCATCTCTCGTCGCTGTCCTACGAGCAGAAATTCTTCGATAACCGCCTCGACATCGAGGTCGGCCGCCTTTTGGCCAACCCGAACTTCCTTGCCTCGCCGTTCTACTGCAATTTCCAGAACAATGGAACCTGTGGTGCGCCGAAATCGGCATTCAAAATGACGAACATCACCTGGTGGCCGATCGCCACCTGGGGCGCCCATGCCAAGGCCTGGGTGACCGACAAGGTGTTCGTGCATGCCGGCATCTACGAGGTGAATCCCCGCGATCAGCAGGACAACCAGAACGGCATCGACTGGTCGACCAACGGCGCCACCGGCGTCGTGGTGCCGGTGGAGGTCGGCTACTCGACCAATTTCGGCAACGACGCTCTGCCGCGCAACTACAGCGTCGGCGCGATCATCGACCAGTCGGACTATAGCGATCCGGTGCTCGACCTGCGTCGGGGGGCCCAGCTGTTCAGCGGCCTCGACCCGCTGACCCGGTTCGGCCGCTCGGCCGTCTATGCCCGCTTCGACCAGATGGTCTGGCGTCCGGATCCGAACGGCGTCCAGGGCCTGTCCCTGTTCGGCGCCGCGGTGTTCGGGACCGGCGGTCGACAGACCCAGGACTACTTCCTGGAGGGGGGCGCCGTGCTGACCGGCACCTTCCCGGGCCGGCCCTACGACACCCTCGGCTTCGTGTTCGCCATGGAGCACCTCTCGCCCCTGGGCACAGCCAATATCCGGGCGGCCCGGGCTTCCTATGGGCTCAGCAGCCGCAACGTCGAATCCCTGCAGACCATCCTGGAGCTGAGCTACGGCATCCAGCTGACCCCGGCGGTGCGGCTGATGCCGAACCTGCAATACGTGATCGATCCGGATCAGACCCGCTTCCCATTCCGGCCGAAGCCGATCCCGGACGCCTTCGTGGTCGGCGCGAAGCTCTCGGTGGACCTGTTCACCCTGGCGGGCTTCTCCAAGGGCCCCGGGAGCCTCTGAGACGGCCGCCGACCCGCGCGAGCCGGCATCGCCCGGCTCGCGGACCGACGAAACGACAGGGCCGCGCGGATCGTCCGCGCGGCCCTGTCGTTTCCAAGGGATCATCCGTTCGCCGCAGGCGGGCCGGTGCCAGCCGCGATGGCCGGCCCCGGCCGTTCAGCCTGCGCCGAGACGCGGAGCGCCCCGGAGGCTCACTCGGCCGCGGTCATCTCGGCCGTGAAGTGGCCGCACCAGTCGCTCGAGGTGACCACCGGCCACAGGCCCTTGGATTCCGGCTCCGGCTGGCTGACCGGCGGGTTGAACCGGCACAGGCCGGCATCGGCCTGGGGCGCGGCGCCGTTGCCGGTGTGCTCGTCGAAGAACTTGCAGCTCTCGCAATGGGCGTTGGCCATGTCGCGTATCTCCCGGTGAAGATCGGCTCCGTGCCGTTCTGTTGCGAATTAGAACAGCTATAATCTAGAAGTCAATGCGGGATTTCGGGCGCGGCTCCCCGCACGCGACCGCACAGCCCCCTGAACCCGGCGCGCGCCGCGGGCGGTCTCCGGATCCCGGGGAAGCGTTTTCCCGCCGTCGCCCCGCCGGGGGATGATCGTCCTCCCGGCCCCGGGATCGGGAGATCTGTCGGGCTTTCCGGGCGGCCTGCGGGCGCAGGCCCTGTCTCTGGCGAGAAAAATCCGCGTCCGGAGCGAGACGAAACTTCACCCATGACGCCGGATTACGGGGAGAACATTTTTCTCGCTCCGACGAATACGGAAAACCGTTTCATTGACCTGCGGATAGGGGGCGATCCATTCTAGTCACCCGTTCCGAGATCCGGCCGCGCCGCCTTCCGTCCGTCCCGGCCGGAGCGTTTCGCCGTCCCGCCCATCGCAAGGCACAAGGCAGCCAGAATGACACGACCGAGACTCGTCGGGCTGAGCGCGAACGTGCAGCGGCCGTCCAAGACCCGCACGCTGGTCGACGCGGTGCTGCGCGAGGCCAGCGCCCAGGCCGCCCTCGACGCCCGCATCCTGGACTTCGTCGATGCCGGCTCCGGCCTCGGCGCCGCCTGGACCCGCGACCGGCTGCCGCCGCCCGCCCGCGCGGTGCTCGACGCCATCGAGGAGGCGGACGGGCTCGTCGTCGGCTCGCCGGTCTACAAGGGCGCCTATACCGGCCTGTTCAAGCACCTGTTCGACCTGGTCGATCCGGGGGCGCTGGCCGGCAAGCCCGTGGCCATCGTAGCCACCGGCGGGGGGCTGCGCCACGCGCTGGTGGTGGAGCACGCCTTCCGGCCGCTCTTCGGCTTCTTCGGCGCGCTCCAGATCCCCACCGCGGTCTACGCCTCGGACGCGGATTTCGACGACGGCGTCCTGACCCAGGCCGGCGTGCGGGCCCGCGCCGCGGAGGCGGGCGGGCAGCTCGCCGCGCTCCTCGTCCATCGCGCGGCCGCTTCGGCCCCGGTCGCGCTCGCCGCCGCCGAGTGAGCCCCGCGATGCTCGACCGCCGCACCCTGCTCGCCGGCCTGCTGGCGCTTCCGGCGGACCTCGCCGCCGCCCGGAGCGCCGGCGCGGCCGAACCGGGACTCCTCCGGATCGGCTACCAGAAGAACGGCATCCTGGTGGTCGCCAAGCAGCAGGGGATCCTCGAGCGCCGCCTGGCGCCCCTCGGGCAGACGGTGCGCTGGATCGAGTTCTCCTTCGGGCCGCCGCTGCTCGAGGCTCTGTCGCTGGACGGGATCGATTTCGGGCAGACCGGCGACGCGCCGCCGGTCTTCGCGCAGGCGGCGCGGTCCAACCTCGTCTACGCCGCCGCCCAGGAGGCGGGCGGCTCCGGATCCGGGATCCTGCTGCCGAAGGGCTCGACCCTCACCGGCCTCGCGGATCTCAAGGGCAAGCGGGTCGCCTTCGCCAAGGCGTCGAGCGCCCACAACCTGACCATCGCGGCCCTGGAGAAGGCGGGGCTCGGCTACGCCGACATCGAGCCGGTGACCCTGGCGCCCGCGGATGCCGCCGCCGCCTTCGCCCGGGGCAGCATCGACGCCTGGACGATCTGGGACCCGTACTTCGCCATCGCCGAGGCGGGGGAGGGGGTGCGCGTGCTCGCCTCCGCCACGGAGATCGCCCCGCAGAACAATTTCTTCCTGGCGAGCCGGCCCTTCGCGGAGAGCCGCGCCCCGGTGCTCGCCGCGGTGATCGGGGCCCTCACCGAGGTGGCGGCGTGGTGCACGCAGAATCGCGGTGCGGTCGCCGAGCTCCTGTCGCAGGGCACCGGCGTGCCGCTGGCCGCGACCCGCCGGGCGGTGGACCGGACCGACTACGTGATCGGCCCGATGAACGACCGCGTCGCCGCCGCGCAGCAGCGCGTGGCCGACCGCTTCCACGCCCTGAAGCTGATCCCGAAACCGGTCCGGATCGCCGACGCGGTCTGGACGCCCCCCGCCCGCAACGGCTGAGTCATGACCGACCGAACGCCCCGCGCCCTGTCCCTGGCGCCGTCCGCCGGGCTCGCCCCGAGCCGCCGCCTGCTCCTGTCGGCGGGCCTCGGCCTCGCGGCCGCCTGCGCCCTGCGCCCCGCCCGGGCCGCGGGCGGCACGATAAGGATCGGCTACCAGAAATACGGGTCCCTCGTGCTGCTGAAGGGCCGCGGCACCCTGGAACAGGCGCTCCAGCCCCTCGGCACCGCGGTGGTCTGGTCGGAATTCCCGTCCGGGCCGCCGCTGATGGAGGCGCTGAACGCCGGGGCGGTGGATTTCGGCTCGGCCGGGGAGGCCCCGCCGATCTTCGCGCAGGCCGCGAGCCCGGACCTGCGCTACGTCGCCGCCGAGCCGCCGGCCCCGAGGGGCGAGGCGATCCTGGTGCCGAAGGACAGCCCGATCCGCAGCCTCGCCGACCTGCGCGGCCGGACGCTGGCGCTCAACAAGGGCTCGAACGTCCATGTCCTGGTGGTGCGCGCCCTGGAGAAGGCCGGCCTGCCCTACGACGCGGTGAGGCTCGCCTTCCTGGCCCCGGCCGACGCCAACGCCGCCTTCGTGCGCGGCGCGGTCGACGCCTGGGCGATCTGGGACCCGTATCTCGCCGCCGCGGAGCGGGCCACCGGCGCCCGGGTCCTGGCGGACGGGCAGGGGCTCGCGCCCAACCGCCAGTTCTACCTGTCCCGGCGCGGCTTCACCGACGCGAGCCCCGAGATCGTCTCGGCCGTGCTCACGGCGATCGGCGCGGTCGATGCCTGGGCCGAGGGCCACGCGGACGCGGTGGCGGCGGAGCTGGCGCAAGCGGTGGGCATCCCGGCCCCGATCCTCGGCGTCGCGCTGGGCCGCCTGTCCTACGACGTGGCGCCCCTCGACGCGGCGACCGTGGCCGACCAGCAGAAGGTCGCCGACGCCTTCCACGGCCTCGGCCTGCTGCCCAGACCCGTCCGGGTCGCCGACGCGGTCTGGACCCGGCCCGAACGCCGGGCCGAGAACCGGGGGGAGACCCGCTGATGCCTGTTCTGACCCGCGCGCGCCTGCGCGACACGGCCCTGCCCTGGCTGCTGCCGGCCGCGATCCTCCTGGGCTGGCAGGCCGCGGTCTCGGCGGGCCTCGTCTCCAACCGGTTCATGCCGGCGCCCCTCGACGTGGTCCGGGCCGGCTGGGAGGCCGGGCGGACCGGGGAGCTCTGGACCAATCTCGGGGTCAGCACCCTGCGGGCGCTGGCGGGCTTCGTGGTCGGCGGCGGCATCGGCTTCGGGCTGGGCCTGGCCAACGGCCTGTCGCGGCTGTCGGAGACGCTCACCGACACCTCGGTGCAGATGGTCCGCAACGTGCCCCACCTGTCGCTGATCCCGCTAGTGATCCTGTGGTTCGGCATCGGCGAGGAGGCCAAGCTGTTCCTGGTGGCGCTGGGCGTGTTCTTCCCGATCTACGCCAACACCCTGCACGGCATCCGCGCGGTGGATCCGGGCCTCGTGGAGATGGGCCGCGTCTACGGCATGTCCCGCACCGAGCTGTTCACCAGGGTGGTGCTGCCCGGCGCCCTGCCGTCGATCTTCGTCGGCCTGCGCTATGCGCTGGGCATCATGTGGCTGACGCTCATCGTCGCCGAGACGATCTCGGCCTCCTCGGGGCTCGGCTACATGGCCATGCAGGCGCGCGAGTTCATGCTGGTCGACGTGGTCGTGCTGGCGATCCTGATCTACGCGGCCCTCGGCAAGCTCGCCGACGCGCTGACGCGCAAGCTGGAGCGCGTCTGCCTCGCCTGGAACCCCGCCTACAGGAGCGCCTGATGCTGCTCGACGCCGTCCGCCGCGAGGCGCTTCCCGACGCAGCGACCGCCCCCCGGCAGGCCGGAGACCCGGAACCGGCGCGGTCCGCGGCGGAGTCCGCCCGCGGGATCGCCGTGACCGCCCGCGACCTGCACAAGAGCTTCGACGGCCATCCGGTCATCGCGGGCCTCAACCTGTTCCTGCCGGCCGGCGGGTTCACCGCGGTGGTCGGCCGGTCCGGCTGCGGCAAGAGCACCCTGCTGCGCCTGATCCTCGGGCTGGAGACGCCGACCGGCGGCCGGATCGAGCTGCAGGGGCCGGGGGGCAACCCCCGCCGGTCCGAGCCGCCCCGGCGGATCATGTTCCAGGAGCCGCGCCTGCTGCCCTGGGCCCGGGTGGTGGACAACGTCGCGGTCGGCCTGTCCGGCCAGGGCACCCGGGCCGGGCGCCGGGAGCGGGCGCTGGCGGCGCTCGCCGAGGTCGGCCTCACCGAGAAGGCCGGGCAATGGCCTGCGACCCTGTCGGGCGGCCAGCGCCAGCGCGTGGCTTTGGCCCGGGCGCTGGTGAGCCGGCCGGGCCTGCTCGCCCTCGACGAGCCGCTCGGCGCCCTCGACGCCCTGACCCGCATCGACATGCAGGATCTGATCGAGCGGATCTGGCGGGTGCAGGGGTTCACCGCGCTGCTGGTCACCCACGACGTCGCCGAGGCGGTGGCTCTGGCCGACCGCATCCTCGTCGTCGAGTCCGGACGCATCGCCCTCGACCTGCGGGTCGAGGTGCCGCGCCCGCGCCGGCGCGGGGATCCGGATCTGGCGCGGCTCGAAGGCCGTATCCTCGATCATCTGCTCGGCGCGCCGCAGGCCGCCTGAATCGTGACGGAGACTCCGATGACCGCACCGAATGACGGGCGCGCCGACGTCCTCTGGTTCCTGCCGACCCACGGCGACGGCCGCTATCTCGGCGCCCAGGAGGGGGCCCGGGAGGTCTCGCTCAGCTACCTGCGCCAGATCGCCCAGGGCGCCGACGCGCTCGGCTATTACGGCGTGCTGCTGCCGACCGGGCGCTCCTGCGAGGATTCCTGGATCATCGCCTCGGCGCTGGCGCCGCTGACCGAGCGCCTGCGCTTCCTGGTGGCGGTGCGGCCGGGCCTGATGGAGCCCTCCGCGGCGGCCCGCATGACCGCGACCCTCGACCGGATCTCGGACGGGCGCCTCTTGATCAACGTGGTCACCGGCGGCGACCCGGTGGAGCTCGCCGGCGACGGCGTGTTCCTGTCCCACGACGCGCGCTACGCCGTCACCGACGAGTTCCTGACGATCTGGCGGGGCCTGCTCTCGGGCGAGACCGTGACGTTCCAGGGCGAGCACCTGCGCACCGAGAACGGCCGGCTGATCTACCCGCCGGTGCAGAAGCCCTACCCGCCGCTCTATTTCGGCGGCTCCTCGGCGCCCGGCATGGCGGTGGCGGCCGAGCATTGCGACGTCTACCTCACCTGGGGCGAGCCGCCGGCCCAGGTCGCCGAGAAGATCTCCTCCGCGCGCCGCGCCGCGGAGGAACGTGGAAAAACCTTCTCCTACGGCATCCGTCTGCACGTGATCGCCCGGGAGACGGAAGGAGAGGCCTGGGACGCCGCGGAGACGCTGATCTCGAAGCTCGACGACGCCACCATCGCCAAGGCGCAGGAGACCCTGAAGCGGCAGGATTCCGTCGGCCAGAGCCGGATGATGGCGCTCCACGGCGGCCGGCGCGAAAACCTCGTGGTGTCGCCCAACCTCTGGGCGGGCGTCGGCCTCGTGCGCGGCGGGGCCGGGACGGCTCTGGTCGGCTCGGCCGACCAGGTCGCCGACCGGATGAAGGAGTATATCGACCTCGGGATCGACCGCTTCATCCTGTCGGGCTACCCGCACCTGGAGGAGGCCTACCGCTTCGCCGAGCTGGTCTTCCCGAAGCTGCCGCTCCGCGCCACCACGGGCCGCCCGGCGAGCAACGCCCGCAACGACGGCCCGTTCGGCGAGATCATCGCCAACGACCTCGTGCCGGCCCAGCGGGTCGGGGCGCATTGACCGGTGCGCAGACATGGCTGATCTGCACGCGGGCCATCCGGGCGTCATGGTCACGCCATTCTTGGCTCGCATCCGTCCGGCCCATCGCCGCGCGACACGCTCGCGCGGCCCGGATGCGTGAAGGATATCCATGACTTCGACCAAGACGGCCCTGACCGGCCTCCTGGCCATCGGCCTGTCCCTCGGTTCCGCCGCGGCCTTCGCGGAGCCGTCGCCGGCCCGGGAGGCCCTCAAGCAGCACTGCACCGGCGACTACATGGATTACTGCAGCGCCTACGCGCCCGGCGGCCCCGAGGTCGAAGCCTGCTTCAAGGCCAATCTCAAGAACCTCACGCCGGGCTGCTCCGCGGCGATCACCGCCTACAAGAAGGAGCAGAAGTCGACCAAGCGCTACAGCGAGGCGCATTGACGAACCGGGCGCCCGCGGGACGGTCGCCGCACGTCCCCGGACGCGGCCTGCTTCCGCGCAAGCTTTCGACAGTCCTGCGCGCCGCACCGAGATCGATCCGGGGGCGCCGGCCGGGCTAGGCGGCCGCAACCCCAGATGTCGGCCGGACGGCGCGCGTGAAATCTCTGGACGCATCCGGAGATCATCATGAAATTTTAAGCGTGCGGCCGCGATGACGAGGCGCTAGTTCGGACAAGCCTGATTCCGACGGCCCCGGGCGGATCGCGCGGCGGCGCGGAACTGAGTCCCGGCTCCCTCGGAGCTTCGTAGACCCGGATCCCGTGCCGATGACGACCACCGACAGGACCTCCGCCGGAGGCGCGGCGCGTGCGGTGTCGGCGCGCGTGTCGCGGACGATCCTGGCCGCCGGCGTGGCGACCATGATGATCGTGCTCGATCTCATCGTGTACTCGCAGCTGATCTTCTCGGGTCCCCTCGCCGAGAGCCGCACCGCCGGGGTGGCGGCGATGTTCGCGGCCTACGTCCTGGGGGGCCTCGTCTTCGCGGCGCTCAAGCGGGACATCGTGATCTCCCTGTCGTTCTTCGGGGCGGCGGCCATCGTGCAGGCGGCGATCGCCGCCGCGATCGCCGGGCAGCTGCACGGGGCGGGCGTGACCGATCCGGACGCGGTCGGCCAGATCGTCCTCCTCGCCTGCGGCGTGACGACCCTGCTGACGGGCCTCGCCTTCGTGTCCCTCGGGAGCCTGCGCGCCTCTCTGGTGGCCCAGCTGCTGCCCTACCCGATCCTGACCGGCTTCCTGTCCGGCGTCGGCCTGCTGCTCCTGCGCAGCGGCGTGCAGATCGGCGCCCATATCGACGACGCGCTCGCGGCCGTGCTGGGCAGTCTCGATCCGGTGACGCCGACCCCGGGCCCGATCGATCCCGGCACCCTCGGGCGCATCGCCCTGACCCTCGGCATCGGCGTCTGCGCCTTCTACCTGCCCCGGCGCCTCCCGCATTGGGGGACCTTCCCCGCCATCGTCATCGCCAGCTTCGCCCTGGTGCATCTCGGCCTGTCGGCCCGGGGTCTCGACACGGCCGCCGCCCAGGCGGCCGGGTGGCTGGTCGATCCGCTGCCGCCGGGATCCCTGCTGCGGGCACCGGCCATCGGCGGCCTCCCGGCCTTCGATCCCGCCCTGCTCCTGCCGATCCTGCCGAAGATCGCCACCGAGATGCTGGTCGCGGTCATCATCCAGATCCTCTACGTCGTCAGCGTCGAGCTGGACCTGCGGCGCGAGTTCGGCATCGACCGGGTCTTCGTCGCCGCGGGCTGGACGAATGTCCTCGGCAGCCTGTTCGGCAGCCCGGTGATGGGATTCGACCGGACCTCGACGCTGTACCTGCACACTATCGGCGGCGGCCAGTGGCTGGGCCGGTGGCTGACGCTCACCGTCATGGCGGCCGTGCTGGTGTTCGGGGCGAGCGCCCTCGGCCTGCTGCCCCGCCCCCTGGCCGGCGGCGCCCTCATCGCCATCGCGCTGGGGCACCTCTTCAACCTCTCCCGCGCCCACCGGACCCTGCTGCCCTGGGAAGTCGCGGTGGCGCTGGCCGTGTGCGCGACGACCGCCCTGTTCGGGGCGACAGTGGGCTTCCTGACCGGCATGCTGCTGGCGATGCTGATCTTCGCGGTCCAGTACGCCCGGATCCCGACCATCCGCCGGGTGCTCTCCGGGGCGGAGCGGCGCAGCAGCATCATCCGCGCGCCCGACACCGCCGCCCTGCTGCGCGAGGCCGGGACGCGCACGCGGATCTACACCCTGCAGGGCTTCCTGTTCTTCCTCAACGGCCAGGCGATCTACCAGCGGGTCGCCGCGGAGGCCGGAACCCTGCGCGTGCTCGTCCTGGACTTCCGGGACTGCGTCGGCCTCGACAGCTCGGCGCTCGTGGCGTTCCGGAAGATCGGGCAGCGCGCCGAGGCGCAGGGCTTCGACGTGCTGCTGGTGCATCTCGGGGCGAAGGCGCTCCGGCTGATCGAGCGCAACGGCCTCACCGCCGGACCGCGGATCCGTGTCCTGCCGACCCTCGACGAGGCCCTGCGCGCCGCCGAGGCGACGCTGCTGTCGGAGACCGGGATCTCCGGGGCCGGCGCGACCACGCGCTTCGCCCAGCACCTGTCGGATCAGCTCGGCTGCGCGATCGAGCCCGGCGACCTCGCCCCCTACGTGACCGTGCGCACCCTGGACACCGGCGCGGCGCTGATGCGCCAGGGCGAGGCGGCCGACGCCCTGTATTTCCTCGAGCAGGGCCTCGTCTCGATCGAGATCGCGGTGCCGGGGCGTCCCCATATGCGCCTGCGCACCACCACGGCGGGCACGGTGATCGGCGAGGTCGCGCTGGTGCAGGGCGGGCGGCGGACCGCCACGGCCATCGCCGAGAGCCCGTGCCGCGTCACCGGCCTCGACCGGGCGGGCCTCGCCCGCATGGAGCGCGAGCGCCCCGACCTCGCGCTGTACGTCCAGCGCTTCCTGATCCTGGAACTGGCCGGCAAGCTCACCGACACGAACCGGCTGCTCGAGGTCGAGCTGCACTGAGACCCGGTCTCCCGGATCCGGGGTCGGGCTCATCGCGGTCCGGTATGAGGCCCCCTCCGCGCGATCAGGCCGCCGCCAGGATCGCCGCCAGACCGATATGGGTCGCTTGGTGGAGGAACTGGTCGATGCCGATCAGCCACCAGAACCGGGCGTCGGTGGCGGGGAGGCGCGTGCGCCGGCCGATCAGGCTCTTGCCGCGGTCGATCGCCGTGTGCACGGCGAAATCCACCAGCGCCAGCCACCACAGGGCCGGCTTGACCGGCAGCGCGATCAGCAGCGTGCCCAACCCGTGCAGGCCGGTATGGGCGCAGAGCGGCACGGCCCAGGCCGAGGCGCGGTCCTTGCCCTGCGCCATCCAGGTGGTCTGGAGCAGGAAATCCGCCGCGAGCTGCTTCACCGCGAAGGCGAGGAACAGCAGGGCCAGGGCGCCGACCGGAACGGGCGTGTCGAAGGACGGCATCGCAGCGCTGGGTCTCCTGCCGCGCTCGAGCGGGCCGACGGCGCGGGCGCCGAATCGATGGGTCTCCAGCATACACCCCCGGCCGGCCCCTGGCTCGGTTCGGGCCGCGGCCACGCCGCGGGGGCGGGGGGGGAAAGGGGAGGAAGGGGAGGGAGCGGGCGCGACCGGACGACCGCGCCCAGACGCGCGGCGATCCTCACGGGCGGCCGATCCAGGCCGCGCGCAGCACCCGGAGGTTGGCCGCCGGGACCGGCGCGGCCGGTCGGGACGCGGGCGGTCCGGACCGCGCCGGATCGATCACCGCCAGCCGGGCGACCTCCGCGGCCAGACGGGTGTAGTCGGCCAGATGCACGCCGTCCTGGTGCAGCCCCGGCCCGGCGAGGCCGCCGGCGCCGGCGCGCAGGGCGGCGAACGGGTCGAAGAAGGCGTGGCCCCGCGCGGCGCAGAGCGCCGCGAGGCGGTCCGAGAAGATCGCGACGGCGGCCGGGTCCCGGCCGGTCGTCCAGGCGCCGACCGGCGGCACGGCGGCGACGAAGACCTGCGCCGACCAGGTGTCGAGGAGGTCCAGGATGCGCCGGACCTCGGCCTCGAACCGGCGCACGCTCCGGTCCCGCTCCGGGTGGCGCCAGCGCAGGATGTCGTTGGTGCCGATGATCAGAACGGCGGCCGCGCAGCGGACCGGGACGGGCAGATCCGCGAGGTGGCGGGCGCAATCGGCCGCGGTGCTGCCGCCGACGGCGACGTTGAGGCTGGGCCGGCCGCCGAAATCCGGCGTGCCGATGAACTCCGCGTGGGAATTGCCCGCCAGCAGCACGCTGTCCGGCGTGGCGGCGCGGAGCGCGGCGCGGAGGTCGGGCCGCCGTTCGGCGAGCCGCCGCCCGACGATCCGCCGGTGCCGCCAGTGTCGGATGGCGGTCTCGATCCAGGGAGCGCGCATGGCTGTCCTGAGCAGGCGTGAGGGATCGGCCGCGCCGGGGGGCCGGAGCGGGGTAGGGAGCGGGCACGGGCCGGATCGACTATCGGTGACCGCAGGCAGGCGACGGAGAAGTCAGGCTTTCATCATTCAGGCGCCGGAAACACACGGAAATACTTTCCAATACTGCGTGCCGACGGTGCCGATCTATAAGTGGGAAAATTTCACACGTCAATGGCCACGCTGGCCGTCGCCCGGTCCGGGTCCGGCGGCTTCCGGCTCCGGCGCAGCCGCGCTAGAATGCCGTCCGCCGGAGTGGATACCGGTTCGGCGCGAGAAAGCACGTCACCACAAGACCCTCGGTCGGGGGTCTCAGGGGCGGCCGCGCCGCGGCGGCGGCCCGGGACGGTCGGGGAAAGCCGGGATGGTCAGGGATCGCGTCTTCATCGTCACGGGCGCCGGCTCGGGGCTGGGGGAAGCGGCGGCGCGCGGCCTGGTGGCGGCGGGGGCGCGGGTCGTGGTGGCCGACATCGCCCGGGAGGCGGGGGCCCGGGTGGCGGCGGAGCTGGGCGCGCAGGCGCGCTTCGCGGCGACCGACGTCACGCGCGAGGCGGACGGGCAGGGGGCGGTCCGGGCGGCCCTCGACGCCTTCGGGCACCTGCACGGGCTGGTGAACTGCGCCGGGATCGCGCCCGGGGAGAAGGTCCTGGGCCGCGAGGGACCGCACCGGCTCGACAGCTTCGCCCGGGCGGTCTCGGTGAACCTCGTCGGCACCTTCAACATGATCCGGCTGGCAGCCGAGGCGATCGCCCGGGAGGCGCCCGATGCGGACGGCGCCCGGGGCGTGATCGTCAACACCGCCTCAATCGCGGCCTTCGACGGCCAGATCGGGCAGGCGGCCTACGCGGCCTCGAAGGGCGGGGTCGCCGCGATGACCCTGCCGATCGCCCGGGAACTCGCCCGGCACGGCATCCGGGTCGTCACCATCGCGCCGGGCATCTTCGCGACGCCCATGATGGCGGCCATGTCCCAGGACGTGCAGGACGCGCTGGGCCGCTCCGTGCCGTACCCGCCCCGGCTCGGGCGCCCGTCGGAATACGCCGCCCTCGTCCGGCACATCTGCGAGAACCCGATGCTGAACGGCGAGACGATCCGCCTGGACGGGGCGCTGCGGATGCCGCCCCGCTGAGCGTCTCTCAGCCGATCGACACGCTGGTCAGGATTTCGGCGGCCCGGCGCACCTCCGCGGCGATCATCTCCTCGCTTGGCCCATCGATCGGCAGGTCGGACAGGATCGCCGCGACGTCGCGCTTCACGTCCTCGCGGATCTCCGGATTCTCCTCCGACAGGCGCCCGATCAGGACGCCCAGCACGATCTCCAGCGCCGACAGCTTCGCGTGTAGGCGCGTGACGTCGTCCAGGGGCTCGGGCTCGTGTCCGGTCATGGGCGGCTCCGTCTCGGATGGGGGGCCGACGCGCGCGCCGGCGGGCTCGGCGTCTCATACAGCCGCGGCGGCCGGCCGTCTCGCCGGACGGTGCAGCGTCCGGGCCGGCGTCGCATGGGGGCGGGGGCGGCGCTCCGAGGGCCGGCGCGCCACGGCCGCCCCGCCGCTGCATGGTGTCGCCCCGCCGCGGGAATGCGGAGCCGGACGGCCGCCCCGGCGATTGCTCCCGGACGCGGCGTCCGCCAGGGCGTGGATCGCAGGGCGCTGATCGGGAGGGCGGCATGGCTGCAGGTGCGCGGGATTCCGGAGCCGAACTCGGCAAGGCCCACACCCGGGTCGAGGGGCCCGACAAGGTCACGGGCCGGGCCCTCTACAGCTCCGACCGCACCGGCCCGGAGGCGGGCACCGCCCACGCCGCCCTGGTGACCAGCCCCATCGCCCGGGGCCGGATCACCGGGTTCGACCTCGCCGCCGCGGCCCGCATGCCCGGCGTGCTCGGCCTCTTCACGCATCGGGACTTTTCCGGGGCGGTGGCGCCGGTGAAGCACCTGATGGCCGGGGGCTACGCCAACAGCACGCACCGGCCGCTCGAATCCGACGCGGTCGCCTATGCCGGGCAGATCGTGGCCCTCGTCGTGGCCGAGACCCTGGAGGTGGCCGAGGCCGCGGCGGGCGCCGTTCGGGTCACCTACGCGGAGGAGCCCGCCGCCGGCGGCTTCGACGCGCCCGGGGCCGAGACCGTGCGGCTCGCCGACCTCAAGCCCCACCACGCGGACATCGCCCGGGGCGACGCCGAGGCCGGCCTGGCGGAGGCGGCCGTCCGCGTCGAGGCGCGCTACGAGACCCCAGTCCAGCACCACAACCCGATCGAGCTGTTCACCACCCGGGCCGCCTGGGACGGCGACCGGCTCACCGTGCACGAGCCGACCCGCTACGTCGGCGCCGTGCAGCACGGGCTCGCGGCGCAGCTCGGGCTGGATCCCGCGCAGGTGCGGGTGGTGGCCGGCCTGATCGGCGGCCATTTCGGCTCGAAATTCGCGCTGTCGCAGCACACGGCGCTGGTCGCCCTGGCGGCCAAGCGCCTCGACCGGCCGGTCTCCCTGGTGCCGACCCGGCGGCAAGGCTTCACCATCGCCAATTACCGGCCGGAATCGCGCCACCGGATCCGGCTCGGGGCCGACCGGTCGGGCCGGTTCACCGCCCTGGTGCACGAGGCCGAGACCGTGACCTCGCGCTTCGATCCCTTCGTCATGGAGGGCGCCGAGGTCACCGCCAGCCTCTACGCCTGCCCGAACATCCGCACCAAGGAACGGGCCGTACGGGTCGACCGCAACACCCCGGGACCGATGCGGGCGCCCCCGGAGGTGCCGTTCCTGTTCGCCCTGGAGAGCGCCGTCGACGAGATGGCGGTGGCGCTCGCCATGGACCCGATCGAACTGCGCCGGCGCAACGACACGGCGGTCGATCCGGTCTCCGGCAAAGCGTTCTCGACGCGGCCGCTGATGGCCTGCTTCGACGCGGGCGCCCAGGCCTTCGGCTGGTCGCGCCGGGTGCCGCGCCCGGGTTCGATGCGCGATGGTCCCTGGCGGGTGGGGCTCGGCTGCGCCACCTCGGTGCGACCCGTAAAGATCGCCGCCGCGACGCTGCGGGTCCGGCTCGGCCCGGACGGCGCCGCGGAGGTGGCCTGCGCGCACCACGAGATCGGCAACGGCATCACCACACTGCTGGCGATGGGCGCGGCGGACGGGCTCGGGGTGGCGGTGGAGCGGGTCACGGTCCGGCTCGGCGACACGGACCTGCCGGCGGCGGGCATCTCCGGCGGGTCGAGCACGACCACCAGCCTGATGAACGCCCTGGCGCTGGGCTGCGGGCAGATCCGCGCGGTCCTGGCGCAGGCCGCGACCGGGCAGGGCGGGCGCCTCGCCGGCCGGGATCCGGACACCCTGCACCTCGGGGGCGGGCGGCTCGCGGCCCCGGACGGGACGGGAATCGCGCTCGCCGAGGCGGTCGGCCCCGGGGGCGTCGAGACGCTCGCCGCGTTCGTGCCCGCGGGGGGCGACCGGGACACGGCCCTGGCGGCCCTGCGGCAGGGCCATATCGGGCTCTCCCTCGGCGGCGGCGGGCAGGCCGTGTCCTGGGGCTTCGGGGCGCAGTTCGCCGAGGTCCATGTCCATGCCGAGACCGGGGAGATCCGGGTGGCCCGGCTGACCGGCGCCTTCGCGGCGGGGCGGATCCTCAATCCGCTCACCGCCCGGAGCCAGCTCACGGGCGGGATGATCTGGGGCCTCGGCTCGGCGCTCCTGGAGGAGACGGTGGTCGACGGCGCCGCCTACCGCAACCCGGACCTGGCCGAGTATCTCGTGCCCACGGCGGCCGACGCGCCGGAGGTCGAGGCGCTGCTGGTGGACGACCCCGACGATCAGGTCGATGCGCTGGGCCTGAAGGGTCTGGGCGAGCTCGGGATCATCGGGGTGAACGCGGCCATCGCCAACGCCGTCCACCACGCCACCGGGCGGCGCATCCGGAGGCTGCCGATCCGGCTGGAGGACGTGGCGTAGAGGGGGGCCACCTCTCCCTCCCCCCTTTGCGGGGGAGGGAGCGCG
>NZ_JAKSYC010000187.1 GCF_022829585.1 Methylobacterium sp. J-026
GCCCAGCCGTGAGCCGCGCGGCGCGAACGGTGCTTCTCGAGGCCGTTCCTCGCCGCGATCGAGCCGTTCACCAGGTTACGAGCTGGCGCAAGCCGCCCTGGGCGAGCGAGCCGAGCCGATGGCGTTCGTCGATCGGCTTTCGTTGGTCGATTGGCGTTTGACCCGGGCCGTGCTGCCAGCTGCCGGAACGAAGCGCCGGGACCCCTCGTGCCGATGCGCGGTGTTCAGCCTCCGGCGTGAAGGCCCCTGTCGCGGCCGGCCATAAGCCTTTATCGCAAATTCCAAGTCCAGCATTTGGCGGACTGATCATAAGCTGCAATCGGTTTCCACCCGAGTGCTCGAACGGAGCGATATTGGGTATCGTCCGTCACCCACGAAAGGAAATCTCGTAAAGACCCTGATTCATCGCCCGCTGAGTGCTGGGTCTCTTGAAGTCTGCGCCATTGGTTGAGGGCGCCTTTAAGCCCGTAATAAGATTCCTTGAATGCGAGCTGCGACTCGAGGACGTAGGAAAGATGATCGAACACGGCCCCGAGCGATTCGGTTTCGGCGTGGGAGAAAGGATTTTCTCTGCCCATGTCGCGAAACTGAACATTGCCCGCGTTATGATATGCCTTCAACAGGATGGGCGGCTCATGAGCATGCCAAATCATCCCGGGCTTATAGTTCCAAACCCTTAGCCACTCTTGGTTGGGGTTTTGAGCATAGTTGTTCCGGGTCGATATGCCCAATTGGGGTCCGACATAGTAATTACACCAGAACCACGCGGCCGTGCGCGACGGATCCGCTAAAAACGCCGATCGCATCGCGATGATTTGCCGGGGGTTCCATAATTCGTCGGAGTCCAACTGCCAGAGGAGGCAGTCTTCATTCAAGTTCGCGAGGGGCGCTCGCACCATTTCGATTTTACCGTCCCAGAAATGGCCCGGTTTTTTTCTATAAACAGTCACGTTGTTCGGAAATCGGTCGGCTATGTCATCGATGTATGCACTCGTGCCGTCAATGCTGCGCCCGTTCGCGTGGAAAGATTGCGGAACATTGCCGCCCGTCGCGACACTCCACGCCGTGTCGTGCGTGAGTTGAGCGACCCCTTCGACGATATGCCAATGCCATTCAAATGGAAGTCTTTGGAACATATGCTCGTGATATCGGATGAATGGCTCGCCATTGAGTACGATTGTAAAGAAATGGACCGGCAATGTCGGCTTCAATGCGCGATGCATGAACAGCGCGTAATCGGTCTCCAAATTCATATTGACGAAAGAGTATCTTTTTTCAGAGGCCAGCCTTTGGAAGGCGGCGCGTCCCCCGGCGGTTTTCCGAGCGCCATCAAATAAAATGAATTTACATCCGTAAAATTTTTCTATGATGTCCTGTGTTCGAAGATCTTCGCCCGAAACGATGAGGATGTCCGGCGCATGCGCTGACCTTGAATGACCTCCAGTGGTCTCTTCGCGGGCTCGGCCACAATCATTCCCCGGCACCTGGCCGGGCTGCGTGCTTGGCGACGTATCGAATAGTTTTGACGACGGAAATCCGATGATCTTCAAATTTTCCAGATCGTTATCTTTTGTAATGACAGCCAGATTTGCGACGGTATTTTGCAAGAACGCCAAGACATCGCCAAGCGTATCGAGATCTAAATCCCCGGACGGCGTCACCCATGTGCAGGTCAGACGATCCCGCCGCATAAGATCCCGCATGTCATCCGCTGTATCGAAAGCCTGCGTCACCTCTCGGTCCTCGCGCTTGATTGTGCTGGAGCAAATATTTTAAATTTGTGATCGGCGTAGAGTTTTCGGGAAAAATCAGTTCCGGAGTCAAGCGCGGTCAAATCAAGCATCAAGCTGCGTTTTTGGCCAATTGTTTTGCAATATTACTGACGTTGTCAGCGTTTCAATCCAATTTGTACAGGCGCTGCTGGGAACTTGCAGCGGTACAGTCACGGCATTACGGTTGTGCCCGTGCAGAGTCACAGGGTCAGGCGTTTTTTCGTCAAATCCGCCACTGCCCTTTGACGTCTCGCGCGCCGCCGTCGAGATGCGGCCGGCCGCCGGATGGGCCAGTCGTCAGAGCGACGTATGCGATGCTGTATCGGGCGTATCCGCCCTTACCGATGGACCGCCGCCACGTCGGAGCGAACGTCGTCCAGCGCGCAGCCGATGCGCTCCAGGGCCAGGGACACCATCTCGGCGGCCTGTGGATCGGCGGTATCCCGCGGCGCTCCGGGGCTGAAGCCGTCCCGCAGGTAGGGCATCATCGTGCCGTGAAGCGCCGTGTAGGCACCTGGGTTGGACAACTCGTAGACGACTGCGAGTGCATGATAGGCCCGGACCATGATCTCCAGCGCGATATCCGCACTGCGTACGGCCCGCTCGCAATCGTCGCTGTCCATCATCACGCTTGTAGTTTTATTGCTGTCCAGCCGCCAGGTAACACGCTCTTTTAAGACTGTCGACGTTTGGAGCTATTGCTGCCACGGCGCATCGAGGCGGCGGATCATTTATCGCCGGATTATGGCTCGACTGCAACACTTGCCGATCTCGGCGCGCAATATCAAGTAATGGTCTGACCGCGCATATGCCGGGATGGCCGAATCATTGCCGCGATCTTGTTCTCGGCCTCGGTCAGGATGCTGTTCACAAGGTGAGACGCGCCCTCGACTGTCCCGGCGGTGAAAGTTTCGCCCCGGTTCATGTCCTGGACGATGCGGAAATTGTCCTCGACGAACGCGCGGATCTTTCGCTGAACGTCGTCGAACTCCCCCGGATGAGCCGTTTCGTAGAGAAGTGCCAGAGCCAGGTAGGCCCGGCCGACCATGTCGAGTGCCAGATCCGCGCTCGTCTCGGAACTCACGATTTCGGGCGAGGACACGGCAGGTGAATCCCTGTCAAGCACATTCGACAAGTTAGCACGACCTGGAAGCCGCGCCAATCAGTCAAGGTATTCTCGCTCCGGTTATCCCTGGTCAGTCTCCAGGGGGGGGCTTCGAGGTCATCGGGTCGCCGCCATCGACGATCCGAGCCGGAAAATCGGACGGTCGCCGGGATCCGGCGGGGCGGGGGCGCCCGCGGTCCCGTCGATGCCGCGGTCCCGTCGATGCGTAGTCGGCGCTGTCAGAATCGGGACGCTTTCGCATGGCCGTGACCGGATCCGCCTCCGCGGCTGTGGTCTCGCGCGGCCAAGCCGATTATCGACACGCGCATGGGTCCGGCCTCGCGCGGCCCGCAGGACCCGGCTGCGCGCCGAAAGCCCAGGAGAGTCGTCACCGTGCCCGACAGCACCCCGCGCCCCGTGATGCTCGTGATCCTCGACGGATGGGGCCTCCGGGAGGAGATCGCCGACAACGCCGTCGGCCAGGCCCGGACGCCGGTCTTCGACGGGCTGATGCGGGAGCGCCCCCGGGCGCGGCTGCGGACCTTCGGGGCCGATGTCGGCCTGCCCGAGGGGCAGATGGGCAATTCCGAGGTCGGCCATCTCAATATCGGCGCCGGCCGCGTGGTCCTGCAGGATCTGCCACGCATCGACACCGCCGTCGCGGACGGGTCGCTGGCCGCGAACCCGGCCCTGGGCCGGTTCATCGAGCGCCTGCGCGCCTCCGGCGGGACCTGCCACCTCGTCGGCCTCCTGTCCCCGGGCGGCGTCCACGCCCATCAGGACCACGCGGTGGCGCTGGCCCGCCTGCTGGTCGCGGCGGGCGTGCCGGTCCGGCTCCACGGCTTCACGGACGGGCGCGACATGCCGCCCCGTTCCGCCGCCGCCTGCATCGCCGCGGTGGAGACCGCCCTTCCGCCAGGCGCGCGGATCGCCACCCTGTGCGGCCGCTATTTCGCGATGGACCGCGACCGGCGCTGGGAGCGGGTCCAGATCGCCTACGATGCCCTCACCGCCGGGCGCGGGACCCGGTTCGCGCGGGCGGGGCAGGCGGTGGCCGCGGCCTACGCGGCGGACGTCTCGGACGAGTTCATGCGGCCCGCCGTCATCGGCGACTTCGCCGGCATGCGCGACGGCGACGGCCTCCTGAGCTTCAACTTCCGGGCTGACCGGACCCGGCAGATCCTGGAGGCCCTCCTCGATCCGGCCTTCGCGGGCTTCCCCCGCGCGGGGACGATCCGGTTCGCCGCCGCCCTGGGCATCGTCCAGTACAGCCTCGAGATCGACGCCTTCGCCGAGACCCTCTTCGGGCCCCTCGACCTGCCGAACGGGCTCGGCGAGACGGTCGCCCGGGCCGGGCGGACCCAGCTGCGCATGGCCGAGACGGAGAAGTACCCCCACGTCACCTACTTCATGAACGGCGGGCTCGAGGCTCCCTTCCCGGGCCAGGACGCGGTCCTGGTGCCGTCGCCGAAGGTCGCGACCTACGATCTCCAGCCGGAGATGTCGGCCGCGGAGCTGACCGACCGTGCCGTGGCGGCGATCGGCTCGGGGGCCTACGACCTCATCATCCTGAACTTCGCCAATCCCGACATGGTCGGCCATACCGGCAGCCTCGCGGCCGCCGTGAAGGCCGTGGAGACCGTCGATGCCTGCCTCGGCCGGGTGGTGGAGGCGGTGACGGCCCAGGGCGGGGCGCTGCTCGTCACCGCCGACCACGGCAATTGCGAAACGATGCGCGATCCCGAGACCGGCGAGCCGCATACCGCCCACACCCTCAACCCGGTCCCCGTGACGCTCGTGGGCGTCGACGGGGTGGTCCTGGCCGATGGCCGGCTGGCCGACGTGGCCCCGACGCTGCTGGCCCTGATGGGCCTCGACCAGCCGGCCGAGATGACCGGCACGTCCCTGATCCGGCGGGCGGGCTGATGGCCCGGCATGGCGGCTGCACCGGTCGGGCCGTCATGCATCAGGCTCTCGCCATACGTCCCGCCGCGGGACCGGACCGTGCCAGGGCGGGGCAGGGTTGGCGCATGCCTGTGAAGGATCCGCGCGCCCGTCCTGGCCGCTCGGGAGCGCGGGCTCAGAAAAGGGCATGGCCCTCATGAAGGCTTACGCTTCCTTCTGCACCGTCGCTCCCCCCTTTCAGGACTTCGTTCCGACCCGACCCCCTTCGGGGGCCACCCTCCCTTGCAGAGGGGGGAGGGTGATGCGCGGTGTCCGCGCCCTGCTTCAATCCGGGCCTGTGATAATCATAGGCCAGCGGGGCGAGAGGACACGAGCCTCCGAGCCACGATCATGATCGCCCGGCACAGCCTGATCTATGTCGGCTCGCGCGGCTTCGCCGCCGCCCTGAACATGGCCTCGGTGGCGGTGTTCACCCGGCTCGCGCCGGCGGCGAGCTACGGCACCTACCTGTACGTCCTGTCCTGGGCGCTGGTGCTCTACGGGGCGACCTGCCAGTGGCCGAAATTCGCGTTCTTCGCCCTCTACGACGAGGCCCGCGAGCCGGCCCAGATCGGCACCGTGGTGCGCATCCTGGCCGGTACGCTGCTGCTGGCCGGGCTCGGCAGCGTGCTGGCGGCCGGGCTCGGCCTGGTTCCGGGCCGGATGGCGGCCGCGATCCTGGCGCTGGCCTGCGGCACCACCCTGTTCGAGGGCGCGACCGAGATCGCGCGCACGCGCCTGCGGGTCGGGGCGGTGGCGGCCTCGGTGATGAGCCGGGCGGTCCTGATCCTCGGCCTCGGCAGCCTGGCGCTGCACCGCGCGGCCGATCCGCTCGACCTCGCCTTCGCGGTGGCGACCGCCAACGCGGTCGCGTCCCTCCCGGCCGCCGCCACCATCGCGCCGATGATGCCCGGCCGCGGCAGCCGGGCCGAGGCCCTGCGCCTGTTCACCTATGGCTGGCCCCTGGTGCTCTCCTTCGGGACCGCGGCCCTGGCCCAGAGCCTCGACCGGCTGATCATCGCCAAGACGGTGGGGCCGGCGGGGCTCGGCGCCTACGGGGCGCTGGCCGACTTCCTGCGGCAGAGCTTCATCGTGTTCGGCGAGGCGATCGCCCTGTCGCTGATCTCGATCGCCAAGCGCGAGGCGCGGACCGGCGGCATGGAGGCGGCCGCGGGGGTGCTGAGCGACGCCGCCCGGGCGATGACGCTGATCGCGGCCTTCGGCGCCGTGTTCTTCCTCTGCTTCGACGAGCTCGTGGTCACCGTGTTGCTCGGGCCCGACTACCGGGCCGAGGCCCGCCAGCTCGCCCCGGTGCTGGTCCTGGCGAGCATCCTGATGATGTTCCGCGCCTACTATTTCGGACAGGTGATCTACTTCACCCGGACCAGCGGTCTCGAGGCGGCGGCCGCCTTCGCCACCCTGGCCACCGTGGCGGCGCTCTCGCTCCTGCTGATCCCGACCTTCGGCGCCCCCGGGGCGGCGCTCGCCTTCGCCGGGGGGCAGAGCGCGGCCTGCCTCGTGCTGGTGTTCGGCGCGAGGCGGGAGGGCACGACGATGCCGCTGCCGCTGGCCGACATGGCCGGCATCGCCGGGCTCGCCCTGGCCTGCGGCGCCGTGAATGCCGGGATCGCTTTGATGCCGGGCGGCCTCCTGCCCCCGGGGCAGGTGCTGCGCATGGTCCTGCTCGCCGCCGGGGCCGGGGCCGCCGCGTGGCGCTACGACGTGCTGGGCTTCGCGGGCGCGATCCGCCACCGGCTCGCGACCTGACGGCGTCGCAATGCCGGACACCGCCGCACTCCCGCAGGGCCTGGTCGCGGCGATCCGGCCCCTGGATCCGGCGGCGCCCTGGATCCCGGCCTGGCGGGCGCTGGGCGCCGCCGCCCGCATCCGGAACCCGTTCTACGAGGCGGGCTACGCGCTCGCCGCCCGCGGGGCCTTCGGGGCGGGGGTGCGTCTCCTGATCGTCGCCGACCGGCCCCCCGAGGAGCCGGGCGCGCGGTTCCGCGCCGCCTGGCCGTTCCGGGTGTCGCGGCGGCGCTGGGTCCTGCCGCTTCCGCTGCTGATGGGCTGGACCCACGGCTACTGTCCGTTCGGCGCGCCGCTCCTCGACGGCGCCGATCCGGAGACGGCGCTCGCGGGTCTGCTCGCCGCGCCCCGGGCGCTGGGCCTGCCGCCACGGCTTCTCCTGCCGAACGCCCCCGCTGACGGGCCCCTGGCGCAGCTTCTGGCGGCGCGCGGGGCGGCCCGTGCCGCCTACTGGCCGCATGCCCGCGGCCTGCTCGATCTGACCGCCCGCACGCCGGAGGCGCGGGCGGCCTATCTCGGCCACCTCTCCGGCCAGAGGCGGCGCAAGCTGCGCCGTGCCCAGGCGCGCCTGGAGGCGGAGGGGGCCGTGGCCCTGGAGATGGTGGACACGCCGGCCGGCCTCGACCGCGCCCTGGACGAGCACGTCGCCCTCGAAGCGGCCGGCTGGAAGGATCGGGCCGGCACCGGCCTGGGTCAGCGGCCGGCGGAGGTCGCCTTCCTGCGCGCCGCCCTGGCCGATCTCGGCGCCGCGGACGGGGTGCGGATCGCGCGCCTGCGCCGGGCGGACCGGACGCTCGCCTCCCTGATCCTGCCGGTCACCGGCTCCGAGGCCTGGGTCCTGAAGATCGCCCACGACGAGACGGAAACGGAGGGCGCCCCCGGTGTCCAGCTCGTCCACCGCCTGACCGCGGCGGTGGTTTCCGGCGCGTGGGACATCGACCGGATCGATTCCTGCGCCCCGCCGGATTTCGCCCTCGGCTCCACCTTCTGGACGGAGCGCCGGCCGA
>NZ_JAKSYC010000188.1 GCF_022829585.1 Methylobacterium sp. J-026
GGAGACCGAGGCACTGGCCAAGACACGCGGCGCGCCGAGAGAGCCCGCGGCGGACATGGGCGCGCGACGCAGAGGGGTGGGGTACCCTGCGCGGCACGGGGAGGTGGGGGAGCGCCGGTGCAGATATCGGCTCGGCCCCCAGGACGGTCGCGTGCTTCTCGGCAGCCGCGTTCCCGTCTCCCGACGCCCTTCGGGGGCCACCCTCCCCCGCAGAGGGGGGAGGGAGGACGCGGGACTCGCCGCGCTCAACCTTCATACGGAGCTGTGCACGTGACCGGCCGCACCCTGCTGGAGGTCAACG
>NZ_JAKSYC010000189.1 GCF_022829585.1 Methylobacterium sp. J-026
TAGAACCGCCGTGCTGCGTCCAGGCACGCGTCCGTGGTGGTGCGACCGCGACAGTAGATGGTGGCGAGGACGCCGCGGGTCATCGGCACCAAGTGCGGAGTGAACACGAGACCGGCCGCGCTACCGCCGCTCAGCCGTTCAATTGCCTTGGCCATCTCGGGCATGTGGACGTGCCGAAGTAGACCGTAGGGCACGAGGTTCTCGTTGCTCTCGGCGTAGCCAAATTTGCTATCGCCACCGCGACCAGCCCCGGAGATGCCGGTCTTGGCATCGATCACGATGTTGCCGGGCTCGATCAGCCCCTCGGCCAGTAACGGTGAGAGCGCGATCAGCGTCGCGGCGGGAAAGCAACCGGGGTTGGCGATGCGGCGCTGATCTCTGATTTGGTCCGGCCAAACGTCGGCAAGGCCATATACCCAACCCTCGACGAAGCGGTGGTCGCCGCCGATATCGATGACCTTCACGTCCTGCGCCACGCGAGCCAGTGCCTC
>NZ_JAKSYC010000342.1 GCF_022829585.1 Methylobacterium sp. J-026
TGCTACGTCTCCGTTCCGACCCGTCCAGGTTCGTCGAACCTGAAACCGCCGAAATAGCTTAACCGGATCAGCGACTTGTTGGGGGAAACCCCTACCCTGTCAAGGTAGTGCTCTCCCGCTGAGCGATGCAGCCGGGCCGGAGCCGTACGGCTCCGGTGGGCGGGGCCTATAGCGGCTGGCCGGCGGGGGCGCAAGCGGAACCTGTGTTCTGACCGGCGGGCACCCGCCGCGGGCCGTTCGCCGGCACGAGGTGCACGGGGGCGGTAAAATGCGCTATGGGCCTGCCCCCCGGCATCCGGCCGCGCCGCGAAGCGCCGGCCCGCCGCCTCAAGCTTCGAGACATGCGCCGCTTCATCGACAACGATCAGGGTGATTCGACCCGCGGCCGGATCGCGGCGGACCGTCCCGGCGGCCCCGTCCGGGTCCCGGCCTCAGCCGATGGGCGGCGCGCTTCCGCCGGGCGTCTCGGATCGGTCGGGGCGACGATCGGCGTCTATGGGCCCCCGCGGGACCGCGTGCGGGCCACCGCGGCCGACGCGAGCGGGCTCTGATGGTGTCCTCGACCGGGCCGAAGGCCCCCGAATCCCGCCTCCCGCCGGTGCAGGTCGCCGGGCCCTGGCGCGGGCCGCGCCCCCTCGCGGCGCGGGTGGCCCCGGACGGGCTGCGCGTCGCGCTCCCGGGCCTTGCGGGCCGCTGGGTCGAGGTCGTCCTGTCCAACGATCCGGCGGAGGCCCGGGACACCGTGCCGGACATCAGCCTCGTCGGGTCCGATGGCCGGCCGGGATCGCCGCTGCCCCAGGAGGCGCGGGGCGGGGGCGCCTGCGCGTGGATCGGCCGCCTGCCCGAGGACGCGGCCGAACTCCGCGTCGCCGACCCGTCCGGACGGGTGCCGGTCCACCTGAGGCGGATCGCGGTGCGCCGCCTCACCCGGCCGATCCTGGCCCTGCGCGGCCTCCTGCGCGAGCCCGGATTGACCGTCCAGGCGCTCACCTGGCGCGTCCTCGGCAAGAAGGTCCGGGCCCGGGGCTTCCTCGGCCGGGCCCTGCGCCACCGGCGGGTGACCGGCTACGAGGCCTGGCTCGGCACCCACGCCCTGCGCCGGGCGGAGCGGGACGGGATCGCCGCCGAGATCGCCGCCTGGGCGGACCCGCCCCTGATCTCCGTGCTGATGCCGGTGCATGATCCTGATCCGAAGGTGCTCCGGGCCGCCCTCGCCTCGCTCAGCGCGCAACTCTACCCCCATTGGGAACTCTGCGTCGTCGATGATGCCTCCACGCGGCCCGCGATCCCAAAAATCCTGGCCCGCGCGGCCGAGGCCGATCCGCGCATCCGCGTCCTGACCCGGCCTGAGAACGGCCACATCGCCCGGGCGACCAACGATGCGCTGGGCCTCGCCCGGGGCGTCGCCTGCGCCTTCATGGATCACGACGACGCGCTCACCGAGGACGCCCTCTACCAGGTCGCCCGGGCGCTCCGCCGCGCTCCGGACCTCGTGCTGATCTACAGCGACGAGGACAAGATCGACGGGCGCGGCCGCCGGTTCGACCCGCACTTCAAGGCCGCCTTCGACCGCGAGCTGCTCTACGCGCAGAACTACATCAACCATCTCACGGTGGTGCGGACCGAGGCCCTGCGGGCGGTCGGTGGCCTGCGCCCCGGCTTCGAGGGCAGCCAGGACCACGACCTGCTGCTCCAGCTCACCGACGGCCTCGATCCCGCCCGCATCCGCCACATCCCGCGGGTGCTCTACCATTGGCGCGCGGCGCAGGGCTCCGGCACCTTCTCGGACCGGTCGCTGGCCCGGGCGGAGGCCGCGCGCCTGCGCGCCCTGGAGGAAATCGTGGCGCCCTGGGGCGGCCGGGCCGAGGCCGGCCCCAACGGCTTCAACCGCCTGATCCGGCCCCTGCCGGAGCCGCCGCCCCGGGTCTCGGCGATCATCCCGACCCGGGACCGCGCCGAACTCCTGTCGGTGACCCTCGACGGGTTGCTCGCGGCCACCGATTACCCCGACATCGAGGTGATCATCCTCGACAACGACAGCCGCGAGCCCGAGACCACCGCCCTGTTCGCCCGCTACCGGGACGATCCGCGGGTGCGCGTGGTGCCGGTGCCGGGGGCCTTCAATTTTTCCGATCTCTCCAACCGGGGGGCGGCAGCGGCCACCGGGCCGATCCTGCTGTTCCTCAACAACGACATCGAGGTGCTGGAGCCGGGCTGGCTCACCGAGATGGTCCGCCACGCGGTCCGGCCCGAGATCGGCGCCGTCGGGGCCAAACTCCTCTATCCGGACCGGACCATCCAGCACGGCGGAATCGTGCTGGGGATCGGCGGCGTCGCCGGGCACAGCCATCTCGGCGTGGCCGACGCGGATCCGGGCTACTTCTGCCGCATGGTCATCGCCCACGAGGTCTCGGCGGTGACCGGCGCGTGCCTGGCCATGCGGGCCGACATCTTCGCGCAGGTCGGCGGATTCGACGCGGCCGCCCTGAAGGTCGCCTTCAACGACGTCGATCTCTGCCTGAAGGTCCGCCGGGCCGGCTACCGCATCGTCTGGACGCCCTTCGCCAAGCTCATTCACCACGAGTCGAAGAGCCGCGGGGCCGAGGACACGCCCGAGAAGCAGAAGCGCTTCGAGGGCGAGGTGCTCACGATGCTCGACCGCTGGGGCCCGGAGCTGCGCGCCGACCCGTACTACAACATCAACCTGTCACGGAATTCCGCGCACTACCGCGTCTGAACGGCCAGGCCGACTCGGCGGATCGCGCACGGTGGCATGCATGCGTCAGTGGGTGAACTTGCGTCCAGGGCCGGTTGCGATACCTCTGGACATGCCGCAAGAGGCGGTTCCGGCCAAGGCGTCCCAGGGGGCGCGCGGCGAGGGCGACAGCCAGCGATGAGTGCGAACACACCTACGGTCACGGGCCTCGAGCGCGACGCCCAGCAGGCGATGGGGGACCACAAGGTCCATCCCAACGAGATCGCCATCGGCGTCGTCATCGGCCGCGCGTCCGAATACTTCGATTTCTTCGTGTTCGGCATCGCCTGCGTGCTGGTGTTCCCGAAGGTGTTCTTTCCCTTCGTCGATCCGCTGAAGGGGACGCTCTACGCCTTCGCGATCTTCGCCCTGGCGTTCATCGCCCGGCCGATCGGGACGGTGATCTTCATGGCGATCGACCGGCGCCACGGGCGCAGCGTCAAGCTCACCACGGCCCTGTTCCTGCTCGGCGCCTCGACCGCGGCGGTGAGCTTCCTGCCCCGCTACGACAGCATCGGCATCGCCTCCGTCTACATCCTGGCGGCCCTGCGCGTGCTGCAGGGTCTGGCGCTCGGCGGTGCCTGGGACGGCCTCGCCTCGCTGCTCGCCATGAACGCCCCCCGGGAGCGGCGCGGCTGGTACGCGATGATCCCGCAGCTCGGCGCCCCGCTCGGCTTCATGGTGGCGAGCGCCCTGTTCGCGTTCTTCCTGGTCAATCTCGACGAGGCCGACTTCATCGATTGGGGCTGGCGCTTCCCGTTCTACTGCGCCTTCACCATCAACGTCGTGGCGCTGTTCGCCCGGCTCCGGCTCGTGGCCACCGAAGAGTTCGCCCGGATGATGGATCTCGACCGGCTGCGGCCGGTGCCGGCGCTGGAACTGTTCCGCCACCATGCGGGCGACGTGATGCGCGGCGCCTTCGTGCCCCTCGCCGCCTTCGCCCTGTTCCACCTCGTGACGATCTTCCCGATCGCGTGGCTGGCGCTCAACCCCACAAGCCGCTCCCCCGGCGACTTCCTGATCGTGCAGTTCTCGGGCGCCATCGTGTGCGCCGGCGCGGTCGCCGCCTCCGGGCTGATCGCCGACCAGATCGGACGGCGCAACTGCCTGATCATGAGCGCCTCGCTGATCGGCTTCTTCGCCGTCGGCAGCATCATCGCGCCGCTCCTGTTCGGCGAGAGCGCCATCGGCCAGACCATCTACGTGACGATCGGCTTCATGCTGCTCGGGCTCGCCTACGGCCAGACGGCGGGCGCGGTGACCGCCCGGCTCGGCAACCACTACCGCTACACCGGGGCCGCGCTCACCTCCGACTTCGCGTGGCTGATCGGCGCCGGCTTCGCCCCGCTCGTGGCGCTGTTCCTGTCGCAGCGCTACGGGCTGGCGATGATCGGCGTGTACCTCCTGTCCGGCGCAGTCTGCACCCTCGCGGCCCTGTACTTCGATCGCTCGGAAATGCGTCAGATGTAGCTGGGACGGCGGGCCGCGCGGGCCGCGCGGCCGTCCGGGATCTGACAGGAACGCCGCCTCGCGCGGCACGGCTGAAGCGCCGCGGCAGCGGCATGGCAGAGCGCCGCACTCGCGGCATGGCAGAAGCGCCGCATTCGCGGCCTGGGATGACGAGACGCGTGCTGTGACCTCCACGACCCATCGACCGGACAGGACCGACACCGTGCGAGCCCGGGGCGGTCGCGGGCGGCGCCTCCTGCCGCTCCTCGCCCTGCCGCTGCTGACGCTGCTCGGCGGCTGCAACTTCGTGGTGCTGCACCCGGCCGGCTACGTGGCCGAGCAGCAGCGCAACCTCGTGCTGGCCGCCACCGGGCTGATGCTCCTGATCATCGTGCCGGTGATCGCCTTCACGCTGATCTTCGCGTGGCGCTACCGGGCGACCAACGCGGACGCGGTCTATGATCCCGAATGGCACCACTCGACGCAGCTCGAAGTGCTGATCTGGACGGCGCCGCTGATGATCATCATCGCGCTCGGCGCCCTCACCTGGATCGGGACCCACACCCTCGACCCGTTCCGGCCGCTCAGCAAGATCGACCCGAAGCGCGACGTCCCGGCCGGCACCCAGCCCCTCGAGGTCGAGGTGATCGCCATGGATTGGAAGTGGCTGTTCCTCTACCCACAATACGGGATCGCCACGGTCAACGAGCTCGCCGCGCCGGTGGACCGGCCGATCCAGTTCAAGATCACCGCCACCGACGTGATGAACACGTTCTACGTGCCGACTCTGGCCGGCATGGTCTACGCGATGCCGGGGATGCAGACCCAGCTCCACGCGGTGATCAACCGCGCGGGCGCCTATGAGGGCCGCTCGGCGCATTACAGCGGCGCCGGCTTCTCGAACATGTTCTTCAAGTTCCACGGCCTGACCGATGACGCCTTCGGTCAGTGGATCGCCAAGGCCAAGGCCGAGGGCGGCGAGCTCAGCCAGGAGGCCTACCTCAAGCTCGAGGAGCCGAGCGAGGCCGAGCCCGCGCGCTACTACAAGTCCTACATGAAGGGCCTCTACGACCGGATCATCGGCATGTGCCCCCGGCCCGACCAGATGTGCGTCGGCGAAATGGCGAAGATCGACGCCCAGGGCGGTGCCTCGGGCGAGGAGGCGGAGGCGAACTACAAGCGGCTGCAATACGACAACCGCCTGGCGGAGCGCGGCGTCGAGGGGCCCGGTGCGACGACCCCGGCCTCGGGGACCGGCCCGCACGGGCAGACGCAGCCTCAGGGCATGCGGCCGCGGCCCGACATGGGCAACCCGGATTCCCGCGGGAAGACATCGCCCGAGGACCAGGGCAAGGGCTCCGGCGAGGGCCAGAGCGAGGGCGGTCAGATCGCGCCCAAGCAACTGAACCAATGACGCAGATGAACCAAAGACGACATCGCTCCCCGGAGAGCGAGCCTTACACCGTATGACCGGCGGTCGCCGTCGAACCCACTGAACGGGCCGATCCCATGTTCGCAAATTTGGACTTACAGCAGCTGATCCTCGGGCGGTTCACGTTCGAGCAGATCCCCTACCAGGAGCCGATCCTGCAGGGGACGTTCGCCGGCGTGGCGGTGGTCGGTCTCGCCGTGATCGGCGTCATCACCTATTACCGCTTCTGGGGGCCGATGTGGCGTGACTGGATCACGTCGATCGACCACAAGAAGATCGGCATCATGTACTGCATCTTCGCGGCGGTCATGCTGCTGCGCGGCTTCGCCGACGCGATCCTGATGCGCTCGCAGCAGGCCGTGGCGTTCGGCTCGGAGCAGGGCTTCCTGCCGCCGCACCATTACGACCAGATCTTCACCGCCCACGGCATGATCATGATCTTCTTCGTGGCGATGCCGTTCGTCACGGGGATGATGAACTTCGCCGTGCCGCTGCAGATCGGCGCCCGCGACGTCGCCTTCCCGTTCCTGAACAACTTCAGCTTCTGGATGACGGTGGCCGGCGGCATGCTGGTCATGGTCTCGCTGTTCGTCGGCGAGTTCTCCCGGGCGACCTGGCTCGCCTACCCGCCGCTCTCGGAGGCCTCCATGAGCCCCGGCGTCGGCGTCGACTACTACATCTGGGCGCTGCAGATCGCCGGCATCGGGACCCTGCTGTCGGGGATCAACCTGATCGCCACGATCGTGAAGATGCGCGCGCCCGGCATGACCATGATGAAGCTGCCGATCTTCGTCTGGTCGTCCCTGTGCACCAACATCCTGATCGTGGCCGCCTTCCCGATCCTGACGGCCGTCCTCGCGATGCTGTCGCTCGACCGCTACGTCGGCACGCATTTCTTCACGAACGACCTCGGCGGCAACGCCATGCTGTACTTCAACCTGATCTGGATCTGGGGCCACCCGGAGGTCTACATCCTGATCCTTCCGGCCTTCGGGGTGTTCTCGGAGATCACCTCGACCTTCTGCGGCAAGCGCCTGTTCGGCTACACCTCGATGGTCTACGCGCTGGTGGTGATTACCATCCTCGCCTACCTCGTGTGGCTGCACCACTTCTTCACCATGGGCTCGGGCGCGGACGTGAACTCGTTCTTCGGGATCACGACCATGATCATCTCGATCCCCACGGGGGCGAAGATCTTCAACTGGATGTTCACCATGTACCGCGGCCGGATCCGGTTCGAGGTGCCGATGCTGTGGGTGGTGGCGTTCATCGTCACCTTCGTGATCGGCGGCATGACCGGCGTCCTGCTGGCGGTGCCCCCGGCCGACTTCGTGCTGCACAACTCGCTGTTCCTGATCGCGCACTTCCACAACGTGATCATCGGCGGCGTGCTGTTCGGGATGTTCGCCGGCGTGACCTTCTGGTTCCCGAAGGCCTTCGGGTTCAAGCTCGATGAGTTCTGGGGCAAGGTCGCCCTCGTGTTCTGGGTGACCGGGTTCTACGTCGCCTTCATGCCGCTCTACGTGCTCGGCCTGATGGGCGTGACCCGGCGCATGCAGCACTTCGACGACCCGTCGCTGCAGATCTGGTTCGTGATCGCCGCCATCGGCGCCGCGCTGATCGCCTGCGGCATCGCCTCGCAGATCGTCATGTTCGTGGTCTCGATCCGCAACCGCGACAAGCTGCGCGACCTGACCGGCGACCCGTGGGGCGGCCGGACGCTGGAATGGTCCACCTCCTCGCCGCCGCCGGACTACAACTTCGCCTTCACCCCGGTGGTCCACGATTCCGACGCGTGGTGGGACATGAAGAACCGCGGCTTCGCCCGTCCGATGCAGGGCTACAAGCCGATCCACATGCCCAAGAACACCGCGACCGGGGCGATCCTGGCGGGCCTGAACTTCGCCTTCGGCATCGCCATGATCTGGTACGTGTGGTGGCTGGCGGCGCTCAGCTTCCTGGCGATCTTCGTCGTGGCGATCGCCCATACCTTCAACTACAAGCGTGACTACTACATTCCCGCCGACACGGTCAGTCGGACGGAAGGTCAGCGGACACGCGAACTGGAGATGGCGTGATCCGATGATGCACGCGGAGACTGCACCCCCCGGCGCCGCGGCGCCGGTCTTCTACCAGACCGACGAGGAAGGCCATCACTCCGAGGGCTCGACCATGCTCGGGTTCTGGCTCTACCTGATGAGCGACTGCCTCATCTTCGCGACGCTGTTCGCGACCTACGGGGTGCTCGGCCGCAGCTACGCGGCCGGGCCGACCCCGAAGGAGCTGTTCGACCTGCCGGGCATCGCGGTGAACACCGCCATGCTGCTGTTCTCGTCCATCACCTACGGCTTCGCCATGCTGGAGATGGACCGGGACCGGGTGAAGCAGACGCAGATCTGGCTGGCGGTAACCGGCCTGTTCGGCGCGGCCTTCGTGTTCCTGGAGATCCGGGAATTCGTCCACCTGTTCCATGAGGGCGCACCGCCCTGGCGCAGCGCCTTCCTGTCGTCGTTCTACACCCTGGTGTCGACCCACGGCCTGCACGTCTCCATGGGCATCCTGTGGCTGATCGTGCTGATGGTGCAGGTGCGCAAGCACGGGCTGATCGTCGAGAACAAGCGGCGGCTGATGTGCCTGTCGATGTTCTGGCACTTCCTCGACCTGATCTGGATCGGCGTCTTCACCGTCGTCTACCTGATGGGAGTGCTCGAATGAGCGCCGACGCACACCACCTCACCGGTCACGGCCAGGACACGCACGATTCCCACGCCCATAGCGGCGGCGGGCACGGCACAGTCCAGAGCTACATGACGGGCTTCGTCCTGTCGGTGATCCTGACGGTGATCCCGTTCTGGCTGGTGATGGGCAACGTGCTCGACAACAGCCTCGTCACCACCCTGGTGATCCTGGCGCTCGGCGGCGTCCAGATGGTCGTGCACGTCGTCTACTTCCTGCACATGAGCACGAAGTCGGAGGGTGGCTGGACCTTCATGGCGCTGATCTTCACCATCACGCTCGTGGTGATCATGCTCTCCGGCTCGGTGTGGGTGATGTACCACCTCAATCACAACATGATGCCGATGGATGCCCACGACGTCATGAACAACGCCCGCTGAGCGGGCGTGCGGACGTGACCCCGTCGGGGTCGGCGGGGGGCTCCGGTCCGGGCCCCTCCCCGGCCCCGTTCTCGTTGCGGCGCCGCATCGTGTTCGGTGTCGCTGCGGCCCTGGTCTGCGTCGTCCTGCTCGGACTCGGCACGTGGCAGGTGGAGCGCCGGGCCTGGAAGCTCGACCTGATCGCCCGGGTCGACGCCCGGGTCCACGCGCCGACCGTGCCGGCCCCCGGCCCCGCCGACTGGGCGCGCGTCGGCCCCGACGACGCCTACCGGCATGTCCGGCTCTCGGGCAGCTTCCTCCACGACCGCGAGACCCTGGTCCAGGCGGTCACCGAACGCGGCGGCGGCTTCTGGGTGCTGACGCCGCTGCGCCGCCCGGATGGCAGCCTCGTCCTGGTCAACCGCGGCTTTGTGCCCGGCGAAAACCGGGACCCGGCGCGCCGTGCGGCCGGGCAGGCCGCGGGCGAGGCCACGGTCACCGGCCTGCTGCGGCTGACGGAGCCGAAGGGCGCGTTCCTGCGCTCCAACGATCCCAAGGACGGCCGCTGGTACTCCCGGGACGTGGCCGCCATCGCGGCCGCCCGCGGCCTGAGCGATGTCGCCCCCTACTTCGTGGACGCCGACGCGGCGCCCAATCCCGGCGGCCTGCCGGTGGGCGGCCTCACGGTGATCGCCTTCCCCAACAACCACCTCGTCTACGCGATCACGTGGTACGGGATGGCGCTGATGCTCGCAGGGGCGGTGGTCTACGTCCTGCGGGGCGCGCGCAGGCAGGACGGGGTTTCCAAAGGGCGCACGCCCTTTGGCGGGTGATCAGGGCAGAGCCTCGACCACAAGGGAGTAGCCCGCCTCAAGCACGTCCCTATAATGGCATGACAAACGCCACAACGAGTCAACGCCATGACCTCCCGCATCCCGAACTTCGCCGACATCCCGCTCGCCGGCGAATCGCTCGCGGTCGCGGCGCCCGTTCTGGGCGAGCCCTGGATGACGCCGGAGGGGATCCCGGTGAAGGGCCATTACGGGCCGGAGGATCGCGAAGGCATCGAGTTCCTCGACACCTATCCCGGCCTCGCGCCGTTCCTGCGCGGACCCTACCCGACCATGTACGTCACGCAAGCCTGGACGATCCGGCAGTATGCCGGCTTCTCCACGGCCGAGGATTCGAACGCCTTCTACCGGCGCAACCTCGCGGCCGGGCAGAAGGGCCTGTCGGTGGCCTTCGATCTCGCCACCCACCGGGGCTACGATTCCGACCATCCCCGGGTCTCCGGCGATGTCGGCATGGCGGGCGTGGCGATCGACTCGATCTACGACATGCGCACGCTGTTCTCCGGCATCCCGCTCGACGAGATGACCGTGTCGATGACGATGAACGGCGCGGTGCTGCCGATCCTCGCCCTCTACATCGTCGCGGCGGAAGAGCAGGGCGTGCCGCCGCAGAAGCTTGCCGGCACGATCCAGAACGATATTCTCAAGGAATTCATGGTCCGCAACACCTACATCTATCCCCCCAAGGGATCGATGCGGATCATCTCGGATATTTTTGCGTACACCTCGAAGAATATGCCGAAGTTCAACTCGATCTCGATCTCCGGCTACCACATGCAGGAGGCCGGGGCGACGAACGACCTGGAACTCGCCTACACGCTGGCCGACGGCGTCGAGTACATCAAGGCGGGGCTGGCCGCCGGCCTGACCATCGACCAGTTCGCCCCGCGTCTGTCGTTCTTCTGGGCGATCTCGACCAACTTCTTCATGGAGATCGCCAAGATGCGGGCCGCGCGCCTGATCTGGGCCAAGCTCGTGAAGGGGTTCGACCCGAAATCCGAGAAGTCGCTGGCGCTGCGGACCCATTCGCAGACCTCCGGCTGGTCGCTCACCGCCCAGGACGTGTTCAACAACGTCACCCGGACCAACATCGAGGCGATGGCGGCGACGCAGGGCGGCACGCAGTCGCTCCACACCAACGCGCTCGACGAGGCGCTGGCCCTGCCCACCGACTTCTCGGCCCGGATCGCCCGCAACACCCAGCTGTTCCTGCAGCAGGAGAGCGGCACCACCCGGATCGTCGATCCCTGGGGCGGCTCCTACTACGTGGAGAAGCTCACGGCCGACATCGCGGCCCGCGCCTGGGAGCATATCCGCGAGGTCGACGGGCTCGGCGGCATGGCCAAGGCGATCGAGGCCGGCATCCCCAAGCTGCGGATCGAGGAGGCGGCCGCCCGCGCCCAGGCCCGGATCGATTCCGGCCGCCAGACCATCGTGGGCATCAACAAGTTCAAGGCCGACGACGACATGGCCATCGACCTCCTGCGGGTCGACAACGGCAATGTCCGCCGCCTCCAGATCGACAAGCTCAAGCGCCTGCGCGCCGAGCGCGACGAGGCCGCGGTCACGGCCCGGCTCGAGGCGCTCACCCGGGCCGCGGACGGCGACGGCAATCTGCTCGAACTCGCCGTCGAGGCGGCCCGGACCAAGGCGACGGTGGGGGAGATTTCCGAGGCCCTGGAGAAGGCCTGGGGCCGGCACCGCGCCGAGATCCGCTCGATCTCCGGCGTCTACAAGCGCGAGGTGGGGGGCATGTCGCCAGTGGTCGAGGAAGTCCGGGCGCTGGTCGAGGCGTTCGAGGAGAATGACGGCCGCCGGCCGCGCATCCTGGTCGCCAAGATGGGCCAGGACGGGCACGACCGCGGCCAGAAGGTGATCGCCTCGGCCTTCGCCGATCTCGGCTTCGACGTGGATATCGGGCCGCTCTTCGCCACCCCGGCCGAGGCCGCCCGGCAGGCGGTGGAGAACGACGTGCACATCGTCGGCGTCTCGTCGCTCGCGGCCGGCCACCTCACCCTGGTGCCGGAGCTGAAGGCGGCGCTCACCGAGCAGGGCCGCGACGACGTGATGATCGCCATCGGCGGCGTGATCCCGCCGGGCGACTACGAGGCCCTGCGGGCCGCCGGTGCCGCGGCGATCTTCCCGCCCGGCACGGTGATCGCCGAGGCCGCCGTCAACCTGATCCGGGCGCTGAACGAGCGGCTGGGGTATGGGGCCCGGCAGGCGGCGGAGTAGGCGGTCCGTTCCATCCTCGCCCTCATCCTGAGGTGCCGCACCGCAGGATGAGGTCAATGGGTTGGAGTCCCACAGGGGGCGACCTGCGGTTGCCGCGCCCGGGATCACGGCGCGGCGAACGAGAAGCCGTCAGTTCAGCGCCTGCGGATCCGCCTCCGTGAGGAACGCCCCGACCGCGTGGAGGAACTGCATGCGGTTCTTCTCCATCATCACCGTGTGGGTGCCCTCCCCCAGTTCGACGAAGCGCTTGTAGGGGGCGTGCGTGAGCTTAGTGAAGTATTCCTGGGCCTGGTAGCTCGGCAGATCCGCGTCCCACTCGGCGTGGATGATCAGCACGGGGACGCGGATGTCGCCCGGGTCGTAGAGCGGCTTGCCGGCCTGCCAGTACGCCTTCGAGTCGGCGACGACGCCGTTCGGCGCGCGTAGGACCGGCGGGGTCTGCTTCGCGCCAACCGGATCGGTGGCGAAGGTCGCGTCGGCCCAGAGATCGAACCAGCCGGGCGGGATCAGGTCGGCCGTCTTGTCCTCGGGCACGCCGGTCAGCCAGCGCGCCCGGGCGCTGTCCCGGCTGACGCTGCGATAGGCGCCGAGCGGCCCGTTGCCGCCGATCAGGGCCGGCGTGCGCGCCAGCCATTGCGGCGCATAGAGGACGAGCCGGTTGACCCGGTCGTTGTGGGTGCTGGTGTACAGGCCCATGGTCGAGGTCCCCCAGGACCAGCCCATCAGGTCGATTTTTTCGACGCCGCGCCGCTTGGTGATGAAGTCCACGACCTGTCCGACAACCTTGGCGGAGTCGGGGGTCCGCATGAAGGGCGCGTTGTCCGAGGCCGGCGCGTCCATCGCGGCCGGGCGTCCCGACAGGCCGTAGCCCGGCAGGTCCACGAGGTAGACGTCGAACCCCAGCCCCGCGAGATAGTCCATGGCCGACATCCCGCCGAGCGGCAGGTCGAAGGCGGTGGAGGCCGGATAGGTCGCGCCGTGGACGTAGAGCAGGATCCGGTCGCCCGGGAACCGATCGATCCCGGCGGGGCGCTTGTTGCGCACGTAGATCTCGACGCCCGGCTCGCTCCAGGGCAGGCGGAATTCCTCCGTCTCCAGCCGGCCCGACGGGGCCGCCGCTGCGACCGGCGCGGCCGCCACCGCCATCCCGGCGGCGAGGGCTCCGACGAGGTGGCGGCGCGGCAGGCCCCTGACCGGCTGCGCCCCACCCGGCGGCGTCTGCTGTGATCTGTCCGACATGGCGTTCTCCCGTCCGCCTTGGCCGGCGGCTCGACCGATTCAACCCACCGATGCCGGCCGGCGCAACGCCCCGGGGCGCGGGCCGGCCGACAGGCCGCCGGTTCCGTCGCCCGATCCGGTCAAAGCGCGTGAAAAATACCCGCCCCTGTCGCCGGAACGCGTGACGCCGCGCCTCCGGGCGGGCATGGAGGCGGGAGATCCCGGGAGACGCCCGCCCATGACGACTCCGACCATCGTCACGACCACCCCCTTCCCCGACCAGAAGCCGGGCACCTCCGGCCTGCGCAAGAAGGTGCCGGTGTTCCGGCAGCCGAACTACGTCGAGAACTTCGTCCAGGCGATCTTCGACACCCTGCCCGACAAGGCCGGCGCCACCCTCGTGCTCGGCGGCGACGGGCGCTTCCTCAACCGCGAGGTGGTCCAGACGACGCTGCGGCTGGCCGCCGGCAACGGCTTCGGCCGGGTCCTGGTCGGGCAAGGCGGCCTGCTCTCGACGCCCGCCGCGTCGTGCGTGATCCGGAAATCCAAGGCGCTCGGCGGCATCGTCCTGTCGGCGAGCCACAACCCGGGCGGGCCGGAGGGCGATTTCGGCATCAAGTTCAACGCCGCCAACGGCGGCCCGGCGCCGGAATCGGTCACCGACGCGATCTTCGCGCGGGCCAGGGCGCTGACCGAATACCGCCTCGTCGAGGCCCCCGATCTCGACCTCGACACCCTCGGCGAGACTCGGCTCGGCGCCATGACGGTGACGGTGATCGACCCGGTGGCCGATTACGCGGCATTGATGCGCACGCTGATCGATTTCGACGCGGTGTCGCGCCTGTTCGCCTCCGGCTTCCGGATGCGCTTCGACGCCATGAGCGCGGTGACCGGCCCCTACGCGACCGCGATCCTGGAAGGGATGCTCGGCGCCCCCCAGGGGACGGTCGTCAACGCCATTCCAAAAGAAGATTTCGGCGGCCACCACCCGGATCCGAACCCGGTCCATTGCCACGACCTGTTCGAGCTGATGCAGGGTCCCGACGCCCCGGATTTCGGCGCCGCCTCGGACGGCGACGGCGACCGCAACATGATCGTGGCCCCGGGCCTGTTCGTGACGCCGAGCGACAGCCTCGCGCTGCTGGCCGCCCACGCCCACCGGGCGCCCAGCTATGCGGGCGGGCTCGCGGGCGTCGCGCGCTCCATGCCCACCAGCCGCGCCGCCGACCGGGTCGCGGCGGCTTTGGGCATCCGGGCCTACGAGACGCCCACCGGCTGGAAGTTCTTCGGCAATCTCCTGGATGCCGGGCTGATCACCCTGTGCGGCGAGGAGAGCGCCGGCACCGGCTCGAACCACGTGCGCGAGAAGGACGGGCTCTGGGCGGTGCTGCTCTGGCTCAACATCCTGGCGGCCACGGGCGAGCGCGCCGATGCCCTGGTGCGGGCGCATTGGCGGACCTACGGCCGCGACTACTACGCCCGCCACGACTATGAGGAGGTCGATGCGGACGCCGCCAACGGCCTGATGGACGCGCTCCGTGAAAAGCTCGCCGGGCTGCCGGGCACGCGGATCGGCGACCTCACGGTGTCGACGGCCGACGAGTTCGCCTATCGCGATCCGGTGGACGGCTCGCTGACCGAGCGCCAGGGCATCCGGATCGGCTTCGCCGAGGACGCACGCGCCGTGTTCCGCCTCTCGGGGACCGGCACCGCCGGGGCGACGCTGCGGGTCTATCTGGAGCGCTACGAGAACGCCCCGGACCGGCTCGACCTGCCCGTGGCCGAGGTCCTGGCGCCGGTCGTGGCCGCGGCCCGAGCCCTTGCGGAAATCGAGCCCCGCACCGGCCGGGCCGAGCCGAGCGTGGTGACCTGAGGGGCAGGCTGTCCTGGCGCCGCAGGACGTGGACCTGCCGTCCGTGCGGGCGGAGCGAACCCATCCGGCCGCGCTTCGCTCAGTAAGGGCGCGCCGCCCCGGGTCGCGTCGCTGCGCTCGCGACGACGGCGGGATCGATCGCCGAGCCGCTCACGCCAAGTCCCTGACCATATGCACGGTGACGTCGTCGTCCCGCGTCCGGCCCGGACCGTCATAGGGTTCCTCCCGTTCTACCCGGTAGCCGAGCGACCCGTAGAGGCGCAGATTCGCGACGTATTTTTTGTTTGTGTAGAGCCTGAGCCGCGCAAGCCCCGCCCCGGCGGCGATCGACTCGGCCAGTCCCAGGAGACGGGTGCCGAAGCCCCGCCCCTGGAAGGCCGGATGCACCGCCACGTTGACGATCAGCAGGTGGTCGCCCTCCCCCGTCGTCTCGATCAGTGCGGCCAGGGCGTCGCCGACCTGCAGCAGATCGAAGCGGTGGTGCCGCACGGCGTCGCGGTAATCCGCCCGCATCGGCGTCGGCAGGCGGCCGATCACCGGGATCCACTTGGTGTAGGCCGCCTCGACCAGCGCCCGGATCGCCTCCGCGTCCGCCGGCGCCCCGCGCCGGATCGCGACCGTTCCATCCATCCTGAATTCCCCGGTGGTTGACCCGGACGCGTCCATCCCCTGAAGACCCGCCCGTCGATGGGCTCCGCGTGGGGCCCCGTCGCGTTCTACGCGCACCCGTGTCGGCGGTCCCGGGTCGCGAGCCCGCTCCGCCCCTGTGAAAGGGAATTTAGTGTCGGATGGGGAAACCGTCTTCGAGATGACGGTTTCATGACACCGTGGCCGCCGAGGCGGCCCCCGGCCCCGCCGCGCGGCAATGCGGCGCCCATCCTGCACGAGAGCCCACACGCGCGATGAACATCCATGTCCGGTCCGATGACGGCCGTGAGGCCGAGCTGTTGCGGAGCCGGCGCCTGTGCAAGATCGCGGCCTCGCCGCTCGCCTATGTGCGCGGCTCGACGGCCCGGTTCTACGAATGGGTGGCGCAGTTTCCGCCCGGCACCCTGCCGGAGGGGCCGCCGGTCTGGATCTGCGGGGATTGCCACCTCGGCAATATCGGCGCCCTGGCCGATGCCGAGGGTCGGGTCCGGATGCAGATCCGGGATCTCGACCAGAGCGTCGTCGGCAACCCGGCCTTCGACCTCGTCCGGCTCACCCTCTCCCTCGTGACGGCCGGACTCACGGCACCGTTGTCCGGCCTCGTGGTCGCGCGGATGATCCGGGCGATCGCCGAGGGCTACGCCGCAGGCCTGTCCGATCCGGACGAGACCGGCGTCCCGGACGCGGATTCGGTGATCGTCGCCACGACCCGCCGCCTCGCCCATGGCCGGCGCTGGCGCCACCTGTCGAAGGAGCGGCTGCGGGGCAAATCCGCGCGGCTTCCCCGGGGCAAGCGCTTCCTCGATCTCCAGCCCGGGGAGCGCACGGGGGTCGAGGCGCTCCTGCGCGAGCCCGCCTTCGCCCGGCGGGTCCTCGGCCTCGACGCGGAAGCGCGGATCGACCTCGTCGACGCCGCCTTCTGGATCAAGGGCTGCAGCTCGCTCGGCCGGATGCGCCTCGCGGCCCTCGTCCGCATCGAAGGGGCGCAGGACCGGGCGCGGGTGGCGCTGATCGACGTGAAGGAGGCGGTGCCGCATCTCGCGCCGCTGGCGCCCGGCGCCACGATCCCCGCCGATCCCGCGCACCGCGTCGTAGCGGGCGCCCGGGCCCTGTCCCCGGCGCTCGGCGAGCGGATGATCGCCGGGCACATCGGCGCGACCCCGGTGATCGTGCGCGCCCTGCTACCGCAGGACCTCAAGATCGTCGCCGAGCAGTTCTCCAAGGGCGAGGGCGTGCGCGTCGCCAGGAGCCTCGCCGTCGTGGTCGGCCGCGCCCACGGCCGGCAGTTCGCGCCGGAGGCGCGCGCCGCGTGGCGGCGGCAGGTCGAGGAGGGGGGCTGGGACGGGCCCGCCCCGCACTGGCTGTGGTCGTCCGTCACGACGCTGATGGGCCTCCATCAGAGCGGTTACCTCGACCATTGCCGCGACGTCGCCCGCGACGAGCGCCTCGCGCCCTTCCTCTAGATCGGCCTTCCTGTCCCGCCATGCTCGCCGACCCGACCATCGAGACCTTCCTCATCCGGCTCGCCCTAAGCTTCGGCGCGGCCGCCCTGCTCGGGTGGAACCGCGAGGAGCTCGGCCACCCCGCCGGCCTGCGCACGCACGTGCTGATCTGCGTCGCCGCCTGCACGGCGATGCAGCTCGGCAACTGGCTGCTCGTGGAGACCGGCGAGACCGGCAATGGCCTGTTCAAGCTCGACCTGATGCGGCTCGCGCAGGGCGTCCTGGCCGGGATCGGCTTCATCGGCGCCGGCACGATCCTGAAGCAGGGCAACATCGTCCGCGGGGTGACGACGGCGGCGACCGTCTGGCTGGTCACCGTGATCGGCCTGTGCTTCGGCGCCGGGGCGTGGCGGCTCGGCCTGTGCGCCACCGGCGCGACCCTCGCCACCCTGCAGGGGCTGGGATGGGTCGAGCGGGCGCTCAGGCAGCGCAGCTACGGCACGATGACCGTCGCGTTCGACCCCCGCACGACCTCCCACGCGACGCTCCTGAAGGTCCTCGCCGGTGCCGGCCTCGGGATCCGCTCGCGCGTGCTGGAGGCGGATGCCGAGGCGGCAAGCCTGCGCTGCATCGGGGCCTACCGGGGGCGAGAGGCGGCGGCGTGGTCCCTGGGCCTCGTCGAGCGCCTGCGGGGTCTGCCCGGCGTCGGGCGGGTGACCTGGGAGGAGATGGGCTGAGCGGGCGGCGGTTGACCCAGCGGCGCGCCTCCCGTATGGAACCGGCCGTCGACGGGGCTCCTCAACGGGGCCCCGTCGCGTTTTCACGCGCACCCGTGGGCGGGATCCTCCCGCCCTGTCGTCCCGGACCGTGAGCGTCCGGGAAGAGGAGGGCGCGTTCCTCAATCTCGATACCGAGAGGACGCGAATACATGTCGAAGCGGATTCAGGCGAAGCACAAGCTCGACCGCCGCATGGGCCAGAACATCTGGGGCCGCCCGAAGAGCCCCGTCAACCGCCGCGAATACGGCCCCGGCCAGCACGGCCAGCGCCGCAAGGGCAAGATGAGCGACTTCGGCACGCAGCTGCGCGCCAAGCAGAAGCTCAAGGGCTATTACGGCAACATCACCGAGAAGCAGTTCCGCCGCTACTACGCCGAGGCGATCCGCCTGCGCGGCGATTCCGGCGAGAACCTAGTCGGCCTGCTCGAGCGGCGCCTGGACGCCGTGGTCTACCGGGCGAAGTTCGTGGCGACCCCGTTCGCGGCGCGCCAGTTCGTCAACCACGGCCACGTCAAGGTCAACGGCGTGCGGGTCAACATCCCGAGCTACCAGGTGAAGGCCGGCGACCTGATCGAGGTCAAGGAATCCTCCCGCCAGCTCGAGATCGTCATCGTGGCGAGCCAGCTCCCCGAGCGCGACGTGCCGGACTACATCGAGGCCGACCACGCCAAGATGACCGCCCGCGTCACCCGCATTCCCAGCCTGTCCGAGGTACCCTACCCCGTTCAGATGGAGCCGAACCTCGTCATCGAGTTCTACTCCCGCTAAGGTCTCCCCGGAGACGGTCGCGACGGAGGGGCTGCCCGGATCGGGCGGCCCCTTCGCGTTTCGGGCTCAGCAGCCGTGGCAGATCGAGCCCATCGTGTTGCGCATCCGGCCGTCCCAGGCCTTCGAGCGGGCCTCCGCGGCCTTCTGGGCCTTGATCATCTCGGCCTCGTTCACGGGCGTGGGTGGAGCCGCGGGAGAGGCGGGGGGCGGCTTGGTCTGCCCCGTGGCCGTGAGGCGGCGACCGCCGGCCGGGGCCGCGTTCGGCGACGTGTTCGCGCCTGCGCCCGGGGCGACGCTGGCTGCCGGGCTCTGCGCCAGGGCCGGCGCCGTCCCGAGCAGGAGGCCCAGGATCACCGCGTGACGAAGAACTGCCATGGACCTGCTCTCTCCCCGGCGGGGGATCGTTCGTCGCCCCCGCCTTCTTCTCCGGGTGACCTTAACCGATCCGCGTGATGAAATCATGCGGCCCGCAGGTTCGCACCCCGCAGGATCGCACCCCGCAGGATCGCCCCCCGGACGACCGCACGCCCGATGAACGATGCCCCGTCACCGCCCGTGAACCGCCGCGAGGCCGTGGCCGATGCCCTCGCCCACCTCGCCCCGCGCCTGCCGGACTTCGAGGCCGATTCCGTCCTCGGCCGGGCGCTGGCGAGCCCGGGCCTGCGCGGGGCCACCCCCGGGACCGCCGCACGCCTCGCCCTCATCGCCTATGCCCGCCACGTCTTCACCGACTACGACGACCTCCTGGCGGAGGGCTACGACCGCGACAGCGCCCGGCACTTCGTCCTCGACGACCTCAACGCCGCGCTCGCCGCCTGGGGCGCCGCCCCCGTCCCGGAGGCCGATCCGGAGGCGGGGGGCGACCCGGAGGACGACTCGCGCTGAACCGGTCGCGCCGGACGCCGTCATGCTGTAGGAACCGCCCCCGAAGCCGCCCCCCGGGCGGTTCGCGGAGTTCGGGCCAGAGCATGAAGATCAGCGCGCGCAACGTCATCAAGGGCACCGTCGTCTCCATCGACAAGGGGGCGACCACGGCCCACGTGAAGATCGAGATCAGCCCCGGCCAGGTGGTGACCGCCTCGATCACCAACGAATCGGTCGACGCCCTCAAGCTCGTCGCGGGCGGCCCGGCCTACGCGGTGATCAAGGCCTCCGACGTGATGGTCGCCGTCGACTGAGCGGCCCCGGCGCCGGGCCGGCATTGCACCGGCCCGGTGCCCGGACTACGCCGTCCCGGCAGGCCGCTGACAGAGGGGACGCCCCGTGAAGACCGTGCTCGGCATCGAGACCACCTGCGACGAGACCGCCGCCGCCGTGGTCTCCATCGACGAGGATGGCGTCGGGCAGATCCGCGCCAACGAGGTGCTGAGCCAGATCGCCGAGCACGCCGCCTATGGCGGCGTCGTGCCCGAGATCGCCGCCCGCGCCCATGTCGAGGTGCTCGACCGGCTGATCGCCCGCGCCCTCGACCGGGCCGGGATCGGCTTCCCCGACCTCGACGGGATCGCGGTGGCGGCCGGGCCCGGGCTGATCGGCGGCGTGCTGGTCGGCCTCGTCACCGCCAAGACCCTGGCGCTGGTGACCCGCAAGCCCCTGCTCGCCGTGAACCACCTGGAGGCCCACGCGCTCACCGCGCGGCTGACCGACGGGATCGCCTTCCCCTACCTCCTGCTCCTCGCCTCGGGCGGCCACACCCAGCTCGTGGCCGTGCGCGGGGTCGGCGATTACGTGCGCCTCGGCTCCACGGTGGACGACGCCATCGGCGAGGCCTTCGACAAGGCCGCCAAGCTCCTGGGCCTCGGCTATCCCGGCGGCCCCGAGGTCGAGCGCATGGCCGAATCGGGCGACCCCGAGCGCTTCGCCCTGCCCCGGCCGATGCTCGGCCGGCGCGAGGCGGATTTCTCCCTGTCGGGGCTCAAGACCGCCCTGCGGATCGAGGCCGAGCGGATCGCGCCACTCGCCGAGCGCGACGTCGCCGACCTGTGCGCGGGCTTCCAGGCCGCCGTGGTCGACGTGGTGGTGGACCGCGCCCGGGTGGCGCTGCGGGCCTTCTCGGGGGTCGCCGGCCGGCCGACCGCCCTGGTGGCGGCCGGCGGCGTCGCGGCCAACGGTGCCATCCGGCGGGCGCTGGCGGCTTTGGCCGGGGAGGCGGGCCTGGACTTCGTGGCCCCGCCCCTGCCGCTCTGCGGCGACAACGGCGCCATGATCGCCTGGGCCGGGCTGGAGCGCCTGCGGCTCGGGCTCGTGGACGACCTGACGGCGCCGGCCCGGCCCCGCTGGCCGCTCGCCGCCGACCCGGCCCGGGACGCGGTCCCGGCCGGATGACCGACGCGGACCGGCGCGCGCAGTGGCGGGACCTGGTCGCGCGCCGCCTGCCCGGGGCCGCCCGCCCGGACTGGCCGGTGCGGCTGGACCATTGCTTCGCCCGCATCCTCCTCGACAACGCCTGCGGCGGCCCCTGGCGCGACCATGTCCGCCCGCCCGCCCACGCCAACATGCCGCTGGATCGGCTGGAGGCGGCGATCGCCCTGGGCGAGGCGGTCCTCGACGGGACCGCCGATCTCGCCCTGTTGAATCGGCGGTCCCTGGCCTGGCGCGGCAAGATCGCCGGGGCGGCGGGCCCGCCGCGCGGCCAAGCGCCCGACCGGCTCGACCTCACCGGGGAGGCCCCATGAGCGCACCGATCAACGTCGTCGGCGGCGGCGCCTGGGGGACGGCGCTGGCCAACGCCGCCGCGGCCGCCGGACACCCCGTGACCCTGTGGCTGCGCGACCCGGAGGCCGCGGCCAAGCTCCAGGCCGAGCGTGAGAATCCGCGCTATCTGCCGGGCGTGCCGCTCCATGCCCGGATCCACGCGACGGCGCTCTCCGAAACACTCGCCGGCGCCCGGGCGACCCTGCTGGTCGTGCCGGCCCAGACCGTCCGCGGCGTGCTCGAGGACCTGCGCGGGCCCCTCGCCACGGCCGGTCCAGTGATCCTCTGCGCCAAGGGAATCGAGCGCGGCAGCGACAGCTTTCTGAGCGCGGTGGCCGAGGCGGTCCTGCCGCCGGGAACACCGGTGGCGGTCCTGTCCGGCCCGAGCTTCGCGGCCGACGTCGCCCGCGGCCTGCCCACCGCCGTGACCCTGGCGGCGGCCGATCCCGGCCTCGCCGCGTCGCTCTGCGCCCTGCTCTCGGGCCCGAGCGTCCGGCTCTACCACACCGACGACGTGCGCGGCGTCGAGATCGGCGGCGCTGGCAAGAACGTGCTGGCCATCGCCTGCGGGATCGTGGCGGGACGGGGGCTGGGCGAGAGCGCCCGGGCGGCCCTGATCGCCCGGGCCTTCGCCGAATTGATGCGCTTCGCCCGGGCCTTCGGCGGCCGGCCAGAGACGCTGATGGGGCTCTCGGGCCTCGGCGATCTCGTGCTCACCGCCTCCTCGCCGCAATCGCGCAACTTCGCCTTCGGGCAGCGGCTCGGCGCCGGGGCGGCCCCGGAGGAGGCCGCCGGCGGCAAGCTCGCGGAGGGCGCCTTCACGGCGGCGGCGCTCGCCGGATTGGCGGCGGCCCGGGGGATCGAGATGCCGGTGGCGCAGGCCGTCGCGGCGATCGTGTCGGGCCGGGCCGGCGTCGAGGACGTGATCGCCGGCCTGCTCGCCCGGCCGCTGCGCGGCGAGACCGATTAGGGTTCCCGAAGGTCCGGGACCCCGTGTGGGGCCCGGGCCGCCCGGGTGGCGACGCGGGGGCTCCGTCCCCGAGCCCCGCCGCAGGGCTCAGCCCTTTGGGAACCCGGTTCGGTGGGTGAGACCCTCACGCCACGGAGGCCGCCCGCTCCGGCCCGGGCCCGTGGGTGTGGGCGGCGAAGCGCGCGATCGGCGCGGGACGGCCCAGCAGGTAGCCCTGGGCGAGGGTGCAATTCTCCTGCGCCAGGAAGGACAGTTCCTCGGCCGTCTCCACCCCCTCGGCCACCACGGCGAGCCCGAGGCCCCGCCCCAGGCCGAGCACGGAGCGCACGATCGCGGCCCCCTGCGCGTTGCTGTGGACCGCCTTGATGAACGAGCGGTCGATCTTGATCCGGTCGAACGGGAAGGAGCGCAGGTTCGACAGGGACGAGTAGCCGGTGCCGAAATCGTCCATGGCGATCCGCACGCCCAGCGCCTTGAGCTGCCGCAGGGTGAGCAGCGCCCGGGCCGGATCGCGGATCAGCGCGGTCTCGGTGATCTCGATCTCCAGGCGCTCGGCCTTCAGGCCGGTCTCGAACAGGGTGCCGTGGACGAACTGCACGAAATGCGGGTTGTGGAGCTGCACCGCCGAGACGTTGACGGCGATCGCCAGGGGTTGCGGCCAGCCGGCCGCCGCCCGGCAGGCCTCGCGCAGCACCCAGGCACCGATCTCAAGGATCGCGCCGGTCTCCTCGGCGATCGGCACGAACAGGGACGGGGAGACGTCCCCGCGCTCCGGATGGTGCCAGCGCAGCAGCGCCTCGAAGCCCGTCACCGCGCCGGACTCGATCTGGGTCTGGGGCTGGTAGACGAGTTCCAGCTCGCCCCGGGACACCGCTTGGCGCAGGTCGTGTTCCAGCATGCGCCGGTCGCGGATCTGCGCGCCCATGCTGGCGTCGTAGCGGCGGCAGGTGCCCCGCCCCTCGGCCTTGGCCCGGTACAGGGCGGCGTCGGCGTAGCTCAGGAGCGCCCGCTGGTCCTCGGCGTCGTCGGGATAGACCGCGACGCCGATGCTGGTGGCGATCACCGGGCCGGAGGCCGCCGGCACCGCCGCGAGCGTGGCCAGGATTCGCTCCGCCAGCCGCTCGGCCGAGTCGCCGGTCTGGGGCGTCAGGATGGCGAACTCGTCGCCGCCGAGCCGGGCCATCAGCTGCGTGCCGTCGAGCAGGCCGCCGACCCGCAGCGCGAGGTCGCGCAGCATCGCGTCGCCGGCCGCGTGCCCGAACAGGTCGTTGACCTCCTTGAAGCGGTCGAGGTCGAGGCACAGCACGGCGAGCCGGGTCCCGAGGGCATCCGCCGCCCGCATCTCGCGCTCGATCCGCGCGTGGAAGCTGGTGCGGTTGGCGAGCCCGGTGAGGGCGTCGTGGTGGGCGAGGTACTGGATCTGGCTCTCGGCGCGGCGCCGGGCGCGCAGGTCGCGCACCGCGACGGCGTAGTGCGGCTCTCGGCCGTACTCGGCCAAGGGGCGCAGGATCACCTCCACGGGGACGAGCCCCCCGCCCGACGGGACGAGTTCCGCCTCGATCGGGTGGTCGGCCGTCCCGGCCGCGGCCGTGAGGCCCGGCAGGTAGACCGACAGGCGCGTCCCGACCAGGGCGGCCGTGTCGAGGCCGGTGAGCCGGGCGAAGGCCTCGTTGGCGCTGACGATCTGGCCGCTGCGGCACACGACGAGACCCTCGACGGCCGCGTTGGCGAGGCTGCGCAGGCGTTCGCGCTCGAACGCGGTGCGCTTGCGCTCGCGCAGATCCAGCGCGAGGGCGGCGCCGGCCAGCAGCAGGATCAGGCAGCTCGCCAGCGCCACGGCGGTGGCGAGCCATTCGGTCCGGATCGCGCTCTCCGGGATGGCTACGGCGGGATCCGGCTGGACGGTCACCGCGCCCATGCCGGTGAAATGGTGGCCGCAGATCGCCAGCATCAGCAGCCCGGCGCCGAGGGCCCGGCCGCGATAGGCGGCCGCCGACAGGCCGACCACCAGGGCCGCGGCGCCCAGCGCGCTCCCGATGACCACCGAGAGCGCCACCACCGCGGGGTTCCAGACGAGATGCCCCGGGACCTGATAGGCGGCCATGCCGGTATAGTGCATCGCCGCGATGCCGCCGCCCGCCACGGCGCCGCCGATCGCCGCCCGGATCCGGCCGCCGGTCGAGGCCAGCGCGAAGGCGAGGCCGGTGATCGCGACGGCATCGACGTAGGAGAGGAGCGTCAGCCCGACGCCGTAGCCCGACGGCAGCCCCGGCGCGTAGGCGAGCATCGCCAGGAAGTGCGTCGCCCAGATTCCCGAGCCCCCTGCCACCGCCGCCACGGCGAGCCAGGTGTAGCGGCTTCGGCCTCCGGCGCGGACGGCATGGGTCAGCAGCTCGATGGCCGCAACGCTCGCGAGGGTGCAGACCAGCGCGGCCAGCGCCACCAGCCACAGGTTGTGTTCTCCGACGAAACAGCCGACCACCGTGAGCATGAAGACAACCACAGATAGTTAGAGCATGATCATGTTCGTAATGATGGCAAAGATCATTTAATATTCAGCGAATGACAGATTTTTAAAGATCTCTACAAACATAGATCGGCTTTTTCCCCGGCGGCGGAACCCGAGTCGCGTCCGGTTCCGCGACCCGGCGCCTCCGCCCGACGGCCGCCAACCGGCCGCACCCGCGCGGTATCCGGCCTGTTCCCCGGGGACGAAGCTGGGCTATGGCAGGGCCCGCCGCCGCGACGGGCGGGGCCCTGGAGACACGCGGCGATGGCGCACTGGCTGTTCAAATCCGAGCCCGCGACCTGGTCGTGGGACCAGCAGGTCGCGGCCGGGACGGCCGGGACGCACTGGAACGGCGTGCGCAACCATCTCGCCAAGAAGCACCTGATGGCCATGCAGGTCGGCGAGCAGGGCTTCTTCTATCACTCGAACGCGGGCAAGGCGGTGGTCGGCATCGTCGCGGTGATCCGCCCCTACTACCCCGACCATACCGACGAGACCGGCCGCTTCGGCATGGTCGACCTGGCGGCCGTGCGGGCGATGCCCCGCCCCGTGGCGCTGGACGCGATCAAGGCCGACCCGGCGCTCTCCGCCATGGTCCTGGTCAACAATTCCCGCCTGTCGGTGCAGCCGGTGACCGAGGCCGAATGGGCCCGGGTCTGCGCCCTGGGCGGGCTCGATTGAGACCAATCCCCCGGCGTGCGGGTCAGGCCGCCCGGGTCAGGGCGCCCTTGGCCGGCGCCGGGGCCTGCGGGTCGAGGTCGAGGGGCAGCATCGTGTCCATCACCCGGCTGGCCGGCAGCGTCACCACCACCTCGGTGCCCTCGCGGGGTTTCGAGGACAGCTGGAACTGCCCGCCATGCAGTTCCACCAGACCCTTCACGATCGGCAGGCCGAGCCCGGAGCCCTGCTCGGCGGTCTTGATCGCCAGGGAGCCGCGGCCGAACGACGACAGGACCGTGCCGAGCTCGTCCTCGGGGATGCCGGGGCCGCTATCCTTCACCGACACGTACTGCCCGCCCGAGGCGGTCCAGCCGACCTTCAGCCAGATCGCGCCGCCCGGGGGGGTGAACTTCACGGCGTTCGACAGGAGGTTGAGGACGATCTGGCGCAAGGCCCGCTCGTCCGCCCAGAGCCGCGGCAGGGCGTCGTCGACCAGCCCGTGGAAGGTCTGGTTCTTCGCCTTGGCGCGCAGACCCATCATGTGGCGGCACTCCTCCACCACGTAGGCGAGCTGCACCGGCTCCTCGTTGAGTTCGTAGCGCCCCGCCTCGATCCGCGACAGGTCGAGGATCTCGTTGATCAGGTTGAGGAGGTGCATGCCGCTGTCGTGGATGTCGTTGGAGTATTCCCGGTAGGACGGCGCCGTGTGGATGCCGAACACCTCGTTCTTCATTACCTCCGAGAAGCCCAGGATGGCGTTGAGCGGCGTGCGCAGCTCGTGGCTCATGGTGGCCAGGAACCGCGACTTCGCGAGGTTGGCCTCCTCGGCCCGGCGGCGGGCCTCGTCGGAATTGGCCTTGGCCTGCTCCAACTCGCCGAACACCGCGTCCTTCTCGGCGCGGGAGCGCAGGGCCCCCACCGTCGAGGTGTAGAGGCGGCGGGACAGGCTGAGGAAGAACAGCTGCGCGCCGCCGGCCATCGTGACGAGGAGGAGCCCGTCCATCTCGCGGAAGAAGGCGGCGAGCGACGCGGTGGCCAGCGCCAGCGGCACCAAGGCGGCGACGGCCGCGAGCGGCACCGTCGCGGCCAGCATCGTGGTGACCGCGGAGGCGATGACGAGGCCGAACAGCGCGAAGGTCCAGCCGCCGGTGGCGCCGAGCCCGATCATCGCCGACCACGACAGGCTCTGCAGCACCTCGCCGATCAGGAAGCGGCGGCGCCAGCGCGCCAGCGGGATCGTCGCCGGGTCGGCCTGCAGGAAGCGCCGGCTCAACGTGGTGTTGATCGCGATCAACACGAGCACGGCCAGGGCCCAGGATGCGGTGACCGGCGGCGCGATCCAGAACGTCGCCGCCGTGGCGAGCGCCGCCGCGAGCAGCGCCAGCGCGAGGCCGGCCCCGGCCCGGTACTCGGCATAGTGGCGCAGCAGCTCGTAATCGAAGGCCCGTTCGAGGCCGGTCTGCGAGGTCAGCTTCTCGCGGGCCGAGCGGATCTCGCGGGCGACCCCGAGGCGGCGGGCGGCCTCCTGCGTCGAGGGGCCGCGACCGCGCTGGACCATCTCGACGGTGAGATCGGACATGCGCGTGGTGAGACTCGGGAAGGGCGGTGCCGGCCGGGATTCGCTCGCCGAGAATGCGGCGGATATGTTAAGAAGCACCTGCCGCCATCGCTCGGATCTTAAGGATTCCGGCCTGGACGCGACCGCCGGACATCCGGCCCGACGTGCGCTGGCGCACAGCGTGCAGGCCGTGACGATCGCTAGCGTCGCGCATGGCTCCCAGCGGGCCGCGCGGCGCGCAATCCGGACGCCGCGGCGTCCAGCGCCGATGAGAGGGTGTCGACCATGCCGAAACTCACCGTCAACGGCGTCGCACACCTGATCGACGCCGACCCCGACATGCCGCTGCTCTGGGTCCTGCGCGACCGGCTCGACGCCACCGGCACGAAATACGGCTGCGGCATCGCCCAATGCGGCGCCTGCACGGTCCATCTCGACGGCCAGCCGGTTCGCTCCTGCCAGACACGGCTGGGCGATGTCGGTGCTGCGCAGATCACGACCATCGAGGGCGTGTCGGGCCGGGTCGCCGAGGCGGTCCAGGCGGCATGGCGAAAGCTGGACGTTGTCCAGTGCGGCTACTGCCAGTCCGGCCAGATCATGTCGGCGATCGGCCTCCTGTCCGGCAACGCCAGGCCCAACGACGCCGATATCGACGGCGCCATGGACGGCAACATCTGCCGCTGCGGCACCTACCAGCGGATCCGGGCGGCGATCCACGAGGCTGCCCGAAGCCTCGCCTGATCTCGCCCTGATCGGCCCCTCCCAGCGGTCCTGACCGGAGCCTCGCCGCCATGCTGAACGCCCGTCGACCGAGCCGCCTGCCCGCCCCCCGACCCAGCCGCCGCGGCCTCCTCGCGGGGGCCGGCGCCCTCGTGGTGGCGTTCCGGCTCGACCCCAAATCCGCCCGCGCCGCCGCCGGCCCGAACCTCGCCGACGTCAAGGCGCAGCCCAACGCCTTCGTGCGGATCGCCCCGGACGACACCGTCACGGTGGTGATCAAGCATCTCGACATGGGCCAGGGGAACACCACCGGCCTCGCCACGATCCTGGCTGACGAACTCGGCGCCGACTGGAAGAATGTCCGCACCGCGTTCGCGCCCGCCGACGCGACGCTCTACAACAACAGCCTGATGGGCCCGATCCAGGGCACCGGCGGCTCCACCGCGGTGGCCAATTCCTGGTTCCAGCTGCGCAAGGCCGGTGCCGCCGCCCGCGAGATGCTGATGGCCGAGGCCGCCTACCGCTGGAAGGTTCCGGTCGCGCAGATCACGGTCGAGAAGGGCGTCGTCAGCCACGCGCCGTCCGGCCGGCAGGCCCGGTTCGGCGAGCTCGCGGCCTCGGCGGCCTCCCTGCCGGTGCCCTCGGAGCCGCGGCTCAAGGATCCGAGCGAATGGCGGCTGATCGGCCAGACGATCCCGCGCCTCGATTCCGTGGCCAAGACCGACGGCACGGCCACCTACTCCCTGGATATCCGCCGCCCCGACCAGGTGACCGCCCTGGTGGCCCGCGCCCCGCGCTTCGGCGCCACCGTGAAGGCCTTCGACGCGACGGCCGCCCGCAAGGTCGCCGGGGTGCTCGCCGTGGTGCAGGTGCCGACCGGCGTGGCGGTGATCGCCCGCGACACCTGGGCGGCCATGAAGGGCCGCGAGGCCCTCACGATCACCTGGGACGAGAGCACCGCCGAGACCCGCTCGTCCGAGGCGATCCTCGCCGAGTACCGGGAGCGCGCCAAGGGCCCCGGCCTGACGGCCTCCGAGCGCGGCGACCCGCAGGCGGCGCTCAAGGGGGCCGCCACGGTGATCGAGGCCGAGTTCACCTTCCCCTACCTCGCCCACGCGGCGATGGAGCCCCTGAACGCCACGATCGAAAAGGCGGCCGACGGCGGATACGACGTCTACGCGGGCTTTCAGTTCCAGACCATCGAGCAGGCCACCATGGCGGCGATCCTCGGGGTGACGCCCGACCGGGTGCGGCTGCACAGCAACTGGGCCGGCGGCTCCTTCGGCCGCCGGGCGACCCCCACCGCCGATTACCTCGCGGAGGCCGCCACGGTCCTGAAGGCCTATGGCGAGAAGGCCCCGGTCCACCTCATCTGGACCCGCGAGGACGACATGGCCGGCGGCTACTACCGCCCGACCGTGCTGCACCGGGTCCGGGCCGGCATCGACGCCAAGGGCGCGGTGGTCGGCTGGGACCACGTCATGGTCGGAAAGTCGATCATGATCGGCTCGCCCTTCGAGGCGATGATCGTCAAGAACGGCATCGATTCGACCACCGTGGAGGGCGCCTCCGACACCCCCTACGCGCTGCCGGCCTACCGGTTCGGCGTCCATAACGGCCGCGAGGGCGTGCCGGTCCTGTGGTGGCGCTCGGTCGGCCACAGCCACACGGCCCACGTGATGGAGGTGATGATCGACGAGCTGGCCCACGCCGCGAACGTCGATCCGGTGGCCTACCGGCTGTCGCTGCTCGCCCAGGCGCCGCGGCTCGCCGGCGTGCTCCGGCTCGCCGCCGACAAGGCCGGCTGGACGGAGAAGCCTGGGGCGAAGGGCCGCGGCCTCGGGGTCGCGGTCCACGAATCCTTCGGCTCCTACGTCGCCATGGTGGCCGACGTCAGCGCGCAGGAGGCCGGGATCCGGGTCAACCGGATCGTGGCGGCGGTGGATGTCGGCGTGCCGGTCAACCCGGATGTGATCCGCGCGCAGGTCGAGGGCGCGGTCGGCTTCGCCCTGTCGTCGGTCCTGCGCAACCGCATCACCCTGAAGGAGGGCCGGGTGCAGGAGCGCAATTTCGACGCCTACGCGCCCACCCGGATGAGCGAGATGCCCAAGGTCGAGGTGCACATCGTGCCGAGCCAGGTGGCGCCCACCGGGATCGGCGAGCCGGGCGTGCCCGTTTTGGGTCCGGCGATCGCAAACGCGGTCTTCGCCGCCACCGGCCAACGCCTGCGCGCGCTGCCCCTCGACCTGTCGGGCGTGAAGGGCGCGTGAGGAATCGCACCGTCCAGCGGCTTCGGGCGGCGTAAAACGTTCACGCCTTCCCCCAAGGCAAGAGACCCGACTGAAGACGGCGCGGCGCGACACCGCGCCGTTTCTTTTTTGCGCGGCACCGCGCCATCTCCGGGCGATGCCCGCCTTCGAAGACACCGCCGCCCGCCTGCGTGCCTGCCGCCTCTGCCGGGACAGCCCGCTCTACGGGCCGCCCCTGCCCCAGGAGCCCCGGCCGATCGTGCAGGGCAGCACCGGCGCCCGCCTCTGCGTGGCGAGCCAGGCCCCGGGCACCCGGGCCCATCGCACCGGCCTGCCCTTCATGGACCCGTCGGGGGTTCGGCTGCGCGCCTGGCTCGGCCTGGACGAGGCGCAGTTCTACGATCCCGCGAAGGTCGCCATCGTGCCGATGGGCGCCTGCTTCCCCGGACTCGACGCCAAGGGCGGCGACCGGCCGCCGCGCCGGGAATGTGCCGAGCGCTGGCGGGCGGAGCTGTTCTCCGGCCTGCCGGACCTCGACCTGATCCTGGTGATCGGCCAGTACGCGCAAGGATGGCACCTGGGAAAGCCGGAGGGCGGATTGACCGGCACGGTCCGGCGCTGGCGGGCGATCCTGTCCGCGCCGCGCCGCCCCCGAATCCTGCCCCTGCCCCACCCGTCCTGGCGCAACAACGGCTGGCTCAAGCGCGAGCCCTGGTTCGAGGCGGAGTTGCTGCCGGTGCTGAAGGCCGAGGTGGCGCGGGTGCTGGCGGGATGAGGCTCCGTCGCCGGATCCGCCCGGGACTCGACGGTTCGGCGCGACCGATCCGACCGACACCCCCGCGCGTGGCCGGAAACGCGCCGGAGCGTCTGAAGCTTTGCCGGGTTCCTCCGGAGGATCGCCGAACGGACCCCGGCGACGCGCAGCCAGGCTCAGGACGGGAGATTTCGCCGCTCATCCGGTTGGGATCATGCGGTCGAACCCGCCCTCAACCCCCCGGCACCCACCCGCTCCGCGCGTCCGCCCCTACGCCTGCCGCCGTGAGAACCAGGACCGTGCGGCCGGGCAGCGGCACGGCGGCGCCGGCCGCGTAGGACGGAGCATCCGGCGGGACCGCGCCGGTGGGCGTCCCCGTGTCGAAGACCGGGCTCCACGGGCCGCCGACCACCTGGGCCAGGTGGAAGTCGCAGGCCCCCGCCCCGGCGTTGAACAGCATCAGCAGGCGGTCGCCCGGCTCGCCGTCGTTGCCGATCTGCATGCCGAAGACCTGGAGCCCGTCGTCGGACCAGTGGCGGTCCCCCATCTCGGTGCCCTCGGGGGCGAGCCAATGCACGTCGCGCAGGGGCTCGCCCCGGTCGATCAGCGCGCCGGTGAAGAAGCGCCGCCGCCGCAGGGCTGCCTGAGCCCGGCGCTGAGCCAGCAGGTTGGCGACGAACTCCGTGAGGTGTGGGTCCGGATCGGTGCTCCAATCCATCCAGCTCGTCGGGTTGTCCTGGGCATAGGCGTTGTTGTTGCCGCCCTGGCTGCGCGAGCGCTCGTCGCCCATCAGCAGCATCGGCACGCCCTGGGCCAGCATCACGGTGGCCAGCATGTTGCGCTTCTGGCGGGCGCGCAGGGCCAGGATATCCGGGTCGTCGGTGTCGCCCTCGACGCCGTAATTGCGGCTGACGTTGTGGTTATGGCCGTCGCGGTTGTCCTCGCCGTTGGCCGCGTTGTGCTTCTCCTCGTAGGCCACCGTGTCGGCGAGGGTGTAGCCGTCGTGGCTCGCGATGAAATTGACGCTGGCCAGCGGCGAGCGCCGGGACGGCGCGAACACCTCGCGCGAGCCGGTCAGCCCCTGGGTGACCTTGGCCAGCGTACCGGAATCGCCCTTCCAGAAGCCCCGCATGGCGTCGCGGAACTTGTCGTTCCACTCGCTCCAGCCGCGCGGGTAGCCGCCGAGCTGATAGCCCCCCTCCCCGATATCCCAGGGCTCAGCCACCATCTTGACCCGCGCGAGCACCGGATCCTGCGCCACCGCCTGGAAGAAGGCCGCCTCCGGGGTGAAGGCTTGGGGCGCGCGCCCGAGGCTCGAGGCGAGGTCGAAGCGGAAGCCCGCGATGCCGTAGGCGCTCACCCAGTGGCGCAGGGAATCCAGCACCAGCTGCATTACCCGCGGGTGGCTCACGTCGAGGGTGTTGCCGCAGCCGGTGCAGTCGATGGTGCGGCGTGGATCGGCCGGGTCGAGCTTGTAGTAGCTGGCATTGTCGATGCCGCGGAACGCCAGGGTCGGCCCGGTATGGTCGCCCTCGGCGGTGTGGTTGTAGACCACGTCGAGCCAGGTCTCGATCCCGGCGGCGTTCAGCTCCCGGATCGCCGCCTTCAGGCTGCCGGGCCCGCCCTCCCCCAGATAGCGCGGATCCGGGGCGAAATAGCTCACGGGTTGATAGCCCCAGAAATTGACGAGGCCCCGCTCGACCAGGAAGCGGTCGTCCGCGAAGCCCTGGATCGGCAGCAGCTCCAGGGCTGTGATGCCGAGCTTGACGAGGTGCTCGATGATCGCCGGGTGGGCGAGCGCCGCGTAGGTGCCGCGCTCGGCCTCGGGGATGGCCGGATGGGTGCGGGTCAGCGCCTTGACGTGCGCCTCGTACACCACCGTCTCGGCGAGCGGCCGGCGCACGGGTGTGAGGGCGAGGTCGGGCACCTCGGGGGCGGTGACCACGCATTTCGGCATGTAGAGCGCGCTGTCGCGCCGGTCGATCCGGTCCTCGCGCCGGCTCTCGCCGCCCCTGCGGTGCCCGTAGAGGGCGTCGTGCCAGCGGATCCGGCCGCGGATCTCCCGTGCGTAGGGGTCGAGCACCAGCTTCGACGGGTTGAAGCGGTGGCCGGCGGACGGCTCCCAGGGGCCGTGCACCCGATAGCCGTAGAGCTGCCCCGGCAGCACCCCGCGCAGGTAGCCGTGCCAGACGTCGTCGGTCCGGCCGGGCAGCCGGACGGTGCGGGTCTCGTGCCGCTCCCCGGGCTCGAACAGGCAGATATCGACCGCGGTGGCGTGCTCGGAGAACAGGGCGAAATTGACCCCGCGCCCGTCGAAATGCGCCCCGAGCGGCGCCGGGACCCCGTCGTCGACGGCGATCATGGGCGGAGTCCGGGCGTGAACGTGACGGTCGAAGACGGGCCGTGCAACGTCATGGTCTCAAAAGGTCTTCGACCTTTTGTGGGTGCCGGGCAAAATCCTGCCGGGTTCGGGCGACGCCCGACATCGGGGCTCTGCCCCGAGAGCCCGCCAATGGGATGATCCCTCTGAAAACCCGGGACAGTGAAGGTTCCACCGCCGGCTACTCGGCGGCCGCCGCGGCGGTGGGCGGCTCGCGCTCGACCGTGCGGAAATTCTCGAGTTCCGCCAGGAAGTT
>NZ_JAKSYC010000209.1 GCF_022829585.1 Methylobacterium sp. J-026
CGACATGACCACCGCGCGGAAATCGTTGCATAGCCGCGGCTCCATGGCCTCACAGGCACGCGGACAGATCCTACGCCAGGCCTCCCGATCGACGCGCGCGGAGCGGTGTTGGTTAGACACGACGACGCTGAACGATAACCCGCAGTGCGGACAACAAACGGGCACGAAGCGCATGACAAACCCCGGGGGCGTGGAAAAACGCTCCTCGGGCGATGCTCGTTCAGCGGATTGTATTCAAAATGCGATGGGCGCGGCATCGAGCAATCTGCTTGCGAACGCATCAGCCAACTCGATGCCGACGAACTGCTCAGCGTCCGCGTTTGTCTGCCGAACACCCTCAGCACTCCCCGCGGGCACGTCGCCGCCACCGCGCGCTACACAGTAGGCGTCGCTCCGGCGCGAACGCCGAACGGCACAGGGCCGAACCACGTCGTCACGGGATCCGGCCCGTTCTATTCAGGAGCCGCGAGCGTGATGCCGGCGGTATCTGTTGCCTGCCGCCTTTGGTCCTGGCCGAGGGCAATCGCCCGTCCGGCGACAGAACGGCCGATGTCGGCGATCACGGGGGCCAGCAGGTCAGCGACCCGTGATGGCGCGGGTAGAGTTGCCCACCCCGTCTGCCGGTACCGGAAGGCGTGCCCGCGATGGAACGGACCGAGCCAGTCCACGATCCCGTCGAAGTGAGGGCCGTTCGCGACGAAGCCATGGGCGACCGCCAGATCATGCAGACGCACGAGGTCGTGGCGGACCGCCGGGTGCTTCAGCTCCCCCTCGTTCCAGCCATCTGGGACGCCCTGGCTCAGCAGGTACGCCTTCAGCGCCAGTTCAACCGCGTGAGACAGTAGGAACAGCGCCGGCGGCAGCATGTCGGGATCGCTGCCGGGCTCCTCCCGTGGATGCACGAGTAGCGCCGCCCGCCGGTAAGCCTCCGCGTCGCGGATGTAACCGACGGCCATCTCGTGCGGCGGCCGATCCGGCCGAGGCTGTGCGTCGTCACCCATCAGCCGAACCCGAGCTGCTGCGCCTTTTGCTTCAGGTAGGCCCTCGCGAGATCCTTGACGATATCGAGGGTCCAGCCGCCAATTTGAGATGCTCGGCTCTTGGTCTCTTTCCAGACATCGGGATCGCGCACGGTGTCTAAGAAGTCGTGACCTGACCATGTTAGGGCGTCGAACACCCACTCACCGCTTGCCATTGCATCGATGCTGTCACTGCTTGTAATCATTTCAACTTCGTATAGCAGGGCCATATGATAATCGACTTGATCAGGTGTGTAGCTTTCGAAAATAAGGCGCTCATCATCTGACCCAATATGCAAACGCATATGGCTTGTCTTCGGTAGGCCCTCAAGACGAAGAAGCAGCTCGCGAATTAGGTTCATGTCGCGCTTCATAGAAATCCGCTCCCCGAGTGCCCCTTGAACGCATTGGCTCGACGGATGTAGCCGACCACGGTCCGGGGATCCCTGTGGCCCGACTGATCCATGATCCGGGCGAGATCGGCCCCACGCTCGGCCGCCGTGGTGATGTAGCCAGCCCGCAGGCTGTGCGCCCCGAACGTCGTGGCGTCGAGGCCAGCGGCGGCGCAATACCGCTTGATGATGTCGGCTACGGCCTGCGTCGTGAGGCGAGGCGGCAAACCGGAAACGGTTTCCGTTTTGCGCACGTTGCCCGACCGCGACACCGGCCGGAACACCGGGCCCGAGACGATGCCAGTTGCGTCCAGCCACTCGCGCACCAGGGCTACCGGTCGGATGAACCGGCCGTGCGGGATGGCCTTTTCAAAGCCCCTGCCCTCTTGGTCGACCTTGCTTCGGCGGACCATGACGCGAATGCCCTCGGGATCCTCGCGCAGGTCCTCGACATCGAGCGCCACCAGTTCGGAGCGCCGGAACGCGCCCGCGAAGCCGAGCGCCAGCAATGCCCGATCCCGCTTGCCCGTCAGACTGTCGGGCGTCCGCATCAGGAGAGCAGCCAGGATCTCCGCGGTTGCGGCCGCCTTCTGCGTCGGGGCAACGCCTACCTTGCGCCGGGCGCCCTTCATGGCGGCGCGCACGCCTTCATCATCTGTCGGATC
>NZ_JAKSYC010000217.1 GCF_022829585.1 Methylobacterium sp. J-026
GATAGCCCATCGCGTTGAGGAAATTGGTATTGGCGGTCAGAACGGTGCCATCGAGCGCGAACTCGATCACCGCCTGGGAGCGGTGCAAGGCTTCGAGCTGGCCATCATGGTCGATGTTGCGCAGCACCTGCGCGGTGATGTCGGTAGCGAACTTCACCACCTTCGTGACTCGACCAGCCCTGTCTAGGACAGGATTGTACGTGGCCTGAATCCAGATCTCGCGCCCGTCCTTGGCGATGCGTTTAAACTCGCGGGTTTGACCTTCGCCACTGCGCAGTGCCTCCCAGAACGTGCGGTACGCGTCGCCATTGCGCTCGCTGGCGGGGACGAACAGCTTGTGATGCTGCCCCTTCACCTCGGCGAGGGTGTAGCCCATCAGGTCTAGG
>NZ_JAKSYC010000218.1 GCF_022829585.1 Methylobacterium sp. J-026
GTGCCATCGAGCGCGAACTCGATCACCGCCTGGGAGCGGTGCAAGGCTTCGAGCTGGCCATCATGGTCGATGTTGCGCAGCACCTGCGCGGTGATGTCGGTAGCGAACTTCACCACCTTCGTGACTCGACCAGCCCTGTCCAGGACCGGATTGTACGTGGCCTGGATCCAGATCTCGCGCCCGTCCTTGGCGATGCGTTTGAACTCGCGGGTTTGACCTTCGCCACTGCGCAGTGCCTCCCAGAACGTGCGGTACGCGTCGCCATTGCGCTCGCTGGCGGGGACGAACAGCTTGTGATGCTGCCCCTTCACCTCGGCGAGGGTGTAGCCCATCAGGTCTAGG
>NZ_JAKSYC010000223.1 GCF_022829585.1 Methylobacterium sp. J-026
CCTACTCCGCGCTGTGCTGTTATGTGCGGGACAGGCGAGCCCAAATGAGATCCTCCCCATCGGCAACCTACGGGGCGACGCCGAGGCCGTCAGTGCTGAAGTGACCGGAACGGCGTCTCGCTCCGCCGAGGAGGGCCGGCGCAATCTGCTGGCGAGCGGCATGGTATCAGATGTGAAGGTTGCCCAATCGGGCGGGCCTACGGTGGTGACCCTCCGCCAGAACAACCTGATCAACCGCGTGGTCTTCGAGGGCAACAAGAAGGTCGAGGCGCAGGCACGCGTGCCCCACAACGGAGCGATC
>NZ_JAKSYC010000224.1 GCF_022829585.1 Methylobacterium sp. J-026
CGAGTCCTTCTTGCTCTCGCCACCGCCCGACTGCTTGGCCATGTTCGGGTTGGCATTGCCGGCAGGCGCCTCCTCTTGCGAACCGCTGTCATCTGTGGCGCCGTCGTCCTCACCATCGTTATCGCCACGCAGGGGCATGGTGTGGGCGCAGTGGAACATGACGAAGCGCGCATCGGGCCTCAGCTTGGCGCGGGTCAAAAGGTCGGCGAGGGGAATCCCGGTCCACTTGCAGATGGCATTCCAGCACTCGACGCAATCGTGTCGGGTGATCTGGGGGCGCGCGGGAAGCGTGCGGATCTCGGCCAGCGTCAGTCTGAAGGCGTGCAGGTCGAGATACG
>NZ_JAKSYC010000228.1 GCF_022829585.1 Methylobacterium sp. J-026
CCGTGGGGGGCCTGGAATTTGGGGCGTCCTGGTCGGGGTGAGTACTCCCCGTGTGGTTTTTTTCGGTGCCGCCCGTCGGCAAGCTAGTGGTCGCCGGGTGTTTCAACCGGGCCTTCGCCACCGTCCAGGGCGTCGTTATCCCCCCCGCCCCCACCTCCCTCGGCCTCAACCCCCCCGCCGACCGCCTCTCCGCGGCCTCAAACCCGAAGCTGAGGCGGACATGAGGGTCATTTTCAAGCGCCCCGCCCCCCCCCCCCCCTTTGCGGGGGGGGGTGGCCCCCGAGGGGGGTCGGGAGAGGGGAGCCCGGCGTCCGGAAGGAACG
>NZ_JAKSYC010000045.1 GCF_022829585.1 Methylobacterium sp. J-026
CGAAACCGTCGTCGGGACTGGAGAAGCGCGACCGGCCGAACCCCATGCCCAGGGGCGTCGAGCGGTAGGCCAGGGGCGTCACGCGGTGGTAGCCGACCGGCTGAAAGGCGATCGCCAGGCTGGCGAGGACCGCCAAGTCCAGACGCAGCTCACGCGAAGTCATCGCGGGCCGCGTCGATGACGGACGCGACCCGTCCCCGTTTCAGGTCGTCGAGCGGCGATCCGCCGCGCGCATACGGCTCGACCAGCCAGAGCCAGGCGGTGCGCGGCTCGCCGATGATCGCCAGCACCGCGGCGAGCCCGGCGACCGGCCGACCGTCGACGAACTGGGCGAGGGGGAACAGGTGTTTGCGCGTCCCCGTCAGGAGGCCCACGACCGCGCCGCTGCGCCGCCAATCCTGGAGGGTGGATCGCGCGATCCCGAGGCGGGCGGCGAGTTCGCCCGCGCCCGCGAGGGGGCCGGCCCAGTCTTCCAGCGTCAGGGGACGGACAGAGGCCGCCAGCCGCTTCAAGCCGTGCTGGCGATCGATGGTCCCGCCCGTCGCCGCGCCGTGGCTCACTTCGACAGGGCTACGCGGGTTCAGGATGATCGCGCGTGGCGGCGCGGCGCCGGCCGATCCCGGACGCGGACCTTCGGCCTCCAGATGGTCCAGCAGGGCGTGCATGGCCCGGACGGCATCGCCCTGCTCAACCGCCCGGCCGACGGCAGCCATGACACCCGCCGCGTGCTCCAACGTGGCCGGCTCCGCCGCCGGATTGCGCCTCTGAAGCATGGCCAGCAGGTCGTCGGACCGGATGTCGAGCATGTCCCAGCCGGTCGCGGAGTCCCGTGTCAGGGCGGCAGCCCCCAATCCGCACAATCTCGTGCGGATTGGGCGGATTGTCCAGATCGATCGAGACGATCCCCCTCACATGTTCGGATAATTCGGCCCGCCCGGCCCCTCCGGCGTCACCCAGTCGATGTTCTGGTTCGGGTCCTTGATATCGCAGGTCTTGCAGTGGACGCAGTTCTGCGCGTTGATCTGGTAGCGCACCCCGTCCGAGGCGGCCGCGTCCGCCACCCATTCGTAGACGCCGGCCGGGCAGTAGCGGGACGAGGGGCCGCCGTAGACGTCGTGCTCGGAGTGCTTCTGGAGTTCCAGGTCCCGGACCTTCAAGTGGGGCGGCTGGTCCTCCTCATGGTTGGTGTTCGACAGGTAGACCGAGGAGAGCCGGTCGAAGGTCAGCTTGCCGTCGGGTTTCGGGTAGGTGATCGGCGTCACCTCGGAGAGCGGCTTGAGGCAGGCATGGTCGGGCTTGCCGTGGCCGAGCGTCCCGAACGGCGAGGCGCCGAGCAGGCTCGTCGCCCACATGTCGATCCCGCCGAGGCCGACGCCCACCAGGGTGCCGTATCTGGACCAGAGCGGCTTGACGTTGCGCACCGCCTTCAGGTCCTGCCCGATCGGGCTGTCGCGCCAGCCAACCTCGTAGGCGGTGAGCTCGTCCCCGGCCCGGCCCGCCTTCAGGGCGTCCGCGATGGCGTCGGCCGCCTGCATCCCGGACAGCACCGCGTTGTGCGAGCCCTTGATCCGCGGCACGTTCACGAACCCCGCCGCGCAACCGACCAGGCAGCCGCCCGGGAAGACCAGCTTGGGCACCGATTGCCAGCCGCCCTCCATGATGGCCCGCGCCCCGTAGCCGATCCGCTTGGCCCCCGCGAAGGTCTCGGCGATCAGCGGATGGGTCTTGAAGCGCTGGAACTCCTCGAACGGCGACAGGGTCGGGTTCTCGTAGTTCAGGTGGGTGACGAAGCCGACCGAGAGCAGGTTGTCGTCGAAATGGTAGAGCCAGGAGCCGCCCCCGGCCTTGTTGGGCAGGGGCCAGCCCATGGTGTGGCGCACCAGCCCCGGCTCGAAGGTCGAATCCGGCAATTGCCAGAGCTCCTTCACGCCGAGCCCGTACTTGAAGTGGTCGCTGTGCCGGTTGAGCGAGAACCGCTGGATCAGCCCCTTGGTCAGGTTGCCGCGCGCGCCCTCGCCGAACACCGTATACTTGGCCCGCAGCTCCATGCCGCGGGTGTAGTCCTCCCGCGGCTCCCCCGACCGGCCGATGCCGAGATCCCCCGTGGCGATGCCCGCCACCGCACCGTTATCGTCGAATAGCACCTCGGAGGCCGGGAAGCCCGGATAGATCTCGACGCCCAGCGCCTCGGCCTGGGCGCCCAGGTATTTGCACACGTTCGAGAGCGAGCCGACGAAATTGCCGTGGTTCGACATGAGACGCGGGAAGAACACGTTCGGCAGGGTGATGCCGCTGTTCTTGGTGAGCATCATGAACTCGTCGCGTCGGACCTCGGTCTTGAGCGGCCGCTCCGGATCCGCGCGCCAATCCGGCAGCAGCCGGTCGAGGCCGCTCGGGTCGATCACCGCGCCCGACAGGATGTGGGCGCCGACCTCCGAGCCCTTTTCCACCACGACGACGGCGATCTCCTCGCCGATCTCGGCGGCGCGCTGCTTCAGGCGGATCGCGGTGGCGAGGCCGGCCGGGCCGGCGCCGACCACGACCACGTCGAAATCCATGCTCTCGCGTTCGGGCAGCGCCATCCGCGCCTCTCCTTGTTCTTTTGTCAGGGCCGCCGCGGCGACCCTCATGCTGCCGTCTCAAGCGATTCCAAGCTGGAAAGGCAAGTCGCCGACGCTCACGCGCAAGGCAAAGTTCCCTTTGCCGCACCGGAGGGGGTACAGGGTGCTCCCATCCACCCCCTCATCCTGAGGTGCGGCGAAGCCGCCTCGAAGGAGGCCTCCAGGGATCGCGCGGCTGGCTGGAGGTCTCCTTCGAGGCCTCCGCTGCGCTCCGGCACCTCAGGATGAGGGGGTGGATGGGAGGATCCGTATCCGGGGTCGCCGGCTCCGCGCTATTCGGTCACGCAAGTCCTTGCCACCCGGAGCGATTCGGCGAGTTGTCCACAGGCCCCGGCAATTCCACATGATTGTCACCATGCCGAGTCCCACCGACGCGCAAGCCGACCTGATCGCCTATCTCGATTTCCACGTGGAGGCCGGGGCCGACGCGGTTCTGGACGAGCGGCCGCATGACCGCTTCGGCGAGGCCGACGCGCCGGCGCCGACCCTGCGCAGGGTGGCGCGCCCGGCGCCCGCACCCCGGCCGGACGACCAGCCCAGGCCGCTGGTGCCGCCCCCCGGTTCGCCGCCCCCCGCCGTGGCGCCGCGGACCTTCGGCCGGGCCGCCAGCGCCCAGCCCGACGAGGCGGCGAGCGATGCCCGGGCCCGGGCGCGCGGGGCCCGGAGCCTCGACGAGCTCGAAAAGATCCTGGCGGAGTTCGACGCCTGCCCGCTGCGCTTCACCGCCAAGAACCTGGTCTTCGCCGACGGCAATCCGGAGGCCCGGGTGATGTTTCTCGGGGAGGCGCCGGGGGCCGACGAGGACCGGATCGGCAAGCCGTTCATGGGCCGCTCGGGCCAACTCCTCGACAAGATGATGAAGGCGGTCGGGCTCGACCGGTCGAGCGCCTATATCGGCAACATCGTGCCCTGGCGGCCCCCGGGCAACCGCAACCCGACCCCCCAGGAGGTCGCGGTGTGCCGGCCCTTCGTGGAGCGCCAGATCGAGCTGGTCGACCCGGACATCATCGTCTGCCTCGGCGCGCCCGCGACCCAGACGCTCACCGGCACCAAGGACGGCATCCTGCGGACCCGCGGGCGGCTGTTCCCGTACACGCTGCCGACCCGCGAGGTGAAGCTCCTCGCCACCCTCCACCCGGCCTTCCTGCTGCGCCAGCCGGTGCAGAAGCGCCTGGCCTGGCGGGATTTCCGCGCCCTGCGCGCCCTGCTCGACGGGAAAGCTTGACCGCGGACGCGGAACCGGCTCTCCCCTCCCGCCATTAGAGCTTCGGTCCCGCCGGCGGGACAGAGCGACGCACAGCAGATTCTCGCCGGCCCGTGACGGCCGGCGCAGCACCGATGGCGGGCCCGACCATGCGCTGGGAAGATCTACGCAGCTCCGACAATGTCGAGGATCGCCGGGGCGAGGGCGGCGGCGGGGGCGGCATGGGCTTTCCCGGCGGCGGCGCCGGAGGCCTCGGCATCGGCACCATCGTGGTGCTGCTGATCGTCAGCTACTTCACGGGCATCAACCCGGCGATCCTGATCGGCGGCGCCGAGCGGATCGGCGGTGGCGGCGGCCAGCAGGAGCAGCCGGCGGATCCGCAGAGCCAGGCCCGGCGCCGCCAGGCGCCCACCGACGAGAGCGGCAAGTTTGCCTCCAAGATCCTGGGCAACACCGAGGACGTCTGGAGCCAGATCCTGCCGCAGCAGACCGGCAAGCAATACACCCCGACGACGCTCGTGCTCTACACCGGCGGCACCCGCTCGGGCTGCGGCTCGGCCCAGGCCGCGATGGGCCCGTTCTATTGCCCGCTCGACAAGAAGGTCTATCTCGACACCGGCTTCTTCAAGGAGATGGCCTCGAAGTTCGGCGTGAAGGGCGATTTCGCCTATGCCTATGTGATCGCCCACGAGGTCGGCCACCACGTCCAGGACGTGCTCGGCATCCTCGGCAAGGTCCAGGCCCGCCAGCAGCAGGCCTCGAGCAAGACCGAGGCGAACGCCCTGTCGGTGCGGATCGAATTGATGGCCGATTGCCTCGCCGGCGTCTGGGCCAAGAACTCCAACGACAAATACGCCGAACTCGACCAGGGCGACATCGACGAGGCCCTGAACGCCGCCGCCCAGATCGGCGACGACGCGCTGCAGAAGCGGTCCCAGGGTTACGTGGTGCCGGATTCCTTCACCCACGGCTCCTCGGCCCAGCGCCAGCGCTGGTTCTCGGCCGGCTACAAGAGCGGCCAGACCAAGGCCTGCGACACGTTCCGGACGGCGGACAACTGAGGCTGGCTCAGGGCTTCCGCGAGCGTAGCGAAGCGAGGACGGCGAAAGCTCCCCGTCCAGCGTCATCTTTCACCTGCGGCTCCAGCGAAGGGCTTAGCCGGGACCTTCTGGCCCCCCTCCGGCATCCTGGCGACAGGGCTGCCGGCTTGACGCGCATGTCATTTCGCATTCCCGTTCGATCCAGTCCGACTCATGGAGTGCGCGATGGCGTCCCTCGCCGTGACGGCGAACGGACAGGTCACCCTGAAACGTGACCTGCTACGACACCTCGGCATCAAGCCCGGGGAGCGAATCGACTTCGAGAAACTGCCCGGTGGTGAGTTGCGCGTGCGGGCGGCCCGGCCGTCCGGCACGATCGACAAGTTCCTCCATGCCCTCGATGGAAAAGTGACGCTGGATAAGCCGCTGACGATCGAGGCGATGAACGCCATTGCTGAAGCGGGCTGGTCCGGCGCGCCGGACGACGCATGAACATCGCCGTCGATACCAACGTGTTGGCCCGGGCGATTCTGATGGACGATCCTGAGCAGGGCCGCACGGCGCGGAAGCTTCTCACGGATGCGACCACGATCGCGATCCCGTTGCCGTGCCTGTGCGAGCTGGTCTGGATCCACCGGCGCGGGGCCAAGCTCGCGACCGCGGATGTGGCATCCGCGCTGCGCGCGTTGCTCGAGACCGGGAACGTCACCATGAACCGGTCCGCCGTAAAAGCCGGGCTCGGGTTGCTCGAGGCCGGCGGCGACTTCGCCGACAGTGTCATCGCTCATGAAGGCCGCTGTCTCGGCGGCGAGACCGTTGTCTCGTTCGACCGGGCGGCTGTAGCGCTGCTGTCTCGGCAAGGAGAAGCGGCGCGGCTTCTTTCCTGAGTGCGGAGCCGGTCGGAGAACCTCCGACCTGGGAGAAATCAGCCCCTGCTCAGCCGCTTGGCGTTGGCCTGGACCTTCCGGCGGTAGTTGCGGATCACCTTGCCGTTCGAGGCGCCCGAGGCGACCATCAGGGCCGCCTCGCTCGCCGCCATGATCTTCTCCGTCACCATGCGCTGCGCCTCGATCTGCGCGGCCGGGCCGCCCACCGCGAACATCGCCATGCGCTGGACGATCACCCCCTGGGCCTCGAAGCCCAGCATGGCCATGTCGAGGCTCGTCTTCCACCAACCGAACAGCATTGCGTTTCTCGTCTCGAGGATCTCGGCCCGACAGGCGGGGGCCGGCTTTTAGAAACCGATGATGCCCAACCGAAGGCGTCGCGCAGGGCAACGGCTCTGCCCGCGCTTGGCTCCCGGCCGTCCGACCCCGGCTCCGTCTTTGCGCCGTCTCGGTCCATGCCGTAAGCGGCCCGGAGCGACCTCCCCCGGATACGGCCTTCATGATACGCCTGGACAAGATCACCAAGCAGAACGGGCGGCAGCTCGTCTTCATCGAGGCCTCGGCCGCCCTGCAGCGGGGCGAGAAGATCGGGCTCGTGGGTCCCAACGGGGCCGGCAAGACCACCCTGTTCCGGATGATCATCGGCCAGGAGCAGCCCGACGAGGGCCAGGTCTCCGCCGACCGGGGCATCACCATCGGGTATTTCAGCCAGGATGTCGGCGAGATGGCCGGCCGCAGCGTCGTCACCGAGGTGATGGACGGTGCCGGGCCGGTGAGCGCGGTGGCGGCGGAACTCGCCGAGCTCGGCGCGGCGCTGGCCGACCCGGACCGGGCCGACGAGATGGAGGCGCTGATCGAGCGCTACGGCGAGGTCCAGGCCCGGTTCGAGGAGCTCGACGGCTACGCCCTGGAGGGCCGGGCCCGGGAGGTGCTCGACGGCTTGAGCTTCAGCCAGGCGATGATGGAGGGCGATGTCGGCGCCCTCTCGGGGGGCTGGAAGATGCGGGTCGCGCTGGCCCGCATCCTGCTGATGCGTCCGGACGTGATGCTGCTCGACGAGCCGTCCAACCACCTGGATCTCGAGAGCCTGATCTGGCTCGAATCGTTCCTGAAGGCCTATGACGGCGCCCTGCTGATGACCTCGCACGACCGCGAGTTCATGAACCGGATCGTCACCAAGGTGATCGAGATCGACGGCGGCGCGCTCACCACCTTCTCGGGCGACTACGCCTTCTACGAGGGCCAGCGGAAGCTCAACGAGGCGCAAGCCCAGGCGCAGTTCGATCGCCAGCAGGCGATGCTCGCCAAGGAGATCGCCTTCATTGAGCGGTTCAAGGCCCGGGCCTCCCACGCCGCCCAGGTCCAGAGCCGGGTGAAGAAGCTCGACAAGATCGAGCGCGTCGAGCCGCCCCGGCGGCGGCAATCCGTGGCCTTCGAGTTCCAGCCGGCGCCGCGCTCCGGCGACGACGTCGTGATGCTGAAGGGCGTGCACAAGCGCTACGGCAGCCGCACGATCTACGAAGGCCTCGACTTCTCGGTGCGCCGCCGGGAGCGCTGGTGCGTGATGGGCATCAACGGCGCCGGCAAGTCGACGCTCCTGAAGCTCGTCACCGGCACCACCGCGCCGGATGACGGCTCGGTCACGGTCGGCGGCAGCGTCAAGCTCGGCTACTTCGCCCAGCACGCCATGGACCTGCTGGACGGCGACCGCACGGTGTTCCAGACCCTGGAGGAGGCGTTCCCGCAGGCGGGCCAGGGCTCGCTGCGGGCGCTGGCCGGCTGCTTCGGCTTCTCGGGCGACGACGTCGAGAAGCGCTGCCGGGTGCTCTCGGGCGGCGAGAAGGCCCGGCTGGTCATGGCCCTGATGCTCTACGACCCGCCGAATTTCCTGGTGCTCGACGAGCCGACCAACCACCTGGACATGGGCACCAAGGAGATGCTGATCGCGGCGCTGGGCGCCTACGAGGGCACGATGCTGTTCGTCTCCCACGATCGGCATTTCCTGGCGGCCCTGTCGAACCGGGTGCTGGAGGTGACCCCGGAGGGCATCCACCAATATGGCGGCGGCTACACCGAGTACGTGGCCCGCACCGGCCAGGAGGCGCCGGGCCTGCGCAGCTGAGGATTCCCGGTCCCGCCTGGATCCGCATCGCTGTCGCTGCGCAGGGCGCGCGCGGCGTCCCTCGACCGGACGCCCTGCGGCGGGCATGCCGCTATCGCCGGGCATGGGCCCGCGCTAGGCTGCACCGAAACGGCCCTGCGTGAGACGTCGTGCGACGCCTGCTGAAATTCCTCCACACGATGGGCGCGGCGGGCGTGCTGGGGGCGATGGCGGCCCTGGTGGCCATGCTCAGCGTCGCCCCGGCACCGGCGGCCCTGCCCGGCTACGCAGCCGTGCGGGGCGCCATGGGGGCCGTCGCTACCTGGGTGTTCCTGCCGTCCCTCGCCCTGTGCCTGATGTCCGGCCTGCTGGCCATGGCGCTGAACCGCGCCTTCGTGGGCGCCGGCTGGGCCTGGATCAAGCTCGCCACCGGCGTGCTGATGTTCGAGGGCGGGCTGGTCTACGTGCAGGGGCCGATGCGGCGGGAGGCCGAGCAGAGCGCCCGGGCGCTCGCCGGCCTGGTCGATCCCGCCGTGCTGGCGGTCTCGCTGCCCGGGGAGCGCGGGACGCTCTGGGTCCTGCTCGCCGTCTCCGCCGCCAACGTCGTGCTGGGGATCTGGCGGCCGCGGGTCTTGCGGATCCCGACCTAGGGCGGGGTTCGCGGCGCTCGGTCGAGGGCGTCTTCCCCCCCCCGGGGGAGCAGGGGTGGGGGTGTGCAGGATCGCGCGTGACGGTGCCCTCTGCGCCACGGAAGCCTGCCTCACCCGTGTCGCCGATGCCCGTCGTCGTCGCATCAATGCGCCGGCTAACGAAACTATTTTCCGATGCAGAACCCGGCGAACAGCCTGTCGAGCACGTCCTCGACGCCGACATGGCCGCCGACTTCGCCCAAGGACCGGACGGCCAGCCGGAGATCCTCCGCGGCGAGTTCCGGCAGGGCCCCGACCCCCGCGAGCAGCCGGTCGAGATGGGCCAGGCAGGCCTCCAGCGCGGCCCGGTGGCGCGACCGGGTGATCAGGGCATCGCCGGCGCCGAGGCCGGCTTCCGCCGCGCCCTGGATCGCGTCGACGAGCGCGTCTAGGCCGGCCCCGGTCCGGGCGGAGACCGCCAGCGCGCCGGGGGGGACTCTCGATAAAGAGCCGGCAAACAGATCGGCCTTCGTGAGCACGGTCAGGGTCCGGATCCCGGACTCGCCGAGATCCGGCCCGGTCCCGTCCGGGGGCACCAGGGCCAGGACGAGATCCGCCGCCGCGATCCGCGCACGGCTGCGCAGGATACCCTCGGCCTCGACCGGTTCGGCGGTGGCGCGCAGGCCCGCGGTATCCACCAGGAGGACCGGCAGGCCGCCGAGATCGAGCCGCACCTCGAGGGCGTCCCGGGTGGTGCCGGGCACGTCCGACACGATGGCGACGTCGCGCCGGCTGAGGGCGTTCAGCAGGGTCGACTTGCCGGCATTGGGCGCGCCGGCCAGGACCACGACGAACCCCTCGCGCAGGCGCTCGCCCCGGCGGCCGTCGTGAAGTGCCGTGGCGATGTCCCGGCGCAGGGCCGCCGCCCGGTCGAACAGGGCCGCGTCGAGCCCGGCCTCGTCGACATCGCCCTCATCGGCGAAGTCGAGGGCGGCCTCGGCGGCGGCGAGGCAGTCGATCGCCTCGGCCCGCCACGCCGCGACCTGGCGGCTCAAAGTGCCGTCGAGCTGGCGCAGGGCCTGGCGGCGCTGGCCCTCGGTCTCGGCGTCGATCAGGTCCGCCACCGCCTCGGCCTCGGCCAGGTCCATCCGGCCGTTGAGCACCGCCCGGCGGGTGAAGGCGCCCGGACCGGCCGCCCGGCACCCCGGCATCCGGGCGAGGGCGGCGAGCACGCCCATCCGGACCGCCACGCCGCCATGCAGGTGCAGCTCGGCCATGTCCTCGCCGCTATAGGTGTCCGGCCCGGGGAACCACGCCACCAGCGCCCGGTCGAGCTCGGTCCCGTCGACCGGATCCCGGAGCGTCCGCAGGGACAGCCGGCGGGGGGACGGCAGGGCGCCGCACAGGGTCGTCACGACATCCCGCGCGGCTGGTCCGCTGATGCGGATCACCGCGACGGCCGCCCGGCCGAAGCCGGTGGCGGGGGCGAACAGGGTTTCGGTCATGGCTGCAGCGTCGCGCAAGCTCTGCCTTTTTCAGGTCGCGGGCGGGTGTTTCACGTGAAACAGGCCGGCCCCCTATACCCCATCCCGAGGCCGGGCCGATCCCGTTGGACGCGGAACCGTCGAAAGCCGATGGAGGCCAGGATGCACCCGACGCGCCGCACGCTCTGCCGCAGCCTGCTCGCCGCCCCGTTGATCCTGCCGAGGCGGAGCGCGCTGGCCGGGGCCGAACCGGAGATCGGGACAATTGAGCACCGCGTCGGCGGCCGGATCGGCGTCGCGGCCGGATCGGCGGATCGGATCGTGCTGCGCCACCGGGCGGAAGAGCGCTTCCCGATGTGCAGCACCTTCAAGGTTCTGGCCGTCGCGGCGGTGCTGGCGCGGGTCGAGGCCGGCCCCGAGACCCACGGCGCGATGGTGTCGTACGGCGCAGGCGACCTCTTGAGCTACGCCCCGGTGACCCGGAAGGCCCTGGAGGCGAGCCGCGGCACCGGGCAGCTCTCCGTGAACGATCTCTGCGCCGCAGCGGTCGAATGGAGCGACAACACGGCGGCTAACCTGCTGCTCGCGCGCCTCGGCGGGCCCGAGGGCCTGACCGCATGGCTGCGGCGCATCGGCGATCCCACCACCCGGCTCGATCGCAACGAACCGGCCCTGAACAGCGCCCGCCCCGGCGACCCGCGCGACACCGCAACCCCTGAGGCGATGCACGCGACCCTCGGCCGGATCCTGCTCGGCTCGGTCCTGACACCGGCCTCGCGCGAACGGCTGGAGGGCTGGATGGTCGGGGGCCAGACCGGGTTGAAGCGGCTCCGGGCGGGCCTGCCCCAGGACTGGACCGTCGGCGACAAGACCGGAACCGGCGTCAACGGCACAGTCAACGACGTGGCGATCCTGCGGCCGCCGGGGCGTGCGCCGGTGATCGCGGCCGTGTACATCACCGGCTCCCCGATGCCCGCGGCGGCGATCGAAGCGGCCCATGCCGAGATCGGCCGCCTCATCGCCGCGCGGGTCACCGCCTGAGGCCGATTCCCCGACGACGCCATGGCCAAATCAGCCCCGAAGACCACCCGGGCGACCCAGGCCCTCGACCAGGCCGGCCTGCGCTACAGCCTTCACGCCTACGATTACGATCCCGATGCCCCGCGCATCGGCCTCCAGGCCGCGGAGGCGCTGGGCGTGCCGCCCGGCCGCGTGCTGAAGACCCTGATGGCGGCGGTCGACGGGCGCCCGGTCTGCCTGCTGGTCGCCTCCGACCGGGAGGTCTCGATGACGCGGGTCGCGGCCGCCTTCTCGGGCAAGGCCGCCGCGATGCTCAAGCCCGCCGACGCCGAGCGGCTGACCGGCTACCATGTCGGCGGCATCAGCCCGCTGGGCCAGAAGCGCCCCGTTCCAACCGCGATCGACGCCGGCTCCCTCGGCGATCCGGGGGCCGAGATCCACGTCAACGGCGGCGGACGCGGCCTGCAGATCCGCCTGACCGAGGGGGATCTCGTCGCCGTGCTGAAGGCGCTGGTCGTGCCGCTGACCTGAGGGCCGAAAGCATCATGTCGAACGGACTTCCCATCCAACCCCCTCATCCTGAGGTGCGGCGGGAGCCGCCTCGAAGGAGCCCTCCAGCCAGCCGCGCGATTCCTGGAGCTCTCCTTCGAGGTCCGCTGACGCGGTCACCTCAGGATGAGGGAATGGGATGGGATCATCCGAAAAGGCCGCCCCACAGCGCCGTTCCGCCGGGGACGCGATCGGATGTGGCTCAAGCCGCCAAGTAAGCCCCCGTTTACCTTGCTTCGCCACGGTGCTGGCCTGCGACGGAAATGGGAACGGCATGCGGATGATCGGGCGCAGGGGGACGATGGCGCTCGGGTTCGCCCTGCTGCTCGCCGGCCCCGGCGCGGCCGCCGACCTCGCCATACGCGGCCCCGTCCCCGGCCCCTACGGACCGGAAGTCAGTGCCCGCCTGCGCTTCTTCCCGCGCAGCGACGGCGTCGACCGCCCCCCGGGCCACGCCATCCGGACCCGCCCGGTGCCGGCGGGATGCACGCCGAGGCGGGTGCCCGTGCCCACCAACGCGCCGGACGATCCCAGCTATGTCGGCTCCGAATACGGCCTGTCGCATCCGAGCTATTACGGGTTCACGCCGCCCCTGGGGGTGGACGATCCCAACGGGCGTTCCCTGCTGCCCTATTGTCCCTGAGCCGCCATCCCCCGAGACCCGGATTCCCCTCCCCCGCCCCATGTTCTAGACGGACGGTCCCGCCCCTCCGGAGCCCGTCCCGTGTCCGATTCGGTCCCTCAGCGCTTCAGCGATCGCGCTGCCCTGCACCGGTGCGTGGCCGGGTGGCGCGCGGCGGGCGAGCGCGTCGTCCTGGTCCCGACCATGGGGGCCCTGCATGCCGGGCATCTCGCCCTGCTGGCGGAGGCCCGGCGGATCGGCCGGCGCGTCGTGGCGAGCATCTTCGTGAATCCGACCCAGTTCGGACCCAACGAGGATTTCGCCCGGTACCCGCGGGATCTGGAGGCCGACCTGGCCCTGCTGGCCGAGGCCGGGGCCGATGCCGCCTGGACGCCCGATGTCGAGACCATGTACCCGCCGGGCTTCGCCACGCGGATCGAGGTGGCGGGGCTGTCCGAGGGGCTGTGCGGCCCGTTCCGGCCCGGCCACTTCGCTGGGGTCGCCACCGTGGTGACCAAGCTGCTCAACCAGGTTCGGCCGGACGTCGCGCTGTTCGGCGAGAAGGATTTCCAGCAGCTCCGGGTGATCCAGCAGGCGGTGGCCGACCTCGACCTCCCGGTGGAGATCCGCGGCGTTCCGACCCTGCGCGACCCCGACGGCCTCGCCCTGTCGTCGCGCAACCGCTACCTGACGCCGGAGGAGCGCGCCGCCGCGCCAAAACTCCACGCGGTGCTGGCCGATATCGCCCTCGCCTCGCGCAACGGCACCGGCGTCGCCGGACGGATCGCCGCCGGGCGGGCCGCCCTGGAGGCGGCGGGCTTCCGGGTTCAGTACCTCACCGTCTGCGATGCCCGGACCCTGGCGCCGGTCGAGCGGGTCGAGGGCCCCGCCCGGGTCCTCGCCGCCGCCTATCTGGGCCGGACCCGGCTCATCGACAATCTCCCGGTCTGAAGCGCGCCCGTTGCCGCGCAGGATCGCGAGGCGACGCCATCGGGTGGATTCCAAAGGGATCATCCCTTTGGCGGGGTCCCGGGGCGGAGCCCCGAGGATCTCGCAGGGGGCGCCCTGCCCCGCGAACGGTCCCGGACCTTCCGAAACCCGCATGATCCAAAGCCGTGGCGGCCGGATCACGCCCCCGGGATTTTCGGGCTCGGCTGATCCAGGATGCTGGCGTCTCGGCGCGAACCTGCTCTCTGCTGCCCCGGTGATCAGAACCCGTGCCCCGGCCCTCCTCGCCGCCTCCCTCGCCCTGTCGGCCCCGGCCAGCGCCGGGGATGACGGGTTCGAGGGCATGGCCGGGCCCTACGGGGAGCGCCTGCGCTACGACGCCAAGGGTCTGAGCCTGACCTTTCCCGAACCCGACGTGACCCTGCAGATCGGGGGGCGGCTCCACATCGATGCCGGCGGGGCCTCGGCCGGCGGGCTCGACCTGTCCCGGGCGTTTCCCGACACCGTCGCGGTGCGCCGCGCCTGGATCGAGCCGACGCTGACGATCGGCCGGGACTGGGTGATCGCCTTCCAGTACGATTTCAGCGATCCCATGCTGCCGATCAACGACGCCTTCGTCGCCTGGAAGGGCGTGCCGGACACGATCGTGACGCTCGGCAACATGAAGGTGCCGTTCAGCCTGGAATGGCTGCAGAGCAACAACAACTCCCTGTTCGTCGAGCGCTCGGTGGCCAACGCCCTCGTGCCGGAGCGCCGGTTCGGCGCCGCGATCGGGCGGCACGGGCAGGCCTGGACCGCCGTGGCCGGGGTGTTCGGCAACGCCGCCAGCAACGGCATCGCGGGGGACGGCGTGGCGGTGGCGGCCCGCGCCACCCTGGCGCCGATCCTGGAGGAGCGCGAGACCCTGCATCTGGGGCTCGCGGCGATCTATCGCCGCCGGTCCCGGGACGACGGCCCGTTCAGCTTCTCCAGCCCGGCGGGCACGGCCCTGTTCGCGCGCCCCCTGGTCGATACCGGCGATCTCCCCGACGCGGCGAGCGTCACCCGGATCGGGGCCGAATTCGCCTACCGGACCGGCCCGTTCCTGCTCCAGGCGGAATATCTCCGCACCGAGCTCCAGCCGTTCGGCGGGCCCGGCGTGCCCGCCGCCGGCCTCGGCTTCCAGGGCGGCTACGTGGAGGCCGCCTGGGTGCTGAACGGGGAGGGCCGCGCCTACGCGCTGACGCCCCAGGGCGGCACCACCTACGCGACCTTCAAGGGGGTGCAGGTGGCGGAGGGGCAGCGCGTCTCCCGGGGGGGCGCCGGCGTGTTCGAGCTGGCCGCCCGCTACAGTGCCATCGACCTGAACGCCCGGGGCTTCCGCGGCGGCACCGAGCAGGACGCGACCCTCGGCCTGAGCTGGTACCCGGAGCCGAATCTCCGCCTCATCGCGAACTACGTCCACGGACGGGTCCGGCCGGGCGAGTCCCAGGCCGCGGCCTTCGGCTCGGCGCCGTTCTCGGTCGACACCGTCGTGGGGCGCCTGCAGATCTACTGGTGAACGGAGGCCGGCCGCCCCGGACGGTCAGACGGCCCGGCGCAGGACGGAGCGGAACGGGCGCCGCTCGGGGGCCGGCTCGGTGGGGGGCGCGGGCGTGTCGGGCGGCAGGGCGGCCAGGACCTCGGCCCGCACGGGGCGCGGCGTCGCGAAGGCCCCGCCCTGGGCGAAGGGCACGTCGAGGTCGATCAGGTCGGGGACGTCCGCCTCGTCCGAGACGCCGGTGGCGACGAGGCGGATCCCGGCCCGCGCCAGGGCCGGTGCCGTGTCCTCCACGGCGATATCCGAGAGGCTGCCCCCGGCGGCGTCCGGCCGCAGCAGCATCTCGACCGGGACCTTGACCTGGCCGATGCCGAGGGCGGCGCAGTCCGCTGGGTCGAAGCGCAGATCGTCCGGGCGGTCGAGGCTGAACCCGATCCGGCCGCGCAGCGGCGCCAGGAGGCCGCGCTGGCCGGCGTCGAGGCTCCGCCAGCTCGCCTGGGGCAGGGCGATCACCAGCCCGGCCAGCGCCGGATCGTCCGCGGCCGTGCGGGCCAGCTCGCGCAGCAGGCCGGGCTCGAACAGCGACAGCGGCGAGAGGCCGTAGGTGAGCATGGTGTCGCTGCCCCGGCGGGCGAGGTGGCGGACCACGAGGGCGGCCCGCTGGAGCATGCGGCGGTCGAGTTCGGTGGTGCGGCCGTACCGCTCCAGCACCGGCAGGAACGCCTCGGGCTCCACCGCCGGAGCGCCGGGGTCACCGATCCGCAACCGGGCCAGCGCCTCGTAGGCCACGACCTTGCGCTGGGGCAGGCTGACGACCGGCTGCAGGTGGATCTCCAGCCCCTCCCCCTCGAACGCCCGGAGGATCGCGGCCTCGCTCTCCGGGTCCCATCTGGGCGGCGCGGGCGGGATCGGCCGGGGCTGACTTGGGACCGGGGGGATCGGGCGCGGCGGGATCGGCGCGGCCGCCGGCGGCCCGGGGACGAGCGGGGGCGCCGCCGCCACCCGCGGCGGAACCGGCTCCGGCGGCGCTGCGACCGGTACCGCCGGGGGGGCCGGCGCCGGCCGGGCTTTCAGGCCCGCGATCTCGGCATCCTGCGTGCTCACCACCCCGGTGAGGTCGCGCACGATACCGCTGAGGAGGCCGAGCTCGACGCTCAGCTCCTCGAACTGGGCCCGGAGCGCCGCCGTCTCGCCCGGCTCGGAAAGCGGCGGCGCGGGCACGGCGGTGGTCTCGACCTTGAGCAGGCGCCGGGACAGGAGATCGACCTCGCCCGACAGCTTCTCGCAGCGTGCCTTCAGGGTGGCGATGCGCGTGAGGGCGAGGCCGGACACCCCGGCCGCCACGGCGCCGAGGGTCAGGGCGCTCCAGAGCGGCAGGAACACGGCGAGCGGCCCGAACACGACGAGCCCGAGGAGGGCGACCGTCAACAGCCCCGCGTACCGGCCGAGGACCGGGACCATCGTCTGAACACCTGCCGGGGTCACGCACCGGTCGCCGGGGAGGTCCCGGGCGAAGCCCCGCCGGGCGCGATCCGAATCATCGGATCATTGGCCCGGTGCGACCGGCGCGGCAAGGCTGAGGAAAGGCGATGGCGGCCCGACCCGTGTGAATTCCGCGGAGTGTGACGCCGCCGCCGCCCGAAACGTTGCTGAATCGTCACGGCCCGCCCGTTTGCGCGCTGGTCCGGGGCGGGTTGCGCGTCTTGCAAATGCGCCGGCAAGCAAAAGGCGCCATAAAGCGGGGCCATGACGCCCGTACCCCCGCGTAATCTCCGTCTCCGCGCCGTTCTCGCCGCAGGTGCGCTCCTCGCCGCCGGCGGCACGACCGCATCCCGGGCGGCGGATCTCACCCCTGATCTTCCCCGCCAGACCCCGACCTTCGCGATGGTCGATCCCACCACCTGGATCGTCACGCTGGGCGCCTCGATCCAGGCGATCCCGCGCTATCCCGGGGCCAGCGACTACACGGCGGTGGGCTATCCCTCGATCGACATCCGCAAGGTCGGCGAGCCGCGCCGCTTCTCGACGCCGGATGACGGCTTCAGCCTGGCCCTCTACGACAACGAGATGTTCCGGATCGGACCGACCGCGCGCTTCGTGCCGGGGCGCTACTACAGCGACGACCGGCGCCACCTGTTCGGCTTCCGCGACGCGCGCTTCGCGGTCGAGCCCGGGGTGTTCGTGGAGTTCTACCCGGTCTCCTTCATCCGCACCCGCGTGGAGGTCCGGCAGGGCGTCTACGGGCATCACGGCACGGTGAGCTCCCTGGCGGCCGATTACCTGATCCCGACGGAGAAGTTCCTGTTCTCCCTGGGGCCGCGGTTCAACATCGGCGACGGCAGCTACGCCCGGAAGTATTTCGGCGTCTCCCCGGTCGAGGCGACGCTGAACGGGCGTGTCACCGCCTACGACCCGCGCAGCTTCTATTCGGCGGGCGTGCTCGGCGCCGTGACCTACACGCAGAGCGAGACCTGGGCCTACACGGCCTATGCCGGCTACAACCGGATCCTCGGCGCCTCCGGCAACAGCCCGCTGGTGCGCCGGCCGTTCGGCGATCCGAACCAGTATCAGTTCGGCCTGCGGATCGACTACGCGTTCCGGATGCCGGCCCTGTTCTGAGCCGCGACTTGCGCGGGTCGCACCGGGCCCCGACATTCCGGCCACACGGTTCACGGAGGCTCGAATGGATACGACGCGCGCCGATCTGCTGATGCGGGTCGAGGGCATGACCTGCGACGGCTGTGCCGCCGCGGTGACCCGCACGGTGAAGCGCCTCGATCCCGGGGCCGAGATTCAGGTGGATCGGGATGCGGGGCGCGTGGCGATCCGCACGGACGCGCAGGCGCTCGTCGTCGCCGAGGCCCTGACCAGGGCGGGCTACACGGCCACGGCCATGACCGGCTGATACGGGCGCCCGGCCCTAGGCGCGGGTCAGGTACATCCCGGTCAGCAGCAGGCCGAAACCCGCGAGGCCGAACAGGCCCTCCTGGCGCCGGGTGGTGTCGAGGAAATGGGCGGCGGCGCCGGCCGCGCAACAGGTGGCGCCCAGGCCGATGGCGAGCGACGACATCGTGGTCTCCCCATCGCGCGCTGCCCTGCGACGCCGCGAAGCGAGGTCTCCCGGGTGCCTGCCGAACACCGGCGTCCGCGCAGGAATCGGGGACAGCGCAAGATTTGCACGGGGCGAACCGGCTGGCAAGCGCGGTCCCGCAAGTCCTCACCCGCCCGAGGACAGTATAGCGGCGGCGCATGACCCGGCCGCAGGTCTCGATCGCGGAAAAGACTGTCTTCGCCGGCGAGGCGGGGCGCCCGGGGATGCCGTGGCGCCCGCGCATCGGCCCGGTTCCGGTTTCCGGGGCGATGCGCTAGACCGGCCCGCACCCTGCCCTACCCCGCCCGCCGGCTCGGCGCGGCACCCCCTGCCCGAGGCTGTTCGTCACCCGATGCCCATTCCCTCCCCCGACCGGTTCGACGTCGCGGTCGTCGGTGGCGGCCATGCCGGCGTCGAGGCCGCCGCCGCCGCGGCGCGCTGCGGCGCCCGCACCGTGCTGGTCACGCACGATCCGGCGACGATCGGGGCGATGTCGTGCAACCCCGCCATCGGGGGGCTCGGCAAGGGCCACCTGGTGCGCGAGGTCGATGCCCTGGACGGGCTGATGGGCCGGGTCGCGGACGCCGCCGGCATCCAGTTCCGCCTGCTCAACCGCCGGAAGGGCCCGGCCGTGCGCGGACCCCGGACCCAGGCGGACCGGAAGCTCTACGCCGCCGCCATGCAGGCGGCCGTCACCGGGACCGCGGGCCTGACCGTGGTGGCGGGCGCCTGCGAGGATCTCGCCCTGGATGCGGAGGGACACATCCGGGGCCTCGTCCTGGCGGATGGGCGCAGCCTCGCCTGCGGCGCGGTGGTGCTGACCACCGGCACCTTCCTGCGCGGCCTGATCCATATCGGCGAGCGCCAGATCCCGGCCGGCCGGGTCGGCGAGGCGCCCGCCCTCGGGCTGGCCCGGACCCTCGACCGCCTCGACCTGCGCCTCGGGCGCCTGAAGACCGGGACGCCGCCGCGCCTCGACGGCCGGACCATCGACTGGGCCGGGCTGGAGATGCAGGAGGCCGATGCCGAGCCGGTGCCGTTCTCGACGCTCACCGAGGCGATCACCAATCCGCAGATCCGCTGCGGCATCACCCGGACCACCCGGGCGGTCCACGACCTGATCCGCGCCAACCTGCACCGCTCGCCGATGTATTCCGGCGGCATCGCCAGCCGGGGGCCGCGCTACTGCCCGTCGATCGAGGACAAGGTGGTGCGTTTCGGCGACCGGGAGGGCCACCAGATCTTCTTGGAACCGGAAGGACTCGAGGATCCCACCATCTACCCGAACGGCATCTCCACCGCCTTGCCCGAGGCGGTGCAGCACGACCTCGTCCGGCTGATCCCGGGCCTGGAACGGGTCGAGATCCTGCGGCCGGGCTACGCCATCGAGTACGATTACGTCGACCCCCGGGAACTCGACACGGGCCTCCAGGTGAAGCGCCGGCCCGGCCTGTTCCTGGCCGGGCAGATCAACGGCACCACCGGCTACGAGGAGGCGGCGGGGCAGGGGCTGGTGGCGGGCCTGAACGCCGCGCGCCACGCCGGCGGCCTCGACGTCGCGACCTTCGACCGGGCCGAATCCTATCTCGGCGTCATGATCGACGACCTCGTGACCCACGGGGTCAGCGAGCCCTACCGGATGTTCACCTCGCGCTCGGAGTACCGGCTGTCCCTGCGGGTCGACAACGCCGATGCCCGGCTGACCCCGCGCGGGATTGATCTGGGCTGTGTCGGCTCGGCCCGCGCGGCCCATTTCGCCGCGTCCCACGGGGCGCTCGCCGGGGCCCGCGCCCGGCTGGACGCCCTGACCCTGACGCCGAGCCAGGCGGCCGGGCACGGGATCAGCCTGAACCGCGACGGCATCCGCCGGACGGCGTTCCAGCTGCTCGCCTATCCGGAGATCGAATGGCGGGACCTCGCGGCGATCTGGCCGGATCTCGCATCCGTGGCGCCGCGCATCGCCGACCGGCTCAAGACCGACGCGACCTACGCGGTCTATCTCGACCGGCAGAACGCCGACATCGCGGCCTTCCGCCGGGACGAGGCCGTGCGCCTGCCGGCGGGCCTGGACTACGCGGCGATCAGCGGCCTGTCGAACGAGATGCGCACGAAGCTGGAGACCGTGCGTCCCGGCACCCTGGGGCAGGCGGCGCGGATCGAGGGCGTGACGCCTGCCGCGCTGACGCTGCTGGCTGCGCATGCAAGGCGGGGCGAGCGCGTTGCCACGGTGGGCCGGTGATGCGGTTGAGCAGGGCGGGGATACCCGCCGACCCCGGAACTAGGTCCGCGTCATCCCACCCTCTACCTCATCCTGAGGTGCCGGAGCGGAGCGGAGGCCTCGAAGGAGCCCTCCAGAAACCACTGCGATCCCTGGAGCCCTCCTTCGAGGCGGCTTCGCCGCACCTCAGGATGAGGTCGAGGATGGGATCGCCCGGGACGATAGTCGGCATGGCCAAGGTCTCAACCCGCCCATGACCGACCCCGACCGCGCGCGTGTCCTCGCGGCCGCGAATGTTTCACGTGAAACAGCCGAGCGCCTCGACCTCTACGTGGCCCAGCTCCGGCGCTGGCAGCCGATCAAGAACCTCGTCGGCCCGGCCACCCTGGCGGAGGTCTGGAGCCGGCACGTCGACGACGCCCTCCAGCTCCTCGATCTGGCGCCGGAGGCCCGGACCTGGCTCGACCTCGGCTCCGGAGCGGGGATCCCGGGGCTGATCCTCGCCATCGCCGGGGCGGAGCGGGGCATCCGGGTCGATCTGGTGGAGAGCAACGCACGCAAATGCGCCTTCCTCACCGAGACCGCCCGGCTCACCGGTGCCCCGGTCCGGGTGCGCAACGCCCGGATCGAGGCGGTGATCGGCGACTATGCGGGGACCGAGATCGTCTGCGCCCGGGCCCTGGCGCCCCTCGCCCAGCTCCTCGCCTGGACCGAGCCGCTGTTGAAAACGGGCACCACCGGCTTGTTTCCGAAGGGCAGGGACGCGCAAGCCGAATTGACCCAGGCGGCCGCGCAGTGGAGAGTCGTTAACGACCTCGTGCCGAGCCGGACCGATTCCGAAGCCCGAATCGTGCGCGTCACCGCCCTCGCCGCCCCGAGTCATCGATGAGCGAAGCCCTCCTCGGCGAGCCTGCCGACCGGTCCCTGGACTCGTCCGTGCGTCGTCCCCTGCGCGTGCTGGCGCTCGCCAACCAGAAGGGCGGCGTCGGCAAGACCACGACGGCGATCAACCTCGGCACCGCGCTCGCGGCGATCGGCGAGGACGTTCTGGTCATCGACCTCGATCCGCAGGGCAACGCCTCCACGGGGCTGGGGATCGACCGGGCGAACCGGCGGGTCTCCACCTACGAGGTCATGGCCGGGGAGGCGTCCCTCGCCCAGGCGGTGATCCCCACGGCGGTGCCGCGGCTGTCGATCGCGCCCTCGACCATGGATCTCCTCGGGCTGGAGCTGGAGCTGGCCACCCTGCCCGACCGGGCGCACCGGCTGCGCAGCATGCTCAAGAGCCTGACCCAGGCCCCGAGCCTGAGCCGGATCAGCTACGTGCTGATCGACTGCCCGCCCTCGCTCAACCTGCTGACCATCAACGCCCTGGCGGCAGCCGACGCGGTGCTGGTGCCGCTGCAATGCGAGTTCTTCGCCCTGGAGGGCTTGAGCCAGCTCCTGCGCACCGTCGAGCAGGTCCGCGGGGCGCTCAACCCGAAGCTGACGATCCAGGGGATCGTGCTGACCATGTACGATCCGCGCAACAACCTCTCCGCCCAGGTGGTGGCGGATGTCCGCGGCTTCATGGGCGACAAGGTCTACGAGACGGTGATTCCGCGCAACGTCCGGATCTCCGAGGCGCCCTCGCACGGCAAGCCGGCCCTGCTGTACGACCTGAAATGCGCCGGCAGCCAGGCCTATCTGCGCCTGGCCTCCGAGGTGATCCAGCGCGAGGGCCGGGTGCCCGCGGCGGCCTGAGCCTGAATGGGGCGCCGAACGCGGTTCGGCGGTCCCCGGTGAGCCCCCCGGAGCGGGGGGTGAGTGTGGAGCGTGACACGGGTGGCAAGCATGGCGGAGGAGGGGGCAAGACCCCGGCTGGGGCGCGGTCTCGCCGCGCTGATCGGCGATTTCGGCGATGCCGGGCCGGCTCCGGCCAAGGTCGAGGGACAGCGCAAGGTCGCCATCGAGTTCCTGCGGCCGAACCCGCGCAACCCGCGGCGCAGCTTTGGCGAGGTGGAACTGGCGGAACTGGCGACCTCGATCACCCAGCGCGGCCTGATCCAGCCGATCGTGGTCCGCCCGATCGGCGACGTACCGGGGACGTTCGAGATCGTCGCCGGCGAGCGCCGCTGGCGGGCGGCCCAGCGGGCCGGGCTCGACGAGGTGCCGGTGGTGGTGGTCGAGATCGACGACCGGGCCTCCCTGGAATTCGCCATCCTGGAGAATGTCCAACGCAGCGACCTCAACCCGATCGAGGAGGCGACGGGCTACGAGCGCCTGATGCAGGATTTCGCCTACACCCAGAAGGACCTGGCCGAGATCCTGGGCAAGAGCCGCAGCCATCTCGCCAACACCCTGCGCCTGCTCAACCTGCCGCCCTCCGTGCAGGACCGGCTGTCGGCGGGCGAACTCACCGCCGGCCACGCCCGGGCGCTGCTGCCGGTGAAGGATCCGGAGGCCTTGGCCCGCCGGGTGGTGGTCGAGGGCCTGTCGGTGCGGCAGGTGGAGGCGATCGCGTCGGCGGAGGCCGAGCCCGCCGACACCCCCCGCCCCGGCCGCCCGCGCCTCTCGGCCGAGCGCGCCGCGCCGGTCCGCGACCTGGAATTGCGGATCCGCCGCGCCCTGGGCGTCGAGGTGTCCTACCGGCCCAAGGACGAGGCCTCCGGCGAGATCCGGATCCGCTACGAGACCCCGGACGAGCTGCAGGGGCTTCTGAACCGGTTCAAGGTCTCGGACGGCTGAGCGAAGGCGGGGTTCCCAAAGGAAAGTAGGAAGCCCGTTCCGAGTCTCTCCCTCCCCCGCAGAGGGGGGAGGGGGACGCGCGGATCCGGACCTCTTACCGCCGTCGGCGCGCCCCCGCCTCCGCGACCCGCAGCAAAGCCGCGGAGGCCAGCGCGTGGGCCAGGTCCGGCTCGGCCCGCCGACAGGCGAGGATCGCCGCCTGGAGGGCCGCCACGGCCTGACGCAGGGTGCCGGGCCCCCAGGTGCCGAGCTGCCCCTCCAGGCTCGCCCTGCGCTTGAAATGCAAGCCCCGCCACGTCGCCACCATCAGGGCCGGCGTCTTCTCCGGATTGTCCAGGCGGGTCGTCAGCAGGGTCAGGGCGTGCCGCAGGGCCGAGCCCAGCACCACGCCCGGGTCCAGCCCCTCGTGCCGGAAGCGCCGGTACTCCCGCTCCACCGCATCGCGGCGGCCGTCGAAAGCGGCGTCGATCAGGGTGTTGAGCACGCTCGCGGCCACATCGCTGGTGATGGCCTCCACGTGATCCAGCGTCACGACCGTGTCCCCCTGCCCCGCCCCGGCCGCGTAGAGGGCGAGCTTTTCGATCTCCATCAGGCTCGCCCGGCGGTCGCCGCCGAGGCTGCGGGCCAGGACCTCCCGGGCGGCGCGGTCGATCCGCAGGCCCCGCTCCTGGAGGGTGCGGTCGATCAGCTCGGCGAGCGTCCGCTCGTCGTCCGCGTAGCACGGGATCGCCAGCGCCCGGGTCGAGCGCTCGCACAGGGTGCGCAGCGGATTGTTCTTGGCGAGGTCGCCGCCCTCCACGACGATGCGCGCATCGGCGATCGCGGCGCCGAGCACCGCCTCGACGGCCGGCGCGTAGTTGCGCGTCCCGGGCCGGACCCAGATCGACCGGCGCCCGCCGAACAGGCCCATCGTCCCGGCCTCGTCGCAGAGGCGGCCCGGATCGGACGCCAGGGCGTCGCCATCGATCCGCACCAGGGCGAAGGGATCGGCCGGGTCTGCGACGAAATCCTCGGCGAGCTTGCGGGCCCGCTCGGTCACGAGTCCGGTATCGGGGCCATAGACCAGGATCACCGGGATGCGCGGATCGGGCCCGCGCCGGATCAGCCCCTCGATCTCGCCCGCCTTGACGGCCGTCAAGGCCGGCTCACGGCTTGGTCGAGAGGACGGCGGCGAGGCGGCCCTTGATCTGGTCGGAGAGCACGCTGGCGAGCCGGATCTCGGCGTCCCGCGCCGCCCGCTGGCTGGCGAAGCGCTGGACCGAGCGGTCGTAGGTCGCGGTCGAGGTGGCGACCCCCTCGCTGTAGACCTTGGTGCCCGCCATGTCCTCCAGGCTGTACTTGATGTTGGCCACCAGCGTGCCCGCCTCGGCCCGGCCCGTGGTCGAGGACACGATCGGGGTCTGCACGATCTCGGAGCCCGAGAGCTTCAGCCGGTAGGTCTTGGTCGCCGGCTGGCCCGACCCGTCGAGGTCGAAGACCAATTCGCTGCGCAGGTAATGCCCGAGCCGTTCCTGACCCTGGGCCATCGCCACGTCGTCGACCTGCACGGAGGCCAGCAGCGCCTGGACCGGAACGCCGGAGGCGGTCGGCCCGTAGAGCGGACGGAAACAGGCCGACAGGCTCAAGCCCAGACCGCCCACGCAGGCGAGGCGTGCGATCCGCCCCACAACCGATACGCCCGAACCCACCATCAGCCGTCGTTCCGCCCCGCTTCACCGACCTGTTCTAGCGCGGACATGGCGTGCGGCGCCACGACGCGTGAGGCCGCGTGTTCCGATTTCCGGTTAACATGGTGTCTGCGGCGGGAGCATGGTCGCCCGGTTTCTCAGAGTGTCGCCAGGTAGCCCGAGACCGTCAGCACCGCCAGCACGGTGGAGACCAGGACCACCGTGGCGGTGAGATCGGCCTCGCGCCGGTAGAACTCCGCCAGCATGAACGGGCCGGTGCCGGTGGGCAGCGCGGCCATCAGCACGGCGAGGTGGAGCAGGAGCGGCGGCAGGGCGAACACGTAGCGGCCGAGCCCGTAGGCGAGCAGGGGATGGGCGGCGAGCTTCAGCCCGACCAGCAGCGCGGCGATCCGCCCCTGAGCCTCCCGGCGCCGGCGCGTCTGCGCCAGGAACAGGCCGAGCGCCACCAGGGCGCAGGGCGAGGCCGCGCCCCCGAGGAGCTTGAGGAACGTCTCCACGGGCGCCGGCAGGGTGAGGCCGAGGCTCGGCACCAGGGCTCCCAGGGCGGGCGCCACCAGGAGCGGGTTGCGCACCAGCGAGCGGCCGACCGCGAGCCAGACGGGCACGCGCGGGCCGTCCGGCCCGCCCGCCGCCGCCCCCCGCCGGATCCCGGTCTCGATCAGCACGATCGCCACCGCGAACACCGCGCAGACCGTGAGGATCACCGCCACCGTGGTGGGGGCGAGCGCCTCCGGCCCGAAGGCGGCGAGCGCCAGGGGGAAGCCCATGAAGCCGGTATTGGCGTAGCCGGCATTGAGCCCGTCCACGGCGGCGTCGGCCAGGGGGCGCCCGGCGCCGCACCGGAGCAGGACGGTGAGTGCGAAGACCGCGAGGCTGCTCAACCCGAAGGCGCCGATGAAGCCGGGCTTCCAGAGGGCGCTCCAATGGGCGTGGGCGGTGACGTCGAACAGCAGGGCCGGCAGGGCCAGGAAGACCACGAAGCGGTTGAGTTCCGTGGTGGCGGCGGCGCCGAGCACGCCGATCCGCCGGGCCAGCCAGCCCGCGAGGATCAGCGCGAAGATCGGCAGCACGACCGGGAGGGTCGAGAGCATGGGCGGCTCGGGTCGGACGAGGAGGTCCCGGCCTTAGGACGGATTGCGCGCCGACCTCCAGTGCCGGGGGCGGGGCCCTGCCATGCTCCCCCGACCCCGGGGGCCCGCTACCAGCGGTAGATCAGGCTGCCGATCACGGTCGCCGGGGCGCCGCGGTAGCAGAAGCCGGCCTGGCAGGTGGAATAATCCCGGTTGAAGATGTTGAACGCGTTGATCTGCGCCCGGACGCCTTTGTACTTCGGATCCAGCGCCGCGAAGTCGTAGGCCACCAGCGCGTCGAACTGCGTCACGGTCGGGTTGCGCACGGTGTTGAGGTCGTCGGTGAAGCTGGTGCCCGAGAAACGGACGCCGCCGCCGACCTGCAGGCCGCGCAGCGGCGAGGCGGGCGGGAACTGGTAGGTCCCGAAGACCGCCAGGGTATCCCCCGGGATACCCGAGACCGCGTTCCCGCTGATCGATCGCGTCGAACCGGGATAGGTCGCGGTGAGGTAGCGCAGGTCGAGGTGGGTATAGGCGAAGGTCAGGTTCGTGCCCGGCGCGAAGTTGGCCGTCAGCTCCGCCTCGAAGCCCTTGGATTCTACTGATCCGCTCGCCACCGTGTTGGCGACGTTGGTCGGGTCGGTCTGCAGGACGCTCGACTGCACGATGTCGAAGCCCGCGAACCCGCCGGTGATGGCGGTGCCGGGGATGGCGTATTTGACGCCGGCCTCGATCTGGTCGCCCGTGGCGGGCTTGAACGAGCGGCCGTTGATGTCGACGCCGAGTTGCGGCGTGAAGGTGGTCGCGTAGCTCGCGTAGGGCACGAGGCCCGGCGCCAGCAGGTAGTTCAGGCCGACGCGGCCGGTGAACACCGCATCGTTCCGGCTCTGCGCCGCGCCGAGGCTGTCCGGCGTGCCGCTGCGGGTGGATTGGCTCACGAAGTCCTGGCGGCCCGTGAGGGTCAGGACGAAGCGGTCGAACTTGGCCTGCTCCTGGATGTAGAGGCCGACCTGGTCCTGCGTCTGGTCCGACGCGGAGGTGAGGGCCGGGCGCGGCACGAAGGTGCGGGCGCGGAAGGTCGAGAAGTCGGTGACGCCCGTGAGGTCGAGGTCCGGGATCAGCCCGAAACCGGCCTGGCGTCGGTAATCGTAGTGGAGATAATCCACGCCGCCGATCAGGGTGTGGCTCACCGGGCCGGTGACCAGATGGGCTTCGAGCTGATTGTCCAGCGCCACCGAGCCGAGCCGGTCCTGGATCAGCCCGTTCTCGCGCTGGGCCGACAGCCCTGTGACGCTGTCGATCTGGGTGTAGGCCAGCGTCGTGTTGACATTCTGATAGCGGACATTCTGTCGGAAGATCAGGTCGGGCGTGAAGGTGTGCTCGAAGGCGTAGCCGATCCGATAGGATTCCTGGGTGATGGCGTTGAAGCTGGCATCGCCCTGGTACAGGCGCGTCACTACGAAGCCCGGGGCGTTGTAGAAGGTCGAAACGCCGGGGGTCTTCGAGCGCTGGTACTCCGTGAGCAGCGTGAACGTCGTGTCGGCCGAGGGCTTCCAGGTCACGGCCGGGGCGATCGTGAAGCGGTTGTCCGTGCCGCTCGGCAGGAACGTGTTGGCGTCGCGGAAGGCGCCGGTCAGCCGGTAGGCCAGGGTGCCATCGGACCCTTCGACCGGGCTGCCGAGATCGAAATTACCCTGATAGCGATCGAAATTGCCGCCCTGGAACCAGACCTCGCCGAAGGGCACGAAGACCGGCCGTTTCGACGTGACGTCGACGATGCCGCCCGGCGAGCCGAGCCCGTAGAGGCCCGAGGCCGGCCCCCGCAGGATGGTGACCGCTTCGGCCCCGTAGGGCTCGATCCGGGGGGCCGAGAAGCCGACGCTGGATTGACGCAGACCGTCGCGGAACACCCCCGTGTAGGTCTCGTCGAAGCCGCGGATGTAGAACGAATCGAAGCGCGGATCGAAGCCGAACACGTTGTTGGAGACCCCCGGCGTGTAGGCCAGCGCCTCGTTGAGGCTCTGGACGTTGCGGTCGTTGAGCTGCTCCCGGGTGACCACGGAGATCGATTGCGGCGCCTCGATCAGCGCCGTGTTGGTCTTGGTGGCGGTGGGGCTGACGCGGGCGACGTAGCCGGTGATCCCCGAGGGGCCGCCGCCGCCGCCGCTGGTGGCCGACGTGCCGCCGTCGCCGCCGCTGACATTGGCGCCCCCCAGGCCGGAACCGGCCGGGATCGCGGGTCCGGGGCCGGCGGCCTCCACGGAGATCTGGTCGAGCTGCACGCGCGCGCCCTGCGCGGCGGCGTGCGGCGCGGCGGCGGCGGACAGGGCCGCGGCGGCGAGAAGCGGCCCGAGGGGGGTGGAACGTGGGGACATGTCGAATCCTCGGATGCATCGCGACGGTGGCGCGCAACCTCAGGATCGTCCGTTCACGGGGTCTTGATCAAGCCGAAAACGTGTTGCAAATCACACACTTAGAAGTGTTCAAACCTGGAATTGTTCGAGATTCAGAACTCCAGCGGCGGCTCCCGCAGGGCCTCGGACTCCCGGGTGCAGACGGCCTGGTCGGGGGCTGAGCCGCCCCCCGACAGGGCCCCCCGGAGCTCGGCCCACGCCCTGTCGAGATCGGCCCGGAAGCCCGGATCGCCCATCAGCGCGGCGAAGACCGTCGTGCCGGTGAGGCGCCCGGCCGCCACGTCGCTGAGCCAGTGGACCCCGCACACGACCCGGCTCTCGCCATAGGCCCGGCCCCGCGCCAGGATCGCGGTCGCCTTCTCGGGGACCAGGGACGCCAGGATCAGCGCGTAGGCCCAGCCCTGGGTCGCGTGGCCGGACGGGTAGCTGAAGCTGTCGGCGAGCGCCTGGGTCCGCTGGACGCAGATCGGCGCCTCGTTGCCCACGAACGGGCGCAGCCGGCGGTAATGGACCTTCGGGCCCCGGGTCGCATGGGCGAGGTCGAGCCGGGCGCGCTCCAGCAGGGTGATCACCGCCGGCACCCGGGCCTGGTCGATCCGGGTGCCGAGCACGCAGGCGAAGTTCTCCAGCACCGCGGCCGCCCCCTCGGCCACGTCGTTGGCGGCGATCTCCCAGCGCGGGCTGCCCTTGAGGGCGCGGGTGTTGGCGAAGGCCGCCCGGTCGGCCATGTCGAGGGGGGCGTTGTGGGCCGGCGGCGGCGGCAGGATCCGGACGGCGTCGGGAAGCGCGGTGTCCGCCAGATAGGGCTTCACCGCCGGCCTGCCGGGCTTGAGCGTGTCGGACCCGAGGGACGGCGCGGCGGGGGGCGGATCCTCGGCGCGCACCGGCGCGGCGGCGAGCAGGACGGCGAGGGCCGACAGGGACAGGGTGCGCAGCATCGGATCCGTGGCGGTTTCGAACGGAGGGACGGGCCCCGCCTCCAAAGACGAACGGCACGGCCGGCCGGTTCAGTCCGTGCACAGGCCCTCCGCGCTGTCCAGGGGGCGCCCTGCCGGTGCGGTGGCGTTGAACCCGGGGGCCCAACCGCGCGAACGCCGCGTGTCCGCGTCCCGCCCAACCGGGCATGGCTCAGCCGCTCGACCGCGGCCGCCGCCACGAGGCCCTCCATGCGCTCGGTGCCGACCTCGCCGAGCACGGGCGATTCGTCGAACTCGCCCCCTACGGTGGTGGCGCGCTGATGCCGGGGCGCATCTGGCCCGGCGCTGGGGCCTGCCGATCCCCCTCTGAGTCCGGGCCGAGAGCCGCTATTTCGCCACCGCCCTGCTCGTGCCCGACGACAGGGCCCAGCGGGGCTACCTGCTCTGCGTCAGCCCGGTGTCGTTCCGGACGCGGCTGCACTTCACCGGGCCGGATCCCCTCCAGCGCGCCCGCTTCCCCGACCACCGCGGCGTGATCACGATGCCCGCAGCGCCCCGCCCCGGCGCATTGAACCCGGGCGTCCCAAGGGCTGGCCCTGACGGAGCGGACGGCGCCGCGCGGCAGCAAGGCTCGCCCCGCACCCGCAAACGGTCACGGACCTCGTGAAACCATAACTTCGCCGGCTAACCTGCCTGGATCGCCGCCGCGACCGCGGCGGGGAATTCCTCGTGCGGACTGAGTGCCCCCGGGATCGGGACGCCCGTCACCCGGCCGCCGGCGATCAGCGCGTCCATCTCGGCCCCCGAGCGGCGCGGGGCATTCCCGGGCCGCAGCACCAGGGTCGGCGGCAGGCCGTCGCCGAACAGGTCCAGGAACGCCGCGCGGCTCGCCACCGGGTCGAGGCCGCCGGTGACGAAGGCGGCGGTGCCGAACCGGCCGTTGCGCTGGCGGGTGATCGCATGCTTGTCGCGGATCAGGGCCGGGGTCACCCGGCCGGCATCGGCGTAGACATGGGCGCGCATCATCCGGCCGATGATCGGCGGGCTGATGTTGATGCGGTAGAGCGCCTCGCCGAGGAGCGGCGCCTCCACGGCCCGGCGGATGCGCGGGAACCAGTGGGCGCGGCCCGGCATCGCGGTGGGCAGCGGCCCCCGCCAGGTCGGCGCCACCAGCACCAGCCGGGCGAAGGTGTTGGGGTGGCGCCGCGCCGCCGCGACCAGATAGCCGGCGGCGTGGCCGGCCGCGACCCCGAGGGCGTAGGGGCCGGGGGCGGCGTCGAGCAGCGCGTCGAGGAAGGCGTGGAAGGTCGCGGGTTCCAGCGGCATCCGCGCCCGCGGCCGGGCGCCGAAGCCCGGCCAGTCAGGGATGCGGCAGCGGTAGTCGGACCCGAGGGCGCGGGCGAGGGCCTGCATCTCGGCCCGCGCCGAGATGGTCGACAGGGCCGGGAGCAGCAGCGCCTCCGGCCCCTGCCCGATCAGGTCACACGGGGTCGGCACCGGCCGGCCCGCCACCGTGAGGTTCAGCGCCTGCGTGTCCATCCGGCGGTCCACCCGATCGGGGATCCCAAAGGGCCATGCCCCTTGGTGGGTTGCCAGGGCAAAGCCCTGGCGCGCAGCAGACGGCGCTTCAGGTGCGCAGCAGCTCGTTGATGGCGGTCTTGGACCGGGTGCCGGCATCGACGCGCTTGACGATCACCGCGCAGTACAGGCCCGGGCCGGGGGAGCCGTCGGGCAGGGCCTTGCCGGGCATCGTGCCGGAGACCACCACCGAGTAGGGCGGCACGCGGCCGTACATCACCTCGCCGGTGGTGCGGTCGACGATCTTGGTGGAGGCGCCGATATAGACGCCCATCGACAGGACGCTGCCCTGGCCGACGATGACACCCTCGGCCACCTCGGCGCGGGCGCCGATGAAGCAATCGTCCTCGATGATCACCGGGTTGGCCTGGAGCGGCTCGAGCACGCCCGCAATGCCGGCGCCGCCGGAGATGTGGCAGTTCTTGCCCACCTGCGCGCAGGAGCCGATCGTCACCCAGGTGTCGACCATCGTGCCCGCGCCGACATGGGCGCCGAGATTGACGAAGCTCGGCATCAGCACGGCGCCCGGCGCGATGTAGGCGCCGCGGCGGACGAAGCAGCCCGGCACGGCGCGCAGGCCGGCAGCCCGGAACTCGGCCTCGCCCCAGCCGGCGAATTTCGACGCGACCTTGTCCCACCAGGGCGCGCCGCCGGGGCCGCCCTCGATCGCCGCCATGTCGTTGAGGCGGAAGGACAGCAGCACTGCCTTCTTGAGCCACTGGTTGACCACCCAATCGTGGTTGCCGCTCTTCTCGGCGACCCGGGCCTTGCCGGAATCGAGCAGCTCCAGGGCCGCCTCCACCGCCTCGCGCACGGCACCCCGTGTGGCGGTCGAGATGCCGGCGCGGTCCTCCCAGGCGGCCTCGATGGTACGGGCAAGATCGGAATGGGCGGGATCGGAAGGAGGCATGCCGGCCTGGGACATGAAGGATCGGAACTCTCGTGGCGGGAGGCCCGTGCTTACAAGCGGCCACCGGGGCTGTCACCTGAGGAGATGCCGTCGATGACGTCGAGAAGCCCGCGCACGTGATCGAGATCGGCCACCAGGCCGGCGAGGTCGTCGGCCAGGGTGTCGTGGACGGCCTGGGCGGCCTCGGGGAATTCCTCCAGCACCCGGCGCATCAGCGTCGGGGTGATCCGCATGACCGCCGCATCCTCCACGGCCCGGGCCGCGGTCGGCCGGGTGCCGCGCACGAACAGGGCGAGCTGTCCGATCAGGGCGGAGCGGCCGGCCCGCACCGGCTCGGTTCTGGCGTCCCGGGGTTCGAGCCGGATCGTCCCGGCCATCACGACGAAGCCGCCATCGGCCGGATCGCCGCGGTCGAACAGCAGGTCGCCCTCCGCGAGGTCCCGCCGCTCGGCCGCGAAGGTCAGCAGGCGCAGGGCGTCCCGGTCGAGGAAGCCGAACAGCGGCGCGGCCGCGAGGATCGCGATATCGTCGTCGAGCCCCAAGAACGCCTCACCACCCTGCGCATACGCGAACCCACCGGTTCGCCTATACGTAAAACTTCTTTTCGTCAGGGCAGCAACTTGTATCCGCCGCCCTCCGTGACGAGGATCGCGGCGGTGGCGGGGTTCGGCTCGATCTTCTGGCGCAGCCGGTAGATATGCGTCTCCAGGGTGTGGGTGGTGACGTGGGCGTTGTAGCCCCAGACCTCGGCCAGCAGCGTGTCCCGGTTCACCACCGCCCGGCCCGCCCGGTAGAGGAAGCGCAGGATCGCGGTCTCCTTCTCGGTGAGCTTGAGCTTCGAGCCGCGCTCGCCGACCAGCAGCTTGGCGCCGGGCCGGAACGTGTAGGGGCCGATCTGGAACACCGCGTCCTCGGAGGCCTCGTGGCTGCGCAGGTGCGCGCGGATCCGGGCCAGCAGGATGCCGAACTTGAACGGCTTGGTGACGTAGTCGTTGGCGCCGGCCTCCAGGCCCTCGACGTGGTCCGCCTCGGAATCCTGGGCGGTGAGCATGATCACCGGCCCGCGGAACCCCCCGGCCCGCATCCGGCGCACGGCCTCGCGCCCGTCGAGATCGGGCAGGCCGACATCCATCACCGCGAGGTCGATGCGCTCGGCGGCCACCCGCCGGATCGCGTCGGCGGCGTTCGCCTCGGTGAGCACCGAGAATTCCTCGTCGTGATCGAGCTGCTCGGTGAGGGTGTCGCGCAGGATCGCGTCGTCGTCGCAGATCAGCAGGCGGTAGGCATTCGGCATCGTCCAGGTCCCAGGGCAGGCTGCCGGCGGGGAGGGTGATCCTTCCGGGCGGCGGCGTGCGATGACTCGCGGTTGTTGGCAGGATCGCGCGGCGATTCTGCGGAGGCTTTCGTTTCCACATCATTGTCCCCGCCGGAGCGGGGACCGCCCCGGCGAAGGGGGCTGCTGCGGGGCGGGACGCGCTGGAATTCGAAGGCCTCCGTCGCCACGGCGCGGGCGCCGGGCCGATCCCCCCCGAATCCCGGCTTGGCTGCCCGGGTTCCGGCCAAGGATAGGGCAGCCTTTGTGGCCGGAAATTGCCTTGTGCGCAATTTTTATCGGACCGGGTGCGGAGATCGGGCATAAATCGCGCCGCGGCGGCCCGTCCGGTCGGCGGCGAAGGGGGAGGGCGACGATGGGGCGACGGCCGAGCGGGCAGGCTGATGGTGTCCGGCAGTCGGTCCGGGAGATCCGGGTACGGGCGGTGGTCGGCGACCGATGCCGGGGCCAGCTGCTGGTCGGGCCGGCGGTCATCCCCTGCGCCCTCGGGGCCGGGGGCATCGTCAGCGACAAGCGCGAGGGCGACGGCGGCTCGCCGCGCGGGCGGTTCCGGCTGCGCGGCGGCGCCTACCGGCCCGACCATCTCGGCATCCGTCCGCGCACCGCGCTGCCCCTGCGCCCGACCCGGCCCGACGACGGCTGGTGCGACGATCGCCGGGACCGCCGCTACAACCGGCCGATCCGCCTCCCGGCCCCCGACGTGAGCGCCGAGGCGCTGTGGCGGGGCGACGGGCTCTACGACGTCGTGATCGACCTCGACTACAACCGCGCGCCGATCCGGAAGGGGCGGGGCTCGGCGATCTTCCTGCACGTCGCCCGGGACGGCTACCGCCCCACGGAGGGCTGCGTCGCCCTGGCCCGGGCCGACCTGCTGCGCCTGCTCCGGCGGCTCGGGCCGCGGACCTATCTGCGGATCGGGTGAGCGCGGCCGTCAGGTCTCCGCGGGGCCGCGCTGGATCGGGCACCCCCTGTCCGGATCCGCTTCGCGCGCGCCTCGTCCCTGGCGAAAGCGAGATCCATTTCGAGCCCGATCGCCGCGTGCGCCGCGCGATAGGCGGAATCCGCGTTCCAGCGGTCCCGGACGGCCTTGAAGGGAATCGTCATGTGCACCTCAGGTCTTCCGGGTCCGCGCGCCGAAGATCGCGGTGCCGACCCGGACATGGGTCGCGCCGAGCTGGATCGCCGCCGGGAAATCCGCGCTCATGCCCATCGAGAGGATCGGCAGGCCGTGCGCCTGCGCCAGCCGGGCCAGCAGGGCGAAATGGGCTGAGGGCGGGTCCTCCGCCGGGGGGATGCACATCAGGCCCTGGATGGCCAGCCCGTGGGTCTCGCGGCATTCGGACAGCAGGGTGGCGAGCTGGTCGGGCAGGACGCCGCCCTTCTGCGGCTCGGCGCCGGTATTGACCTGGATCAGCAGCTTCGGCGTGCGGCCGGACCGGGCGATCTCCTTGGCGAGGGCGGCGGCCAGCGACGGGCGGTCGAGGGCGTGGATCACGTCGAACAGGGCGACCGCCTCCCGGGCCTTGTTGGATTGCAAGGGGCCGACGAGATGCAGCTCGACATCCGGGTAGCGGGCCCGCAGGTCGGGCCATTTCGCGGTGGATTCCTGGACGTAATTCTCCCCGAAGACCCGCTGCCCCGCCTCGAGCGCCGGCAGGATGCCCGCGGCCGGCACGGTCTTGGAGACGGCGACCAGCTGCACCGTCGCCGGGTCGCGCTCCGAATCCTCGGCCGCCTGGGCGATGGCGGCCCGCACCTCGGTCAGCCCGGCCGCCACGTCGGCCTGTCCGACCGGCAGCTTCGCGGTCGGGTGACCCATCCCGTCCGTGGGCAGGGCGTTCGGGGCGGTGATCGCGTCGTCCATGATGGGTTTGTCCTAACGCTGCCGGAAGCCGACACGATGACGATGCGGCGCCCTCCCGCGACCAGCTGTCCAACCCATCCCCTCATCCTGAGGTGCCGGAGCGTAGCGGAGGCCTCGAAGGAGCCCTCCAGCCAGCCGCGCGATCCCTGGAGGGCTCCTTCGAGGCCCGCTTCGCGGGCACCTCAGGATGAGGGGGGTTGGGTTGGAACAGGCCGGAGACGGCCGCCCTCGTGTATCGTGTTATTCATCGACCTATGTGCTGGCGC
>NZ_JAKSYC010000236.1 GCF_022829585.1 Methylobacterium sp. J-026
AACCGTGCCATCGGAAGCGAACTCGATTCGAGCCCGGGATTTGTCGATCGCCGCCATGAGAGCGCGCAGATCAGCATCGAACAGCGGCATGAATGCCTCCTCCAACTCAACCGCTTGCCGAGCAGCGGTCACTTTAGGCAAAATTGTGCACGAGTACGTTGAGCAATTGTTAGCGAGAGTTACAGCGCGGCTTCATCTTTCTGTGAGCCCTCTACGAGAGGAGAGCTCTACTTGAGGTAGTCAGGGTGGTGTCGACGCAGGCGACATCACCGAAGCTTCCCACGGTCTTCTCGTCGCACACAGCATCAACGATTCCGCGTCCGCCCTGCCGAACGCCTCTAGGCCCTCACCGCATGGCTCAGCCGCCTCCACCACCCGCGCGGATTCTCGCACGATCTGATCGGCCTAGGTCGCCCGCCGCTCGTCGGCAGCCCTTCTTCGGCTCCGTTTTCCTCGATTCTCCTAGATCTAGAACCTGAGTAGACGTGGTGGTCGCGCTTTTGACCCCTCCCCCTTGCGAGAGGGAGGG
>NZ_JAKSYC010000253.1 GCF_022829585.1 Methylobacterium sp. J-026
GGCTCGCGCAGCACGTAGCCGCGGCCCCAGACGGTTTCGATGTAGTTCTTGCCCTGGCTGGCGTTGGCGAGCTTCTTACGCAGCTTGCAGATGAACACGTCGATGATCTTCAGCTCGGGCTCGTCCATGCCGCCGTAGAGATGGTTGAGGAACATCTCCTTGGTGAGCGTCGTGCCCTTCCGAAGGGAGAGGAGTTCCAGCATCTGGTACTCCTTGCCGGTCAGGTGCACCCGGGCGCCGCCGACCTCGACGGTCTTCTGGTCGAGGTTCACGATCAGGTCGCCGGTGGTGATCACCGACTGGGCGTGGCCCTTCGAGCGGCGCACGATGGCGTGGATGCGGGCGACCAGCTCGTCCTTGTGGAACGGCTTGGTGAGGTAGTCGTCCGCCCCGAAGCCCAGACCCTTCACCTTGTCCTCGATGCCGGCCATGCCGGACAGGATCAGGATCGGCGTCTTGACCTTCGCCACCCGCAGGTTGCGCAGCACCTCGTAGCCCGACATGTCGGGCAGGTTCAGATCGAGGAGGATGATGTCGTAATCGTAGAGCTTGCCGAGATCGATCCCTTCCTCACCCAGGTCGGTGGTGTAGGTGTTGAAGTTCTCGGACTTGAGCATCAACTCGATGCTCTGCGCGGTCGCGCTGTCGTCCTCGATCAAAAGTACCCGCATCGTCGGTCCCCAGCCCAGCCGGCCGCATCAGCGCGCAGACACGTCCCCACCGTTCGCCCGCCACCGGCCTGTGGACGGGCGCTCCGTCGCTCTTGACGTGGAACGCTATGGATTAATCGTTAACAAAACCTGATTCCCACCCGCAAGCGGCTCGTTCCCGGATCCGCGCGTTTGACCGGAGGAATGTTGCTCCTCCGGCCCTGTTCACGGCCGTGATTCCACCCCGTTCGCGGCCAGGGCATCCGCCCTGGCGGTGTAAGTACTTCTCACGCAACGCTTCGCTCAGACCTGTGGTTCACCGGACACAGGGGCCCGACTTTTCGTCGAGCTTGGCCGTCGAACACCGCCGGATCGAGCCGCTACGTGCCCGTCCAGCGCAGTGTTAAGGAGGCCGGTAAACGAAGCGTTGAGAGCGCGGCTCATGACACAGGATTCGGCAAGATCCGTCTCTTCGCTGGCGGCGGCGCGGGCGGCCCTGGACCGTGTCGAGGTGCTGGAGACCTTCGGCCGGGTCGTGGCGATCCGCGGCCTCCTCGTGGAGGTCGCCGGACCGGTCGCCGCCATGCGGCTCGGCGGCCGGATCGACGTGGAGGGGGCGAACGGCCACGGGCTGGTGCCCTGCGAGATCATCGGCTTCCAGGGCGACCGGGCGCTCGCCATGCCGTTCGGATCCCTGGAGGGCGTCCGCCGCGGCTGCCCGGCCTATGTGCGCGATGAATCGGCCGGCGCGATCCGCCCCTCCGGCGGCTGGCTGGGCCGGGTGGTCGACGCCCTGGGGCGGCCGGTGGACGGGATCGGGCCCCTCCCGCAGGGGCCGGACGTCTACGCCCTGCGGGCCGATCCGCCCCCCGCGCACGCCCGCAGCCGGGTCGGGCCGCCGCTGGATCTCGGCGTCCGGTGCATCAACACCTTCCTGACCATGTGCGCCGGTCAGCGGATGGGCATCTTCGCGGGCTCCGGCGTCGGAAAGTCGGTGCTGCTCTCGATGCTCGCCCGCTACACAGCCGCCGACGTGGCGGTGATCGGCCTCGTCGGCGAGCGCGGCCGCGAGGTCCAGGAGTTTCTCCAGGACGATCTCGGCGCCGCCGGGCTGGCCCGCTCGGTCGTGGTGGTGGCCACCTCCGACGAGCCGGCGCTCATGCGCCGCAACGCCGCCTACGCGACCCTCTCGATCGCCGAGTATTTCCGCGATCAGGGCGCCAAGGTCCTGTGCATGATCGACTCGATCACGCGCTTCGCCATGGCCCAGCGCGACATCGGCCTCGCGGCGGGGGAGCCGCCCACCGCCAAGGGCTACACCCCGACGGTCTTCTCGGAACTGCCGCGCCTGCTCGAACGGGCCGGGCCCGGGGTGGGGCAGGGGACGATCTCGGCGCTGTTCACCGTCCTGGTCGAGGGCGACGATCACAATGAGCCCGTGGCCGACGCCGTCCGCGGTATCCTCGACGGCCACATCGTCATGGAGCGGGCCATCGCCGAGCGCGGGCGCTACCCGGCGATCAACGTGCTGCGCTCGGTCTCGCGGACCATGCCGCGCTCCTGCGATCCGGCCTATCTGCCGGTGGTCCGCCGGGCCCGCCGGGTGCTGTCCACCTATGCCGACATGGAGGAGCTGATCCGCCTGGGCGCCTACCGCGCCGGCTCCTCGCAGGAGGTCGACGAGGCCGTGGCGCTCATGCCGCACCTTGAGGCTTTTCTGGGGCAAAGTAAGGAAGAAGCAACGTCCATCGGCGATGGTTACGCACGGCTCGGCCAGATCGTCGGCGGGGCCTAGGGGCACGGGCCGGGCGCGATCCCGGGCGGGGCCTTGAGCGTTGCGTGGAGTGAGCGTCCAGATGAAATCGCGTGACACGCTGATCCGCTTGCGCCGCTTCCAGGTCGACGAGAAGCGCCGTCGCGTGACCCAGATCGAGATGATGATGGCCGACTTCCAGCGGATGGCGGTGGAGCTCGACCGCGAGGTCTCCGTTGAGGAGGCCCGCGCCGGCATCACCGATGTCGGTCATTTCGCCTACCCGACCTATGCCCGCGCGGCGGCCACCCGCCGGGACAACATGCGCCAGTCCGCCCAGGCGCTGGAGGGCCAGCTCGCCGAAGCCAAGGCCGAGCTCGGCGAGGCCTTCGAGGAACTGAAGAAGGTCGAGATCCTCAACGATCGCGAGCGCACCGCCGAGCGGGTGGCCGAATCGGTCCGCGATCAGGCCGCGATGGACGGGATCGGGCTGAACCGCGCCCGGGGCTGAGGCGGGTCGCGGCGGCGGGCTTGACCGTGCGCGCGGCACGAAACCGTCATGATCCCCTGACAAGGGGGTTCCACGGTGGCGTCACGCCGCTTGCAGGGCGTCGCATGACGGCGCATCAGGGGCACTCCCCGGGGCGTCGGTGTTCATGAAGAAGATCAGCGAGTTCATCTGGCCGGTCATCGGCCTCGCCGCCGTCGTCGTGTCGGGTTACTTCCTCTACCAGGAATTGAAGACTACATCCCTTGCGGCGATCTGGGCCGCGATCCTCGCGATCCCGCCGCATCGGATCGTGCTGGCGGCGTTCTCGACCCTGGTCGCCTACGCGGCCCTGGCCTGGTACGACCGGATCGCGCTGCTGCATCTGGGGGTGCGCCACATCTCGTGGCAGTTCGTCTCGCTCTGTTCCTTCACGACCTACGCGCTCTCGCACAATATCGGCGCCTCGGTCTTCTCCGGCGCCCTGGTGCGCTACCGGGCCTACACGGCCAAGGGGCTGACGGCGGCCCAGGTCGCCGTCCTGGTCGCCCTGTGCTCCTTCACGTTCTTCCTCGGCACGGTCCTGCTCGGCGGCTTCACCCTGGTGGTCGACCCGAACCTGCTATCGCGGCTCGACGGCAAGCTGCCGGGCTTCCTGACCGATCCCAAGGCCGCGCTGATCGTCGGCATCGGCATGCTGGGCTTCGTCGGGCTGTACGTGATCGGCTCGATCCTGCGCCTGCGGCCCCTGCATATCCGCGCCTTCAAGCTCGAATATCCCCGCCCGGGCATCATGGCCCGGCAGCTCCTGGCCGCGCCGCTCGAACTGCTCGGCGCGGCGGGCATCATTTACTTCGCCCTGCCGGATGCGATGAATCCCGGCTTCATCCCGGTGCTCGCGATCTTCCTGGCCTCGTTCTCGGTGGCCCTGGCCTCGCATGCCCCGGGCGGCCTCGGCGTGTTCGAGATCGTGTTCATCACCGCGATGCACATCACCGACGAGGCCCAGAAGGATGCGATCATCGCGGCGGTGATCATCTTCCGGATCTTCTATTTCTGGATCCCGGCCCTGATCTCGGTGATCGTGGTGATCGCCTTCGAGCGCTCGCGGCTGGCCGCGGCCATCGGCACCGCCGCGCAGGGACAGAAGGCGACCCCGGTGCCGGAGCCGCCCGTCACCATCCCCGGCCTCGACGCCCACGAGCTGGAGCGGGAGCTCAAGCAGAAGGCGGTGTGAGGCCGGCGGCCGGGCGCGTCCACCGTCGTGGACGACGAGGACGGGCGGGCTCCGCGTCTCTGCCCCCCGCGGAGGGGGAGGGTGCAAATCGGTTCTGAACCGCAACACCTTTCGACCGGGCAATGATCCCAAACCCGATCTGTGGCGCCGGTAGCCCGCAGCTCGGAAGGTGAGGCGCGGGTCCGGCCGCGGTTCGCCCCGAGCCGGAACGTCGAAGAAGCAGCGCAGCGCTGCCCGGCGCAGGGGAATGCCCCACCGCCCCCTGCGGTCCACTCAGATCGAGTTCACCGTCCGCAGCCGCGCCCGCGGATGGATCTCGGCCTGGCTCATCACCGGGGTTTCCCGGCGGAACCGCTCGATGATCGAGCGCACGAAGGGCCGGGTCTGGCCCGAGGTGACCAGGACCGGCATCTCGCCCTGGCGGGCCGCCGTCTCGAAGCGGTCGCGCACCGCCGTGACGAATTCGCTGAGCTTCGAGGGCTGCATCGCGAGGTAGCGTTCCTCCCGCTCGCCGACGATTGCGTCCAGGAAGGCCTGCTCCCAGGCCGGCGACAGGGTGATGATCGGCAAGGTGCCGTTCTGATCCTGGTACTGGGCGCAGATCTGGCGGCCGAGCCGGGCGCGGACGTGCTCGACCACGTCGCGGGGGTTCTTCACGCCGCCCGCCACCTCCGCGACCGCCTCGACGATCGCGCCGAGATCCCGGATCGAGACGCGCTCGGCCAGCAGGAACTGCAGCACCCGCTGGATTCCGGTGGTGGAGATCTGCGACGGTACGATCTCCTTGAGCAGCTCGGCATGCTCCTTGGGCAATTCGCGCAGCAGCTTCGAGACCTCGACGTGGTTGAGGAGTTCGGAGACATGCGCCTTGATCACCTCCGTGAGGTGCGTCGAGACCACCGTGGCGGCGTCCACCACCGTGTAGCCCTTGAGCTGGGCCTGGTCGCGGAGCGAGGCGTCGATCCAGGTCGCCGGCAGGCCAAAGGTCGGCTCCAGCATGTGCTGGCCCGGCAGCTGCACCTGCCCGCCCATCGGGTCCATCGCCATGAATTGGCCCGGGAAGATCCGGCCGGTGCCGGCCTCGATCTCCTTTACCCGGACCACGTAGGTGTTGGCGTCGAGCTGGACGTTGTCGAGGATGCGCACGGACGGCATCACGAAGCCCAGTTCCGCCGCGAGCTGCCGGCGCAGGGCCTTGATCTGATCGGTCAGCCGGTCCTGTCCCTCGCCGTTGACCAGGGCGAGGAGGGCGTAGCCCATCTCGAGCTTCAGGTCGTCGAGCTTCAAGAGGTCGGTGACCGTCTCCTCCTTGGCGGCCGCCGCGGCCGCGACCGCCTTGGCGTCGATCGGGACGCCCTCCGCGTCGACGGGCGGTGCCTCCTTGGCGGTCTTGCTGATCCGCCACGCGGCGTAGCCCGCGCCCCCGCCGAGCAGGAGGAATGGCAGCATCGGCATCCCGGGCAGCAGGGCGATCAGCAGCATCACGGCCGCCGACATGCCGAGCGCCTTCGGATAATGCGCGAGCTGCTTGCCGAGCGCCTTGTCGGCCGCGCCCTTCACGCCGGCCTTTGAGACGAGGAGGCCCGCGGCCGTGGAGACGATCAGGGCCGGGACTTGGCTGGCCAGGCCGTCGCCGATGGTCAGCAGCGTGTAGCTCTTGGCCGCCTCCCCGAAGCTCAGGCCCTGCTGCGCCACCCCGATGATGATGCCGCCCACGACGTTGATGAAGGTGATCATCAGGGCCGCCATCGCGTCGCCGCGGACGAATTTCGAGGCACCGTCCATGGCGCCGAAGAAGGACGATTCCTCCTCCAGCGCCGCGCGCCGGGCCTTGGCGGCCTTCTCGTCGATCAGCCCCGCCGACAGATCGGCGTCGATGGCCATCTGCTTGCCGGGCATCGCATCGAGGGTGAAGCGGGCCGCGACCTCGGCGATGCGGCCCGAGCCCTTCGTGATGACGACGAAGTTCACGATGATCAGGATCGCGAACACGATGATCCCGATGACGAAATTGCCGCCCATCACGAAGTGGCCGAAGGCCTCGATCACCTGGCCCGCCGCAGCCGTGCCCTCGTGGCCGTGGCCGAGGATCAGGCGGGTCGAGGCGAGATTGAGGGCCAGCCGCAGCATCGTCGCGATGAGCAGCAGGGTCGGGAAGACCGTGAATTCCAGAGGGTTGTCGATGGACAGGCCGGTCATCATGATCAGGACCGAGGTGATGATCGAGACCGCCAGCAGCAGGTCGAGCAGCATGGCCGGCAGCGGGAAGATCAGGACCGCGAGGATCCCCAGCACGCCGGTGGCGAACAGGAGGTCCGAGCGCTTCGACAGGGCCTGCATGTCGCCGCGGGTGGGCAGCGCGAACTGTCCCAGCATCGCTGCGACGCCCGTTCGTGCCGGCGCGATCGCCGTCTCCGCCATCGATCCCACCCATCGCCCTCCGCCGCGGATGCATCCCGCGCGACGGACCCGGCAAGATCTGCCGGGCGGATGGTTAGCGGTCCGTTAAGGCGGTCGCGGCGCAGGACGGGAACCCGGTGCGGCCCCGCCGCTTGATCGGTCGGCGATCGCACCGCACGGGACTGCGGGACCAATCCCGGGCTGCACCGACCGGCGGTGCCGTCGCCGAGCATCCGGGCCCACGGCCCGTCGACTCGGGAGACTTCCATGGCCGCGCGCGCTCTGACCGCTCTGTTCGATGATTACGAGGCCGCTGCCCGGGCGGTGGATCAGATGGAGGCGGCCGGCATCCCCCACGCCGACATCAGCATTATCTCGAACCGGGGCGAGCCCGGCGCCACCGCGCTGCCGCCGATCGACAAGGCGCATGAACCGGTCGAGGCAGTGGATTCCGCCGGCACCGGCGCGACGGTCGGGACCGTGCTCGGCGGCGGTGCGGGTTTGCTCGCCGGCCTCGGGCTTCTCGCCATCCCCGGCCTCGGCCCGGTCGTGGCCGCGGGCTGGCTCGTGGCGACCGTCACCGCCGCCGGCGTCGGGGCCGCCGCCGGAGGGCTGATCGGCGGTCTCACCGGGGCGGGGTTGAGCGAGGGCGAGGCCGAGACCTACGCCGAGGGCGTACGACGGGGCGGCACCCTGGTGACGGTCCGGGTCGAGGATTCCCGGGCCGACCATGTGCTGACCATCCTGGATCAGGCGGGCTCGATCGATCTCGACGAGCGTGCTGACGGCTGGCGGTCGCAGGGCTGGACCGGCGGAACCGTCGGTCCGGCGGCCGGCCGGTCCGACATCCCGGCCTGAACCGTCCGCCGGTCCCGGGGGCGGACCGTCAGGACATCATCTTGCGGGCAAACATCGCCGCCGCGAACAGGACCGCGGCGCCCGCAGTGACGAGGCTGATCATCAGCATCCGGCGCGGCTCGGTCGAGGATTCGGCCCGGACTGGCTCCACGATCGGGCTGAAGAACTCGATCTGCCGGGATGCGACGATGCGGGCGCGCTCGTAGGCGGTCAGCACCTGCTGATAGTACTTCTCGGCGTTCTTGCGATCGTTCTCGAGCGCCTCGAACCGCGTCAGCGCGTCCGAGAGCAGGCGCTTCTGCTCCGGATCCTGGCTGGCGGATTGCCGCTCGATCCGGTTGATGTTGTCGTCGAGATCCCGGATCTGCTGCTTGATGTCGATGATCCGGCGGGATTCCGGCCCGAGGTCGCGCTGGCCGATGGCGAGCTGGACCGCGAGGTTGATGCGGGCCGCGCGCAGTTCGGCCACCATCTTCAGATTGACTTCGTTCGACTTCTGCGCGTCGAGCACGCCCTCGCGGTTGCGCAGGTCCCGCATTGCGACGCGGATCTTGGTCATCCGCTCTTCGGCGAGCTTCAGCTCGCGGGTGCTCTCGGCCACCGCATCCTCACGCGCCTTGACGCTGAGGTCGTTCACCATCCGCTCGGCCTCCTTCATGACGGCCTTGGTGATGACGAGGGACTGATCCGGGTCGAACGCCTGGACGCTGACCGCCATGATCCCGGATCCGGGCTCGATCTCGATATCGACGCGCCGTTTCCAGTAGCGAAGGAACTTCTCGATCGGCTTGTTCGGGTCGAAGCGCGAGAAATAATCGATGCCCTCGTTGCCGAACCACTCGCGCAGGGGCAGCTGCGCCTCGAGCGTCTCCAGCATCGGCCGGCTCAGGATGTATTCGTGGGTGATCATCGTGTCCTGAGCCACCATCTGGCTCGGCACGCCCGAACTGGTCCCGACCGAATCCGGGGTCGCCTTGTCGGCCGTGCCGATGGCCGGCCGGATCGCGAACCGCGCTTCGGTGACGTACCGGTCCGAGGCGATCAATCCGTAATAGACCGCCCCGGCCAGCGCCGGCAGCACGAAGCACAGCGCGAACAGAACCGGGACCCAGGGATCGTTTTTGACGTGGCTCTGGTAGGAACGGATGCCCTTCTTGCGGTCGGCGAAGCGCGACATGCGGGCGATCTGGCGCAGCGACTCGGTGATCGCCTGCTGGCGGGCCGCAGTCGTGACCGGCTGCCCCTCGGCTTTCCGGATCTCCATGTTCATGGCTTGATTCCCGGCCTCCCCGGCCTCGAAGGTCGACCCCCGCCGAGGCTCTCGACCGGGCCGCAGCGCACGCGTCCGAAGCCTGTCCCACGCGGAGACGGCAAAAGCATGTCTTTACGGCCGCGCCACGTCCCGGCTCACGCGTTCAGGCGCCGATAGACCTCGATGGCGTCGTTGACGTCCTCGTAGATGATCGCGCGGCCGTTGAGCAGCACGAGGCCCTGCGAGCACCATTGCCGGATCACCTCCATGGAGTGCGAGACCATGATGACGTCGGCATGCTTGCGGCGCTGGGAGAAGACCTCGTCGCAGCGCTTGGAGAATCGGGCGTCGCCGACCGAGGTGATCTCGTCGATCAGGTAGCAGTCGAACGGGATCGCCATGCTCATCCCGAAGGCCAGGCGCGCGCCCATGCCCGACGAGTAGGTGTAGATCGGCACGTCCAGGTAGCTGCCGAGCTCCGAGAAGTCCTCGACGAATTCCAAAACCTTCCGCGGATCCTCCCCGTAGATCCGGGCCACGAACATGACGTTGTCGCGGCCGGTCATCTTCGGGTGGAACCCGCCCGCGAAGCCGAGCGGCCACGAGACCCGCAGGCCGCGGTGGATCTTGCCCCGGGTCGGGTCCTCGGTCCCGGCGATCAGCCGCATCGTGGTCGACTTGCCGGCGCCGTTGATGCCGAGGATCCCGTAGGAGACGCCCGGCTTCAGGGTGAACGACGCGTGTTCCAGGATGGTCCGCTTGTGACCGTCCGTCCGGTAGACCTTGCTGACTTTCTCGAATCGGATCACCGGGGTGGTCTCCAGAGCGGATCGCCGAACCGCCGGTCCGAGCTGTCGGATGGGCGCGCTCCTGCCCGCCGAAAGCGGCAAATCTGAGAACGCGCCCGACCCGGACGGCCACCCCGAGGCCCCTCTCCGAACAGACGGGCTACAGAACGGGCCAGCATGAAAGTGCAGCTCGTGGCCGCGTCATTGACGCATTCCGGCATATGGCATACCAAATACCAGCGGGCCGGCCGCAGATCAGCGGTGCTGGGCCGACGATCTGGAACTTTAACTCCAGGCAGAGGGAGAAAGGTCGTCCATGTCCGACGCGGAGACCCGCATGCGAGCCGGTGCCTCGTCCGACGTCGCCCGGTTCGTCTCCGCCATCGGGGACGCCGTGGTGGTGGCCGACCCGGAGGGTGCGATCACGGTCTGGAACCCGGCGGCCGAGCGGATCTTCGGCTTCGCCGCCGCGGAGGCTCTGGGCCGGACCCTGGACCTGATCACGCCCGAGCGGCACCGCCGCCGTCACTGGGACGGCTACGCGAAGACGATGCAGACCGGCATCACCCGCTACGGGGCGGAGACCCTGAGGGTGCCGGCGATCCACAAGGACGGGAGCCAGCTCTCCATCGCCTTCACGGTGGGGATGGTGCGCGACGCGTCCGACCGGATCACGGGAATCGTCGCGGTGATCCGCGACGAGACCGAGCGCTGGACCGCGGAGAAGCAGCTGCGCCAGCGCGTGGCCGAACTCGAAGCCGCATCGGATCGACCGGACCGGGCCTCCTGAGTCCCGGCGGGCCGCCCGGGGCCGCCATCACCGAAACTGCCATCACCGACAGGGAGAACGCCCCATGAGCAAGCCGCTGGACGGGATCAAGATCATCGACTTCACGCACGTCCAGGCGGGGCCCGCCTGCACGCAGTTGCTGGCGTGGTTCGGGGCCGACGTCATCAAGGTCGAGCGCCCCGGCTCCGGCGACGTCACCCGCACGCAGCTGCGCCACGTCGAGGACGCGGATGCCCTCTACTTCACGATGCTTAACTCCAACAAGCGCTCGCTCACCCTGGATACCAAGACCCAGGCCGGCAAGGAGGTTCTGGAGAAGCTGATCAAGGATTCCGACGTCATGGTCGAGAATTTCGGCCCTGGCGCGCTCGACCGGATGGGCTTCTCCTGGGCGCGGATCCAGGCGCTGAACCCGGGCATGATCCTCGCCTCCGTGAAGGGCTTCTCGGACGGCCACCACTACGAGGATCTGAAGGTCTACGAGAACGTCGCGCAATGCGCCGGCGGCGCCGCCTCGACCACCGGCTTCTGGGACGGGCCGCCCACCGTCAGCGCCGCGGCTCTGGGTGATTCCAACACCGGCATGCACCTGGCCATCGGCATCCTCACGGCGCTCCACCACAAGAACAAGTCCGGCACCGGCCAGAAAGTCGCCGTATCGATGCAGGATTCGGTGATCAACCTCTGCCGGGTCAAGCTGCGCGACCAGCAGCGCCTCGACGCGCTCGGCTACCTCGAGGAATATCCGCAATACCCCCACGGCGAATTTTCGGACGTGGTGCCGCGGGGCGGCAACGCGGGCGGCGGTGGCCAGCCGGGCTGGGTGCTCAAGTGCAAGGGCTGGGAGACCGACCCGAACGCCTACATCTACTTCACCATCCAGGGCCATGCCTGGGCGCCGATCTGCAAGGTGCTCGGCCGTGAGGAGTGGATCACCGATCCCGGCTACGACACCGCCCGCGCCCGGCAGGACAAGATCTTCGACATCTTCAAGACCATCGAGGAGTGGCTCGCGGACAAGACCAAGTTCGAGGCCGTCGACATCCTGCGCACCTACGACATCCCCTGCGCGCCGGTGCTGTCGATGAAGGAGATCGCCGAGGACAAGTCCCTGCGCGCCAGCGGCACCGTGGTCGAGGTCCCGCACCCGAAGCTCGGCTCGTACCTGACCGTCGGAAGCCCGATCAAGTTCTCCGACATGAGCGTGGAGGTGAAGGCCTCGCCGCTGCTGGGCGAGCATACCGACGAGGTGCTGCAGGGCCTCGGCTACACGCCGGACCAGATCCGGGCCATGCACGAGGCCCGGGCGGTCTGACCGAGACCCTCCGACCTCTGCTATCCTGAGACAGGGCGGCGCGGCCCGCGCCATCCTGTCGCTGTGCGAGCCGCGGATCGATGCGCCTGTTCCTGAGCCGTTTCCTGCCGGAGCTGAGCCCGGTCAGCCGGCGCGAGCGCCTGCGCGCCGCCGCGGGCGCCCTGGTGGGGATCCTGGCGACGGGCCTCGTCTGCCGGGCCGCGGTCGGCTCGGAGGCGCTGCCGATCCTGATCGCCCCGATGGGCGCCTCGGCGGTGCTGCTGTTCGCGGTCCCGGCGAGCCCGCTGGCGCAGCCCTGGTCGATCCTCGGCGGCAACGTCGTGGCGGCCCTGGTCGGCGTCACGGCGGCCTCGTGGATCCCCGACCCGTTCGTCGCGGCCTCCTGCGCCATCGGGGTGGCGATCGCCCTGATGATGGCCCTGCGCTGCCTGCATCCCCCGAGCGGGGCCGTCGCGCTGACGGCGGTGCTCGGCGGCCCGGGGATCCGCGCGCTCGGCTATGGCTTCGTGCTCTGGCCGGTGGCGGCGAACTCGCTGCTGCTGCTCATCGCCGCCCTGCTGTTCAACAACCTGACCGGACGCGCCTACCCGCATCAGCGCCTGGCCGGCCCCCGGACCGCCGACCCGCCCTCCGACGCCCGGGTCGGGTTCCGGGCCGCCGACCTCGATGCGGCGCTGGAGGATTTCGACCAGGTGCTCGATGTCGACCGGAGCGACCTGGAGCAGATCCTGCGGCGGGTGCAGATGCGGGTCTATGGCCGCCGCTCCGGGTCGATCACCTGCGCGGCGATCATGTCGCGCGACGTGATCGCGGTGGCGCCCGACGCGCCGCTCGGCGAGGCGCTGCGGCTGCTGCGCCACCACCGAATCAAGGCGCTGCCGGTCACCGACGAGGGCGCCCGGGTGCTCGGGATCGTCACCCAGACCGACCTCCTCGACAAGGCAGCCTGGGACCGGGCGGGACCGCGCCTCGGCTGGGGTCGGCGGCTGCGGCTCACCGCCGAGCGGGGCAGGGCGCCCCATGGCTGCGCCGCCGACATCATGAGCCCGGTCGAGCCCGTCCGCCCGGACATGCCCGCCGGCGAACTCGTGCTGCGGCTCTCGGAGGCGGGCCTCCACCACCTTCCGGTGGTCGGTGCCGATGGCCGGCTCGTCGGGATCGTGTCGCAGACGGATCTCATCCCGGCGCTCCTGGCCGAGGCAGGGGCCGCACGCGCTCCGGCCCAGACCGCCCCGGCCTGAGGCTCAGGCGCTGTCGGGCGGCTCCGCCAGGAGGAACGATACCGCCTGCGCCACTACGGCGGGCTGGTCGGCGTGTGGTCCGTTCTTCCGGAGACCTCTGACATCCTCCCCCGGGCGGGAGAGGTCTGCTGTCGCAGAGAGCCGGGTGAGGGACGAGACCTGATCCCAACCCCCTCCCGCCCGGGCTACGCCGTTCACAGATCGCGTCCGGATAGGGGCAACGGGCGACCCCTTTCGGGGGCCACTTTTCCCCGCAGAAGCTACCGGACTCACGCTTCGCAGTCTGACATCAACATCATGGAAAAAAAGCGCTTTTCCCCTCCCCCTTGCGGGGAGGGGCCAGGGGTGGGGGTGGTGCAGAAGGCACCGCCGCGCGTCGTCCGGGACCACCCCCACCGCCAACGCCTCCCCGCAAGGGGGAGGAGAGAGCCTCTGGGCCAGCGATGCGTGAAGTATCGTAGCCCGCAAAAGGGAGGGCGGGCGTGCGCCTCCGTTGGAGGGGCATTCCCGAACCGGCCGTACCTCACTTCTTCTTCTTGATCCCGCTCTGCGGGTTGAGGCTGCCGATGTTGCCGCTCTCGCTGCCGGCCGCCGGGTCGATCACGGCGTTGATGAGAGCCGGCCGGCCCGAATCCATCGTCGCGTTGACCGCCCGTGTCAGTTCGTCCGGCGTGGTGACGTGGTAGCCGGTGCCGCCGAAGGCCTCCATCATCCGGTCGTAGCGGGAATCCGGCACGAAGACGGTCGTGGCGGGATCCCGGCCGGTCGGGTCGGTGTCGGTGCCGCGGTAGATGCCGTTGTTGTTGAACACCACGATGCAGACCGGCAGCCCGTACCGGCAGATCGTCTCGACCTCCATGCCGGAGAAGCCGAAGGCGCTGTCGCCCTCCACGCACAGGACCGGCTTGCCGGTCTCGACAGCCGCCGCGACGGCGAAGCCCATGCCGATGCCCATGATGCCCCAGGTGCCGACATCGAGTCGCTTGCGCGGCTGGTACATGTCGATGATGCCCCGGGCGAGATCGAGGGTGTTGGCGCCCTCGTTGACCAGGATCGCGTCCGGGCGCTCCTTCACGATGGTTCGGAGCGCCCCGAGCGCGGCGTGGAAGGTCATGGGCGAGGCGTTGCTCATGAGCTTCGGGGCCATCTTGGCGATGTTCGCCTCGCGCTTGGCATTGAGCGTCGCGATCCAGTCGGCCGGGGGCTGCTGCCAGCCCCTGCCCATGCCGTCGAGGAGCGCCTGCACGCAGGAGGCGATGTCGCCGACCACGGGGGCCACGATCTCGACGTTCGAATCCATCTCGCGGGGCTCGATGTCGATCTGGATGAACTTGGTCGAGCCCGGCTCGCCCCAGCTCTTGCCCTTGCCGTGCGACAGCAGCCAGTTCAGCCGGGCGCCGATCAGCAGCACCACGTCCGAGTCCTTCAGTGCCGTGGAGCGCGCCGCTCCGGCCGAGAGCGGGTGCGTGTCGGGCAGGAGGCCTTTGGCCATGCTCATCGGCACGTAGGGGATGCCGCTGGTCTCCACCAGCGCCCGGATCGCGTCGTCGGCCTGCGCGTAGGCGGCGCCCTTGCCGAGCACGATCAGCGGCCGGCGGGCGGCTTTCAGGACCGCGAGCGCCCGCTCGATCGCCTCGGGGGCGGGGCGCTGCGCCGGGGCCGGATCGATCACCTTGACCAGGGACTTCAGGCCGGCCTCGGCGTCCAGCACCTGGGAGAACAGCTTGGCCGGCAGGTCGAGATAGACGCCGCCGGGCCGGCCCGAGCAGGCCGCGCGGATGGCGCGTGCCACGCCGATGCCGATATCGGCCGCGTGAAGCACCCGGAAGGCCGCCTTGCACAGGGGCTTGGCGATGGCGAGCTGGTCCATCTCCTCGTAGTCGCCCTGCTGCAGGTCGACGATCTCGCGCTCGGAGGAACCCGAGATCAGGATCATCGGGAAGCAGTTGGTGGTGGCGTTGGCGAGGGCCGTGAGGCCGTTCAGGAAGCCCGGGGCCGAGACCGTGAGGCAGATGCCCGGCTTCCGGGTGAGGAAGCCCGCGATCGCCGCCGCGTTGCCGGCATGCTGCTCGTGCCGGAACGAGATGACCCGCATCCCCTCGGCCTGGGCCATGCGGCCGAGATCGGTGATCGGGATGCCCGGGACGCCGTAGATCGTCTCGATGCCGTTGAGCTTGAGCGCGTCGATGACGAGGTGGAAGCCGTCGGTGAGATCCGGCTCGGCCTCCACCTCGGGGTTGGTGTGGACGATCTTGGCCACAGCGGTCATCGGGGATCTCCGGAGGTTCGGTTTCGGTGTGGGCTGGGCCGGGGCCGCTCAGGCCGCCCGGATCGGTTGGGGCGTTGCGAGCGCCGCGAGGGGCTCCGCCTCGGCGAGGTAGCGGGCGCGCATCGGGCGGAGCAGGAACATGGCCAGGGCCGCCGCCGTGACGTTGAGCACGATGATCAGCGTGAACACCGCCGACCAGCCATAGGCCGCCGAGAGCAGGCTGGCGAAGGGGACGAGGAACGCCGCGGTGCCCTTGGCGGTGTAGAGCAGGCCGGCATTGCTGGCGGCGTATTTGGAGCCGAACGTGTCGCCGCAGGTCGCGGGGAACAGCGAGTAGATCTCGCCGAACACCCCGAAATACACCGCCGTGGCGAAGACGAACACCATCGGGTTGTGCCCGTAGGTCAGGAGCACGATCACCGCGAGCGCCGCGGTCGAGAAGGCGATGAACATCGTGTTCTCACGGCCGATATGGTCGGAGACGAACCCGAAGAACGGCCGCCCGAACCCGTCGAAGATCCGGTCCAGGGAGATCGCCAGGGTCAGCGCCGCCATCTGGAGGCCGAACAGGCTCACCGGGACGCCGGCCACCTGGAAGTCGTGGGCGATGGGCGCGATCTGCGCCGCCGCCATCAGGCCGCCGGAGGCGACCATCACGAACATCGCGTACATGACCCAGAAGACGGGGGTGCGCACCGCCTCGCGGGGTGTGCGGTCGACCTTGGTCTGCGGCAGCCGCAGGCTCTTGCGCTGGATCGGGGCGGCGGTGGCCGGCTTGCGCAGCAGGAAGGCGATGGCGAGAACCACCGCTCCCTGGCCGAGGCCGAAATACAGGAAGGCGTCCTGATAGCCGCTCGTGGCGATCATCCGGGCGATCGGCACCACCGTGATGGCCGCGCCCGCGCCGAAGCCCGCCGCGGTGGCGCCCGCCGCGAGGCCGCGCCGGTGCGGGAACCACTTGAGGGCGTTGCCCACGCAGGTGCCGTAGACCGAGCCGGCGCCGATGCCGGCGGTCACGGCTCCGAGATAGAGCAGGAACAGGCTGTCGGCATAGGCATCGATCGTCCAGGCGAGGGCGATCATCACGCCGCCGAAGGCGACCACGAGCTTCGGGCCGTAGCGGTCAACGAACCAGGCCTCGACCGGGACCAGCCAGGTCTCGGTGGCGACGAACAGGGTGAAGGCGAGCTGGATCGCCGCGCGGCCCCAGTGATACCGCTGATCGATCGGGTCGACGAACAAGGTCCAACCGTATTGAAGGTTGGCGATCATGGCCATGCAGATCACGCCGAAGGCGAGCTGCCACCATTTCGCCGCAGGCGAATCCTGGCGTTCCATCCCTGAGCCTCTCTCGTGGGCGGCGCGGCCTTGCGGTGGCCCGTCTCGTACGTCGCAGATCATGCACATCCCCTTTAGGTATGCAATATACCAGCATGCGACGGTCGGGGCGAACTGTCAGGGCGGCGATATTATTCCGGTTGCGTGGCTTGGGTAATCCGCCCCCATGCCCCCAGCGTCGGGTGGTCGGCCGGGTCCAGCGTCTCGTCGAGGTGAGGAATCGACGCGGCGTCGGCTGGAATGCCAAGCAATGGACGGGCCGCCGCCCAGTCCGGCCCCGCGTCCGAAACCGCCAGGGCGTCACGGTCCAGTCCGACGATCCGGCCGCGGTCGAGGCGCAGGATCGCCCGCCCGGTCCCGGCCTGGACGAAGCGGATCGACGCCATCCGGCTCAGGCAGGCCTGCAGGAACGCCGTGTTGGCCGCCGCCGACAGGTCGGCGCCCGCAAAGACCGTATCGGGGCCGCGGGCGAAGATGTCGACCTTGCGGAACCGGTCGATGTCGATCAGCCCCTTCACGTCCAGGATGTTGAGGATCCCGCCGGCCCAGAACGCGATGGTGCGCGGGCGCTGCCCCAGCGGAACGCTGTTGTCGAGGAACTCGCAGACCACCTGCTTGTCCCGGGCCAGCGCCCAGTTGAAGAACAGGCGCGGCATGCCGGTATAGGCCTCGACATTGTGGGCGAGCAGGTCCTCCACGGCCTTGTAGCGGCCGAACAGCTCGCCCCGCTTCCAGGCGCGCTCCACGGTGTCGGCCGGGGGCGTGACCATGAACTGCAGGTAGACCCGGTCGCCGAACCGGGTGAGCAGCTGGCCGCCGCCGTCCGAGCCGGCCTCGGCCTGGAAGCTGTCGAACCGGAACCGGTCGATCAGCAAATTGGAGATCCGCCCCTCCGCCGCCTTGCGGGTGACGTAGCGGTCGAGCTTCATGTCGATGATCTCGACCTCGTAGCCCGTCAGGGTGCCGGCGTAGCGATGGGCCCCGCCGAGGCTGTCGTAGTCGAGGAGGTACTTGCGCCAGACGTCCGGGGTGATCACTGCGAAGTCGGACCAGGCCATGCCGAGACGCCTGGCGAGGGCCAGCTGGTAGGGCCGGATCGTGCTCTTGCCGGAGGCCGAGGCGCCCTTGACGTTCATCACCACCGGATGGTCCTGCGGCGCCAGCCGGCGGTAGCCGCGCGCCTCCACCACCCCGGCGATCCAGGGTTCGATCTGCTCGCCGATGCGGCGGCTGCCGTAGCCGTTCGAGACCAGCGTCCCGGCGAGGCTCCGCAGCAGGGATGCATCGCGAATCAGGGTGTTCTGTCGGGCGATGAGACCGGACACCACGGTGCGCAGGGCCTCGCAGGCGGCGATCTCCAGGCCGTCGCCGGACTCCGCGACCCGCCGCTGCCAGGATTCGAGGTGGCGCAGGGCCCGGGTCGCGGGGTCCTCGCGCGGCGCTGCGGCGGGGACCGGGCGCCGGCCGAGAAGGCGATCGAGCCAGCCCGGCTCGGGCGGGGCGGGGGTTGGGCGGTCGTCCAGGATCGCGGCGATCGCGCGGGCGAGCACCGCGTCGGCCGCGGCGCGGATCTCCGCCAGGGTCGCCTCGACCGCGCCGAGGCGGGGCTCGATCCCTTCGCGCAGGATCGTGGCGACGATCGCCCGGAAGTTCACCCCGAGATCGGCGTAGACCGCCCCCACCGACACGGACAGGTCCGACATGACCCGGATCAGGACCTCGTGGACGACGAGGCGGCTGGCCCTGAACCGCACGAGCTGCCGGGCCGGCAGCCCGCACAGGTCGCTGAGTTCCAGGGCATCGCGCAGTGGCGTCTCGACGTGCTCAGGCCGGTAAACGGTGATCAGCGGCAGGAAGGCGGCCGGCAGATCCGATTGGACGCCCGGGTTCCACGGTCCGGCGGACGATTCCGGAAGGGGGGCCGCCGCGCCGGTCATCCGCGCGTTTCCCTCGCCCCTCTGCGGGCTACGATGTTCACGCATCGCCGCCGGAGCTGCGCGTGCATCCGGCCGCTGCCCTCGTTCGTCGACGATGTGGGCATCCGGTAGCCCCCAGCGAGGGGGCGGGCGCGCCATTCCGCCCCGCCCGACGCCCCTGCGAACCGCCGCGAAACCCTAAAAGATCTTCTGGAACCAGCCATGGGCATCATTGGAATTGCCCCGCTGGATATCGACCAGGAGATTCCGCAGCCGCTGCGCCACCGGTCCGGCCTTGCCGCTCCCGATGGTGAAGCTCTCCTCCCGGCCTTTCACCGTGCCGATCGGCGTGATCACCGCGGCGGTGCCGCAGGCGAAGGCCTCGGTCAGGCGGCCCTCCCGCACGTCGGCGCGCCACGCGTCGATCGTGTAGGGCTCCTCCCGGACGGTCATCCCGGCTTCCCGTGCGAGGGTGATCACCGAATCCCGGGTGATGCCGGGCAGGATGCTGTCCGAGAGCGGCGGCGTGACCAGGGTACCGTCCCCGAACACGAAGAACACGTTCATACCGCCCAGTTCCTCGATGAAGCGGCGCTCGGCCGCGTCGAGGAACACCACCTGCTCGCAGCCCTGGGCGGCGGCCTCCGACTGCGCCGCGAGGCTCGCCGCGTAGTTGCCGCCGCACTTGGCGGCCCCGGTGCCACCGGGGGCGGCGCGGGTGAAATGCTCGGAGATCCAGACCGTGACGGTGCCGGTCGGATCCTTGAAGTACGAGCCCACCGCCGAGGCGATCGTCACGAACAGGTATTCCGAGGCCGGCTTCACGCCGAGGAACGCCTCGGATGCGATCATGAACGGCCGCAGGTAGAGGCTGCCGTCGGGGGTGTCGGGGATCCAGGCGCGGTCGATCTCGACCAGCCGGCGCATCGCCTCCACGAAGGCGTCCTCGGGGAAGGGCGCCATCGCCATGCGCTCGGCCGAACGGCGGAAGCGCAGGGCGTTGGCCTCGGGCCGGAACAGGGCGGCGCCGCCATCGGCGGTCCGGTAGGCCTTGAGACCCTCGAAGATCTCCTGCGCGTAGTGCAGCACCGCGGCGGCCGGATCGAGGGGAATCGCCTCGCGCGCCTGGATCCGGACATCGGACCAGCCGCGCCCGGCCGCATAGCGCGCCACGACCATGTGGTCGGTGAACACCTTGCCGAAACCGGGATTCGCCATCAACGCGGCCCGCTCCTCGGCGGTCCGCGGGGCGGGGTGACTCTTGATGTCGAACGTCAGGTCGCTCACGGTCTCATCCTCATCGGCTGCGGCTCTTATGGCGCGCTCCGGCGCGCGAATCTACGGAGCCGGCGCATGACGGCGTCGCCGCGGGTGCGGCTCACGCCGCCGTCGCGGGCTCCGACAGCTGCAGGCGGTGCAATCGCGCATAGGTGCCCGCGGCCGCGATCAGGTCGTCGTGCCGGCCGGTCTCGATCACGCGGCCGGCCTCCATCACGGCGATCTGATCGGCGTCGCGCACCGTCGAGAGCCGGTGGGCGATCACCAGGGTGGTGCGGCCGCGCATCAGCCGGGTCAGCGCCTCCTGCACCAGACGCTCCGATTCGGAATCGAGGGCCGAGGTCGCCTCGTCGAGGAGCAGGATCGGCGCGTCTTTCAGGAAGGCGCGGGCCAGCGCCACGCGCTGCCGCTCGCCCCCCGAGAGGCGTCCGCCGCCGGGTCCGACCCGGAACGCGTAGCCCTCCGGCAGGGCCGTGACGAACTCGTGCGCCGCCGCCGCCCGCGCCGCCGCCTCGATCTCCGCCGGGGCGGCCCCGGGGCGGCCGAAACCGATATTGGCAGCGATCGTGTCGTCGAACAGGACCACGTCCTGCGAGACCACCGCCACCGCCGCGCGCAGGGAGGCCAGGGTGACGTCCCGGACATCCTGGCCGTCGATGGTCACGCGGCCGGCGGTCACGTCGTAGAGCCGCGGGACGAGGTTGAGCAGCGAGGATTTCCCGGACCCCGAGCGCCCGACGAGCGCCGTCACCGACCCGGCCCGCACCGCAAGGTCGATGCCCTCCAGGGCCGGGGCGTCGGGCCGGTAGCGGAACTGCACGGCCTCGAAGCGGATCGCCCCGTCGGTCACGGCCAGCGGCGGGGCGCCCGGAGCCTCGCGGATGGAGGCGGCCTCGTCCATCACGTCGAAGTAGCGCCGGAGCGCGGCCGCCGCCTCCTGCAGGATGGCGTTGAGATTGCCCAGCGCCCGGGCCGGCTGGGCCGCCAGCAGCAGGGCCGCTACGTAGCCGGTGAAGTCGCCGACCGTCTTCTCCCCCGCCAGCACCCGCTGCCCGACCAGAACCAGCACCCCCGCCACCGCGATGCCGCCGCCGATCTCCAGGAGCGGATCGAGGCGGCCCCGGGCATTGGCGGCCTTCATCTTGAGCCGGCGCACCTCGTCGAGGGCCGCGGCGGCGCGGGCCTTGAGGTAGCTCTCCATCGCGTAGGTCTTGGCGACGCGCGCGCCCTGCAGGCTCTCGGAGATCAGGCTGGCGGTGGCGCCCATCTGCTCCTGGGTCGAGGTCGAGACCCGCCGGAGCTTCCGGCCGATCCGCCCGATCGGCCCCGCCACGAACGGGACCGTGACGCCGGCGATCAGCGTCAGCACCGGATCCATCCAGAGCAGCGCCGCCACGAGGCCGATCAGCATGGCGATGTCGCGCAGGAGCACCGTCGAGATGCGGGTGAGCGCCTCCTTGATGAAGGCGAAGTCCGTGGTGAAGCGCTGGGTCAGCGCCGCCGGGCTCTCGCGGCCGAGCTGGGCAAGATCGGACTCGATCAGGTGGCCGTAGAGCGCCGCCTGCATGTCGGCCTCGACCCGCGTGACCACCCGGTTGGTCAGCACCGTCTGGCCGTAGAGGGCGAAGCCGCGCAGCGCGGTGACCACGATCACCACCAGCGGCCCGTAGGCGATAGCGGCTGCGTCCTTGCGGTCGAAGGCGTCGAAGGCGGCCTTGATCAGCGCCGGATAGAGCCCGGTCGAGGCACCCACCAGCGCGATCAGCACCAGCACCACGGCCAGCGTCGCCCGGTGCGGAAACAGCCACGTGCGCCAGAGCCGGACGAGGAGGGGAGCCGTGTCGCCGGGAAGGCGCGCCATGAAACCTACGGGGTCGGACCAGGGCCGCCCGCACACGGGAGGCGCCGCGGCAGCGGTGTGCCGCCGCAGCCGCCGCGGATCAAGGCCTTCGGTCAGCGCCCGTCGCCGCCCCGTCCGTGCTCGTCGTCGTGGTCGTGGTCGTGGTGCCACCCGCCCCGCATGCCGTGACCGCCCATCGGGCCCATCGGCCGGGCGAGGATCATCGCCCGCCGCTTCTGGTCCTGATCGAGGCTGGCGTAGAGCGGCTGCGACGCGTCGGCGAGCTTGCGCAGGGCCTCGCCGCGGGCCGATGCGGCATCGGCCATCGCCCGGAGGGCCGCCGGGGCGTCGTCGCGGAATTTCGGCTGGTCGCGCATCGCGTCGCGGCGCTGCTGGCGCAGCTTGGCCATGTCGCGGATCGCCGATTCCACCGGCGGCCACAGCTTCTCCTGGTCGGGATTGAGCGTCAGGCCGGCATGCAGGGCGGCGATGCGGGCATCCGTGAACGCCGCCCGATCCTCGGGGCTGAGGGCGCTCCAGCGCCCATGCCCGCGGAAGCCCTCGGGGCCGTGGTCGCGGGCGGCGGCCGCGCCCGCCAGGCCCAGGCCGAGGGCCCCGGTGACGAGGATCGCGGCTCTCAAACGTCGGGACATGGAAACCTCCGTCTCACGCTCCGGACGCCGCCAGGCCGAACTGGCCGCGGTGCCCGACGCCGGCCATCAGACCCCGGTCGTGTATCCCGCTTGTGTATGTAACACTGTTACACTAGTGGCAGACCGGATCGGAACAGTTCAGGGAGTGGGGCGGTGCGGCGGGCGGCGGGAACGATCCGGACCTTGGTCCAGGCGGCGGTGGGCTTCGCGATCCTCGGCCTCGCCGTCCCGGCCCGGGCGGCGCCGGAGGGGAGGCCGGTCCGGGCGGTGGCCAGCTTCTCGATCCTCGGCGACCTCGTCCGGCAGGTCGGCGGCGGGCACGTGACGGTGACCACTCTGGTCGGGCCGGATTCCGACGTCCACGGCTTCAGCCCGACCCCGGCCGACGCGCGCAAGCTCGCTGAGGCTGACATCGTCGTCGTGAACGGTCTGGGGCTGGAGGGTTGGCTCGACCGGCTGATCCGGGCCTCGGGCACCCGGGCGCCGGTGGTGGTCGCCTCCACGGGGGTGACGCCCATCCCCGCCCGGGACGAGCACGCGCAGGGTGAGGGCGGCCACGGCGACCAGGCCGTCGACCCGCATGCCTGGCAGAACGTCCCCAACGTGCGGATCTATGTCGCCAACATCCGGGACGGCCTCGCGACGGTCGATCCGGCCCATGCCGCCGCCTACCGGGAGGCCGCCGCCGCCTATATCGTCAAGCTCGACGCCCTGGAGCGGGACCTGCGCGCCACGATCGCCGGCATCCCGCCGGAGCGCCGCCGGATCACCACCACCCACGACGCCTTCGGGTATTTCGCCGCGGCCTACGGCCTGCGCTTCGTGGCGCCGCAGGGCGTCTCCACCGACAGTGAGGCGAGCCCCCGGGACGTGGCCGCGATCATCCGGCAGATCCGCCGGGACCGCGTGCCGGCGGTGTTCCTGGAGAACATCAGCGACCCGCGCCAGATGGAGCAGATCGCCCGGGAGAGCGGCGCCCGCCTTGGCGGCAAGGTCTATTCCGACGCGCTCTCCGGTCCGGACGGCCCGGCGCCGACCTATCTCGACCTGATGCGCGCGAACCTGCGGGCCTTCGCGGCGGCCCTGACGCCCGGCTGAGGTCCGGGCTCTGGTTCGCCTTCGGGGCGTCCGACATGACATAGCGTAAACCGCCGGTTAAGAGGCCTCTTCTAGCCTTACGCAACGGGTGCCAGCCGATCCTCGTCCGCGAGGGCTCAGGGCCGTGGGGCCTTGTGAGAATCGCGCAGCTCGGAGATCGCGTGGCTTGGGGGCCTGACCGCTGGCGCTTCTATCGGCTCCTCGCGCGCGAGGCCGTGCGCGCGATCCGCGCGGCCGGCGCAAGCCTCACGGCATCCCCCGACATCCTCGCCCGGATGCGGGTCACGGGTCTGGTGATCGCGCCCCAGGACCTGCGCACCTCCGACGCGACCTTCGCGGACGACATCTATGCCGGCCTGTTCGTCTTCGCCGGCCGGTCGCTGGCGGCGAGCGGCGGCTCGCCCTTCGATTACGCGCCGCCCTCGCCGGAATGGGCCGACGAGCTCTACGGCTTCGGCTGGCTGCGCCACCTGCGCGCCGCCGACACGGCGCTGGCCCGGGCCAATGCCCGCGCCTTCGTGGCCGACTTCATCGCCGGGCGGGGCGATCCGGCGCTGGCCCGCCAGACGCCGGTGGCGGCGCGGCGGCTGATCTCGTTCCTGTGCCAGTCGCCGCTCGTGCTGGAGGGCGCGGACCACGCCTTCTACCAGAACTTCCTCAAGGCCATCGGCCGCAACGCCCAGCAGCTCGAGCGCGACCTGCGCCGGGGGGTGCCGCCGCAATGGCGCCTGAACGCCGCCGTAGCGCTCTGCTACGCCGGCCTGTGCTGCGACGGGATCCAGCCGATCCTGCGCCGGGCGACCCGGATCCTGTCGCGGGAGCTCGACCGGCAGATCCTGACCGATGGCGGCCACCGCTCGCGCGATCCGCGCTTCGCCATGGAGCTGCTCCTCGACCTGCTGCCCCTGCGCCAGAGCTACCTGAGCCGGAGCGTTGAGCCGCCGCTGGCGCTCCTGCGCGCGATCGACCGGATGCTGCCGCTGCTGCGGCTGCTGCGCCATCCGGACGCCTCGCTCAGCCATTTCAACGGCATGGGCGCCACCGACGCCGACCATCTCGCGACCCTGCTGGTCTATGACGGCGCGCTCGCCCGGCCGCTGATGCACGCGCCGAATTCGGGCTACGAGCGCCTGGAGGGCGGCCGGGTCGTGATCGTGGCCGATGTCGGCGCGAGCCCGCCGCTCCCGTACTCGGTCAATGCCGGGGCCGGCTGCCTCGCCTTCGAGATGTCGAGCGGACCGCAGCGCATCGTGGTCAATTGCGGCCTGCCGGCGAGCGGGCCGGACCTGCGCCTCCTGGCCCGTTCCACCGCGGCGCATTCCACCGCCTCCGTGGCTCGCACCTCCTCGTGCCGGTTCCTCACCCGCGACGGCTGGTGGGGCGAGCGCCAGCTGGCCGATTGGCTGATCCGGCGGCGCGGCCCGGTGGTCCTGAGCGGCCCGACCGCGGTCGCGGCCGAACAGGCCGAGGAGGCCGACAGCGTCATGCTGGCGGCCCGGCACAACGGATTCGGGCCGGAATTCGGAATCGTCCACGAGCGGCGCTGGCAGCTCTTCGCCGCCGCGGCGCTCCTGGAGGGCCGGGACGCGTTCCTGCGCCAGGGCAAGGCGGGAGGCCGGGCCCGCCGACGCCCGCACGACGTGGCCATCCGCTTCCACCTCCACCCCGGCATCGCCGTACGCGGGGTGCCGGAGGGACTCGAACTGGCCTCGGCCCTCGGTGAGATCTGGGTGTTCCGCGCGGAGAACGTCGAGATCGCCCTGGAGGAGAGCGTGTATTTCTCGGGCCTCACCGGCGCCCGCCGCACCGACCAGATCGTCCTCCATCTCAGCGTGTCGGAGGATGTCGAGGTGCGCTGGAGCTTCGAGCGCCGGGCCTCGGCGCCGTTGCGAGGGGTCGCGCCGGCCTGACGCGTGTCTGGCCCGGTTCCCCGTTTCCATGCTACCGCGCTCAAAAATCTCGAACATCCGGCACGAAACCATGGCGCACGATCAGGTGCGGGTCTCCCGCGCGCTCCTCTCGGTCTCCGACAAGGCCGGCCTCGTCGACTTCGCCCGCGCGCTGCATGCCCGCGGCATCGCGCTGGTCTCGACGGGGGGCACCCATCGGGCGCTGCGGGAGGCCGGCCTGCCGGTGACGGAAGTCGCCGACCTGACCGGCTTTCCCGAGATGATGGACGGCCGGGTCAAGACCCTGCACCCGGCGGTGCATGGCGGCCTGCTGGCGATCCGCGACAACCCGGAGCACCAAGCCGCCCTCGCGGCCCACGGGATCGGGGCGATCGATCTCCTGGTGGTCAATCTCTATCCGTTCGAGGCGACGATCGCGGCCGACAGGCCCGATGCCGACTGCATCGAGAACATCGATGTCGGCGGGCCGGCGATGATCCGCGCGGCGGCCAAGAACCACGCGGACGTGGCCGTCGTCACGGATGTCTCGGACTATGCCGGCGTGCTCGCCGCCCTGGAGACGAACGACGGCGCGATCGGGGCCGACCTCCGGCGCCGCCTCGCCCAGAAGGCCTTCGCGCGCACGGCGGCCTACGACGCCGCCATCGCCAACTGGATGGCCGGCCGCTTCGGCGCGGACGAGCCGGCGCCGTTCCGCGCCTTCGGGGGCGCCCTGGCGCAGGGTCTGCGCTACGGCGAGAATCCGCACCAGGCGGCGGCCTTCTACCGGGCCCCGGGCAAGCCCCGCGCCGGCGTGGCGACCGCCCGCCAGCTCCAGGGCAAGGACCTGTCCTACAACAACTTCAACGACACGGACGCCGCCTACGAATGCGTCGCCGAGTTCGAATCCGCGCGCGCGGCCGCGGTGGCGATCATCAAGCACGCCAACCCATGCGGCGTCGCCGAGGGCGCGAGCCTGCTCGAAGCCTACGAGCGGGCGCTCGCCTGCGACCCGACCTCCGCCTTCGGCGGCATCGTGGCGCTGAACCGGACCCTGGACGCGGCGGCGGCGGAGAGGATCGTCGAGATCTTCACCGAGGTGATCATCGCGCCGGACGCCACCCCGGAGGCCGCGGCGATCGTCGCGGGCAAGAAGAACCTGCGCCTGCTCCTGGCCGGCGGCCTGCCCGATACGCGGGCGCCGGGCGAGACGGTCCGGACCCTATCCGGCGGATTGCTGGTCCAGGGCCGGGACGCGGCCGTGGTCGACGACATGCCGCTTCAGGTCGTCTCCCGGCGGGCGCCCAGCGCGGCGGAACTCGCCGATCTCCGGTTCGCCTACCGGGTCGCCAAGCACGTGAAGTCCAACGCCATCGTGTACGCGAAGGGCGGCGCCACGGTCGGGATCGGCGCCGGCCAGATGTCGCGGGTCGATTCCTCGCGCATCGCCGCCTGGAAGGCCGCCGAGGGTGCCAAGCGCCTGGGACGGTCCGAGAGCCTCGCGGTCGGGTCCGTGGTCGCGTCCGACGCGTTCTTCCCCTTCGCCGACGGTCTGATGGCGGCGGCCGAGGCGGGGGCGACGGCGGTGATCCAGCCCGGCGGCTCGATGCGCGATGCGGACGTGATCGCGGCGGCCGATGAGGCCGGCCTGGCGATGGTCTTCACGGGCCACCGCCACTTCCGGCACTGACGCGGCACCACCTCCGTCGACCCTTCACGGCATCGGACGCGTTCGACGGCGCGCGGTATTCCCGGCCGTCGGACCCGTCGGACGTGATCGCGGCGGGGCCCGATGGCGACCGCGGCGTGGTGGCGGAGCCGTTAAGGATCCCCCGAGATCGGTGGAGCAGCGCCGCTAACGGATGCAGGACCGCGGGCGATCGAGAGATCGTCTGTAATGTTTATGGTGTAAGCAAGAGTATTATGGTCTAAATTTTTGGTTCATGAACATTGTCGATTGCAATCTTCTAGGATCAAAGATCAGATTTGCCCGAGACGTCTTTCCACGTTGCGGCCGTGCTTGATATCAGGCCGTCGCCACGTCATCATTCCTGAGATTTTTGCAGGATGATCGCGCAATGCATCTCCTCGAACGGTTCTTGCCTGGGTGATGAGATGCTGGTCGCGGCAATGTTGTTCTTGGTAGGATGGCTCATCGGCCGGTCCTACACGGTCGTCGTCTTGGCCATGACGTCGTCCGTCATCATGTTCACAGCTTTGACGATCTTCGTCACCCGGTATGAGATCGATCTGCTCCACGTGCTGATCACCGTGGGCTATCTCGCCGCGCATCAGTCGGGATACCTGCTCGGCGCCTACATGAGCGGCTATCAGCAGAATCACTGACGCAACGCTTCGCGCTTACCACCACCAGACCGGCCGTGCCGCGAGGATGTCGATTGCTACCCATAAGACGACCGTCGCCGCCGACCAAGAGCATACAAGGATAAGTGGCGGCCTCGTGCCAGGCTTGCGGCGCAGTTGTGCAAAGGCGTTGTTCACGTCTGGAGTCCTGGGCTTCGGTTGGTGAAGAATGCCATATACGGCCGGAACCGTTTATGGTTCCGCAAATTCGATGATGGCCATGCCTTAGAATAGTCAAGCGCGACATCTTGCCTGCCTCTCGCGCTGTCTGTGATCAGGCCAATCCAGGGTAAGTCAAAACCGGAAATCGGACTTTAAAGACTTTTATATTTTGCAAGATTTATTTACAAAAAGTCTTTATTAGAGATTTGTCGCGGCCGATTGTGATACGAAACGCATATTGGGCAGGGGGTCAGCGGCGCTTTCGGGAGCGGGCGCACGCAACGCGATGCCGTATCGCGATTCCCCCTGTCGGCCTTCGGCGCGCTGCCGAGGCCCCGAGGGCGAACGCCCGGGCCGCGCCTACGGCCCGGGCGTACAGGATCGGACGACGTCGGCGTCCCCGGGGCCGAGGGTGTCAGGCATCCGTGAAGATGTCGCGATCCCTGGTCTCCGGCACGAACAGCACGCCGATGATCACCGTCGCGACCGCGATGACGACCGGGTACCAGAGGCCGAAATAGATGTCGCCGGTCTGAGCCACCATGGCGAAGGCGGTGGCCGGGAGCAGTCCGCCGAACCAGCCGTTGCCGATGTGATAGGGCAGCGACATCGCGGTGTAGCGGATCCGGGTCGGGAACAGCTCCACCAGCATGGCGGCGATCGGGCCGTAGACCATCGTCACGAACAGCACGAGGAGGAACAGCAGGCCGATCACCCGGGCGACCTGCGACCGGAACACATCGAACGGGTTCGCCATCTTGACGATCCCGGGATCGCCCGCCTCCGGGTAGCCCGCCGCCTGGAGCGCTGCCGTGGTAGCCCTGTTGGCCTCGGCCGCGCCGCCCGGGGGGTAGGGGATCTCGGTGCCGTTGACCCGAACCGTGGCGGACTGGCCGGCCGCGCCCGCCACGGTGGCGTAGCGCACAGACGACTTCGACAGGAAATCGCGGGCGCTGTCGCAGGGCGCTGTGAACACCCGGGTCCCGACCGGATTGAACAGGGTCCCGCAGGCGGCCGGATCGGCCGTGACCGTGACCGTCACGGTCTCGATCGCCGCCGCGAGCTTCGGGTTGGCCGCGGCGGTGATGCCCTTGAAGATCGGGAAGAAGGTGGCGGCCGCCACCGCGCAGCCCGTCAGGATGATGACCTTGCGGCCGATCCTGTCGGAGAGCCAGCCGAACACCACGAAGAAGCCGGTGCCGAGCAGCAGCGACCACGCGATCAGGAGATTGGCCGTATAGCCGTCGACCTTGAGGATCGATTGCAGGAAGAACAGCGCGTAGAACTGGCCCGTGTACCAGACGACGCCCTGGCCGGCGACGAGGCCGAACAGGGCGATCACCGCGACCTTGGCGTTCGTCCACCGCCCGAAGGCCTCGGTGAGCGGCGCCTTCGAGGTCTTGCCCTCGTCCTTCATCTTCTGGAAGGCCGGCGATTCCGAGAGCTGGAGGCGGATCCAGACCGAGACGCCGAGCAGCAGGACCGAGACCAGGAACGGGATGCGCCAGCCCCATTCGGCGAAGGCCGCCTCGCCCGCGAACGTCCGGGTCGCCAGGATGACCAGCAGCGACAGGAACAGGCCCAGCGTCGCGGTGGTCTGGATCCAGCTCGTGTAGAAGCCGCGCCGGCCGTTGGGCGCGTGCTCGGCCACGTAGGTCGCCGCGCCGCCATACTCGCCGCCCAGCGCCAGCCCCTGGGCCAGCCGCAGGACGATCAGGATGACCGGCGCTGCGATCCCGATCGTGGCGGCGTTGGGCAGCACGCCGACGAGGAAGGTCGACAGGCCCATGATCAGGATCGTGACCAGGAACGTGAATTTGCGCCCGACGCGATCACCGATCCGGCCGAACACCAGGGCGCCGAAGGGGCGGACGATGAACCCGGACGCGAAGGTCAGCAGCGCGAAGATATCCCGCGTCGCCGGCGGATAGGCCGAGAAGAACTGTGCCCCGATGATCGCCGCCAGCGAGCCGTAGAGGTAGAAATCGTACCACTCGAACACGGTGCCGAGCGAAGACGCGAAGATCACGCGCTTCTCGGCGGAACGCATCGGCCGCGCGGCCCCGTCCGCCCGTGCAACGACACTCGCCCCCGCCATGACCCGTTTCTCCCCGGACGAACCCTGTGCGCGACGCAGATGAGCGATGCGTGATCGCTGGGACAGGCACGGTCAACCGGTCGACCGATCGTGAATTTTCTGATCGACACCGATGAGTGGGTTGCGTGGCGGCGTCGCCGCAGCAACCGCGTGGGCGCCTCCGGACGCCGCGCGCCGGCAATGTCCGGCGCGCACGAGAACCACTTGGGGCGCCTGAAACGAAGAAGGGCGCGGCCCGTGCCGCGCCCTTCGTTTTCACCGCGTCTTGGTCGGTCAGTGCGCGTGTGCGCCGGACGCCCCGATGCCGGTTTCGGAGCGCACGAACTGCGCCTCGAAGGCCGCGCGTTCGCGCTGGCCCCGGCGGGACCGGTCCATCAGGGACACCACCCAGATCGTCGCGAAGGCCAGCGGCATCGAGAACAGGGCCGGGTTGTCGTAGGGGAAGATCGGTGCGGCATTGCCGAACGTCACCACCCAGACCGCCTTCGACAGCACCACCATGGCCACCGCCGAGATCAGCCCGACGAGGCCGCCCGCGAGCGCCCCCCAGGTGGTGGTGCCGCGCCACAGGATCGACATGGCCAGTACGGGGAAGTTGCAGCTCGCCGCCACCGCGAAGGCCAGCCCGACCATGAAGGCGACGTTCTGATTCTCGAACACGTAGCCGAGATAGATCGCCACCAGGCCGATCACCACCGCCGAGAGCTTCGACAGATTGACCTCGTGCTTCTCGGTGGTGCGCCCGCGGGCGATCACCTGGGCGTAGAGGTCGTGGCTGATCGCCGAGGCGCCGGCCAGCGTCAGGCCCGCCACCACGGCCAGGATGGTCGCGAACGCCACCGCCGAGATGAAGCCCAGGAAGTACGGGCCGCCGACCGCGTTGGCGAGGTTGACGGCGACCATGTTGGTGCCGCCGATCATGTCCTTGAGCTTGTCGAAGGTGCCGGCCGCGCCGAGCTTGAAGTAGCTCGGATCGGACATCAGCAGGGCGATGCCGCCGAAGCCGATGATGAACGTCAGGATGTAGAAGTAGCCGATCAGGCCGGTGGCGTAGAACACCGACTTGCGCGCGGCCTGCGCGTCCGAGACCGTGAAGAACCGCATCAGGATGTGCGGCAGGCCGGCGGTGCCGAACATCAGGCCGACGCCGAGGGAGATCGCCTCGACCGGATTCGACACGAGGCCGCCGGGCGCCATGATGGCGTCGCCCTTCGGGTGGACCTGCACGGAGGCGGCGAACAGCGTTTCCGGGTTGAAGCCGTACTTGAACAGCACCGCCCCGGCCATGAAGGTCGCGCCGCCGAGCAACAGGCAGGCCTTGATCACCTGCACCCAGGTGGTCGCCTTCATGCCGCCGAAGGCGACGTAGACGATCATCAGGATGCCGACGATGATCACCGCGTAGAGATAGGGCAGGCCGAACAGGAGCTGGATCAGCTTGCCGGCGCCGACCATCTGGGCGATCAGGTAGAAGGCCACCACCACCAGGGTGCCCACCGCCGAGATGATGCGGATCGAGGTCTGGTCGAGGCGGAAGCTCGCCACGTCGGCGAAGGTGAACTTGCCGAGGTTGCGCAGGCGCTCGGCGATCAGGAACAGCACGATCGGCCAGCCGACCAGGAAGCCGGTGGAATAGATCAGCCCGTCGAAGCCCGAGGTGTAGACGAGGCCGGAGATGCCGAGGAACGAGGCCGCCGACATGTAGTCGCCGGCGATTGCCAGGGCGTTGGTCCCGGCCGAGATGCCGCCGCCCGCGGCGTAGAAGTCGGCGGCCGACTTGGTGCCCTTGGCGGCCTTGTAGGTGATGCCGAGGGTCAGCAGCACGAAGAACAGGAACATGCCGATGGCCGGCCAGTTCGTGGCCGATTGCGTGACCGCGCCGAGATCGGGGCCGGCCGCGTAGGCGCCGCTCGCCACGATCGCGGCGAGCGTCAGGCCGAGGAGGAGGCGGTTCATCGGCCCACGCTCCGCTTGAGGGCGGCGCTCAGCGTGTCGAAGCGCGTGTTGGCCCGCGCCACGTAGATGCCGGTCAGCGCGAAGGCGAACAGGATCACGAACACGCCCATGAACAACCCGAGCGACGCGGTGCCGCCGCCGACCTTCACGGCCAGGAGCGACTTGTCGAAGGCGATCAGGCCGATGAAGCCGAAATAGACCACCAGCATCAGGATCGTCAGGATCAAGCCGAACCGGGTGCGCTCGGCGACGAGCTGCTGGAATTCCGGGGTCCGGACGATCCGGTCGATCTGCGGATCGACCGCCGCGGCGGCGTTGCGGGATGGGGGGGGCGCCGTGCCCCCGCGAAGGCCGAGTGTCGAGCCGCTCATGGCGTGTTCCTCCCGCAAAGGCGCTCCGGCCTTCCGGTTTTTCTTGAGACCTGAGTTTCGTGGTTCTTGTTGGGGGCGGGCGCCGGACCGGCACCCGCCTCGTCATGTCCTGGAGGTCGGACCGATCAGGGCCGGTTCTGCCGGTTCTCGATCAGGTCTTCCACCACCGCCGGCTCGGCGAGCGTCGAGGTGTCGCCGAGCGAACCGAAATCGTCCTCCGCGATCTTGCGCAGGATCCGGCGCATGATCTTGCCGGACCGGGTCTTGGGCAGGCCGGGGGCGAACTGGATCAGGTCCGGCGAGGCGATCGGCCCGATATCCTTGCGGACCCAGGTCACGAGTTCCTTGCGCAGGGCGTCGTCGCCCTCCTCGCCGTCGTTGAGGGTGACGTAGGCGTAGATGCCCTGGCCCTTGACCGTGTGCGGGTAGCCGACCACCGCCGCCTCGGCGACCTTCGGGTGGGCGACGAGGGAGGATTCGACCTCCGCGGTGCCCATCCGGTGGCCCGAGACGTTGATCACGTCGTCGACCCGGCCGGTGATCCAGTAATAGCCGTCCGCGTCCCGGCGGGCGCCATCGCCGGTGAAATACTTGCCCGGATAGGTCGAGAAGTAGGTCTGCTCGAAGCGCTCGTGGTCGCCGTAGACCGTGCGCATCTGGCCCGGCCAGGAATCGGCGATGCAGAGGTTGCCCTCGCAGGGACCCTCCAGGACCTTGCCCTCGGCGTCGACCATCTCGGGTCTGACGCCGAAGAACGGCCGGGTCGCGGAGCCCGGCTTCAGGGCGGTGGCGCCCGGGAGCGGGGTGATCAGGATGCCGCCGGTTTCGGTCTGCCACCACGTGTCGACGATCGGGCAGCGCCGGTCGCCGACCACGTTGTAGTACCAGTCCCAGGCTTCCGGGTTGATCGGCTCGCCGACCGAGCCCAGCACCCGCAGGCTCTGCCGGGAGGTCTTCTTCACCGGCCCCTCGCCGCCGCCCATCAGCGAGCGGATCGCGGTCGGCGCCGTGTAGAAGATGTTGACCTTGTGCTTGTCGATCACTTCCCAGAACCGGGAGCTCGACGGGTAGGTCGGGATGCCCTCGAACATCAGCGTCGTCGCGCCGTTGGCGAGGGGGCCGTAGACGATGTAGCTGTGGCCCGTGACCCAGCCGACATCGGCCGTGCACCAGTACACGTCGCCCTCGCGGTAATCGAAGACGTATGCGTGGGTCATCGACGCGTAGACCAGATAGCCGCCCGTGGTGTGAACGACCCCCTTCGGCTGGCCGGTCGAACCCGAGGTGTAGAGGATGAACAGCGGGTGCTCGGCCTCCACGGGCTCGGCGGGGCAATGGTCGGTCACCTGCTCGGCAGCCTCGTCGTAATAGACGTCCCGGCCCGCCTCCATGGCGACGGTGCCGCCGGTGCGGCGCACCACGATGACGTGGTCCACGAAGTCGGCGCCGATCCGCTTGATCGCCTCGTCAACATTGGCCTTCAGCGGCACCTTGCGGCCGCCGCGCAGGCCCTCGTCGGCGGTGATCACTACTTTGGAGCCGCAGCCCTGGATGCGCGAGGCGAGGGAATCCGGCGAGAAGCCGCCGAACACGATGGCGTGGATCGCCCCGAGCCGCGCGCAGGCGAGCATCGCGTAGGCGGCTTCGGGGATCATCGGCAGGTAGAGCGTGACCCGGTCACCCTTGCCGACGCCGCGGTTGCGCAGGACGTTGGCCATCCGGCAGACCTGCGCGTGCAGCTCCCGGTAAGTGATGTGCCTGGACTCGTCCGGATTGTCGCCCTCCCAGATGATCGCGGTCTGGTCGCCGCGGCTCTCCAGGTGCCGGTCGATGCAATTGTAGGCGACGTTGGTCGTGCCGTCCTCGAACCACTTGATCGAGACCTTGCCCGGCTCGAAGCTGGTGTTCTTGACCTTGGAGAACGGCGTCATCCAGTCGATGCGCTTGCCGTGCTCGCCCCAGAAGGCGTCCGGATCCGAGACCGACGCCGCATACATGTCCCGGTACGTGGCATCGTCGACGTGAGCACCCTCACGCCACGCTGCCTGCACGTCGATGATCTTGCCGTCCATGGCGTTCCATCCCTGCTTGGCGTCCGATCGTATCGCGGCCTCAACCGCGCAGCCAGGACTTCCAAAGTAACGTAGCCTACACTTTACGGTGGCGATATCATCGCCTTTTCGCTCGTGCACGCTGCGGAATCGGTAGATAAATTGGGCACAATGTAAGGCGGTGAGTGGAGCTTCGGCCCTGCGCTGTCAAGCCGAGCTTGCCGAGACGGCACGCCGAGCCCGAATACTTGTCGGGTCCGCCTCCGGCCCGGGACCCGCGGGCCTCAACCGTTCGCCGCCCGCCGCGTGGGCATGATGATCTCCACCAGCGTGCCGTCCTCCGTCGGCGTCGACAGCTGGAGGCGGCCGCCATTGGCCTCCACCAGGGCCCGGGGCAGGGCCAGACCCTCCTCGACATCCCCCGCGGGACCGGCGGCCCGCGTCGCGGTGCCGGTGTCACGCACCCGCAGCGCGACGGCCGTCCGCTCGGCCGCGCCCGTCGATACGATGATCTGGCCCCCGGCCGTCGAGCGCCGGATCGCGTTCTCGATGATCAGGGCGGCGGCGCGGGTCACGGACCGCTCGTCGGCCTCCAGCTCGCCGAGATCCGTGGAGAAGCTCGTCCGCACGACGATGCGGCCGCGGGCCGCCGCCGCCTGGAGTTGCGCCACGCAGCCGGCCGCGAGGTCGTTGAGATCGAGGGCGCGCGGTTCGAGGTGCAGGGTTCCGGCCTCCACCGCGGCGAGGTCGAGGAGCATGCCCACCCGTTCGAGCATCGCGTCGCCGGAGGCCTTGATCTCGGTGAGGCAGGCCCGGTAACGCGCGTCGCCGAGCGTGCCGAAGGGCTCCTTCAGCATCGCGTCGGCGAGGTCGATCATCCCGGCCAGGGGTCCGCGGAAGGCGCGGTCCAGGCGCACCAGGGCGGTGCCGGCGCCGTTCGACGGTGCCCGGCCCCCCGCGAGGTCCGTGGCGGCCGCCGGAGGGCGGTTCGTCCGCTCGATCACGGCCACCCGGCGGCCGTCGCCCTCGACCGCTCTCACGTCGAGGGTCACGGGCTCGCCGGCGAGCAGGACGATGCGCCGGCCCCGGGCCACGCCGCGCAGCAGGTCGGCGACGGCCAGCACGCTGTCCCGGTCGACCTGGGCGACGAAGCTGGCGCCGACGATTTCCCGGGGCTCGCAGCCGAGCAGCACGGCGGCGGCGCGGTTCACCGCGAGGATGCGCCCGGCCTGATCGAGGGTGACGGTTCCGGTCTCCAGCGCGTCGAGGGTGGCCTCGGCGCTAGCCGCCCGCTCCGATTGCGCGGTGCGGGCGAGGCGCTCGGCGGCGAGGGCGGCGGCTGCATCGGTTTCGTCGACCGGGCGGAGGACCAGGCACAGGGCGGCCTCGCCCGCCCAGGTGCAGGGCCCGCTCAGGGCCTCGACCGGTCGGGCGCGCCCATCGGCGGCCGCGACGGCGGTCAGGCGCGCGGCCGGATCCGTTTCTGCGTCCTGCGGGGCGCCCGGGAAAAGCCCGCCGAGACCGCTCACGGACAGGGCCGCCACGTCGGCGTGACCGGTCAGGCTCAGGAGACGGCCGTTCGCCGCCAGGATCGTGCCGCCGCGATGCACGAGGGCCGGAAGCGGCAGCCCGGCCAGGATGTCTGCGAAGGCCCCCGCGGCGGCGCGATCATCGCGCGGCTCCGCGGGACCGGACTGGGGTCCGGGGAAAACCATGACCGCGCCGCCTTCGGCCTTCGGACGCCGCCCCTCGGGCGCCGCCTCGTCGCCGGCGTAGCGCGCGCCGAGGGCCCGGGCGATCTCCCGGAACGCGGCGTGCTCGTCCGTCGACAAGGGGGCCGTGGCGGGTTCCCGCGCGGAGGCCGCCTCCCGGGCGGGACCGGGTTCGGGCGACGCCTCGGGCGCGGGCAGTGCTGTCGGCGCCACCGCGTCCGCGGGGGCCTCCGATCGTGCCGACGGCAGGCCCCGGATCAGGCCGAACCCGGCAAAGCCCGCGAAGGCTGCCGCGTCCCGTCCCAGGGGGGCGCCGGACAGCTCGACCCGGAACGGCCCGGTTCCGGCATCCAGTGACGCCGGCTCGCCGCGGAAGGTGCGACGGTCCCGCAGCGCCGCCAGCATCCCCTCGGCCCCGGCCACGTGGCCGGACGCGGCGAGGTCCTGCCAGCGCTGACCGACGAGGCCCGCCAGGACCTCCGAGCCGGTGAGCGAGACCAGCGTTCCCGCCGCATCGATGCGCCACAGGAAGCGGTCGTCCCGCTTGGGCGCCGGAGCGGGTGCCGCCGGCTCCGGCAGCATCGTCCCGGCGGGTTCCGGCGGGCGCGCCTTCGCCCGGGGTGGCGTCACCGGAGCGGTCGGCATCACCAGGATCACGGGCTTTCCCCCCTCCTGGGTGCTCCGGGCCAGCCAGCAGAGCACCGGGGGCGCGATCCTGCGGGGGTCGAAGCGCAGCCGTGCGAGCCGGGGCGACGCACCCCCCGGGGCCGCAGCGGCGATCTGCCGGGACAGATCCGCGGCGGCGCAGACGTCGGCCAGTGGACGCGCGGTCGGCGAGGCATGCAGGACCTGCCCGGTCCCGGGATCGACGACCAGGTGAACCGAATCCGGCGCGGTCAACGCAGCCGACAGGCTCGGCAGCCGCGCCCAGGCCGCGAAGGCGGCGGCGAGCCCCGGTCGATCGGCTTCGTCGGTGGATGTCAGTGTCGTCTCCACAACCCGCGACCTCGAACCCACACGCGGTCCCCCGTTCCCCGGACCCATCTGCCCGAGAAACGCGCACGACCGTAGCCCTATTGTAAACTCCCCGTCGTCGCGGCGCTGGACTCTTGCGCCGACCGTCACACGTTTACGGCATGTCAACCTTAACGCCGGTGGCGCGGGTGGCATACAGTGACGAATCGGTTATTGTGCGGTGCACAAAGAGCCATCCACAGGCGTCAACATGAGAGGAGACGGCACATGAGCAATCCCCCGAACTACGAAGTCCCGGCCGAGATGCGCGACCTCGCCGAGAAGAGCGTCGAGCAGGCCCGGAAGGCCTTCGACAGCTTCATCGGTGCCGCCCGTCGCACCGCCGACACTGTGCAGGGCTCGACCGAGCTGGCCCGCACCAACGCCCGTGACGTGTCCACGCGCGGCTTCGAATACGCCGAGCAGAACGTCAACGCGGCCTTCGACCTCGCCCAGAAGCTTGTCCGGTCCCGGGACATGCAGGAGGCGATGCAGCACCAGGCCGAGTTCGTGCGCAGCCAGTTCGCCGCCATCCAGGCGCAGGCCAAGGAGTTCAGCGGCATCGCCCAGAGCGCGATGCAGCAGGGTGCCGAGCGCGCGAAGTCGGCGATGCAGCAGGGCGCCGACGAGGCCCGCAAGGCGATGGAGCAGGGGCAGGATGCGGCCAAGAACGCCGTCCACAACGCCCGGGACGCCGCCGAGCGCAGCAGCCACTAAAGCATCATCCCGAAAGGTGGTTTCCAGCCTCCGGGAAACGATGATGCGGACTTAGCCGCCGGGCGCGTCGTCCGGATTTCGATATCCAGGACGATGCGCCGAGGCGGCAGACGCAGCCGGTCGTCGGGCGGCGCCCGACGTGCCGCATCCCAAGCGGCGACCCGATCTCCGGTCGCACGCCACGACGCGGCCCGTTCCCGATCCCGGGGGCGGGCCGTCTCGTTTTCGCCGGTATTGCCCCGGAGAGCCGCCCGGCGGACGGGATGGATCCGCATCGCGCGAAGGATTCCAGGATGCGCCACGCTGTCTTTGGCCGTATCGGCTCGTCTATGCTCCTCCGCCTGACGGTTGCCGCGCTGGCGCTCGCCACCGCGCTGCCCGGCACGGCGGCGCGGGCCCAGTATGTCGACGGCCCCGCCTACGGTGCTCCGCCGTCCGGCTACGAGGAGCCGGGCGACGCGCGTGGATATCGTCGGCCGCCGCGCCGGATCGAGCGGGAGCCCGTCGGCTTCAACTGCGATGCCGTGCAGCGGGGAATCACCGGCCCGAAGCCGTTCTCCTGCCCGCTCCCCGGCCCGAAGCCCCTCGGCGTGCGCTGCTTCTGCGATCTCCCGATCGCGTCGTTCAGCCCGCCGCACACCGCAATCGGGCGGGTCGTGCCGTAAACGCGCCACGGCCGCACCGTCCGGGGACGATGCGGCCACGTCGATCGAGTACGGGTCGGGGGCTCGCCCGGATCAGTTCAGAACGACGACCTTGGCGCCGACCTTGACGCGCTCGTAGAGGTCGGTGACGTCGTCGTTGGTCATCCGGATGCAGCCCGACGACACCGCCTGGCCGATCGTGTCCGGCTCGTTGGAACCGTGGATGCGGTACTCGGTCGAGCCGATATACATGGCACGGGCGCCGAGCGGGTTCTCGATCCCGCCGGCCATGTAACGCGGCAGGTCGGGCCGGCGGGCGATCATCGCCTTCGGGGGGGTCCACGACGGCCACTCGCGCTTGGCGGTGATCGTGTTGGTGCCGCTCCAGCTGAAGCCCGGGCGGCCGACGCCGACGCCGTAGCGAAGGGCTTGGCCGTCACCCAGGACCAGATAGAGACGGCGCTCGGCGGTGGAGACCACGATGGTCCCCGGGGTGTAGGGCGCGTTGAAGGCCACGACCTCGCGGGGGATCGGCTGGACCTGCGCCTGCGGCGCGGCCTGCACGCCCTGGCCGTAGCCGGGGGCGTAAGTCCCCTGGTAACCGTACTGGCCCTGATCCGAGTAGTAGGCGTTGGAATCCTCGTTCCCGAAGGGATCGTACGACGAGGCTGCCAGGGCCGGCGTCGCGGCAAGAACAGTCGCGCCGAGGAGTGCTGCGAGTGCGGTGACCGTGGTCTTCATGGGTGGCCTGCCTGTGCGATAACCTTTGCCATTACAAGCGTGGGCATAGCCAGGCAGTTCCACAAAACCGCCAAGATTCTACGGGGCGGCGGAATACGTATCCCCGTCCGACCGTGCGAGGCGGCTCAGTCGACCTCGTCGGTGTGGACATCGAACCGCGCCAGATGCGCGTAACCGAAATTGGTCGAGATCGCGCAATCGGTGGCGTCGCGTCCGCGGGCCATGACGATGCGGCCGATCCGGGGGCAGTTGTGGCGGGCGTCGAAGGTGTACCAGCGCGGTCCCCCGGGCCCGTCGAGATAGACCTCGAACCAAGCGGAGAAATCCATCGGCGCCGGGTCCTTGGGCACGCCGATGTCGCCGAGATAGCCGGTGGCGTAGCGGGCCGGGATGTTCATGCACCGGCACAGGGTGATGGCGAGGCGGGCGAAGTCGCGGCAGACGCCCTCGCGCTGCATGAAGCCGCCATGGGCGGTGCGGGTGGCATCGGCGCGCGGGTAGTCAAAGCGCAGGCGGCCGTTGGCGTAGTCGACGATCGCCTGGACCCGGGCCCAGCCCTCCGGGGGCGAGCCGAACAGCGAACAGGCGGTCGGCGTGAGCCTGGCGAGGTCGAAGTCGCGCGCGCCGAGCGGGAACA
>NZ_JAKSYC010000005.1 GCF_022829585.1 Methylobacterium sp. J-026
GCGTTCACCGCCCTGACGGCCGCCGCCTCGGCCGCCGACCTTCCCCGCCGCGCCGCGCCGCCGCCGGTGTTCACCCCCGTGCCGGTGTTCACCTGGACGGGCGCCTACTTCGGTATCAACGCCGGCTACGCGTTCGACGCCTCCAGCCGCAGCAACAACAACTCCACCTTCGGCGTCCCGGCCCCCTACGCCGCCGCCGGCACCACCGCCACCTTCGGCAACCGCAGCCAGGACGGCTTCTCCGGCGGCGCCCAGATCGGCTACAACTATCAGTTCACCCCGGGCTCGGGCGTGGTCGTCGGCATCGAGGCCGATGCCCAGTACCTCGACTTCGGCCGCAGCCGGAACAACGCCTTCATCAACGGCTCCCTCGCCCCCGGCTACTACGTCACCGACCCGCGCGGCTTGTCGAGCCTCCACTACTTCGGCACCGTTCGCGGCCGCCTCGGCTACGCCTTCGACCGCACCCTCGTGTACGGCACCGGCTGCTTCGCCTACGGCTCGGGCAGCGCCGACCGCTCCTTCGGCCGCTACGCCGGCAACGACAGCTTCCGCACCGGCTACGCGGTCGGCGGCGGCGTCGAATTCGCGCTCCCCACCGAGTCGTTCCTGAACTTCTTCCGCTCCTCGGCCGTGACGCTCAAGGT
>NZ_JAKSYC010000007.1 GCF_022829585.1 Methylobacterium sp. J-026
GACCGGCGTCGGCTGGTTGGTCACGCCGAAGTTCGACACGCTGCCGGAGCTGACCGTGGCGCCGACGTTGAACGGCGAGAAGATCGGGGTGCGGCGGAAGACCGGGTCTTCGATCGAGATCGTCGCCGACAGGCCGTTGCCGACCGTCGCCGTGTAGGCGAGCAGGTTGGTCGAGAACACGTCCGAACCGGCGGTGGCACCGGCGAACTCGAAGTCGTGGGCGTAGAAGTCGAAGAACGACGACGCGCGACCGGCGGTCATTCCGGCGAACTGGATGAACGCCTTGTCGACGTTGACGAATTGCGAGTCGCGGCCGAAGCTGTCGGTGCCGATGCCGGCATAGGCCTGGCCGATGCGCTGCTGGGTGCCGGACTGGCCGACGCCGGAATAGCCGGTGCGGGCGCCGGCGTCCAAGCGCACGAAGGCGCGCAGGGTGCCGTAGGCGGTCTGGGTACGGGCATCGAGGTTGATGCGCATCCGGCCCTGGTAGCCCGACGTGTCGCCGTTGCCGGCGGCGCGCGAGTTGCTGGTCATGTAGCCGCCCTCGAACCGGGCACGGCCCGAGATGCGCAGGCAGGTGTCGGTGCCCGGGATGTAGAAGAAGCCGGCACCGTAGGCGTTGCAGACGCGGACGTACTCGACTGGCACCGCCTTCTTGACCGGCAGGTCGGCGGCGTGCGCGGCCCCCACCGCCGCGAACGCGGCGGCGGACCCGAGCAGCGAGCCCTTCAAGAGCTTCATAGACATCTCCAAAGCTTCGAGACCCGATATCGCCATCCGCGCAGTTTTGATCTGCACTACAGGCACATTGTTTTACTATTCTACCTATTACAGGCAGCTCTGTTCGGGCACCCGATTTCGAGACGCGCCGATGCATCGGCACATTGTTCAAACCAAAGCTTCACTGCAACATGGATTCACGTATCGACCGGGTCTTGTCTCAATATGTTGCAACATCGCAACAAGATTGAGAGCAAATATATCTCCACTTAAGTATCATTTGAAAATCTGACGTACTGATAAAACAGACATTACATAGTTTTGCTATATGTATTAATCGAAAAATTATAAAATCAAAGAGTAATATCTTGCGAGCTCTCCCGCTGCCCGCCATACGCTCGGCGGACGGCGTTGCCCGCCGTTTTCAAACCGGCAGGACACGACACGCCCCCCCTGGACGGGCGAAACGGCCGGCCGGATGTGTCCGGCGCCGATCCGATCGTGATGATGATTCTCGACGCGGCCGACTCACCGCTGCCGGCGGCGCGCGGTCCCGGTGCCGAAACCCGCACCCCTGTCCGGGGCGTGGCGGCGGCTCTGACGGCGCAGCCAGTCCGACAGGGGCGTCAGCCATCACCCAACGACGCGTCACGGCGTACCGCGCGGACACGGCCGGCACGGTGGCGTCACAGGGGGCGGCATCAGGATCGAAGTGATGGGCGCAGGCCAGCTGTCGGCGGGCGTCGAGCCGTCCGGCCCAGCCGATAGAGGCGGCCGCATCGCCCGCGAGATCGGGCAGCGCGGGAGTGCCCTGGCATCGGCGGCGCAGGGCGGCGGGCCGGCCTCGGGTTCGGAACCGAGCCGAACGACAAAAAAGGCCCGGCCGAAGCCGAGCCTTGAGATCCGTGAAGCACGAGGAAGGCTGCCGGGGCCGAAGCCCCGGCGGGCCGGATCAGAAGTCGCGCTGGACGCGGAAGCGGACCTGGGAGACCGAATCCTGCGTGGCGGTCCGGACCGCGAAGGTGCCGTTGTTGATGCCGGCGATGTTGGCGTAGGCGGTCGGGCTCTTGTCGAGATCGATCGCCCGGCCGTTCTTCAGGCCGATCTGGGTGTAGAAGCCCTCGACGCCGATATCGAGGTCCTTCACCGGCGACCAGATGATGCTCGCGCCGGCCACGAACTGGTAGGTGTCGCGCAGCGCCTGGCTCAGCTGGTAGAACCGGGTGCCGGGGGCGCCGACGGCGTTGGAGCCGAACGGGTTGCTGCCGGCCAGACCGCTCACGAGGTTGTAGATCGCACCCTGGGCGAGACGGGCGCTGTTGGAGAAGCTCTGCTCGCCGTAGGAGCCGAAGAAGGCCGAGCGCCATTCCGGCGACCAGTAGTGCAGGTACGAGGCGACCGCCGTGAAGCTGGTCGAGGTCTGCAGCTGGCCGGTATAGGGATTGATCGTCGCGTCGGAGAAGTACTGGGCGAACTTCTGACCCTGGATCGTCGTGGTGCTCTGCGTGTACGAGCCGGTATACGAGGAATAACCGGTATAGAGCTGCGCGCCCTCGCCGTAGGCACCCTGCAGGTACAGGGCGTCGCCCGGCGCGATGAAGGGGGCGTTGATCTTCAGGCCGCCCTGAACCGCAAATCCCTGGACCGTGCTGGTGTGGGCGGGGACGAGGACCGGGCCCGTGCCGGTGCTGGCGGCGGTCGAGAGGTTGCCGACGTTCAGCTCGTGGGTGGCGGCGGAGAGCTGGGCCGAGCCCCAGGCCTGATCGAGGCGCACAACGCCGACGAAATCGGGCAGGCGAGAGCGCTCGATGCTGTCGACGTTCCCGTAGCGGCCAGGACCGACGAAGATCGGGGTCGGCTGGTTGGTCACGCCGAAGTTCTGCACGCTGCCCGTGTTCAGGGTGGCGGAGACGTTGAACGGCGAGAAGATCGGGGTGCGGCGGAAGACCGGGTCTTCGATCGAGATCGTCGCCGACAGGCCGTTGCCCACCGTCGCCGTGTAGGCGAGCAGGTTGGTGGAGAAGTTGTCCGAACCGGCGGTGGCACCGGC
>NZ_JAKSYC010000019.1 GCF_022829585.1 Methylobacterium sp. J-026
CGGCAGGGACCAGCACTTTTGCTTCATCCCAGCCTCGCGCACGTCCCGACCACGACCGCGGCTGGTGTAAAAACGGCTTTATAGCAGGCCGTCCCGCCGTCAATACGTCTCGATGTCTCTCGTTCGGAATGGCAAGCCTTCGAAGAGTCAGGACGTCTTTAAGCCGTGACGTCGCAGCACGTCGCGTAGTCGATCGCGCTATCGAACACGGCGCGGTACCGAGCCTCGCTCGCCCGCACCGCGCGCTGCGTCGCGATCTCGCTCGCCTCAGTCAGCCCGACTGTGGCCAGGCCGGCGAAACTTCGGACCAGTTCGAGATCGTGCTCGGTGAACGCGTCCGGTTTGCTCGACTGCAGCTTAAGCACGCCGAGCACCTTGCCGCCGCTGTTGACCGGCGCGTGCACGGCCGAGCGAAGGTCTATGAACGCGCGCAGATCGGCTTTCACCCGCGGGTCGAGCAGGGCATCGGCCAGCAGGATCGGCTCGTTGGCTCGGGCGCAGGCGCCGGACGTGCTGCCGTCCAGCGGCACGCGCACGCCCTGGTGAGGGGTCAAGGTTCCGCCTACGGTGCGGTACTCCAGCTCCTCGCTGTCGAGCAGTTCCAGGACGCCGCCCTCGGCCGCGGGCACGGCGCGCATTGCCCCTGCGATCAGGGCGTCGAGGATGGCGTCGAGATCGCGGCCGCTCGCCGCGATCTCGTCCTGGGTCTGGCTGTAGGCGCGTCGCTCTTGAGCGGCCCCCCGTTGCTCGGCGATCAGGCGCTCACGCTCGATGAGAGCGCGGCGCAGTTCGAGTTGGTCGACGACCTGTTCGGCCAGCCGTTCCAGCCCTTCGGTCTGCCCCGGTGTCAGTCCCTCCGGGCGCGGCTGCCGATCGAGCACGCACAGCGTGCCTAGCACCGCGCCGGCGGCGGTCCGCAGCGGCATGCCGGCGTAGAAGCGGACCCCGCCCTCGGCGACAGCCGCATTATTGGCGTGGCCCTCCTCGCGCGTGTCGCGGATGATGAGCGGCGCCTCGGCCCTGACCACCAGCGGACAGAACCCGACGTCGAGCGGCGCCTCGCATCCGCCGTCGAAGCCCGCCTGCGCCTTAAAGAACTGCCGCTGATCGTCGACCAGGGTCACGAGCGCGGTCGGCACCCCGCACAGCAGCACCGCGATCCTGGCGAGATCATCGAACCCCTTCTCCGGCGGCGTGCCCATGACCGCGTAGGCGGCCAGGACATGCAAACGATCGGGTTCGGGGGCGGCAATTGTCATGCGTCCGAGGAGGGTGATGGATAGGGAATGCACAGCACGGCCTCGGTGGACCGGGCCGAGCTGTAGCTGGACATCCATACCCCGCCAAGCCGTTGCCCCAGCGGCATGTTCTGGTCCTGATCGTCACTGTCTCTGACTATCCATACCCGCGGTGATACGGGTACGGTGATCCGGCGGCGTCACCGCCCTCACCGACAGGGTGAGGCTATTGTGTCGGCGCGAGCATACGGCTGCCGATCTCGGCCAGCGGCACAGCGATCCAGCAACGCAGGCCGTCCACGTCGAAGTCCAGATCGACGTCCCCGGCCAGCTCGCGCCCGACGCCGCCGGCGATCAGCCGCGTCCCGAACCCGCGGCGCGCCGGTGGCGCGACCGCCGGACCGCCGCTTTCCCGCCAGGTCAGGCGTAACCACGCCGCCCCCGTCTCGCTTCGATCCACCCGCCAGCTCACCTCGACCCGACCGTCCGCCGTCGACAGCGCCCCGTACTTGGCTGCGTTGGTCGTCAGCTCGTGCACGGTCATGCCGAGCGCCAGGACGTGGCGCGGCGGCAGCGCCACCTCGGGCCCGTCGAGGACGATGTGGTCACACCCGGCGCGGTAGGGTGACAGCTCGTTCTCCAACACCTCATTCAAGGTGGCGCCGCTCCAGTCCTCACGGGTGAGCAGGTCGTGGGTCTTCGACAGGGACAGGATGCGCGCTTCGAGCTGCACCGCCTGTCCCTCACCGCCCTTGGCCGATTGGCGCGCCAGCGACTGCACGGTGGCGAGCGTGTTCTTCACCCGGTGGTTCAGCTCGTGCAGCATCGTCACCTGCCGCTCCTGCAGGGCATGCCCGCGCCGGATCTCCTCGCGCAGCTCGCCCTCGTTGCGCTGGAGCAAGGCGGCCATCGCGTCGAGCTTGTCCCCGAGCCGCCCAAACTCGCTGGCGCCGCCCAGACCGGTCCGCGCGGTGAGATCGCCCGTCTGCCAAGCGGTGGAGGCGCGCAGTAGGCGGTCGAACGGGCGACGGATGAACAGGCGCCCGGCCACGAGGGCTGCGGCAAGGGCCATCGCCACACCCAGCCCGATGAGGATCGAGCCTCGGTGCGCCGCCGCATCGACGTCGGCGAAGGCGACGTCGCGGTCGCGCCCGACCGTGACCCAGGCCCGCACCGCCGTCCCCCGCGGGCGGACGTTGGCGAGGATGCGCGCACGCCCGTCGATGCCGAAATCGAGGCGCACACCCTCGCCCCGGCTCGCCAGCAGCCCCATACGCTCGGCGGGGACCGGCTTGCCGACCCAGTCGGTCCCATCCGGCTTGCGTACGATGATGACGTTGTCCTCGTCAGCGATGGTGAGCGACGTGCTCGGCAGCCGCAGTTCCTGTTGCAGGTACTGCGACAACCAATCGAGATCGACCGCCGCGACCAGGACGCCGTCGATGGCCCCGCCCGCGCTGCGCAGGGGCTGGGCGAAGTGGACCGAAGCCCTACCGGTCGCAGTCCCCCGCGCGTAGCCGCCCATGACGAAGCCGCCCTCGGCCAGGGCGCGGCGGTGATAGGTGCGCTCGGCGTTCGAGTAGGCGCCGGGCTGCGAACCGACGCTGTTGCACGCGAGCGATCCGTCCGGGCGTGCCAGAGCCAGCAACAGGATGTGCGGCAGCCGGGCGGCAGCACGGCGGAGATAGTCCGTGCACGGGACGGCGTCGAGGCTGCGAACGCTCGGGTCCTCGCCGACGAGGTCCAGCGCTTGGTGGACGCCGTCGGCGAGCTGGGCGAAGTCATCGGCGACGGCCCGGGCGGTCGCCATCGTGTCGGCGCGCACGGCCTCGTCACGCGCGGCGCGCAGGTCACCCTCGTTGTAGCCCTGGATCGCGAGTGCTGGGGCGAGGGCGAGCAGCACGAGGAGCAGGATGCGGGTGGTCAGGGACATCAAGATGCCCGGCCGACAGGATTTAGGGGCAGGTGGCATCTCTCCGACCGGCCACCAGCACGGGTGGGCAGGCCGATCCTGTATAGGTTGCGGTCCGGCGGGGGAAAGCCGGGGTGGGACGGCATCAGCTCGGCCGCAAACCCATCGATCGCGGTCGAGGTCATCCGTGCGGCCTGTAGCGCCTTCGTCTACGAGCGCCAAGCACGACCCAGAAACCTTATGGTCGCGTAAACGGCAGGACGCCTGCGACGCAACCCCAACCAAACCAAAAAAGCGGTCTCATACCGTCGATCATCGATGGCAATGTCAAGTTCCGGCTATGCAGTTCCATTGAGTTTGCCCTATTGGAACGCCGCGTCCGCTTTCGGGCGGTGTATCGAGGGCCGCTTTCCACCCATCTGAGACGTTCGGGCTAGCGATGCGTTGCGGCAGATGCTGGCCGAAAGCCGCTGGTCTGCTCCGGAGGTTACCAATCGGAAAAGCAGACGGTCCAGTGGCGACCCATGCCGGCCGTGCGGACTGCCCTCAGCGCTTTTCGGAATGGGTCATTCTACAGCTGTCCGCCTGCTTGGGCTGACCCGAGAGGCCGTTTTAGGAAGGCGGAACGTATGTCGATCAGTCAAGTAGTTTCAGATGGAATTTGGACGAGGTCTGCGGTTCCGGCGGCAAGGCGCGATGGACGCTGTCGGTAGCGGGAGACACGATGGTCGCTTCCATCGCGCGCTGCGTTGTGAAGGCCGTCGAGCCGTTCACGTTGAAGCGATGCGCTGTGTAGACGGTGACGGCCCCTCGAATGCCTCAGGTCATGACCTCTACGGACGACCCGTCGGCATTAGGGGAACGCCCCTGTCCCGAAGCGTCGCGATCACGCCTTCGGGGCCGCATCCTCCCGTATGGTCGACGATGGCGACCTCCGGCGTATCCTCCTCCAACCAAGCCTCGGCATCCTCGACCAGCGAGAAGCCGAGCGTGTCGTAGCCGAAGACCTTCAGAGAGAGGCAGGCACGCCGCCGCCGGTCCTCGCGCCTTGATAGGACCAGGGCCAAGGGTCGGAGCGGACGAACATTCCTCATGCCGCCTTCCGTATCCTGTCCGAAGCGGTCCTGCTCCGAGGTCGCTTCGCCGCATCGCGCTTCGGTTCCTTCTTCCCGTCCGACTTCTCCGGCACGCCGCCCTTCTCCGAGTCGATGCTGCGCCTCAGAGCCTCCATGAGGTTTACGACGTTGCCGGAACTCGCCGCGCCAGACCTCGCCTTGCCCTTGCCCTTCGCGGGCTTCGGCGCCTTGCCCTTGACCAGGGCGATCAGCGCCTCCTCGTAGCGATCCTCGAACTTCGACGGATCGAACTTCTTCGTCGACCGTGCGATCAACTCCTCAGCGAGCGCTCGCATCTCCGCCGTTGGATCGCCGTCCGGCATGTCCTCGAAGTAGGCGGTCGGCGACCGAACCTCGTCTTGATAGCGCAGAAGCGTCGCGAGCAGGCCCTTGCCGTAGGGCTCGAGCAAAACCACGCGCTCGCGCTTGTAGATGACGATCCGCCCAAGGCCCGCCATGCCCTTCTTCTTCATCGCATCCCGGATGACGGCGAACGCTTCGCGGGATACCTTGTCCTCGGCGGCGAGGTAGTACGGCTTGTCGAGGTAGCGCTCGTCGACCTCCTCGCGCCGGCAGAAAGCTTCGATGTTGATCGTGTGCGTGCTCTCCAAAGCGATCTCGCTGAGCTCGTCGTCCTCGATCGGCACGAGCTCGTCCTTGGCGATCTCGCAGCCCTTGACCTGATCGTCGCGCTCGACGGTGTCGCCGGTGACGGAGTCGACCATCAGCTGCTTGAGACGGTTTCCGGTCTCGCGGTTGATCGTATGACACTTCAGCTCTCTCGACGAACTGACTGCCGGATACAATCCGACCGCGCAGGAAACGAGTGAAAGTCGAAGATGACCTTTCCAGTTGGCGCGCGCTACCACGTCGATCTCCCGAAACCGTTCAAGTATCCACCCCAATCGATGCATCCTTAGAGCGCCGATTGGGAGTTTGACGGTTAAACGAGAGTCGAACTCGACTCGTTCCTCCACAACTACACCTGTGGATAACCTGTCGTTTATTGTAGATTGCCCCGCCGTCCGGATCCGTCCAGGAACTCGATCCAGCCTATCCCGTTTCCACGAAGCGATGGCCGAGCTGCTCAGACCGTATCGGGACAAGCGAGATTTCGGGGTCTCGCCCGAGCCCAAGGGGAAGCGCGGCCGCAAGGTCGCCAAGGCGAGGTTCGTCGTCCAGAAGCACGACGCCCGGCGCCTTCACTACGACCTTCGTCTCGAGATGGACGGAGTTCTCAAGAGCTGGGCGGTCACCCGCGGACCAAGCCTGTCGCCCGCCGAGAAGCGGCTCGCCGTCCGGACGGAGGACCACCCCGTCGATTACCTGGGCTGGGAAGGCGCGATCCCGAAGGGCCAGTACGGTGGCGGAACCATGATCGTCTGGGACACCGGTTCCTGGGAGCCCGTCGGTGATCCGGCCGCCGGGCTGGAGAAGGGGCACCTCGAGTTCGCCCTGCACGGCGAGAGGCTCGGGGGGGGCTGGCACCTCGTGCGGATGAAGGGCCGCGGCGGCGAGAAGAAGCAACCTTGGCTTCTCATGAAGGCCGACGACGAGCATGCCCGCAGCGAGGGCGACATCCTCGTCGAGCACGAGGCGTCGGTGCTATCGGGCCGGACCAATCGGGATCTGGCGGTGGGCGGGGTCGTCAGAGCCGATCATGCCGCACGCGCCGGAGTGGCCGCCGAGCGGAAGACGAAGCCGCCGGCGAGCCGCTCCAAGGGAGCTCGCAAGGCGCTTCTGCCGCCCTTCGTCGAGCCCGCGCTCGCGACCCTCGTCGATGGCGTGCCCACAAGCGACGGCTGGCTGTACGAGATCAAACACGACGGCTACCGCATGCAGGCCCGCATCGACGGGGGTTCGGTGAAGCTGCTGACGCGCTCCGGCCTCGACTGGACGGCGAAGTTCGAACCTACGGCCCAGGCCCTGAAGGCCATGAAGCTGCCCTCGGCACTGATCGACGCCGAGATCGTGGTCGAGACGGAGAGCGGGGTATCCTGCTTCTCTGCCCTGCAGCAGGCGCTCACCGCCGGCGATACGGGATCGGCGATCTTCTACGCCTTCGATCTGCTCTACATGGACGGCAGAGACATCCGGGCGCTGCCCCTGACCGAACGCAAGGATCTGCTGCAGCAGAGTCTCGACGACGCCCCGCCGGGTGGCCGCATCCGGTTCAGCGAGCATCTCGCCGCCGACGGCGAGGCCATGGCGCGCCACGCCTGCCGGCTTGGACTGGAAGGCGTCGTCGCCAAGCGCGCGGACTCGCCCTACCGGTCGGGTCGGACCGATGCCTGGCGCAAGATCAAGTGCAGTTCCTCGGAGGAGTTCGTGGTCGCGGGCTACATGCCGTCGACCACCGCACCCAAGTCCGTGGGGTCGTTGATCCTGGGCACGCACGATGACGCCGGCGGCCTCGTTCACGTCGGGCGGGTGGGCACCGGCTTCCGCGACGCGGTCGCACGGGATCTCTGGACCCAACTGGATCCGCTTCGCATCCCGTCGCCGCCCTTCGACGCTGAGATGCCGCCGCTTGCGCGCCGCAACGCCCGCTGGGTCGAGCCCCGGCTCGTCTGCGAGGTGACCTTCCGCGGCTGGACAGCCGACGACCAGCTGCGGCACGCGTCGTTCAAGTCGCTTCGGCCCGACGTGTCGCCGGACGAGGTCGTCCGCCGGAAGGCGGAGGCCCGTCCGAAGACGCGGCAGCGGGGGGCCGCGGCGCTCGCCGCCCTGACGCATCCGGATCGCATGCTCTGGCCCGACGTCGGCCTGACTAAGGAGGGGCTGGCGGAATACTACGCCGAAATCGCCGACCGGATCCTGCCGCACGTTGTGGGTAGGCCGCTGTCGCTTCTCCGATGCCCGGATGGACTCGGATCCTGCTTCTACCAAAAGCACGGCTGGGCAGGCATGGACGAGCGCCATCTCCAGGTCCTGGGCGACGACGCCGGCAACGCCGTCGTGATCGGGAGCCCCGAAGGTCTTCGGACCCTGGTACAGGCGAGCGTCCTGGAGATCCACCCGTGGGGGGCGCCGGCCGCCGATCCCGATCGGCCGGATCGTCTCGTCTTCGATCTGGATCCGGGTGCGGGCGTCGGATGGAGCGATCTCATCGCCGGGGCGACCGAAGTCCGCGAGCGGTTGCGGGCTTCGGGATTCGGGGCCTTCGTCAAGACGAGCGGAGGCAAGGGACTGCATGTCGTCGTCCCGATCGAACCGCAGGCCAGCTGGGACGAGGCGAAGGCGTTCTCGAAGCGTCTCGCCTCCGAGATGGCCGGCGACGCGCCCGACCTGTACGTCGCGACGGTCTCGAAGAAGGCCAGGGACAACCGCATCTTCGTGGACTACCTGCGCAACCAGCGGGGCGCGACCGCGGTCGCGGCCTTCTCGACCCGGGCCCGCCCGGGAGCGCCGGTCTCCGTCCCGGTGGGTTGGGAGGAACTCCCTTCGCTAGGCTCCGGAGCGCGCTTCGGCGTCGCCAGCGTCCCCGGTCGGATCGCAGCTCTCGCGCGGGATCCCTGGGCCGGTTTCGAACGCGCGGCGAGGCCTCTGGAGGCGTCCGGAAAACGCGGTCGTCGACGGACCTAGACGCAGGCCCCCGAGACGTGGTCGCCTTCCTCGGTTCGGTACCGAGGCAGCACCGGATCGTGTCCCTACCTGTACGGGTCGTCGACGATCCGCGTTATCTCCGCGATCGGCGGTCGATCTCCGCCGGTTGTCTTCCCCAGCCATGGGATCGTATCGGTCTCAGCGGAAGATCCGGCCGGCGAGCGGGGCGGATCGTTCCGTCACGCATGCCCGGGAGACTGACTCTGACGCTCGAGTTGTCGAACGCGGAGGCGCGGCGCATCGCTCTGGCCGCCCAGGGCTTCGGCAGGGCAGATCGTCGGGCGGACGTCGGCACCGCACGGATGCGCCGGGCGATCGGCCGGCTGGGCCTGCTCCAGATCGACAGCGTGAACGTCCTCGTCCGCGCCCATTACATGCCGCTGTTCTCGCGCCTTGGACCGTACGATCGCGGCACCCTCGACACCCTGGCGGTCGCCAGCTCGAAGTGCTTCTTCGAGTACTGGGGCCACGAGGCGTCCCTCCTGCCAATTGACCTGCACCCCCTACTGCGCTGGCGCATGGACCGCGCCCGCGAGGGCCGCGGCGTCTGGAGCCGGCTTGAGCCGTTCGCGAGCGAGCGGCGCGCGGAGGCCGACGCTCTGCTCGCACGCATCGGACGAGAGGGACCGCTGGCGGCCTCCGACGTGTCGGGCCCGAAGGCGTCCAAGGGCATGTGGAACTGGAGCGACGCCAAGCACACGCTCGAATGGCTGTTCTGGGCGGGCTTGGTCGCGTCGACGCATCGAAGGGGCAGCTTCGAGCGCGTCTACGACCTACCCGAGCGCGTGCTGCCCCCGATCGTCATCGCACGACCAACCCCGAACCCCGTGGACGCCCGGCGCGAGCTCGTCGCACGGTCGGCGGAGGCGCTCGGCGTGGCGACCGCGAACGACCTGCGCGACTACTTCCGCCTCTCGCCGGCCGATGCGCGCCTGCCCATCGAGCAGCTCGTCGAGGCGGGCATCCTCGTTCCGGTGCATGTCCGTGGGTGGCAGCATCAGGCCTACCTGCACAAGGATGCCCGGCCCGGTCGCAGGCATGTCGGCGCGGCCCTCCTCTCGCCGTTCGACCCGGTCGTCTGGCACCGGCCGCGGACGGAGCGGTTGTTCGGGTTCCGATACCGCCTCGAGATCTACACGCCCGCCCACAAGCGCGAGCACGGCTACTACGTACTGCCGTTCCTCATGGACGGCGCGCTCGTCGCCCGCGCCGACCTGAAGGCGGACCGCAGGGCCGGCGCCCTGATCGTGCTGCGCACGCACCTAGAGCCGGGCGCGCCGGCGGACACAATGGAACGGATGCTCGACGAGCTTCGGTCGATGGCCTCGTGGCTCGGCCTGCCCGACGTCTCGATCCGATCTGCGCCGTGAATGGCGCAGGCCGCTCGGTCGGCGGGGTCTCGTCGAGCAACTCGACCAGCCACTCGAGGACAGCGTCGTTGCGGTCGACCTCGCGCACGAGGGCCGCGACGGGGCTGCCGTCGAGCAGGACGTCGTAGCTGCCAGGAGCGAGCTGCTCGACGGTGTAGGCATTCATGACCGACGGTCCCTGAAACGGATCCCGGGTCCACCGCCATTCTCGGGGATGAACTCCAGGCCGGCGGCTTCGAATGCGACGATCAAGGCCCGCATGTTGGCCCCCATCATCCGTGCGGTTTCGGGTTTAAGCTCGAAGGCTTCGATCGTAGGCGTGGGCACCCGAGATGCTTCGAAGAGATCCGCTTGGCGCCATCCAAGCATTGCTCGCGCGGCTCGGCATAGCCGGGGCGTCAGTCGGATCGTTTGCTCGGCCATCAGGTATCAATCTCCATACCAGACGGTACCTCGAGGCCACGAAAAATTCAATGGCTGAGCCATAGTTCTATTGACAGGTCTCAGGATGAGCGCCATCCTATGGTTATTCCATAGGTTGATGGATCAGCCATGTCACTTCAGCGCCGCATCTCCTGGAACGCCGCTCTCCGCGACATCCGCGACGACCGCGCAACGATCCCGGCCGGCCTCCTCGCCGCCAAGGCCTCGGTGAACCTCACCGTTCGCCTCAGCCGGCGCCCACTGGTTGTTGCCGGCAAGTTCGACCGCTCTGCGATCATGCAGGCTGCCGCGAAGGCGGCTCGGCTCCATCACGAGCGCTTCGGCTGCACCTGGGCCGAGGCGATGTCCGTAGCGCTCAAGGCCGCCTGGGGCGCCGCTAAGCTCGCCCGGCACATGGTTGCGCACTGAAGCCCTGATCCGTCCTAAGCCGGTCTGAGATCGGCGCCCAAACGGGACCCTTCCCCTTCCACCGCCGACCCGTCCCCACGAGCCCTCACCGGAGCCCGAACGATGACGCACGCCCGCATACCGGATTTCAGCCCTCGGCCCACCGCCGTGGTGGTCTCGATCCGCCCTCAGATAGCCGACCCGGTGCTGGCCGCGATTGAGGCCCACGCCGAGGCCTGGGCCGTGTACCAAACCGCCAAGGCCGGCCGGCCGCTCGAGATCGCGGAGATCGGTCTGGCAGCCGCACTCGACGATCTGCTGGCAACCCCCTGCCGCTCTCACACCGGCGCCCTCGCTCTCGTCCGCCACCTGCGCTGGCTGATCCGCGAGGTCGCAATCACCGCCGGGGCTGAGAGCTACCTCGACCGGTTCGTCCTCACCCGTGAAGCTGACCTGTCGCGGTTCGCCGGCTCAGATCTGCTGCCGGACATGCTGCCCGCGGACGCACCCACGGAGCGTCTTGCCCAGCCGGTGGAGCTCTACGCCCAGGCCTGCCAGGCCGAAGCCCCGCGCGAGGCGGTCCGGCGGCGCCTGATGCATCCGGCCAGTTTCGCCGGCGAGGTCCTAGCTGCGGCCGTCATCATCGGCGGTGGTGCTGTTCTCACGGGCCTCGCCACCCTGCTCTGAACGCTCTTGCCCCACCCCGTGGGCCGGAGGCCTGCGGATCCTACATCCGGAGACATCGACATGGTCCAACCGAAGAAGCCGCGCCCCGAGGCGCCCCCCTCCACCACCCTACGCGATCGCTCCGAGGGCCTGCGCGCGCGCGTGGCCGATCGTCCGGTTGATCCTGTGCTGGCGGTGATCCGCAGCGGCCGTGAACTATTCCCGGCCTACCAGAGGGTACGGCACCTGCCTGATGCCCCTGATGGTGAGCGTCCGCATGTCGTGACCGAAGCCGTCGATGCGCTGATCGATCATCTGCGCGGACCTCTCATGGGAACCCCACCCGAGACTCCGGTCGGTGCGGTCGAGCTGGCCAAGTACGTGACCGAGCTCCGCACACTGATCAGCTACGATCTCGCGGATGAGATCTACGCAATCCTCGACGCCATCGCGGATATCCAGCTGCAGTGATCTTCTGGTCGCCGGCCAGTGCCCGGCGCCACCTCTTATCCTATCCTCCACCGCGACCATCGCGCCATCCGATCCATGCGGTGGTGGAGACCTCCAATGGGCGACGTGTTCCGGTTTCCTCAGCCCTCAAGCCCTGGCGGCCGAGTCGCTGCCAAGACGCTTGACCGAGCGGCGTTCCGCGCGGAGCTCGAAGCGGCCGCCCGAGAGGCCCTGGACACGGCTGACCGCATCATCGCAGCCCTGGACTGCTTCGACAGCGATCTCGGATACAATGGTCCTCGTGGTAGCGCCGATCCTGTCGCGTGCTTTCGAGCGCCTCTACCGGCTGCGAACGTCACCTCATCGGACCAGCAGTAGCCTCCTCACTCAGTCGAGGTCCTGTCCGCGCTTCGGCGAGCCACACGCGCCATAGCGATCAGTTCTGAGGCCGTCAGGGGGTGAAGCGGTAGCGGGTCGGCGCGCGTTTCGAGGCGGACTATGGGTGGCATCGTCGGCGCCGGCCGGGGGCGTCCTGGCCACATCTGCGCTATCCATCCGACCTTCTTCGCGACCATCGACACCATGCACGTCCCCAATTGCTAAGCTTGCGGATCGGTAGGTGGTTGCGAGCCGACGAGTCAGACACCCTCTGGCAAGGCCAATTCCGGGGGTGTGCGCCATCAACATGCGAACGCCCCTGTTCGGACTCGACCATCGCCCTACAGCTACGCTTTCTTCACCGTAGCTGGCACACTGCGCCGTCATGCCGATCCGGCCCGAGCATCGCTACTTCTACCCGATCGACTGGCGCGAGTTGTCGATGGCGATCCGCTTCGGCCGGGCGCAGGGCCGGTGCGAGGGCTGCGGCCGGCCGCATGGGCGGATGGTCTACCACCTCGGTGACGGGCGGTGGTGGGACGCGGACGCTAGCCGCTGGCGCGATGGCTGGGGCAGGCGGATCCGGATCGCCGTCGGCGCCGATATCCTCGGTCGCGCCAGGCCGACGCGCGTGGTCCTGGCAGCGGCTCACCGAGATCACGACACCGCGAACAATGCGGACGCCAACCTCGCGGCCTTCTGCCAGCGCTGCCACATGATCCACGACCGGCCGGAGCATCAGAGGCGGCGCTGGCGCACGCTGTTCCAGCGCAAGGCGATGGGCGACCTATTTGGCGGCCCTTACACCTGATTGCCTCCCTCCGTATCTCGGGCGTAACCGAACAAGTCACCGGCCGTTCATGTGGCCGCCTCCCTTTGCTCACCGGCCTTAAGGAGTCCACATGCGAGCACTCTTCACTGGCGCCGCCCTGCTCGTCCTTGCGACGGCCGGGGCCGCTGCCCAGCCCTACGACGACAGGCGGCCGCCCCCGCCAGGCGAGGAGGATTTCGACCGGCCCCCGCCGCCTCCGCATCGCTTTCGACCACCGCCGCCGGGCGAGGACTTCGATGACGACCGGCCGCCGCCCCCGCATCATCACCGCGGGCCGCCCCCGCCGGATGACGACGACGATGGCCCGCCCCCACCGCCGCCGCCTCGGCGCTACTGACAACCGTCCAAAGGGCTTCTTTAACTACCCCATCGCACCCTGATCATGGCCACCTGTGAGTGGCCGCACTGGCACGTGCCGGTAGATGCGCCCTCGCGCAGCTGATGCGCGCGGGGGCGCCTGCGCGCCTTGGAGGTGGTCGATGCGTGAATCCATGAAGACCGCCGGCATGGCTGCCTTGGCCGCCTTGGCCCTGTGCGGTACCCAGCCGGCCGCCCAGGCCCGTGACGGCATCGGGGTCGGCGGGGCCGCTGCACTCGGTGTGCTCGGTGGTGTCGTGGCAGGCAGCGCCATCGCTTCAGCCAACAACGGGTACTACCCGGGCCAGCCGGTCTACCGCGCCCCGCCGCCTGCCTACGTCGAGGAGGTCTGCCACTTCGAGCGGCGTGGCTTCATCGACCCCTACGGCGTCGAGCACATCCGCCGCGTGCGCGTCTGCGA
>NZ_JAKSYC010000065.1 GCF_022829585.1 Methylobacterium sp. J-026
TGGAGGCGGTCACGCACGAGGGCGCCCGCGCGGCGCTGATCGGCGAGATCGAGGCCTGGCTGAAAGCGCGGGGCTGACTACACTCGACCCTCCCCCCTTTGCGGGGGAGGGTGCCGAACGGAGTGAGGCGGGAGAGGTGAGCGACGGTGCAGGATGGGGCGATGCCCTTCGCACGCGCAGATCTTTCCGGCGGCCGGGCTCCCCTCTCCCGACCCTCGCTGACGCGAGGGCCACCCTCCCCCACAGAGGGGGAGGGAGATCCGCGAGCGTGACCCGATGAACGCACACGTCCTCACCCCCACCTACGATGTCGCGGCGGTCCGGAAGGATTTCCCGATCCTGGCGCAGCAGGTCTACGGCAAACCGCTCGTGTATCTCGATAACGCCGCCTCGGCGCAGAAGCCGAAGGCCGTGATCGATGCGATGGTTTCCTGCATGGAGACCGGCTACGCCAACGTCCATCGCGGCCTGCACTACATGGCCAACGCCGCCACCGAAGGGTTCGAGGGCGCCCGCGAGACCACGCGGCAATTCCTCAACGCGGCGTCCACGGACGAGATCATCTTCACCCGCAACGCCACAGAGGCCTACAACCTCGTGGCCTCGTCCATGGGCTGGGGCGGCCTGATCGGGGAGGGGGACGAGATCATCCTCTCGATCATGGAGCACCACTCCAACATCGTGCCCTGGCACTTCCTGCGCGAACGCCGCGGCGCCGTGATCAAGTGGGCGCCGGTGGACGATGAGGGCAACTTCCTGGTCGAGGAATACGAGAAGCTGTTCTCACCCCGCACCAAGATGGTGGCGATCACCCACATGTCGAACGTGCTCGGCACCGTGACGCCGGCCGCCGAGATCGTGCGCATCGCCCATGCCCACGGCGTACCGGTCCTCCTGGACGGGGCGCAGAGCGCGGTGCACCAGCCCGTCGATGTGCAGGCGCTCGACTGCGACTTCTTCGTGTTCACCGGCCACAAGGTCTACGGTCCGACCGGGATCGGCGTGCTCTACGGCAAGAAAGAGTGGCTGGAGCGCCTGCCGCCCTACCAGGGCGGCGGCGAGATGATCCGGACGGTGAGCGCGGATTCGGTCACCTACAACGACCCGCCGCACAAGTTCGAGGCCGGGACGCCGGCGATCATCGAGGCGGTCGGCCTCGGGGCGGCGCTGGAATACATGATGACCATCGGGCGTGACGCCATCGCGGCGCACGAGGCCAAGCTCACCGCCTACGCACAGGAGCGGCTCGGGGCGATGAATTCTGTGCGCCTGATCGGTACCGCCGCCGGCAAGGGCGGTGTGATCGCCTTCGAGATGAAGGGCGCGCATGCCCACGATATCGCCACGGTGATCGACCGGCAGGGCGTCGCGGTGAGGGCCGGAACGCATTGCGCGATGCCGTTGCTGACGCGCTTCGGCGTCACCTCGACCTGCCGCGCCTCGTTCGGCCTCTACAACACCACCGCCGAGATCGACACACTTGTCGAGGCGCTCGGCAAAGCAGAGATGTTGTTCAGATGACGATCTGCGATAAGGCGGGTTGCGACCGTGTGGGCCCGGGGAGAGTGAAACGATGAGCACCGACGCCACCATCACGGGCGGCATGAACGCCCCGGACGTCGCGGGCGCTTCCGCGATCCCGCCGGCGGAGATGGACCGCCTGACCGATGACATCGTGGCCGCGCTGAAGAGCGTCTACGATCCCGAAATCCCGGCGGACATCTACGAACTCGGTCTGATCTACAAGGTCGATATCGGCGACGACCGGAAGGTCGCCATCGATATGACGCTGACCGCACCCGGCTGCCCGGTGGCGGGCGAGATGCCCGGATGGGTTGAGAACGCCGTGAGCGCCGTGCCGGGTGTCCAGTCCTGCGCGGTCACCATGGTGTTCGACCCGCCGTGGGATCAGAGCCGCATGTCGGACGAGGCCCGCGTCGCCCTCGACATGTGGTAGGCCCACCCGAGCGCATCGCATTATTCCGAACGCCTGCAGCAAACGTTCGGGACGATGCATCAGGGGATCGCGCGTGCCGGCTCGAAGGCGATAGCGTCGTAGATATCGGCAAGGGCCAGCCGGGCGCTGATCTCGGGGAGGTCGATGATGTCTCTGGTCGATTCGTAGGGTTCTGCTGCCGGATCGGCTTCGATCCGCCGGTACAGCAATACGCTTGCGAACCGCGCCTCGACCAGGCGGATGCCGTTTGTACTCGTCGCGCTGGCGGATCCGGTCGACACTGCCGGTCGAGGGCGACAGAATCTCTACGATGAGGCGGGGGCGCGGGTCTCATGCTTCCGACGGACATCCGCGTTCGTGAAGCCTGAGCGCGCGGACGATACCGTGACCGCGCGACGGAACACAACGCGAAGCCGTGCCACGCCGCGGGTACGAGCCGGCCGCAAACTGCGGCGATCTACGTAGCCGTTAAGCCCCCACTAACCATAGCGGCGCAGACCGGAACGTGCCGCCACGGGAGCGGTCTCTTCCCCACGCGCTCGGTGAAATCGAATGGCTTCGGGCTACGTGATCGCGGCCGTGTTGGAGGCGGCGGGCTTGATCGGGCTCGCGATCGCCCTCGTCACGATGCGGGCGGAACGGCGGGCCAAGGCCGCCGAATTGCGAAGCTTCCTGCGGTCGGGTCAGAGCGCGTCATCGGCCTTCGACACGGCCGGCTCGTACCGCCAGACCGACTCCGGTACGCGCGTCATTGCCATTCCCTACACGTCGAAACGCCGTGACGGCGTTCCCGCCCCCGAGACGGCGGCCCGCTCGGCCCTTGGGCGGGCGATCCAGCAATTCCGCACCGACATCCCCGTGCCGGTCAGCGCAGGATGATGTCGAGGCCGCTGCCGAACAGCACGACGACGCTGAGCGTCAGCATGAATTTCAGATCTTCGAGACGGGCGCTCATGGTCGATCCTCTCCGATCGGCGGCTGCATCGCCGCCCGGCCATCGCATTACCAACTCATTAACGGAATTTCCGCGAGTCCTTTCAGCTTCTGTTAGGGATTTACGGACGCTTTCCATTCGGTAAGGTTAGTTCTTGGTTAAGAAGCGCGGCGCTTCGGCTCAACCGGCTTAAGGCCGGAGGGACGGCTTGCCGGTGTGGCAGAGCACCGGCGCATGCGCTCAGAAAGGCCTCGATCATGGACGAGCGACGGAGCGGCGCCCTCGCGAGGACGGTCGACTGGGTGTTCAGGAACCGAAGCACCGGGGCGATCACGGTCGCGCAATGGCCGAACCTGCCGCTCTGGCTGTTCGGCGGGTTCTCCCTGGCGGCGTGGTGGGCGCAGGCGAATCCGTCCCTGGCGCCGTGGCTCTCGTTCGGCGCGGACCTCGCCCTGGCGTGGTGGGCGCTCGACGAACTCCTGCGCGGCGTCAATCCGTGGCGTAGATTCCTCGGAGCCGCCACCCTCGTCGGCCTCGTCGCGCTCATCACGCTTCGGCGATCAGCTTAGATACAGCACGATCCGCTCGATTGCAGAACAAATCGGTGAATACGCATTCGTCATGTTGTAATACTTGTTCGACGGTCACCGACGGAACGAACCGGATCGCCTAGACATGACATTCCGAGCGCGATGCGCAGTTTGCGACCCGGCAGAAACATAACGGTAGGTTGCACCGGCGGGAATTTTGTGAATGGTCGCGCCGGGCGTCGGCGCGAGCGCCCGGTCGAGGGTCGGTGTTGAAGCCATCATGACGGAAGCAGGGGGATGCGATCAGATGGGCGCCGCTTCGTCCACTGACGAGCGGGCGCGGCTGCTGGCCCAGATCGCTGAGGCCTTGCAGATCCCCGTCTCGACCTTTCGCCTCAGGAACGCCGGCGATGCGCTGCGCAACGGACCGGCCGCGACGGAATGCGCAGCGCTGTTGGCCGCCTTCTCCCGAATCGACGATCCGGATCGGCGCGCGAAGTGCCTTTTGATGGTCGAGGGTTTCAGCGAGCGCTGACGCCCCGCGCGCTCGGCCGTGCGCCGGCGCACACAGGAACGGTCCGGGACGGGGACGCGGCGTGCTATAGCGCCGACCTCTCAGAGCCGGCTCGAAGCCGCGGCAAGGCCGCCGGCGCTGGACTGCCCCCCGTTCCGCTCAGGCCCTGATGCCAATCATCTCCATTTCGAAGCTGTCAAAGACCTACACGTCGGGGTTCAAGGCTCTGCGCGACATCGACCTCGCCATCGAGCGGGGGGAGATCTTCGCGCTCCTCGGCCCGAACGGCGCCGGCAAATCGACCCTGATCAATATCGTCTGCGGCATCGTCACGCCGAGTTCCGGCACGGTGCTGATCGATGGTCACGACATCGCGGGTGACTACCGCGCCGCGCGCCGGGCGATCGGGCTCGTGCCGCAGGAATTGACCACCGACGCGTTCGAGACGGTGCTGAACACGGTGAGCTTCTCCCGCGGCCTGTTCGGGATGCGACCCGACCCGGGCCATATCGAGCGGATCCTGCGGGCCTTGTCCCTGTGGGACAAGCGCGACAGCCGCCTGATGACCTTGTCCGGCGGGATGAAGCGCCGGGTGCTGATCGCCAAGGCCCTGTCGCACGAGCCCCGGATCCTGTTCCTCGACGAGCCTACGGCGGGCGTCGATGTCGAGCTACGCCAGGACATGTGGGGCCTCGTGCGCGACCTGCGCCAGCAGGGCGTCACCGTCATCCTCACCACCCACTACATCGAGGAAGCCGAGGAGATGGCCGACCGTATCGGGGTGATCCGCCGGGGTGAGATCATCCTGGTGGAGGAGAAGGCCGCGCTGATGCAGAAGCTCGGGCGCAAGCGCCTCACCCTGCACCTCCAGCAGCCGATCGAGACGGTCCCACCGGAACTCGCCGATCACGGGCTGGCGCTGTCCGGCGATGGCCGCGAACTGGTCTACACCTACGACACCCGGGCTGGGCGGACGGGGATCACCGGTCTGCTCACCGGGCTCGCCGCAGCGGGCATCCGCTTCAACGACCTGCATACCGAGCAGAGTTCGCTGGAGGATATCTTCGTCGGCCTCGTGCGCGAGGAAGGAGCCCCGGCATGAACGGATCGCACAGCATGAATTGGCCGGCGGTCCGTGCCATCTACCGGTTCGAGATGGGCCGGTTCTGGCGCACCGCCGGGCAGAGCATCCTCGCTCCGGTCATCTCCACCACCCTGTATTTCGTTGTCTTCGGCGCCGCGATTGGCTCCCGGGTCTCGGCGGTCGACGGCGTTCCCTACGGGCTGTTCATCGTGCCCGGGCTGATCATGCTCTCGCTGCTGACCCAGAGCATCGCGAACGCCTCGTTCGGCATCTACTTTCCGCGCTTCGCCGGGACGATCTACGAGATCCTGTCGGCGCCGATCTCGCCGCTGGAGGTGGTGCTCGGCTTCGTCGGCGCGGCGGCGTCCAAGTCGATCCTGATCGGTCTGATCATCCTGGCGACTTCGGCCTTGTTCGTGCCGCTGCGGATCGACCATCCCCTCTGGATGATCGGCTTCCTGCTGCTCACCGCGGTGACGTTCAGCCTGTTCGGCTTCGTGATCGGCCTCTGGGCGGATGGGTTCGAGAAGCTGCAGCTGGTTCCGCTCCTCGTGGTGACGCCGCTGACCTTCCTGGGCGGGAGCTTCTACGCCATCGGCATGCTGCCGCCGTTCTGGCACGCGGTGAGCCTGCTCAATCCGGTGGTCTACCTGATCAGCGGCTTCCGCTGGGCCTTCTTCGGCAAGGGGGATGTCAGCATCGCGATCAGCCTGGGCATGACCGCGTTGTTCCTGGTCATCTGCCTCGGGCTCGTCGCCTACATCTTCCGCACCGGCTACCGGCTGAAGAGCTGAACCGTTAGGGCTGCGCCGCCAGGAAAGCCAGCACACCGTCCCGGTGCGGCTTGGCGCCGACCGCGGCGGAGTGGTCCTTGCCCTCGATCTCGAGCGCCCGCGCGTCCGGCATCAGCGCAGCCAGAGCCGGGCCGGAGCCCGCAACGGTATCGAGGGTCCCGACCGAGACCAGCACCGGTACCTCGATCTGCGCGAGTTCCGCCCGGCTGAGCGTCTGGCGCGAGCCGCGCATGCAGGCGGCCAAGGCCCGCAGGTCGCTCCGGGTCTGTTCGGCGAAGATGCGGAAGGCCGCGGCTGTCGGGTTCGGAGCCGGCGTCCCGGCGGGGGCCTCGAGCGCCTCGGCGATGCCGGAGGGCAGCCCCTTGCCCTCGACGAGGTGCATCCCGAGCCCGCCGATCAGCGCCGAGCGGACCCGGTCCGCGTGGTCCAGGGCGATATGGGCGGTGATCCGGCCACCCATCGAGTAGCCCATCACGTGGGCGCGTGCGATGCCGAGATGGTCGAGCAGCCGCACCGCGTCGCCCGCCATCGCCTCCGAGCTGTAGGCGGCCGAGTCGTAGAGCTTCTCGCTCTCGCCGTGACCGCGATTGTCCAGGGCGATCGCCCGGTAGCCGGCCTGGGTCAGGGACTTCACCCACTGCGTGTTGACCCAGTTGACCGCGTGGTTCGATGCGAAGCCGTGGATCAGAAGGATCGGCTGCCCGGCCCCCTGAGTCGGCGGAACGTCGATATAGGCGATCCGCACGCCGTCGGAATTGAAGGATTCCATGCCGCGCAACCCGTGCTCCTCAAGCTCGGCCACGGCTTAGACCACGCGGCCACGCCGGGGCAACGCGGATCGCGCCGCTTGCCGGGCAGGACGCCGGCTGGCAAACCGCCCCGGTCATGATGGACACGCAGCCTTACGGCACCTACGAACCGGCCGGCCTCGTAGCGGCGATCACCCGCCGGACGAACCGGATCCCGGCCCAATCCTGGTATGGGCGGCGCCTCGCGCTGTTCCTCCGCCGCATCGCGATCGCGCGCCTCGGCGGCAAACCCCTCGATGTGACCCGCTACGGCGCACGGATGCGGCTGCACCCGTACAACAACAATTGCGAGAAGAAGGTGCTGTTCACGCCGCAATTCTTCGATCCCGAGGAGCGTGCGCTCCTGCAGGAGCGTCTACCGAAGGATTGCGTGTTCCTCGATATCGGCGCCAATATCGGCGCCTATGCCCTGTGCGTGGCCGCGTTCTCCGGGCCGGCCGCGCGGATCGTCGCCGTCGAGCCGCAGCCCGACGTGTTCGACCGCCTGACCTACAACATCGCCCAGAATCCGTTCCACACCGTCAAGGCGGTCGCGTGCGCGGTCGCCGACAAGGCCGGCGAGTTGACCCTGTTCATCGATCCGAGGAACCGCGGTGAGTCGAGCCTGCGCATCGTCGGCACGAACGAGGGCGCCCGGATCACCGTGCCGGCGGTGACGCTCCTCGACCTCCTGCGCAGAGAGGGGCTGTCGCGGGTGGACGCCGTCAAGCTCGACGTGGAGGGTGCCGAGGATCTGATCCTGGAGCCATTCCTGCGCGAGGCCCCGGAGCCGCTGCTGCCGCGCATCCTGCTGATCGAGAACGGCACCGGGCAGTGGCAGCTCGACCTGCCGCAGCACCTGAAGGGCTACGGCTACCGCGAGATCGCGCGGTCGCGGCTGAACCTGATGTTCGAACGCGCGGGCGGTAGGACACTATAAGATCCCGCTCACGCGGTCCGAAGAGCTGCGATCCTGGCGTTAAGGCCATCGCTGCGGGTCTAGATGCGTATCGGCGTAGATTTCGACCACGCGGCAGATCGGGCCGAGATCCCCAAGCAGGATGGTCTCGTCGGCGGTCGAGAGGGTGCGGACCGCCCACGCCGACGCATCGACTCGCTCGTGAACCGTCACGGCCATCTTGTCCTGATCCGCAACCACGATGAAACGGTTGTGCGGATGAGCCCGATAGAAGGTAATCTTATTCGCCAGGATCCTGCCACGATCACTGCCCGAGGGCACCTCCATCACGAGGTAGAAGCGATCCGCGAAGCTGCGCTCCGTGTCGGTGCGGGCGTCGATGACCGTGACCTCGGGTTCAGGCCGGTAAGTCGCTGTGTCCGACACCTCAATGCCGATCTCGCGGTCGGCCCGCCATTCGGGCCGAATGTGCCGGAGCACGGCATTCAGATGCCGCTCGAAATTGCTTGCGATCCGCTGGTGCGCAATCCTCGGGGCGGGTGATTGCACCGGATCACCGTCGATAAGCTCCCAGCGCTCGTGAAGCGGGCGCGTCTCGAGGAAGGCGCGGAAAGCGGCCACGTCCAGGAAACGGTATGCCAACTGCGCAGAGTCTGCCATCGGGCTGCGTCGGATCCACGGCGGTCAGACATAGACGCTAGCACATTCCCGCCGCGCGAGCGACGAACGGCGTCAGGGCGGCGTGATGACCGGGATCTCGTCGGCGATCGTCACGCCCTTCGGCCCGACGGCGCAGCGATAGGCGCGGACAGCCACGCCAGCCGCCCGCGCATCGCGGAAAGCGCGATCGAACACCGGATCGATGTCGCGGGCGACGTCGAACGCCTCCGCCTGCATCTGGACCACGATCACGACGAGGGCTCGGCCCCCCTCCGTCACCACCTGGGCGAGGTCCCGCATGTGCCGTGCGCTGCGGGCGGCCTTACAGTCGGGGAACTCCGCGAGCCCCGCTCGGCGCATCAGGTGGCAGTTCTTCACCTCCACGTGGCACGGACCGCCCGCCGCGCCGCTCGCCAGGAAGTCGACCCGGCTCGCCTGGGCGTAGCGAACCTCCGGCCTGAGCGTGTCGTGACCTTCGAGGGCCGCGATGGCGCCCGACCGGAAGGCCTCGGCGACGAGGGCGTTCGGGCGCAACGTGTTGAGGCCGACCCATTGCCGCCCGCCCGGCAGGTCGGCCTCCACGAGTTCCCAGGTCAGCGGCAGCTTCCGCGCCGGATTGCCCGAGCGAGAGAGCAGCACGCGCGCGCCGGGCGTGTTGAGACCGAGCATCGCGCCCGGGTTCGGGCAATGCGCGGTGACGAGCCCCTCGTCGGTCTCGATATCGGCCAGGAAGCGTTTGTAGCGCTGGACGAGCCGTCCCGGCAGGAGCGGCGCGGCGAACTGCATCGGATCCTCGGGGTTTGCGTAGTCTCAGGCGGCCGTTGCGCTATCTGCCTGCGAGACCCGCCCGACACCAGAGTTCCATGACCCAGCCTTCCGATTCCGTCACCGCCGCGATCCTCGTCATCGGCGACGAGATTCTCTCGGGTCGCACCAAGGACAAAAATATCGGCACCATCGCCGATTTCCTCACCGCCGCCGGCATCGACCTGCGCGAGGTGCGGATCGTGCCCGACGAGGCCGCCATGATCGTCGAGGCGGTGAACGCGCTCCGAAGCCGTTACACCTACCTGTTCACCACCGGCGGGATCGGGCCGACCCATGACGACATCACCGCCAATTGCGTGGCCGAGGCCTTCGGCGTCGGGATCGACATCGACGAACGTGCCCGGGCCATGCTGCTGGAGCGGCACAAACTGGAGGATCTGAACGAAGCGCGCCTGCGCATGGCGCGGATCCCGTTCGGCGCCGATCTGATCGCCAACCCGGTTTCCAAGGCGCCGGGCTTCCGCATCGGCAATGTCCACGTGATGGCGGGCGTGCCGGGCATCATGCAGGCCATGCTCGACGCGGTCGCCCCGACCCTGACGGGCGGGACCGCGATGATCTCCGAGACGATCGAGGCGGCCGGCCTGCCCGAGGGCAGCTACGCGGGCGAACTCGGTGCCATCGCCAAGGCGCGCCCCACGGTCGCCATCGGGTCGTATCCGGCCATGACGCCGGAGGGGTTCCGCAACCGGATCGTGGTGCGCAGCCGGGATCCGGACGCGCTCGCCGAGGCGCGGGGCGCGGTTGAGGCCCTGCTGGCGCGGCTGTCGGCCTGAACGAAAGTCGGGCCTCCGATCGGATCGAGTAGCGTAGCGAGGCTGAGCGGATGGTGCGGGACAAGAACAAGCGGGCCGATCAGGCGGCCCGCCGGGACGAATTGCTCAAGGAAGTCTCCGAGATCGGACGGCCGGATGCCTACGTCTTGCACGAGGTGATCCGCCTCGAAGGCGACGAGGAATTGCGGCGGCAGGGTCTCGCGCTGTTCCTGTCCGCCTTCTCAGCCGGCCTCAGCATCGCCCTGTCGCTGATCGTGCCGGGCGTGCTGCGCAGCCACCTGCCGGACACCGACTGGGCGAAGATCGTCAGCTCGATGGGCTACGCGGTCGGATTCCTTGTCGTCGTCCTGGGCCGGCAGCAGCTCTTCACCGAGAACACCATCACGCCGATTCTTCCGCTGCTGCACGACCGATCGGTGAAGACGGCCCAACGGGTGGTGCGGCTCTGGCTGATCGTCCTATCCGGCAATATCCTCGGCACGCTGGCTATCGCAACAGTCATCGCCCATTCCGGCGCGTTCGAGCCGCCGGTGCTCAAGGCCTTCGCCGAGATCAGCCACGACGCCATCGCGCACGACTTCTGGGCGACCTTCGTGAAGGCGATCTTCGCCGGCTGGATGGTTGCCCTGATGGTCTGGTTCCTCCCGGCCACCGGCAGCGCGGCGCCCTTCGTGATCCTGCTGATGACCTGGCTCGTGGCGCTCTGCAGCCTGGCGCACATCGTCGCCGGCTCCGTGGAGGCCTTCTATCTCGTCGTCACCGGTGCGGCCTCCATGGGCGATTACGGGATGAAATTCTTCCTGCCGACCCTGTTGGGCAACGCCTTCGGAGGGGCGACCCTGGTGGCGGTGCTCAATTACGGGCAGGTGGCGCCGGAGGTCGAGGAGACGAAGGCGGTCGAGGGCGAGCGTCCTGACTGACGCTTGACGTGGGCGGCCCGGCTCAGTCGAGGCGGACGGTTGGGCTGATCAGGCGGTCGAGATCATCGAGGAGCCATGTCAGGGTCCCGCGCAGCGGCCCGTAGAGGCCGATCTGGTGCTGGCGATACAGCAGGTCGTGGGTCAGCCGCGCGGAGAGCCCGTTCAGGCGACCGCCGCCGAACGTGTAGCGGCCCAGCGTACCCCACCCGTTGAAATCGGCCAGCGAGACGATGGCGCCCTTCTCGACGTAGTGGAACGGCGGAAGCTCCGCCGCGACCGCGTCACTGCGGGCCAGCGCGCGGCCGAGATGGCGGGCGAGATGCTGGGCCATCTGCCGCGCAGCCTGAGCGGTCGCCGGGACAGGCTTGCCGGAGCGCGGGTCGCTGAGGCTCGCGCAGTCACCCAGCGCGATGATGGCTGGATCGCGGGTCGTACGCAGGTCGGGGCCGACGATGAGTTGCCCGGTCCGCGAGCGGTCCAGACCATCGAGGCTGGCGAGCACGTCCGGCGCCTTCACACCCGCCGCCCAGACTTTCAGCCCCGCCGGGATGTGGGACCCGTCCTTCAACGAGAAGCCGGCGGCATCCGCCCCCGTGACCATCGCGTTCGTCTGCACCGCGACGCCGAGATCCGAAAGGGTGCGGGCGGCCGCCCGCGAGACCGCCTCGGGAAACGCGGGCAGCAGGCGCGGGCCACTCTCGATCAGTGTCAGGCGCAGGCGCTCCGGAAGATCCGGCGAGCCGTAGGCCGAGAGCAGGTTGATGGCGTGCTTCAGCTCGGCGGCCAGCTCGACCCCGGTGGCGCCCCCGCCCACGATGGCGATCCCCAGCATCCCGCCGCGATCGAGCCGCGCCAGCAAATGACGCCGCAGTTGGGTGTGGAACTGCTCGGCCTCGGTCAGATCGTCGATGGTCAGGCAGTGCTCGGCCACCCCCGGCGTACCGAAATCGTTGGCACGGCTGCCGATGGCAAGGACGAGCAGGTCGTAGGCAAGATCGACCTGCGGGTGCCCGTCCGCAGCCTCGACGGCCAAGCGTGCGCGCCGCGACCGCAGGTCGATGCCGACCAGGGCCCCGGGCTGAAAGCGGAAGCCGTTGCGGCGGGCCTGGGCGAAGAAATCCACCTTCTGCCGGTCGACCCGGGCCGTCCCGGCCGCGAAGGTGTGCAGCATCGGCTTCCAAACGTGGGACAGGCTGCGGTCGGCCAAGGTCACGTCTGCGTGGCCGCCCCGCCCGAGGCTGGTGGCAACCTCGATGCCGGCGACGCCGCCACCGATGATCACGATCCGCGCCCGATCCGTCATGATGTCTCCGCGTTCACACGGGTCGGGAACGCGGTCACCGTCGCCGATGTTCGCGCCAAGCGGCGTCGTTCCTCATCGTGCGCGCAGCGGGGCGACCCGACGAAGCGCTCCACGTCCCGGTACACGCGGCGCCCCGGGGATTGGTTCGCTCACGATCGCAAAGAGATCGGTGGTCGTAAAATGAAAAAGCCGCCCGGAGGCGGCTTCTCGAAAACGCGTTGCCGGGACTGGATCAGGACCGCAGACGAGTCCGGACCTCGCCGAGGCTCGCGCGGATCAAGCCCTGCGCGGCCTCGCCCTGCATCCGCTCCCGCAGGATCGTCTCCGATACCTTCACGGCGGCTTCCGCCGCAGCGGCGCGAACCTGGGCCTCGGCCTGCGCCTCGGCTTGGGCGATCTTGGTCTCGGCGGCCTTCGTGCGCCGGGCCAGGAAGTCGTCGAGCTTGCGGTGACCCTCCTCGGCGGCGCGCTCGGCCTCCTCGCGGGCGCTGGCGACGATCGACTCGGCCTCCTTCTCGGCCTCGGCGCGGCGGCGCATGTAGTCGGCCAACACGGCGGCCGCCTCCTCGCGCAGGCGCTTGGCCTCGTCGAGCTCGTGACGGACGCGGTTGGCGCGGCCGTCCAGGCCCTTGGTCATCGCGGTGAAGCCGCCGACCTTCCAGGCGATGCCCACGAAGATCACGAATGCGACGGCGACCCAGAATTCGGCTTCGAGCAGCATCGGGGGGTTCCGTCTAGTGTGCGGTGGCGTCGAGGGCGCGGTCGAGGCTGGCCCGGTCCGGGGCCTGACCCGTCAGGCGCTCGACGATCGCCGTCGCGGCCTCCCCCGCGATGGAACGGACGTTGCCCATCGCGGACTCGGTCCGGGCGCGGATCGTCGTCTCGGCGGCGGCGATCTTCCCGTTGAGCTCCTGCTCCAACGCCTTGCGCTTGGTCTCGGCCTCGGCAGCCAGCGTGTTGCGGGTGGTCTGCGCGATGTCACGGGCCTTGCCCTGGGCATCCCGGAGAGCCGTCTCGAAGGCCACGCCGGCGGCATCCGCCTCGGTCTTCATCGCCTGGGCCTGATCCAGATCGGCACGCAGGCGCTGGGCACGGGCGTGCAGGATCGACTGGATCCGCGGCAGCGCGACCTTGTCCATCAGGTAGTAGAGGAGGCCGAAGGCCAGGGCGAGCCAGATCAGCTGCGCCAGATAGCCGGAGGTCTCGAAGGGCGGAAAGGCGCCGGTATGCGCCTCCGTGTGCTCGACGTGGCCCGGCACGATCTGCGTGTCGTTGCCCGGAGGCGGCGTGGTGAGGGGATTGGGCTGCGCCATGAGACCGCTACACTGACACCGTTCGCTGAGGCCACCGCCGGGGCGGTGACGGACCAGGGCGGACACCCATTGAGAGCGTCCACCCGTTCACCGGCCGGAGGTCGCGGTCAACCGCGGCCTCCGGCGCGCCGATCAGACGGCGAAGAGCAGCAGCAGCGCGATCAGCAGCGAGAAGATGCCGAGCGCCTCGGTGAGGGCGAAGCCCAGGAGCAGGGTGGCGCGCTGGCCGTCGGCCGCGGACGGGTTGCGAAGGGCGCCGGCGAGGAACTGACCGAACAGGTTGCCGAGGCCGATGCCCGCACCCGCCATGCCAAGGCAGGCGAGGCCGGCGCCGATGTACTTCGCAGCGACGGGATCCATGGTAACTCCTGAGGTCTCTTCAGATCGAAACGTGCGGTGACGTTCGCGGCGGGTGGAGCGGCCGGGTCTAGGGTCTAGTGGCCGGGGTGAAGGGCATCGTTGAGGTAGATCGCCGTCAGCGTCGCGAAGACGTAGGCCTGAAGCGCCGCAACGAGGAACTCGAGAGCGGTCAGCGCGATCGTCAGGAACAGCGGAAGCGGCGATAGCACGCTCCAGGCGCCCGCGAGAAGAAGCTGGACCACGAAGAACGCGAAGATCTTCATCGCGATGTGGCCGGCCAGCATGTTGGCGAACAGACGCACCGACAGGCTGATCGGACGCGAGATGAACGAGATGATTTCGATCGGCACCAGGATCGCCAACAGCGGCTTCGGCACGCCCGACGGCACGAACAGGCCGAAGAAGTGGGTGCCGTGCTTCATCACGCCGAAGATCACCACGGTGCTAATCACCAGGGCGGCGAGGCCGAAGGTGATGATCAGGTGGCTTGTGACCGCGAAGGCGTAGGGGATCATCCCGAACAGGTTCAGGATGAGAACGAACATGAACAGCGAGAATACGAGCGGCATGAAGCGCTTGCCGCCGTCGCCGGTCGCCTGGTGGAGCGTGTCGGCGATGAATTCGTAGAATACCTCGGCCAGCGACTGCATCCGGCCCGGAACGATCGAGCGCGAGGCGGTCGCCACGATCGTGATCAGCGCGATGACGCCGACGGCGGCGAACATGTACAGGGCGGATTGCGTGAACGCGAGCTGCTGATGGCCGATATGGCCGAGCGACACGAGTGGCTTCAGCTCGAACTGCTCGATCGGGTCGATCGTGACCGCCATTCCCGCTCCCACCCCTCTTGTCCGGCGCGCCGACGCAGTCGGCCGCCTCACATTTCCTCAGACCGGCGCGCCTTATGGCTCCTGCCGGTCGCGTCGCCCAGGACGCGCGCCGGCGAAACCCGACACCCGCATCACGTTGTAGACCCCCGCGACGAACCCAAGCATCAGAAGGACGATCATGCCCCAGGGTTTGGTCCCGAAGACATGATCGACGATCCAGCCGAGTATGCCCCCCGCGATCACGCCGGCGACGAACTCGGTCGAGAGCGTCATGGCCTGGCCCAGCGAGGACGATCCGCCGTTCCGAGGTCGCGTGGAAGGATCGGCAGTGGCCTGCGGCCGCTTCCGTTCGATCTGCGTCTCGAGACGTCTGAGCCTCGCGGAGAGGTCGCTGTCCGTCGGCGTCCCCTCGGTCCCGTTCCCATCCCGTGCGTCGTCGCCGTTCACGGCTTAAAACTCACAGGGCGGGAGGATCCGGGGCCGGCTGGACGCCCCCAGCAAGCGGGCCGCACCATAGTTTCGCCTACCTTGGGTGTCAAGGCGAAGCCCATTCACCATAAGCCATTGAATTTTAACTGGTATTCCAGTCCCGGCGATCCCGTCGGTACAGCGCTTCCGGCGAGGTCGACCGAACGATCAGGCCCCCAGGATCGGCTTGATCACCTTCTCCATGCCCTCGACCGTCATCTCGCCGGTGTAGCGCTCGCCGTTGATGAAGAAGGTCGGTGTCGAGTCGACCTTGAACACGTCGAGCCCGCGCTGCTTCACGGCATTGACCGCGGCGTAGACCTTCTGGTCCTTCAGGCAGGCCTCGAAGGTCTGCTTGCTGTAGCCGGCCTGGCGGAGCATCTGCTCCAGCGCATCCACCGGCTTCGGCGTGAAGGCCCAGCCCGCCTGCTGATCGAACAGCAGATCGGTGATCGGGTAGTACTTCGCCTCACCCTCGCACCGCGCCAGCATGAAGGCCGCGGTGGCGAGCGGATCGAGGGGGAACTCGCGGAGCGTGAAGCGCACCTTGCCGGTGTCGATGTAGCGTTCCTTCAGCACCGGCCAGGTGGTGCGGTGGAAGGCGGCGCAGTGCGAGCAGGTCATCGAGGCGTATTCGATGATCGTACATTTGGCGTCCGGCGGGCCGAGCCAGACATCGCCGAGGGGACCCGGCTGAAGCAGCGCGGCCGTCTCGGCATTCTGTGCCAGGGCGCCGCGGGAGAGAGAGGGCAGGGCGAGGCCGGCGCCGAGGGCGAGGCCGGAGAACTTCAGAGCGTCGCGTCGCGTCGTCATCGGGCTGGCTCCGCCGGAATGATCAATCTTGGCGTCCCGATGCGGGTAACCGGGCGCGACCGTCCTGGCAAGGTGACCGATTCGCTCCGATCACCGCTCCGGACGCGTGGCCACGGCCGCGGTGCCGAGGCGGTCGAGGGCGGCGCGCAGCTTGTCGTCGGCGATGCCCGCCACCGCCTTCTGCACCTCGACGGCCCGGGCCGGATCGACGTGGGCACGCGGCGCCGTCCGGCCGCCGCGGCCGACCCGGTCCTGCTGCAGCACGATCCGCGACACGCAGGCCCAGCCGTAATGCGCGTTGATGCGCTGGATCACCACCGGGGCCAGGTGCTGGAGTTCGATGGCGAAGACACCCTCGACGCGTACCACCAACGTGCCGGAATCCGGCGCCTCGGAGCCCGTGCGGCGGCGCTTGGGCCATTCGAGCTTGGACGGCCGGCAGTAGCGGGCGAGCCGCTCGCCGACGATCTCCGGCCAGGCGGCCAGGATGTCGGTCGACGCGAAGCCCTGCGCGGCGAAGGCCGGGCCGATGCAACCCTCGATCAGCTCGGCCAGCGGTTTGACGCGCGCCATGGTGGTTTCGGCTCCGCCCCTGTGGATCCGGAAACAGTACAGCAGGATGGTTGACGAAGGGAGCATGCGGCCGCGCCGTCGCCGCCCTATGATCGCCGCGCCCCTCCGGCTATGCAGCGCGGTCCCTCTCGACCTGCCCATGCCAGCCCGCACAGAAACGGAACCCGGACCCAGCGCCGCCGACCTGCTCGCCTGGTATGACCGGCACCGCCGGGTCCTGCCCTGGCGCGCGCTGGCGGGCACAATGCCCGACCCCTATCGGGTCTGGCTGTCCGAAGTGATGCTGCAGCAGACCACGATCGCGGCCGTGCGGCCGTATTTCGAGCGCTTCCTCACGCGCTTCCCCGACGTCTTCGCCCTCGCGGCCGCCCCCGAGGAGGCGGTCATGTCAGCCTGGGCCGGGCTCGGCTACTATTCCCGCGCCCGCAATCTCCACGCCTGTGCGAAGGCGGTGGCGGCCGCCGAGGGGCGCTTTCCCGATACCGCCGAGGGCCTGCGCCGGCTTCCGGGGATCGGCGCCTACACCGCCGGGGCGATCGCCGCGATCGCCTTCGGGCGTCCCGAGGCCGCCGTCGACGGCAATGTCGAGCGGGTGCTGAGCCGGGCCTACGCGATCGAGGCGCCGCTGCCGGGGAGCCGACCGGAGATCCGCCGGCTGACGCAGGCCCTGGTCCCGCCGGACAGGCCCGGCGACTTCGCCCAGGCGCTCATGGATCTCGGGGCGACGATCTGCACACCCAAGCGCCCCGCCTGCGCCCTCTGCCCCTGGATGCGGCCCTGCCACGCCCGGGCCCAGGGCACCCAGGAGACGTTCCCGCACAAGATCCGGGTCGCCAAGGGGGCGTTGCGCCGCGGTGCCGCCTTCGTGGCGATCCGCAGCGGCGACGAGGCGGTTCTGCTGCGGACGCGGGCGCCGGAGGGTCTGCTCGGCAACATGGCCGAACCGCCGGGCAGCGCCTGGGATCCGGATTACGACGTGGCCGCCGCCCTGCTGGACGCCCCCCTCGACGCCCGCTGGCGGCGCCTGCCGGGCCTCGTGCGCCACGGCTTCACGCATTTCCCCCTGGAACTGACCGTGTTCTCGGCCCGGGTGGCACTCTCGACACCGATTCCGGCCGGGATGCGGTTCACGCCGCGCGCCGCCCTCGACGATGAGCCGCTGCCGGGGTTGATGCGGAAGGTCCTGGCCCACGCCTTCGACCCGAAGCCGGAGCCCGAGAAGAAGCCGCGGGGGCGCCCGAAGAAGGAGCCGCCGCCGATGCCGCTGCTCGCGGCGATCGAGCCGCCGATCTCGATGCCGGATCCCCCGCCACGCCCGCTCGTGCGGGCGGTCCCCAAGCCGCAGCCGAAACCGGCGCCCGCGCCGCCCCCGGATGCGGACGATCTCCCGGAGGACGCGGATGAGCCGCCGGCGACGGTGCGGCCGAAGCCGCCGGCGCATCGGACCCGATCGGCGTGGAAGCGCTGACGCCGCGTTCGGGAAGCCGCGAGCTGGCGTCAGGGACGCGCCAGCCAATCGCCGACGCCCGTCAGCGAACGAAATTCCTCCAGCGCGTGGACCCGGGCGGCCGGGAGCGCGGACCGGGCCATCGTGGCGAGGGCGTGCCCGGGACCGAGTTCCAGAACCCGGTCGGCGCCGTATTCGCGGCAGGCCTCCAGGCAGGCGGCCCAGTCGATGGTCCGCGAGATCTGCGCCGCCAGCTTGTCCAACCCGTCCGCGGCCCGGAAGACGGCCGCGCCGTCGAGCCCGCTCAGGAGCCGCGGCGCGCCGGGGGGCGGGCGGTGCGGGGTGGTCCCGGCGAGAGCGCCCCGGAATGCATCCGTCGCCCCCGCCAGCAGGGGCGTATGCGAGGGCGTATGGACCGGCAGGACCACCGCCCGCTGCGCCCCATGCTGGCTGGCGTCCCGGCAGAGCGCTTCGAGGGCGTCCCGCGCTCCGCCGACCACCCCGCTATCCGCGGCGTTGCGGATGGCGAGATGGCAACCGTGCCCGGCCGCGAGGGCGGCCAGCGTGTCGAGCCCCAGGCCCCGGATCCCCGCCAGCCCGAAACCGGCTCCCGTGACGGCGTCCATGGCCTCCGCCCGCTCGGCCGCGAGTCTCAGCACGTCGGCCGCATCGAGCCGCCCGGCGACGCCCCAGGCCGCGAGATCGCCGATGCTGTAGCCCGCCACGACGGTACGGCCCGCCGCGGCGGTGCCCAGCGTCCGCCAGCCGGTGAGCGCGGACACGCAGCACAGGATCTGACCGGTCCGGTTTCCGTGCAGGGCGTCGCCGCCGGTCCGGACGAGGTCGCGCGGGTCGATGCCCCCGAGGAGGGGCGTAGCGGCGGCGAAGATTTCCTGCGCCGCAGGGTGGTCGGCCGTCAGGTCGAACATGCCCGGGTGCTGGCCGCCCTGGCCGGACAGGAGGATGGCGAGGGTCATGCGGTCGGCGGTTCGCGCATTGGGCCGACGGGTCTGAGGCAAACCCGATCGCGGCTCTTGGCCAGCACCGACCCGCCTTCGGGGGCATCGTGCAACTCGCGCCAGTGCAGGCCGGCTCCGTCGGGCAGCAGGATCTCGCCGTCGATGCGCATCGGCGCCGCCCTTGCGATGGCGTCGAGTCCGGCGAGCAGACCGGTCGGCACCGGCACCGGACAGGACCAGAGCAGATCGAGGTCGGACGTCGCGCTCAGGTAGGTCAGGCCGGTGACGGCCTGCCAGAGCAGCGCACCGAACGGGCGCGGAGCGATACCGTGGCGGTGCCCAAGCGCGACCAGCGCGGTGACGGTCTGGCCCCAGGCCGCAGGCGCGTGCTCGGCAACGTCCGCCAGGCCGGGGGCCGTCATCGGCGTCAGCGCGTCCATGGGCAGTGCGAGACCGATCCGGCGCTTGCCATCGGATGGCGGCATCGGCACGCCCAGGGGGACGGCGTCGCCCGTCTCCCCCGGTAGGCGCCGCCGCACGATCAGCGGGCGGCTCGCCTCGGCCCAGCGGCCGAGATGCGGATGGCCGGCGAGGTCGGATCGGGTCCCGAGCCACGCTGCCCAGGCCGCCGGATCGGCCCGGACGAGGTCGTGGCGGCGGAGGCCCTTAGCCGAGACGGTCTCAGTCAAGGCGGGCCTGATCGACCACCGCCCGTGCGACGTCGCGCGCCACCGGACGGCCGCCGCGCTCCGCGCCGAGGCGGTCGCGGAGGTCGCCCGGCTGGATCCCGGCGACGAGGTCGCGGATCTGCCCGTCCAGGGGCCTGTCCGGATCGAGGACGACGTGGACGGCGCCGGTGGCCACCATGTTGTCGAGCCCGGGCGCGAAGACGGGGGTCGATTTCGCCATCTCCTCGAGCCGGTCCAGGGGCAGCTTGGTCACCCGGGCCACCGACGGCAGGTCCATCACGCTCGGGTTCGCCCCGGGCAGCGCGGCCAGCACCCGCGTCGCCAGGGCGGTGGCGATGAAGGCGCCCGCCGCCGAGTGCCCGTAGATCAGCCCGACGGTCGGGTGGCCCGAAAGGTCCGCCAGCAGCAGCGCTTTGGCGAGGTGGGCGAGGCATTCGTTCAGCCCAAGAAGTTCGTCCCGGCGGCTCATGCGCTGGCTGTCTGAATCGACCGCCACCAGGATCGGCGCCTTGTCGCCGGCCCGGACGGCATCGAGCACGGCCCGCGACAGGGTGAGCGCCCCGTCGACGCCCAGCGGGGTATCGCCGTCGATGCCGACGACCGTGGCCTGCCCCCCGGCGAAGGGCCCGGTTCCACGCACCAGCCCGTCCTCGACCGTGACGGAATGCCCATCCGGGAACAGGGAGCCGAGGATCTCAGCGAGCGTCATGGTCGGCCTCCCTGATCCGGGTCACGATCTGGTCGAAGGCGTCCGTATCCATCGCCGGCACCGCCTCCGGGTCGTTGACGCCGAGCCGGCTCCAGATCTCCGTCGCATCGCGGCAATCGCCGAAGCGCGCGATCCGGTCCTGGAGCCGGGCCTGCTCGGCCTCCAGGGTCGCGAGGTCGAAGGCCGGCGCCCGGCCGATCAGGTCCAGCGCCGCCCGCCGGAAGGCCGCGACGGTGTCGGCGCAGAAGGCGTCGGCGCCTCCGGTCAGCCGGCGGTGCTTGCCGCCCATGGTGCGCCAGACGAGCGCCCGGTCGCGGGAATCGAACTCCTCGGCGCCCTTGTTGGTCTCGATCACCTCCGGACCTGACACCGAGATGCGACCGCCCTCGGAGACCGCGAGCCGTGAACAGGTGCCGGCGATGAGGCCACCGCCGCCGTAGCAGCCGGCCCGGCCGCCGATCAGCCCGATCACTGGGATGCCCGCCGCGCGGACCTCGATGATCGCCCGCATCGTCTCGGCGATGGCGGTCTCGCCGGCATTGGCCTCCTGAAGCCGCACGCCGCCGGTGTCGAACAGGATCAGCACCGCCCGGGGCTTCAGGTCGAGGGCTGCGCGCAGCAGGCCGACCAGCTTGGCGCCGTGGACCTCGCCGAAGGCGCCGCCCATGAACCGGCCCTCCTGGGCGGCGATCAGGACCGGGTCGCCGTCGAGGGTGGCGCGGGCGACCACGATGCCGTCGTCGAAGGCGCGGGGCAGGTCGAACAGCGGCAGGTGCGGGCTCATCCGCCGCTCGGTGGGCGGCAGGAACTCGCGGACGCTTCCCGGATCGGCGAGCGCGACCACGCGCTGGCGGGCGGTGGCCTCGTACCAGCTCAGGGCGTCCGGATCGGTGCTCGCCGCGCGGTCGACAGCCATGGTCAGGCCTCCATCAGCCGGGCGCCCTGGAGCAGGCGCAGGAACACGGTGTCGGGGCGGGCGCCGCCATCGTTGATGCTGATGCGGATCCCGCCGGGCTGGGCCCGCGCGACGAAATCCGCCACCACCGCCTCCCAGACGTCGCCGTAGCCGGCGATGGGCGTCGCGATGGCGATCTCGCAGGCATCCGGCGGCAGCACGCGCTCCAGCAGGATCTCCAGGTTGCCGGAGGCAACCACGCCGGTGATCGCGCTCGGCACCGCGCCGGGCAGCGGTCTCTTCGTGCTGTGGCGGAAGGTCAGGGATTCCATCCGACGGTTCCTTGAAAGGCGCCTCTCCCCACCCCGTGGGGAGGAGGTGGGGGTGGTGCGAGATGAGTTGCTGCGGTGCCTTCTGCACCCCCCATCCCTGGCCCCTCCCCACAAGGGGGAGGGGAAATTTCGCAATGCAATCTACCAGTTCCGGAACTTCGCCGGAGGCTCGTAGAGCCCGCCCGACCAATGCACCAAGTCCTTGATTGACTTCGCGGCGAGCAGCGCCCGGTCGGCGTCGAGGGGTTCGATGCCGAGATCCTCGGGGCGGCGGATGATGCCCCGGGCACGCAAAGCCTCGACCTTTGTTCGATCGCGGCCGCGGCCGACCTCCGTGTAGCCCGCGACCCCGCGGATCGCCTGCTCGCGCTCGTCGGCGTCCCGGCAGAGCAGGAGGTTGGCGATGCCCTCTTCCGTGACGATGTGGGTGACGTCGTCGCCGTAGATCATCACCGGCGCGAGTTCGAGACCGATCTTCCTGGCGAGTTCCAGGGCGTCGAGCTTCTCTACGAAGGTCGGAACCAGCTTCTCCCCAAACGTCTCGACCAGCTGGACCACCAGCTTGCGCCCGCGCATCAGGGCCGGATCGCCCACGATCTGGCCCTCGCGCCCCGCCTTCATCCAAGGATCGGAGGGATGGCGGCGTCCGTGCGGGTCGGACCCCATGTTGGGCGCGCCGCCGAATCCGGCGACCCGCGACTGGGTCACCGTGGAGGAATGGCCCATCAGGTCGATCTGGAGGGTCGCGCCGATGAACATGTCGCAGGCGTAGAGCCCGGCCGTCTGGCAGAAGGCCCGGTTCGATCGCAGGGAGCCGTCGGGGCCGGTGAAGAAGATGTCCGGCCGCGCGCGGATGTAGCGGTCCATACCGACTTCCGAGCCGAAGCAGTGGACTTGGCTGACCCAGCCCGACTCGATCGCCGGGATCAGGGTCGGGTGCGGATTGAGCGCCCAGTGGGTGGCGATCTTGCCCTTGAGGCCGAGCTTCTCGCCGTAGGTCGGCAACAGCAGCTCGATGGCCGCCGTCCCGAACCCGATCCCATGGTTGAGCCGGCGGATGCCGTATTCCGCATAGATTCCCTTGATCGCCATCATGGCGATCAGGATCTGCGTCTCCGTCATGGCGGCCGGGTCGCGGGTGAACAGCGGCTCGACGTAGAACGGTGTGTCGGCCTCGACAACGAAGTCGATCCGGTCGCCCGGGATGTCGACCCGCGGGACCTTCTCCACGATCTCGTTCACCTGCGCGACCACGACGCCGTTCTTGAAGGCGGTCGCCTCGACGACGGTGGGCGTGTCCTCGGTGTTCGGGCCCGTATAGAGATTGCCGTCCCGGTCGGCCGAGACGCCGGCGATCAGCGCCACGTTGGGCGTGAGGTCGATGAAGTAGCGGGCGAACAGTTCGAGATAGGTGTGGACCGCCCCGAGCTCGATCTGCCCGCCGTAGAGCATCTTGGCGATGCGCCCACCCTGCGGGCCGGAATACGAGTAGTCGAGCCGCTTGGCGATCCCAGTCTCGAACACGTCGAGATGCTCCGGAAGCACGATGCCCGACTGCACCATGTGCAGATCGTGAATCCTGTCCGGGTCGCAGGCACTCAGCCCCCGGGCGAGACAATCGGCCTGCTTCTGATTATCGCCCTCGAGGCAGACCCGGTCCCCCGGCCGCAGGATCGCTTCCAGGAGTTGGACGACGGCGGCGGCCGGCACGACCTTGCCGTCGGCATGGGCACGACCCGCCTGAAGGCGGGCGTCCCGGGCCTCCCTCTCACCGCGCCACTCGGTCATCCGTGCGCCCTCAAGACGTTCTCCAACCCCATCTAGACCGGCAGGCGGTATTTTCAAACCGGTTTCGATCACGGTTTCGTATACGGGATTGCCGAAGTGTCAATATCCTGCATACTGGTGGAAACGGCCGACGAGCCGGTCCGGGAGGGAGACGGGTCATGCCGAGCGCGTCGAGACGGCCGCCGCGATGCGCCGGGAATCCGGTGCGGCAGAAGGAACAACGCCGATGATCGTGCTCGGTGTCGCCCTGCTCGCCGCCTGCACGTTGATCGGCGTGTATCTCGGCGATCTGCTCGGCGTCGCGCTCGGCGTGAAGGCCAATGTCGGCGGCGTCGGGATCGCCATGATCCTGCTCATCGCGGCCCGCCTGTGGCTGTCCCGCCGGGGCCGCTTGACCAAGGGCGTCCAGTTCGGGGTCGAATTCTGGGCCGGCATGTACATCCCGATCGTCGTCGCCATGGCGGCGCAGCAGAACGTCGTCGCCGCGATGAGCGGCGGCCCGATCGTGCTGATCGCCGCCACGGGCTCCCTGGTGCTGTGTTTCGGCGCGGTGGCGCTCCTCAGCCGGATCGGTCGCCGCGATCCGGGCAGCGGCGCGGTCGAGCATGGCGGATCGGTGATCGGCGGCGAGACCGAACCGGCCAGCGGGCCCGCTGCATCCAGTGTCGGGAAGGGGTGAACGCCATGGACCAGGCAACGGGACACGCGATCTGGCACGGGATCGAGCACGTCTTCGTCGAGCAGAGCCTCGTGGCCGCCTTCGCGGTGGTGGGGGCGCTGATCCTCGTCTCGAATTTCGCCGCCAAGCGCCTGACCAACGGGCGCGTCCACGGCTCGGCCATCGCCATCGTGCTGGGCTTGGTGCTGGCCTATGTCGGCGGGGTCTATACCGGCGGTAAGAAAGGGCTGGCCGACATCCCGGCGCTCGCCGGCATCGGGCTCATGGGCGGGGCGATGCTGCGGGACTTCGCCATCGTCGCCACGGCTTTCGAGGTCGACGTGGTCGAGGCCCGGCGCGCCGGCCTACTGGGCGTCCTCGCCCTCGCGCTGGGTACGATCCTGCCCTTCATCGTCGGCACCCTGACGGCCGTGGCTTTCGGGTATCACGATGCGGTCTCGATCACGACGATCGGGGCGGGCGCGATCACCTACATCGTCGGTCCCGTCACCGGAGCGGCCATCGGCGCCGATTCCACCGTGATGGCGCTGTCCATCGCGACGGGGGTGACCAAGGCCGTCATGGTGATGGTTGGGACGCCGCTCGTGGCGCGGCTGATCGGGCTCGACAATCCGCGCTCGGCCATGGCCTATGGCGGGCTGATGGGCACGGTGAGCGGCGTGGCCGGCGGCCTCGCGGCGACCGATCCGAAGTTGGTGCCCTACGGGGCGCTGACGGCGACGTTCCATACCGGACTCGGCTGCCTAGTCGGCCCGTCGATCCTGTTCCTGGCAGTGCGGGCCCTCGTCGGCTGAGCGTCTGTCCGCTGCGGCCGACAGCATCCGCCGCGACGGATGAGGATGGCCGACAGCATCGTTTGCCTTGAGAACCGGAAGCCGCAGCCTGCGGAAGGGTCTAGGATCGGTCGATGCACGGCGATTTCCAGAAGATCGACACGGGATTGCTCTCGGACCGGATCCGCGACGCGCTCACCGATGAAATCGCGTCGGGGACGATGGCGGCCGGCACCGCCCTCGATGAGCAGAACCTCGCACAGCGCTACGGCGCGTCGCGCACGCCCGTCCGCGAGGCCCTGCGGCAGCTCGCCTCGTCGGGGCTCGTGGAGATCCGGCCGCGCCGGGGCGTCGTCGTCGCGCGCCTGACGCCGCAGCGCATCGCCGACATGTTCGAGACGACTGCGGAGATCGAGGCGATGTGCGCGCGGCTCGCGACCTACCGGATGACACCCCTCGAACGCGGCGAGCTGATGGAGCTCCACGCGGACTCCGCCCGCGCCGTGTCGGAGGGCGACGTCGATGCCTACGACCGCTTCAACCGCACCTTCCACGAGGCGCTCTACACGGCGACCCACAACGGATTCATGGCCGAGCAGGCGCTGGCGATCCGGGAGCGTCTCGCCGCCTTCCGCCGGACGCAGCTGCGCCACGCCGATCGGATCCGCCGCTCCCACGAGGAGCACGGCGAGATCCTGACGGCGATCGCGGAGGGCGATGGCGAGATGGCCGCCCGGCGGATGCGGGCGCATATGCTCCGGGCGGCAGCCGCGCTGGGGCGCTACATCGCGGAGATTGGGTGAGGGCGGCGCCGGGTGGGCGTCCCACTGCTCGGGGATCTGGATTGCGGTGCCGAGATTGCGGCCACGGCGCCCCAGGATCGGGGTGGCTCAGTGGGCATTTGGATGGGCCGACCCGATTGAAGCAGGCCGCGGATCCGGGCCCCGGATCGTGTGCCCGACGTGTCCTCAGACCTGCCACTGCGGCATGAATTCCGTGCGGTACGCCGAAGGGGCGAATCCCCAGACCGGATCGAGCATCTTGCCGAGTGCCTCGCGGGACAGCTTCGCGATCCTCTCGCGAACGTCGACCGGCAGGTCCGGATGCCCGAGGATGTCGAGGCAGTTCGCCAGACAGGCGCGGTATTGGCCCGTGCAGTACGCGTTGACCGCGTACTCATCCTGTAATCCGTATTGGTAGATCCACGGTTGGAGGAACAGGCCCTCGCTGGGCATGTTTGGAGGCAGCCCGGCCTCGGCGTAGTGAAAGCCTTCCACGAACTTGCGTAAGTGTCTGTAATACCGGCTGGCGCCGTGGCGCGCCTCCGCTCGTTCCGGGCAGATCGCGATCGCGCGGTCGTATAGGGCTTTGATCTTGTCCTCGGGCTCTCGGATGGCTTCCATGATGTAGGCGGCGCTGAGTAGGCTGATGTAGACCTCTTCATGCCAGAAGCGATACTCCGTACGCTGCAAATAATATTTTAGCGAATTCTCAAAGTCATTAGAATCTCGGTAGCTTTGAGCAAGATAAAATGTATAGCGCGCGATCAGGAACGGATCCTTCTCGGTCTTCAGCGCCGTCTCGAGGATGACAGCGTCGCGCTTGTACGTGTCCGGATCGCGATGCCGTGCACCGTCTTCCCCGCGGCGCATGGCCAGCGGCAGCGAGCCGCGGCTGGCCTTGACCTTACAGTCGAGGAACTCGTGAAGGACACCGCGATAATGCCACGGCAAGGCGTTGCTGACGATCTGTAGGCGCTGGTAGCGGGTGAAGCTGTCCACGATGGTGAGGTGGTAGGCCGAAGCTTCAAGCTTCGGCATCGTGAAGCCCGCTGGAATGACCAACTCGTCGTCGGCGTCGATGATCAGCGAATAGTGTCCATGGGGACGCGCCAGGCGCAGCGCTTCGCTCCGGTTATAGGCGAAGTCGACCCATGGCCGTTCCACGAGCCTGCCCGGGATATCCGCCATCGCGGCACGGATCACATCCTGAGTTCCGTCGGTCGATCCGGTGTCGACGATGATCCAGTGATCGATGATCGGCCTGACGGAATCAAGACATCGACGGATGACATGTGCCTCGTTCTTGACAATTATCGATAGACAGATTGTCTGTGTAGACGATTTCATGCCGCGAAGACTCTCTGCTGCGAAACCGCGCGGTTTCACATTTTAGCCTTTCGCCCCATAACGTAGCGCTGACAAATTTGCAAAGTTCAATCTTCGATCATTTATGCATCGTATGCGGCATTGAGAGCAAAAGTACTGTTTCCAATTTAATTAATACAAGTCGTTGAAAGCAATAAATTTGTATCCTTGGCGAGGTTTGGCAGTGAAAACTGAATTTTAAACGTGACTAACCGGCATCTCGGCATCCCGGGGATCGATAACGATCCGGGTCCAGATGGGCGGCGTCGATCAACGCCGCCGGCGCGTGCTGGAAATGTCAGGGGCACTGCGCGACGGATCGGCGACATCGCAGGTCGCTGCGAAACCGATCGGAGGGTCTAAAATTGAGACGCATCAGTCGAACCGCAGTCGGTCGGTTCGGCGCGCGGGATAGGCCGCTATGTTCGGGGGCGTGATGCGCGGCCCGGGATCGCATCATTCTTCCGAGCCAAACACCCCGTCATGTCTGTTCGCGCGACAAAGCCCTGCATGGCACAGGGTCACGATACCGACGCGTGTCTGACCGCCATCGAGACCGACGATGCGCAGCTGCGGTGGTTCCTCGGGTAGCGGGCGCAGAGGTTGGCTGCGCCAACGCCTGCGCGACCCCATGGCCACGTTCCGCAGGGTCCAGCGCCGCTCAGCCGACACCGCAGGGCGCGTCGAGGGCGACGCGACCCTTGGGACGATGGGCGGCGCCGGAGGGGCCGGTTGCCCGCGCCGGGTCCGGGTCAGCCCATGGACCGCGTGGCGTCCCGTACGTGGCGCGTCGCCTGGTCGAGCCGCGTGCTCGCCTGGGCGATCGTGTCCATGCCGGCCGCGATGGCCGAGACCCCCCCGGAGGCGGTCTGCAGGCTGCCCGACATCTCGCGCGTCACCACCGATTGCTCTTCCACCGCCGACGCAATGGCGGACGAGACCGCATTCAGCGTGCCGATCGTGGCCCGGATGGCGCCGATGGCATCCACCGCCTCGCGGGTCGTCGATTGGGTGGCGGCGATCTGACCGCGGATCTGGTCGGTCGCGCGCCCGGTCTGCAGGGCCAGGGTCTTCACCTCGCTGGCGACCACCGCGAAACCGCGGCCGGCGTCGCCCGCGCGGGCCGCCTCGATCGTGGCGTTGAGCGCGAGCAGGTTGGTCTGGGCGGCGATACCGGAGATCAGGCCGACGACGTCGCCGATCTGCGTCGCCTGCGCGCTCAGGCCGGCGACGATCTGACCGGTGCGCTGGGCCTGGTCCACGGCCTGACCGGCGATCCCGGCGGCATGGCTCACCTGCTCGCTGATCTCGTTCACGGAGAGCGACAGCTGCTCCGCCCCCGTGGCCATCGACCTGATATCGTGTGAGACCCGGCCGACCGTGTCGGCCGCCTCGCCGGTCTGGCGGCTCACATCCGCCACGGCGTCGCCGATCGCGTCGATCTCGTCGCCCACCGCCTTCTGCGCCTGCGCCCTTCGCTCGCGCTCGTCCACCTGCGCGGTGATGTCGGTGGCGAACTTGACGACGCGAACGGGTCGGCCATCCGCGTCGGTGATCGGATTGTAGGTCGCCTGGATCCAGACGGCCCGGCCACCCTTACCCATCCGCTTGAACGCACCGGACTGGTATTCGCCGCGGGCGAGCGCCGCCCAGAACGCGCGATAGGCCTCTCCCGAACGCTCGGCCTCGCCGACGAACAGGCTGTGGTGGCGGCCGACGATCTCGTCGAGCCGATACCCCACCGCGTCCAGGAAGTTCTGGTTGGCGCTGAGGATCGTGCCATCGAGGGCGAAGGCGATCACCGCCTGCGAGCGGTGCAGCGCCGTGATCTGCCCTTCGAGATCCAGGGTCCGCAGCTTGTCGGCGGTGACGTCGGTGGCGAACTTGACGATCTTCGTCGGCTTGCCGGCCGGGTCGAGCACGGGATTGTAGGTCGCCTGGATCCAGACCTCGCGCCCCCCTTTGGCGATGCGCTTGTACTCGGCCGTCTGGAACTCGGCCCGCCGCAGCTTCTCCCAGAACTGACGATAGGCCTGACTGTCCCGCGCAGCCGGCTCCACGAACAGGCTGTGATGGCGGCCGCGAATCTCCTCGAGGGTGTAGCCCATGGCCGCCAGGAAGTTCGGGTTGGCATCCAGGATGGTGCCATCCAGCGCGAATTCGATCGTCGCCAGCGAGCGGCTCAAGGCTGCAAGTTTGGCGTGCTGATCCCGCCGGCCGTGCAGGCGCGCGAACATCGATGTCTCCACATGTCGGGCGGATGCGCGCGCCGGACAGGCGCGTTCGTCCGAGGGGGGCAGGGCTTTCGGTGACCGTTAAAACGCAACCTAAGATACTTTATTGATTGCGTTTGCGGCCCTTATTTCGCATTCCTGTATGATGTGCTTCTTATTTCTTAGGGGTTAAGATAGCACTTTGCTCAACAAATATTGATCTGTCCTGTGCGCGAGTTGAGCTCACATGAATTCACCTGGAGATTGTATCGATCTAGCCCCTCCGTCATCCCACTGACCGTCTGTCATTGACGGTGGGCGGATCCCGCGCGGACTCGACGCCCGTTGGCTCACGCACATAGGCCGATCGTCGCCTCGATCCGCGAGCGGGCGGACGGTTCCCGCGTTCGCCATTGCGAAGACTGGGGCAGGATCGCGACGATCCGGGCGTCGACCACCCCCAGTGAGCCGTCGCCGATCACAGGGCCGCCGGCAGCGGCTCGGGGCTCGCCTCTCGATACCCTCGCTTCTACCGGGCGCGCACACGGACTCCTGACCGGGCCCGCGGGCCGGCACGCATAGTGCGTGGCCGGGTCCCCCGGTGCCCAGATGACGAGCGCGCATGGACCTCATCGCCGTCGAGACCGTCCTTCGGCCCCGCAGCCGTTCCGAATTACCGGCCTGGCAGGCTGGCGACGCCTGTCTGGCGGGGGGAACCTGGCTGTTCTCCGAGCCGCAGCCCGGCACGCGGCGCCTCGTCGACCTCGCCGGCCTCGGATGGCCGCCATCCGCGCTCGGCCCGGAGGGTCTGATGCTCGCGGCGACCTGTACCATCGCGCAGCTCGATCGCCTCGATCTGCCGCCTTCATGGGTCGCGGCGCCGCTGGTCCGGCAATGCTGCCGCGCCCTGCTCGGCTCGTTCAAGATCTGGAACACCGCCACGGTCGGCGGCAATCTCTGCCTGGCCCTTCCGGCCGGCCCGATGATCGCCCTGGCAACGGCGCTGGAGGCCAGTTGCGCGATCTGGTCCGCCGACGGTGCGGAGCGGTCTCTATCCGCCACCGATTTCGTCCTCGATCCCGGGCGCAACGCCCTGCGCCCGGGCGAGATCCTGCGCAGCCTGTCGATCCCGGCGGCCGCGCTGACCCGGCGGACGGCGTTCCGGCGCATCAGCCTCAGCCCCAACGGCCGGTCCGGCGCGTTGCTGATCGGGACCCGGGACGCGTGGGGCGGCTTCGCGCTCACCGTCACGGCCTCGGTGCGGCGCCCCCTGCGCCTCATCTTCGACGCCCTGCCCGACAGGGCGGCTCTGATGCAGGTCCTCGACGAGGCGATCCCCGAGACCCTCTACCACGACGACGTACACGGCCGACCCGACTGGCGCCGACACGTCACCCGGCACCTCGCCGAGGAGATCCGCGAGGCCCTGTCGGGAGAGGCCGGCCGATGCAGCTGACGGTCAATGGCGCCCCGCACGAGGGTGAGGCGCGGCCGGGCCAGTGCCTGCGCACGTTCCTGCGCGAGGCCGGCTGGTTCGGCGTCAAGAAGGGCTGCGACGCGGGGGATTGCGGCGCCTGCACGATCCATCTCGACGGCGAGCCGGTGCACAGCTGCCTGATCCCGGCCTTCCGCGCCGAGGGGCGTTGCGTGACCACCATCGAGGGGCTTGCCGGCCCCTGCCGCACGGACGACCCGGAACCCCGCGATTTCCATCCGATGCAGGCCGCCTTCCTGGCTGCGCAGGGCTTCCAGTGCGGCTTCTGCACGCCGGGCATGATCATGACGGCCGCCGCCCTCGATCAGGGCCAGCGGCGTGATCTCGGTGCAGCCCTGAAGGGCAATCTCTGCCGCTGCACCGGCTACCGGGCCATCCGCGACGCCATCGCGGGGATCGCCCATACGGAGGGTGGAGCCGGCGACCCGGTGGGCCGGAACCTGCCCGCTCCGGAGGCGCCCCTGGTGGTGTCCGGACGGGCGCGCTTCACCCTCGACAGGGCGGCCTCCGACGCGCTCCACCTGAAGGTCCTGCGCTCGCCGCACGCCCATGCCCGCATCGCGGCGATCGACACCGCGGCCGCGGAGGCGATCCCCGGCGTCGTGGCGATCCTCACCCACGCGGACGCGCCGCCGGGCCGCTTCTCCACCGGGCGCCATCAGGATCCCCGGGACGACGCCGCCGACACACGGGTGCTTGACCCGATCCTGCGTTTCGTCGGCCAGCGGGTCGCCGCCGTGATCGCGGAGACGGAAGCGGCCGCCGAGGCCGGGTGCCGGGCCTTGCGGGTCACCTACGAGATCCGCCAGGCTTTGCTCGATCCGGACCGCGCCCTCGAACCCGGCGCCCCGCCTGTCCACGACCCGGGCGACCGCCCCGGCGCGGACGCGCCGCCGCTCGCGTGCCACCCGAATCTCGCCGCCGAGGTCCGCGGCGAGGTCGGCGACGTGGCGGCGGGTTTCGCGGCGGCCGATATCGTCTACGCGGAGACGTTCCGATCGCAGCGGGTCCAGCACGCGGCCCTCGAGACCCATGGCTGCATCGGCTGGCGCGGGCCGGACGGCCGGCTGACGCTGCGCACGAGCAGCCAGGTGCCGTTCCTGACCCGGGACGCGCTCTGCGACCTGTTCGGCCTGGAGCGGGCGGCCGTGCGCGTCGTCTGCGGCCGGGTCGGCGGCGGCTTCGGCGGCAAGCAGGAGATGCTCACGGAGGATCTCGTCACCCTGGCGGTGCTGCGCACCGGCCGGCCGGTGCGCTGGGAACTGACCCGCCAGGAGCAGTTCGCCGCGACCACGACGCGTCACCCGATGCGGGTCGCCGTCACGGTCGGCGCCCGCCGGGACGGGACGCTCACGGCGATCAGCCTCGACGTCCTGTCCGACACCGGGGCCTACGGCAATCATGCGGGCGGCGTGATCCACCACGGCTGCAACGAGGTGCTCGCCGCCTATGCCTGCCCGAACAAGCGGGTAGCCGGCCGGGCGGTCTACACCAACACGGTCCCGGCCGGGGCCTTCCGGGGCTACGGCCTGAGCCAGACCATCTTCGCCGTCGAATCCGCCCTGGACGAGGTCGCCCGGCGCCTCGGGCTCGATCCGTTCGCCCTGCGCCGCCGCAACGCCGTGAGGCCGGGCGATGCCCTGGTATCGAACAGCCTTGAGCCCCACGACGTGGTGTTCGGCAGCTACGGCCTCGACCAGTGCCTGACCCTGGTGGAGGAGGCGCTGCAGGCCGATCCGGGGCCGGACCCGGAGCCCGGTTGGCGGAGCGGCACCGGGATGGCGATGGCGATGATCGACACGATCCCGCCCCGGGGCCATCACGCCGAGGCGCGGGTGAGCCTGGAGGCGGACGGGTGCTACACCGTCCGGGTCGGCACCGCCGAGTTCGGCAATGGCACCAGCACGGTGCATCGTCAGATCGCGGCGTCCGCGCTGGGCGCCGATCCCGCGCAGGTGCGCATCCTCGGCGCGGATACCGACGCGGTCGGCCACGATACCGGCGCCTACGGCAGCACCGGCACCGTGGTGGCGGGCCTGGCGACGCTGCGCGCCGCCGAGGCCCTCGCCGAGCGAATCCGCGCCCGGGCTGCGGCGCTGTCCGGCGCGGAACCAGAATCCTGCCGCCTCGCCGGCGATGCGGTGGAGACGCCCAGGGGCCCGCGCGCGCTCACCGCCCTCGGGCCGCTGGCCGCTGAGGGCCGCGCCGACGGCAGCCCGCGCTCGGTGTCGTTCAACGTCCAGGCCTTCCGGGTGGCGGTCCACCCGGTGACCGGCGAGCTCCGCATCCTCCGAAGCGTCCACGCCGCCGATGCCGGGCGGGTGATCAACCCAATGCAGTGCCGCGGCCAGGTCGAGGGCGGCGTCGCGCAGGCGATCGGCGCCGCGCTCTACGAGGATTTTCGGATCGACGGCGCGGGCCGCGTGATCACGCAGGCGTTCCGCGACTACCACATCCCCGCCTGCGCCGGCGTCCCGGACACGCAGGTCCTGTTCGCCGACAGCCATGACAGCGTCGGTCCGCTCGGGGCCAAATCGATGAGCGAATCGCCCTACAATCCGGTCGCGGCCGCCCTGGGCAACGCCATCCGCGACGCCACCGGGGCGCGCCTGACCGCGACGCCCTTCGCGGCCGACAGGATCTACCGGGCCGTGGCGGCCGGGCGGGGCGGGGACGCGGCAGCGCCCTGAAGCGCGGCGCGCCCCCGGCGGGCGGGTAGCGCCGCCGGCCGGAGCGTACCGTCCAGTTCGCCGCGCCCCGCACCACCGTGCGCGTCAGGCGGCGACGTCCTTCGGTGCGCTCCGGGCCGGGACCGGGAGGGTGATGGTGAAGCAGGCGCCGCTGCGGTCGCGCCGGTTCGCGGCCGTGACCGTGCCACCCATCGCTTCGACGAAGCCGCGGGAGATCGCCAGACCCAGGCCGGTCCCGGCCCGGACCCGGTCGCCCTTGCGGGCCCGGTAGAACTTGTCGAACACCCGCTCGAGGTCGGCATCCGGTAGGCCGTCGCCCTCGTCCAGAACCGCGATGCGCAGCTCGGCCCCCGCGCGCAGCGCCCGGATCGTCACGGTCGAGCCCTCCGGGGCATACTTGGCCGCGTTGTCGAGGAGGTTGACCAGGACCTGCTCGAACAGCACCGGATCGAGCGCCAGGGCCGGCAGGTCGGGGGCGATGTCCACGGTGACGCGATGGCCGGCCAGGATCGTCTGCGTCCGCCGCAGGGCGGTATCGACCGTCTCGCCGATGTCCTGCGCCGACAGATTCGGCGCCACCGCCCCGGCCTCGAGGCGGGTCATGTCGAGCAGGTTGGCGATGAAGCGGTTGAGCCGCTCCGCCTCCTCGATGATCGTGCCGAGCAGCTCCGCCTTCGCCTCGGGCGGCAGGGCGGCGTCGAGGTCGCGCAGCGTGCTCGCCGCCCCCAGGACCGAGGCCAGCGGTGTGCGCAGGTCGTGGCTGATGGAGGTGAGCAGCGCCTGGCGCAGCCGGTCGGTCTCGGCGGCCCGCTCGGCGCGGTCGAGATCCTCCACGAGCCGCACCCGCTCGATGGCGAGCGCACCCATGTCAGCCAGGGCATCGAGGAGGCGCCGGGCCTCGGGCGTCAGGATCGGCCCGGTCCCGTCCGCATCGAGGCCGATCACCCCGATCGTGCCGCGCCCGGTGCGCATCGGCAGGAACAGGCGCTTGGCCCCCGGCAGGGTGTCGGCACCGCGGCCGGCGGGCCGGTCGTTGTCGAAGGCCCACTGGGCCGCCGCGACGTCGGCCGCGTCGAGCCGGTCCTCCGGCGGGTAGCCGGCATGGACCGTGACGGCCTTGCCGTCGGGCAGGAGGAGGACGACGCGGACTCTCAGCATCGCCGCCACCTGGGCGCAGGTGGCCCAGAGCACGTCGTCGAGCGTCCCGCAGGCGGCGAGCTTCCGGGAGAAGCCGAACAGGCGCTCCGTCGCCCGGGCGCGGCCCTGGCTGACCATCGCGATCCGCCGGGTCCGGGCGGCGAGATTCGAGACTAGGACCGCCACCAGGGTGAAGAGCAGGAAGGCCGCGACGTTGGTCGGGTCGGCGATCGTGAACGTGTAGACCGGCGGAAGGAAGAAGAAGTTGTAGGCCAGCGAGGCCGCCAGGACGGCCGCCAGGGCCGGCCCGAGGCCCGACCGCACCGCCACCGCCACGACGGCGGTCAACAGGAACAGGTCGGCATTCTCCACGCCCGCATAGGGCTGTGCCAGGAGCGCGGCGCCGAGTCCGACCGCGATGGCGACGATCGCGATGCCGTAGGGCCGGACGGCGAAGCCGGTCCGCGGCGCCGCCGCCGTGACGGTGCGGCGGGGCTGTCTCTCATCCGGAACGGCCTCCCCGGGCACCACATGCACGCTGATATTGCCGCTGCGGCGCACGAGGTCGTGCACCACCGAGCCGTTGACGAGCTCGAACAGCCACGACCGGTTCGCCTTGCCCACGACGATGTGGTTCACGTTCGCCGAGCGGGCGTAGTCGATCACGTCGTCGGCCAGGCGCCGGCCGCCGGGCAGGGTCACGGCGTCCCCCCCGAGCCGGTCGGCCAAGCGCAGGGCCTCGGCGATCCGGTCACGCTCCGCCTCCCGCAGGGACGCCGCGCGGGCGCCCTCGATCGACAGCGCCGTCCACGGGGCGTGCAGGCGGTCGGCAAGGCGCTTGGCGTAGCGCACGAGGCCGGCCGAGCGGGGGTCCTCGTTCACGCAGACCAGCACCCGCTCGCCCGCCGCCCAGGGCCCGGCGATGGCGTTGGCCCGCATGTGGCCGAGGAGTTCGTCGTCGACCCGGTCCGCCGTGCGACGCAGCGCCAGTTCCCGCAGGGCGGTCAGGTTGCCGCGCGAGAAGTAATGCTTCAGGGCGCGCTCGGCATTCGTCGGGACGTAGACCTTGCCGTCCTTCAGGCGCTGGATCAGGTCGTCCGGGTTGAGGTCGACCACCTCGATATCGTCCGCCCGGTCGAGGATGCCGTCCGGGACGGTCTCGCGCACGCGGATGCGGGTGATCTGCGCCACGACGTCGTTGAGGCTGTCGACGTGCTGGATGTTGAGCGTGGTGTAGACGTCGATGCCGGCGTCGAGCAGTTCCTCGACATCCTGATAACGCTTCGGGTGGCGCGAGCCCGGTGCGTTGGTGTGGGCGAGTTCGTCCACCAGCGCCAGGGCCGGCCGGCGGGCGAGCAGGGCGTCGAGGTCCATCTCCTCCAGCACGGCGCCGTGATAGGGCACCGCCCGGCGGGGGATCACCGCGAACCCGTCGAGCAGGGCCTCGGTCTCGGCCCGGCCATGGGTCTCGACGACCCCGATGACCACGTCGGTCCCGGCCTTCAGCCGGGCCCGCCCGATGGTCAGCATCTCGTAGGTCTTGCCGACGCCGGGGGCGGCCCCGAGGAACACCTTGAGCCGGCCGAGCGTCCGTTCTTCCCGGCGCGCCGCTTCGAGCAGGGCGTCGGGGGAGGGGCGGTTCGGGTCGCGGCCGGTCTCGGGCATGATCCCCCTATACGCCGCTCAGCGGCGGACGAGATCCTCGAGGGCGAGGTTCAGCGCCAGGACGTTGACGCGCGGCTCGCCGAGGAGCCCGAGGGTGCGGCCCTCGACGTGGGACGCGACGAGTTCGCGCAGCCTGTCCTGCGGCAGGTTCCGGGCCTTGGCGATGCGGGGAATCTGGAAGTCGGCGGCCTGCGGCGAGATCTCCGGATCGAGGCCGGACCCGCTGGTGGTGACCAGATCGACCGGCACCGGGGCGGCCGCGTTCTCCGCCTTCAGGGTGTCGCGGTCGCCCTTGACCCGCTCGGCCAGCGCGGCACTGGTCGGGCCGAGGTTCGAACCCGAGGAGTTCGCCGCGTTGTAGGGCGCCGGCACCGTCTTCGAGGCGTCGGCCGGGTCGGGTGCTGTCGTAGCCGAGGGCCGCCCGTGGAAATATCCGGCGCCCGCGAAGGTCTGCCCGATCAGGCGGGAGCCGACGATCGTACCGTCGCGCTCGATCAGGCTGCCCGCGGCTTTGGCCGGGAAGATGACCCCGGCGAGGCCGGTCATGGCGAGGGGGTAGGCGAGCCCGGTGACCACCGTGAGCGCGGTGAGGAGGACCAGGGCGGGGCGGATCTGTTTGAGCATGGCGGGTCTCCCAGGGACCGGTTCAGGCGAGGCGCAGGGCGGTGACGGCGAGGTCGATGGCCTTGATGCCGATGAAGGGCACGATCACGCCGCCGAGCCCGTAGATCAGGAGGTTGCGGCGCAGGAGCGCGGCCGCGCCCACGGCCCGGTAGGTCACGCCGCGGAGCGCCAGCGGGATCAGGGCCACGATGATCAGCGCGTTGAAGATGATCGCCGACAGGATCGCGCTCTGCGGCGAGGCGAGATGCATGACGTTCAGCGCCTGCAGCTGCGGGTAGAGCGTCAGGAACATCGCCGGGATGATGGCGAAGTACTTGGCCACGTCGTTGGCGATCGAGAAGGTCGTCAGCGCGCCGCGGGTCATCAGCAACTGCTTGCCGATGCCGACGATCTCGATGAGCTTGGTCGGATCGCTGTCGAGGTCGACCATGTTGCCCGCCTCGCGGGCCGCCACCGTGCCGGTGTTCATGGCGACGCCGACATCGGCCTGGGCCAGCGCCGGGGCGTCGTTGGTGCCGTCGCCGCACATGGCGACGAGCTTGCCCTCGGCCTGCTCCTTGCGGATCAGCGCCAGCTTGTCCTCGGGTGTGGCCTGGGCGAGGAAATCGTCGACGCCGGCTTCCGCCGCGATGGCCGCCGCGGTCATCGGGTTGTCGCCGGTGATCATCACCGTGCGGATGCCCATCCGCCGCAGCTCCGCGAAGCGCTCGCGGATGCCACCCTTCACGATGTCCTTCAGGTAGACGATTCCGAGCAACCGGCCGTCGCGGGCGACGGCCAGGGGCGTGCCGCCGGCCTTGGCGATCGTCTCCGCGATGGCGCGGATCTCGCCGACCACGCGTGATTCCGGATCGGGCTGGAAGGCGAGGGCGGCGTTCGAGCCCCGGCTCGCCATGGGCTGCGCGGCGAGCGAGGCGATCACGGCCTCCACGGCGCCCTTGCGGATCGAGGCCCCGTTGAGATCCACGCCGGACATCCGCGACTGCGCGGTGAACGGCACGAAGGTGGCGTTGAGCCCCGCCATGTCGCGGGCGCGGATGCCATAGGTCTCCTTGGCGAGGACCACGATGGAGCGGCCCTCGGGGGTCTCGTCCGCCAGGGAGGCGAGTTGCGCCGCGTCGGCCAGTTCCTGCTCCGAGACCCCGGAGACCGGGCGGAACTCGGTCGCCTGCCGGTTGCCCAGGGTGATCGTGCCGGTCTTGTCGAGGAGCAGCGTGTCCACGTCGCCCGCCGCCTCGACGGCCCGGCCCGACATGGCGAGCACGTTGAAGCGCACCAGCCGGTCCATGCCGGCGATGCCGATGGCCGAGAGCAGGGCACCGATGGTGGTCGGGATCAGGGTGACGAACAAGGCGACCAGCACGATCACCGGAATCGCGCCGCCCGCATAGCTGGCAAAGCTCGGGATCGAGGCCACCGCGAAGACGAACACGAGGGTCAGCCCGGCGAGCAGGATATTGAGGGCGATCTCGTTCGGGGTCTTCTGCCGGGAGGCACCCTCGACCAGGGCGATCATCCGATCGACGAAGGTCGAGCCCGCGGCCGCGGTGATGCGGACCTTGATCTGGTCGGAGAGCACCTGCGTGCCCCCGGTGACAGCCGAGCGGTCGCCGCCGGATTCGCGGATCACCGGGGCCGATTCGCCGGTGATGGCGGCCTCGTTCACCGAGGCGACGCCCTCGATCACCTCGCCGTCGGAGGGGATCAGATCGCCGGCCTCGACCAGGACGACGTCGCCGACCTTGAGGGTCGTGCCAGGCACCGTCTCGTAGCCCCCGCCCGGCCCCTTGAGGCGCTTGGCGGTCATCTCGGTGCGGGTGCGCCGCAGGCTGTCGGCCTGGGCCTTGCCGCGGCCCTCGGCGAGCGCCTCGGCAAAGTTGGCGAAGATCAGGGTAAACCACAGCCAGAGGATGATCTGGCCGGAGAAGGCGAGGTCGTTGCCCCCGGTGACGAGGTCGCGGGCGAACAGCACGGTGGTCAGCGCCGCCACGACCTCGACCACGAACATGACCGGGTTGCGGATCATGGCGCGGGGATCGAGCTTCCTGACCGAGCCGAGGAGGGCCGGCCCGACCAGGGCGGCGCTGAACAGGGATGACGTCTGACGAGACATGGATGATGTCCGAAGCGGTGAGGGAGCCCGGCGCGGCGCGCCGGGCGCTGTCTTGGTCAGGGAACGAGGGTGCCGGTGGTCAGCGCGATCGCGGCCAGGAGGGCGAAGCCGCCGAGCAGCACGACGCCGAGGAGCGCCAGCACCAGGTCCGAAGTCCGCACCGGCGGTGCGCGCCCGGGCCGCTGCGGTTGCCGGTGCAGCACGAGGTGGTGGCGCGGCATGCGCCGGGACGGGAGGGCGCGCGGCATCTCAGCCCCCCGTCGCGAAGGTCTGGCCGGCCGCGCCCGCGAGGTGCTCGACCACGGGGCCGAGCGCCAGGGACGGGAAGAAGGTCAGGCCGCCGATGATCAGGATCACGCCGACGAGGAGACCGACGAACAGGCCGCCATGGGTCGGGAACGTGCCCGCCGAGGCCGGGACCGTCTTCTTGGCGGCGAGCGAGCCCGCGATGGCCAGAACCGGGATCTTCACGAAGAACCGACCCACCAGCATCCCGATGGCCAAGGTGCTGTTGTAGAACAGCGTGTTGGCAGAGAGACCGCCGAAGGCCGAGCCGTTATTGGCCGCCGCCGACGTGTAGGCGTAGAGGATCTCCGAGAAGCCGTGCGGGCCGGCATTGGCCGGGCCGGCGAGCCCGGCCGGCAGCACGGTCGCCAGCGCGGTGAAGCCCAGCATCATCAGGGGCAGGCACAGGATGCCGAGCATGGCCATCTTCACCTCCTTGGCCTCGATCTTCTTGCCGAGGTATTCCGGGGTGCGCCCGACCATGAGCCCGGCCACGAAGATCGCCACGATCACGAAGATCAGCATGCCGTAGAGGCCGGCGCCGACGCCGCCGATGATGATCTCGCCGAGCTGCATGTTGATAAGCGGGATCAGGCCGCCCAGCGCCGTGAACGAATCGTGCATGGCGTTGACGGCGCCGCAGGAGGCCGCGGTTGTGATCACCGCGAACAGCGCCGAGGCCGCGATGCCGAAGCGCGTCTCCTTGCCCTCCATGTTGCCGCCGGTGAGACCCAGGCCGTTGAGGACCGAGCTGCCGTTGGCTTCGGCCCAGTAGGTGACCCATACGCCAGCCAGGAACAGCACGCCCATGGCGCCCAGGATCGCCCAGCCCTGGCGCTCGTCGCGGACCATCCGGCCGAAGACGTTGGTGAGCGCGGCGCCGATCACGAAGATCGAGACCATCTGGACGAAGTTCGACAGGGCGGTGGGGTTCTCGAACGGGTGCGCGGCGTTGGCGTTGAAGAACCCGCCGCCGTTGGTGCCGAGCATCTTGATCGCCACCTGGCTGGCCACCGGCCCCAGCGCGATGGTCTGGTGCGCACCCTCCAGCGTCGTCGCATCAACGTAGGCGCTGAACGTCTGCGGCATGCCCTGCCAGACCAGGAACAGCGTGTAGGGCACGCAGATCGGCAGCAGCACGTAGAGGGTCGCCCGGGTGACATCGACCCAGAACGAGCCGATCGTGCCGGTGGAGGCCCGGGCGAAGCCCCGGATCAGCGCCACCGCCACCGCGATGCCGGTGGCCGCCGACAGGAAGTTCTGGTGCGTCAGCCCGAGCATCTGGGACAGGTACGAGAGCGTGGTCTCGCCGCCGTAGGACTGCCAGTTGGTGTTGGTGATGAAGCTGGTCGCGGTGTTGAACGCGAGGTCCGGCGCCACCGCGGCCTGATCGGCCGGGTTGAGCGGCAGGACCGCCTGCAGGCGCAGGATCGCGTAGAGGACGGCAAAGCCCAGCACGTGGAACAGGATGACCGCGCCCGTATAGGCGAGCCAGTGCTGCTCCTGCCGGGCGTCGATGCCCGACACACGGTAGAGCCCGCGCTCGACGGGGCCGAGCACGGGCGAGAGGAGGGCGCGCTCTCCGGTGAAGACGCGGGTCATGTACGACCCGAGGGGCTTCACGAGCGCCAGCACGACCGCGCAGTAGAGCGCGATCTGGATCCAGCCGTTGAGGGTCATGGGAGGAGGTCCACGAGGGCCGCTCAGAACCGCTCGGGGCGGACGAGGGCGTAGGTGAGGTAGACGAGGAGCCCGGCCGTCACGAGGGCGCCGAGGGCGAGGTCGAAGGTCATGGCGGGCCCCTCAGAGGCGTTCGCAGAGGACGGCGTAGCCCTCGGCGAGGCCGAAGAAGGCGAGCGCCCCGGCGATGAAGACGATGTCGAGCATGGCGATCCGCTCCGGTTCGGCGGACCGGCCGCGGAAGCGCCGCGCCCGGCCTTGGCCAGGCGGGATTGTGGCCGGAAACCGCGTTAGGGTTCGAGCGCGAGCGAGGGCCCTCCGCATAAGGGCCGTGTTAGGATCGGCTGCCTGTGGCGGTCCGCGCGATCCCGGCCCGCATTCCGCTCCTGCAAGGACCTCGACGATTATGCGCCCCGTCCATACCGAGCGTCATCTCATCGACCGGATCGGCTGGCTGCGCGCCGCCGTCCTCGGGGCCAATGACGGCCTCGTCTCCACCGCAAGCCTGATCGTCGGGGTCGCCGCCTCCGCCGCCAATCCCAACGAGATCCTGGTCGCGGGATCCGCCGGGCTCGTGGCCGGCGCGATGTCCATGGCCGCCGGCGAGTACGTCTCGGTAAGTTCGCAGGCCGATACCGAACGGGCCGACCTCGACCGGGAGCGCGGCGAGCTGGCGGCCGATCCGGCGGCGGAGCGGGAGGAACTCGCCCGGATCTACATCGATCGGGGCCTCGACCCGACGCTGGCCCGGCAGGTCGCCGATCAGCTCATGGCCAAGGACGCGCTCGGCGCCCATGCCCGTGACGAGCTCGGCATCTCGGAAGTCACGACGGCGCGCCCAGTTCAGGCGGCGCTGACCTCGGCGGCGACTTTCTCAGCCGGCGCGGCCCTGCCGCTGCTGGTGGCGGCGCTCGCCCCCGGAGCGTCAGCGGCCTACAGGGTGTCGGCCGCCTCGCTGGTGTTCCTGGCTGTCCTCGGCGCCCTGGGCGCCAAGGCGGGCGGCGCCCCCCTGGTCCGGGCCACGGCCCGCGTGACCTTCTGGGGGGCGCTCGCCATGGCGGTCACCGCGGGGATCGGCAGCCTCGTCGGCAAGGCCGTCTGACGCGCACAGGCCGCGTCAGCGTGCGGTGCCGGCCCCGGTCGATCCGGTGACATCGCCCTGGCTTGGCTTGATCGCCCAGAGTTCCGTCGGAAGGCTGATCGGTGCGCCGGGCTTGTAGTCCGCGGAATCTTGGATGTGCGACGTCGTCACGTAGACCGTGCCGTCCGGCCCCTCGCTGAACGTGTCCGGCCACCGCAACTGCGGATCCTGGACCAGCGTCGTCAGGCCCGCTCCGGTACGGGAGAGATCGCGGACCTTCACGGCGTTGTCCTGCGGCGACGTCACGTACATCCGGCCGTCCTCGCGGGAGATCATCAGGCCGTCGGCGGGGCCGTTCTCACCGACGGTGACGATCTTGCCGCTCAGCGTCCGGTCGCTGAGCGACTCGGGCACGAAGGACGCGGTCGCCCAGCCGGTGAGCGCATCGGTCGGCAGGCTGTAGAGCGTCTTGCCCTTGATCGCCTGCCAGTACAGCGTCTTGCCGTCCGGCGAGAGGGCAATGCCGTCCGCCGCGAAGTCGACGCCGCGCCCGTCCGGGCGGCGCAGGGGCTTGCCGTCGTACTGCACGGTCACGCTCGTGTCCGGCATCGTCGAGGCGTGGCCCGAGAGCAGGCGCTTGGCCGATCCACTGTCGAGATCAACCACGATCAGCGCGCCCTCGGCGCCGGAATCGGTGAGGTAGGCGGTCTTCCCGTCCGGCGCGATGCGCACGTCGTTGATGTAGGACGCCTGCAGCACGGTGCTGCTGTCGAACGGGATGGTTTTCACGACCTGGTTGGTCTTCAGGTCGATCCCGACGAGCTTCGGCCCATCCTTGATCACGTGGGCCATCGCGGGGGCCGCGGCATCGACCACCCAGAGGCGGTCCTGCTGGTCGGCCACGACGCTCTGCACGCAGACGAAATGAGTCTTCGGATCGACCGTGTCCGCCTTCGCGTTGCGCCAGCTGTTCCACCCGAGATCCGGGAAGGGCACCGGCTTGCCGTCCTTTAACTCGGCCACGGAAACGGGGGCGTCCTCGCTCCAGCGGGGAAAGTTGACGAACATGCGCCCGTCGCGGCTCACGGTGATGCCGGTGACCTGATGCTCGAAGCTCGCGATCTTGGTGAGCGGTGCTTGCCCGGCGGCAGACCCTTGCCCGGGGGTCCGATCCTGGGCGGAAGCGAGCGTCGGCAGACTGGCCACGCCGGACATCAGCGAGAGGGCGAGTCCGAAACGGATGCCGGCGGAAGACGTCATTGTGCACACTCCTGGGATTCGGCGGGGCAACGCGTCAGCGGGCGCGGGGGTCCCGGGAGCGATCGGCTGTGCCGTCCGCGGCCGCCCCGAGCATCGGGTCGCCACTCCCGATCGGACCTGCCGCCATTCCACCAGGGACGTTGAATCAAACGGGCGGCTCTCACGAGCCGCCCGCTTGCCGTCCGATCGAACCAAGTGACGCGTCGAGATAGCGGCCCGTCACTGCGGGCCGCTATCATCCCTCCAAAGGGGCTACGAGCAACCGGTCGTGGACCCGCAGGTGTCGCATTTCAGGCAGGTGCCGTTCCGGACCAGTGTGAAGTTCGCGCATTCCGGACAGGCCTCGCCGACATAGCCTTTCATCTTCGCCTCGGCACGGCGGTCGGCGACGCTCCGTTCCCCCTTGGCGAAGGGCAGGCTGTCGGCGATCGTCTCGGCCAGGCCCGCGGTAACGGGCTCCGCCTTCAGCGCCGTGCTGCCGCGGATCGCGTGGACCGTGCCGCCGGCCGGCGTCGTCTGACCGGCGCTCGCCGCCCCGATGCCGAGGCTCGCCCCGGCCGGGCCGCCCTGGATCAGGGTGAGCCGGTCGGCGGAGCCCCGGAGCAGGCCCCGGGAGACGACCGAGGACGCCGGGGCGGGCTTGGGACCCTCGCGGGTCGTGTCGCCGCTCTCGCCGCCGCCGATCACCGTCCCGCCGATCTCGGAGGGGCTGACATGGGCGAGATCGGCGCGGCCGAGATACGACACCGCCAGCTCCCGGAACACGTAGTCGAGGAGCGAGGTGGCGTTCTTGATCGCGTCGTTGCCCTGCACGAAGCCCGCCGGCTCGAACCGCGTGAAGGTGAAGGCCTCCACGTACTCCTCCAGCGGCACGCCGTACTGGAGCCCGAGCGAGATCGCGATGGCGAAGTTGTTCATCAGGCTCCGGAAGGTCGCGCCCTCCTTGTGCATGTCGATGAAGATCTCGCCGAGGCGTCCGTCGTCGTACTCGCCGGTCCGCAGGTAGACCTTGTGCCCGCCGACCACCGCCTTCTGGGTGTAGCCCTTGCGCCGGGTCGGGAGCTTCTCACGGGAACGGATCCGTTCCACCCGCTCGATCACCCGCTCGACGATCTTCTCCGCGACCTGGGCGGCCCGGGCCGCGGCCGGCGCCTGCAGCACGGCCTCCAGGGCGTCGTCGGCCTCGTCATCCTCGTCGACGATCAGGGCCGAGTTCAGCGGCTGCGACAGCTTCGAGCCGTCGCGGTAGAGGGCGTTCGCCTTGAGGGCGAGGCGCCAGGACAGCAGGTAGGCCGCCTTGCAATCCTCCACCGTGGCGTCGTTGGGCATGTTGATGGTCTTGGAGATCGCCCCCGAGATGAAGGGCTGCGCCGCCGCCATCATGTGGATGTGGCTCTCCACCGAGAGGTAGCGCTTGCCGATCCGGCCGCACGGGTTGGCGCAGTCGAACACCGCGTAATGCTCGAGCTTGAGGAAGGGCGCGCCCTCCAGCGTCATCGCCCCGCAGATATGGGTGTTGGCGACTTCGATGTCCTTTTTCGTGAAGCCGAGAAACGGCAGCAGCTCGAAGGTCGGGTCCGCGAGCTTCTCCGCCGGCACGTTGAGGGTCTGGGTGAGGAAGTCGTCGCCGAGCGTCCAGCGGTTGAACACGAACTTGATGTCGAAAGCCGACTTCAGCCCCTTCTCCACCGCGGCGATCTTGTCGTCGGGGAACCCTTTGGCGCGCAGGGTCGTCGGGTTGATCGCCGGTGCCTGGCCCATCGAGCCGTGGCCGACCGCGTAGGCTTCGATCTCCGCGATCTCGGATTCCCGGTAGCCGAGTGCCCGCAGGGCGTCGGGCGCCGCCTGGTTGATGATCTTGAAGTAGCCGCCGCCGGCGAGCTTCTTGAACTTCACCAGGGCGAAGTCTGGCTCGATTCCGGTCGTGTCGCAATCCATCACCAGCCCGATCGTGCCGGTCGGCGCGATCACGGTGGCTTGGGCGTTGCGGTAACCGTGCGCCTCGCCGAGCCTCAGCGCCTTGTCCCAGGCCGCCCGGGCATGGTCGCCGAGATCCGCCTGCGGGATGTTGGCATGGTCGAGGGCGACCGGGGCGACGTTGAGGAACTCGTAGCCCGCGGTCTCGCCGTGGGCGGCCCGGCGGTGGTTGCGGATGACCCGCAGCATCGCATCGGCGTTCTCGTCATAGCCCGGGAAGGTGCCGAGTTCCGCGGCCATCTCGGCCGAGGTGGCATAGGCGATTCCGGTCATGATCGCGGTGAGCGCGCCGGCCAGCGCCCGGCCCGCGTCGGAATCGTAGGGCAGGCCCATGGTCATCAGCAGGCCGCCGATATTGGCGTAGCCGAGGCCGAGGGTCCGGTAGCGGTAGGACAGCTCCGCGATCTCCTTCGAGGGGAACTGCGCCATCATCACGGAGATCTCAAGCACCACCGTCCAGAGGCGGTTCAAGTGCTCGAAGGCGTCCACGTCGAAGCGCTTGGTCTCCCGATCGTACATCGTCAGAAGGTTCGCCGAGGCGAGATTGCAGGCGGTGTCGTCGAGGAACATGTACTCGGAGCACGGGTTCGAGGCCCGGATCCGCCCGCCCGCCGGGCAGGTGTGCCAGTCGTTCATCGTGGTGTTGAAGTGCAGGCCCGGATCCGCCGAGGCCCAGGCGGCCTCGCTGATCCGCTCCCACAGCTCCCTGGCCTTCAGGGTCTTGGTGACCTTGCCGGTGGTGCGCGCCGTCAGCCGCCAGTCCGCATCCGCCTCGACCGCGCGCAGGAAGTCGTCGGTCAGCGAGACCGAGTTGTTGGAGTTCTGGCCGGCGACGGTGAGATAGGCCTCTGAATCCCAGTCGGTGTCGTAGACGGGGAAGTCGATCTTGGTGAAGCCCTGCCGGGCGAACTGCACCACGCGCTTGATGTAGGCGTCCGGAACGGAGGCGCGGCGCGCAGCCTTGATCTCGCGCTTGAGGGCCGGGTTACGCTCCGCGTCGAAACAGGCATCGCCCTCGGCTTCGCACTGGGTGCAGGCCTTCATCACCAAGCTCAAGTGCTTGGAGACGACCTTCGAGCCGGTCACCAGGGCGGCGACCTTCTGCTCTTCCTTGACCTTCCAATCGATGAAGGCCTCGATGTCCGGGTGGTCGATGTCGACGATCACCATCTTGGCGGCGCGCCGGGTGGTGCCGCCGGACTTGATCGCGCCGGCCGCCCGGTCGCCAATCTTCAGGAAGCTCATCAGGCCCGACGACTTGCCGCCGCCGCCGAGTTTCTCGTTCTCGGCCCGGAGATGCGAGAAGTTCGAGCCGGTGCCGGAGCCGTACTTAAACAGGCGCGCCTCCCGCACCCACAGGTCCATGATGCCGCCCTCGTTGACGAGGTCGTCCTGGACCGACTGGATGAAACAGGCGTGCGGCTGCGGGTGCTCGTAGGCCGAGGCCGACTTGGTCAGCGCGCCCGTGTGCGGATCGCAGTAATAGTGACCCTGGCTCGGGCCATCGATACCGTAGGCCCAGTGCAGGCCGGTGTTGAACCATTGCGGCGAGTTCGGCGCTACCATCTGCCGGGCGAGCATGAAGCGCAGCTCGTCCAGGAAGGCCGAGGCGTCCTGTTCGGACGAGAAGTAGCCACCCTTCCAGCCCCAGTAGGTCCAGCAGCCGGCGAGCCGGTCGAACACCTGGGTGGCGGAGGATTCGGAGACGAAACGCTCCTCCTCGGGGAGCGCGGCGAGCGCCGCCTCGTCCGGCACCGACCGCCAGAGGAAGGACGGGACCGCGTTCTCCTCGATGCGGCGGAGCCGGGCTGGGATACCGGCCTTGCGGAAGTATTTCTGCGCGAGCACGTCGCTCGCCACCTGGCTCCAGCTCTCGGGCACGTCGATGCCGTCCAGACGGAACACCACCGATCCATCCGGATTGCGGATCTCGCTCAGCGCCTTCCGGAACGGGATACCGGCATAGGGCGATTGCCCGGCCGTGGTGTAGCGACGCTCGAACCGCATGAAACACACCTCTCCGACGGGACACGACGGTCCCGGCCCCGCTGGAGGCGGGGATGTTGGCCCGATGATGGGGGTGAATCCGGCCGTATCCCTGGAAGGGGCGGCAGTCGGATTCGCAAACGTGAATTAAGGTTGGTCGAACCTGCCGAATAACACCACAGGGGCGGCGCGACCGATGGAGGAACCTTACCGCCGTCCGCGTTCTCACGTCAACAAGTGGTGTGTGAGGCCTCGGTTCCCCGCTAGATGTTGTGCCGGCTCCCAAAAACCTGTGGATATCCGGGCGGGACTCGATAAGTGTCCTTCCGGTATTCCAGAATCGGGTCGGGAAAATTTTTGCTCCACACCCAGAAGTGGAGACAGTTTATCGCAGTTGGCGAAGCACCCGGGTATCGCCGGGGACGGGCGTGGCCGCGGGGCGACAGTTGGACCACGTGGCTGGACTCGTGCGCGCACGACCACCATAACGACCCCGGAAAGCGTCCTGGCGGCGCGGCACGATTCCGGGACCGACGATGGCGCTGAAGGACACTTTGCTGCGCGTCTTCACGTGGTGGAACGGCCAGACCGTCTCCCTGGCGCTCCAGACCGCACGGACCGGCATCTTCGTCGGCGAGGACGATTTCGGGAACAAGTACTACAAGGCGGAAGGGGCGCTGATCGACCGATCGGTCGGCTCCGAGCGGCGCTGGGTGGTCTACAACGGCTACGCCGACGCTTCGAAGGTGCCGCCCGGCTGGCGCGGCTGGCTGTGCCACAACGTCGACCTCGCGCCGAGCGAGGAAAACTACACGCCCCACGCCTGGCAGAAGCCGCATCTGGAGAACCAGACCGGGACGCCGAACGCCTACCGGCCGCAGGGCTCGCAGCTGTCCTGGGGGCAGCGGCCCGCCGCGACCGGCGATTACGTGTCCTGGACGCCGGGCGAGTAGCGCGGCCGACCCCGGCTTCGGGGCGCCCTTTTGCCGCCACCGTTCCGGTGTTCAAGGCGAACCCATCCCGACCGCCCGCCGCGCAGTCCGACGGCGCGGACGGCCACCCTCGTTCCGGGGTTCGAGCCTTGAGCCGCATCACAGCCCTCGTACGCCGCGCGCTCATCCCGAGCTTGGCGCTCGCCCTCTGGGCCGGTCCGGCCGCAGCCGACAAGATCAAGAACCCGACCGCCGTCTTCTCCGGCCTCGACAAGATTACCGGCCGGATCGTGTCCTTCGAGGTCGCGGTGGATGAGACCGTCCAGTTCGGCGCGCTGCAGCTCACCCCGCGGGTCTGCTACACGCGGCCCCCGACCGAGAGCGCCAAGACAACGGCCTTCCTGGAAGTCGACGAAGTCACCCTCGACAACAAGTATCGCCGGATCTTCACCGGGTGGATGTTCGCGTCGAGCCCCGGCCTGCACGCGATCGAGCATCCGATCTACGACGTCTGGTTGGTCGACTGCAAAGGCGGCAGCGACGTGATCGCCGAAGCGAAGGAGCAGGAGGACATCCCCGCCGTCGCGGCCAAGCCCGAGAAGACCAGGCGTGCCAACAAGGACGCGACCAAGACCGCGCAGCAGATCAACGCCGCCGGCCAGGTGGATGTCGAGGCGCCGCGCGGCGTGCCGGTCCAGCCGCGCCAGAAGCCCTCGCGCAAGTTCTTCCCGTCGAACGAGGGCCCGGCACCGGCCCCTGCGCCCCCGCCGCAGCCGCAGAACCTGTTCGACGCGCTGTTCCGCTGAGGCGCTAAGCCCCGTCGTCGGCGCCTAAGGCTTCCAGCACCCGGGCGCCCGGCACCGAGCCGTCGCCGGGCCAGACATGCCAGTCGGCCACGTGGTCGAGGGCATCGGCAAGGCGCCGCTTGTAGACGTGGCGCGGCAGTTCCTCCGCGCCGAACTGCGTGAGGTGCTCCGTCACGAACTGCGTGTCGGCCAACCGGTACCGCCCGGCGCGCAGGCGTCCCATCAGGTGGACCAGGGCGACCTTCGAGGCGTCGCGGACCTCGTGGAACATGCTCTCGCCGAAGAACGCCGCCCCGAGGGAGACGCCGTAGAGGCCGCCCACGAGCCGCCGGTCGTCGCCCGCATAGACCTCCACCGTGTGGACGTGCCCGAGGTCGTAGAGCGCGCCGTAGAGTTCGCGGATGCGGCCGTTGATCCAGGTGCGCTCGCTGTCCCGGCGGGGCGCGGCGCAGCCGTCGATCACGCCGTCGAAATCCGTATCGCACCGGACCTCGAACTGGTCGGACCGCACCGTCCGGGCGAGGCGCCGGGGCACGCGGAACGCGTCGAGGGGCAGGACGCCGCGCGCCTTGGGCTCGACCCAGTAGAGGGTCGGGTCCTGCGCGTCCTCGGCCATCGGGAAGATGCCCGCCGCGTAGGCCTTCAGCAGGATCTCGGGGGTGATGTCCACGCGGGTGGGGTCGTGCATGGGGTGAGTGTCGCGCGGAGCCGGCCCGAAGACCAGAGGGCTCACGCGGCCTTCACGCCGCGGGGGAGGCCGCTCGGGGTCAGGCCTTCATGCCGCCATCGGCGAGGAAATGCTCCAGCCAATGGATGTCGTAGAGGCCGTTCTGCACGTCCGCATTGCGGACGAGGGTGCGGAACAGCGGCAGCGTCGTGTCGATGCCGTCGATCACGAACTCGTCCAGTGCCCGGCGCAATCGCATCAAGCACTCGTTGCGGGTGCGGCCGTGGACGATCAGCTTGCCGATCAGGGAATCGTAGTGCGGCGGGATCCGGTAGCCCTGGAAGGCAGCCGAATCGACGCGGACACCGAGGCCGCCGGGCGTGTGGTAGTGGGTGATCTCGCCCGGGGAGGGGCGGAAGGTCTCCGGGTGCTCGGCGTTGATCCGGCACTCGATGGCATGGCCCTCGACCTTGATGTCCGACTGCGACACCGAGAGGGCACCGCCCGAGGCCACCTGGATCTGCTCGATCACGAGGTCGATGCCGGTGATCATCTCGGTGACCGGGTGCTCGACCTGGATCCGGGTGTTCATCTCGATGAAGTAGAACCGCCCGTCCTCGTACAGGAACTCGACGGTGCCGGCGCCGAGATAGCCGAGTTCCTTCATGGCGTTGGCGCAGATGCCGCCGATCTCGGCGCGCATCGATTCGTTGAGCGCGGGCGAGCCGCCTTCCTCCCAGACCTTCTGGTGGCGGCGCTGGAGCGAGCAATCGCGCTCGGCCAGGTGCACCGCGCCGCCGCGCCCGTCGCCCAGAACCTGCACCTCGATGTGGCGGGGCTTCTCCAGATACTTCTCGAGATAGACCGCGTCGTCGCCGAAGGCGGCCTTGGCCTCGGACTTGGCCATGCCGATTGCCTGCTCCAGCTCGGCCTCGGTGCGCGCGACCTTCATGCCGCGGCCGCCGCCGCCCGCCGCAGCCTTGACCAGGACCGGGTAGCCGATCTCGGCGGCCACGCGCTTGGCGTCAGTCGGGTCGTCGACGCCGCCGTCCGAGCCCGGCACGCAGGGGATCCCGAGCTTGAGCGCCGTGCGCTTCGCCTCGATCTTGTCGCCCATGGTGCGGATGTGCTGCGCCTTGGGGCCGATGAAACCGATCTGGTGGTGGGCCAGCACCTCGGCGAAGCGGGCATTCTCCGACAGGAAGCCGTAGCCCGGATGGACCGCATCCGCCCCGGTGATCTCGCAGGCCGCGATGATGGAGGGGATGTTCAGGTAGCTGTCGCGCGCCGCCGGCGGTCCGATGCAGACGCTCTCGTCGGCGAGCCGCACGTGCATCGCATCGGCGTCGGCGGTGGAGTGGACCGCCACGGTGGCGATCCCGAGCTCCTTCGCCGCCCGCAGGATGCGCAGGGCGATCTCGCCGCGGTTCGCGATCAGGATCTTGTCGAACATCGGATCCGTTAGGGCGTCCGCGCGGTCAGGAGCGCGCAGGAGGCTCTATCCTCTTGTTATGCGGCGGCGTCCAGGCGCGGCGCGACCGCCCGGGCGGACATCCTAGCTGATGACGAGCAGGGCCTCGCCGAACTCCACCGGCTGCCCGTCCTCCACGAATATGGCACTCACCGTACCGGCGCGGGGCGCCACGATCTCGTTGAAGGTCTTCATCGCCTCGATGAGCAGCAGCTTGTCGCCGACCTCGACCCGCGCGCCGACATCCACGAAGGACTTGGCGTCCGGCGAGGGCCGGAGATACGCGGTCCCGACCATGGGGGAGGGGACGGTGCCCGGCTGCGTCCGCGGCGGCTCGGCCGGGGCGGCGGCCGGAGCCGCCGCGGCCGGCGGCGCGAGGGCCGCCACGGGCGCCGGTGCCGCGACCTGGACGCTCGCGGGTTCGAGCCGGCGTACCACGCGGATGCGCAGGTCGCCCTTCTCGACCTCGATCTCGGACAGGCCGGTCTCGGTTACGAGGTTGGCGAGCTCGCGGACGAGCTCGGGATCGATGGCATCGTTCTTTGACATCCGGCCTACTTCGTATCGCGGCGCGTCGGTCCGGCCGTGCGAGTCGGCGCCGGACCACGGCCCTGCGGCTGGCGGCTCTTAGACGAAGGCGCCCCGGCGCGACAAGGCCGCGCGGGTCACGCCTCCTCCGCCCGGCGGCTCAGCAGGCGGCGTGACCGCATTGACGCACGTCGGCAATGGTCTTGCGCATCGGATCGACGCCGACCGCGCCGGGGATGACCTCGTCGCCGATGATGAAGGCCGGCGTGCCCGACAGGCCGAGCCGGTCGCCGAGGCCGCGGTTCTCGCTGAGCGCCGCCTTCACCTCGGGGGAGGCCATGTCCTTTTGAAGCTTGGTCGTATCAACGCCGAGATCCTTGGCGACCTGGATCGCCCGGGCGCCGTTCACCCGGCCCTTGGTCTCCAAGAGCTTCTGGTGGAACTCGAACAGCTTGTCGCCCTTGAGCTGCTGGCGCACCGCGATGGCGACCTGGCTGGCCTCCAGGGATTCCGGGCCGAGGACCGGGAAGTCCTTGATCACCACCCGGAGCTTCGGATCGGACTTGATCAGCGCCTGGACGTCGCCCAGCGCCTTGCGGCAGTAGCCGCAATTGTAATCGAAGAACTCGACCATCGTGACGTCGCCCGAGGGGTTGCCGGCGACCACGTCGTGCGGGCCGTTGTTCAGCGCTTCGCGGGCATCCTTCAGGGCGGAGGCCTGGGCGAGACGTTGCGTCTCCGCCTGCTGCTTCTCGGCCTCCGCCAGGGCCTCCTGGAGCACCTCGGGGTGCTTGATCAGGTAATCCTTGACGATGACCTCGATGCCGGCGCGCTGCGCATCCGTGAAGGGCGCGGCGGGTGTCTGGGCGAGCGCCGGAGCGGCGACGAGGCCAAGCGCCAGGATCAGCGCGGGCAGGGGGCGGATGAACGGCATGGATCCTCGCTTGCGGGGCAAGCCGGCCCGCGCTGGGCGCGAGCGGTAGGGGACGGGTTTGGCGTTTTCGCGGCACCGGGTCAATCGCGCCGCCGTCCGGCGAATCGGCCCCAGGCCGATAAGCGATCGGGCTCGGGCGGTTGAGGCGGTGGCGGCGGCGCTCTACCCTGCCGGTCCCGGCCGGCCGCTTCCGGTTCCGAGAAGGACCGCATGACCCCGATCTCCCGACGGGCCGCCGCCGTGCGGCCGTTCCTCGCCATGGATGTGATGGCCGCCGCCGCCGCCAAGGCCCGCGACGGCGCCGACGTGGTCCGGATGGAGGTCGGCCAGCCCTCGGCGCCGGCCCCCCGCGCGGCGATCGCGGCCGCGCAGGAGGCGCTCGCGACCGGGCGCGTGCCCTATACGGAGGCCCTGGGCCTGCCCGCGCTGCGCGCGCGCATCGCCCGGGACTACCGGGAGCGACACGGTGTCCCGGTCGGCCCGGAGCGGGTGGTGATCACCACCGGATCCTCGGCGGGCTTCGTCCTGGCGTTCATGAGCCTGTTCGATGCCGGAGCCCGGGTCGCGGTGCCGCAGCCCGGCTACCCGGCCTATCGCAGCATCCTCGCCGCCCTCGACCTCGTGCCCGCTCCGATGGTCCTGCGCGCCGAGGACCGCTTTGCTCCGACCGCGGCGCTCTTGCGCGAGACCCACGCCCGGGACCCCGTGGCCGGCGCCCTGGTGATGAGCCCGGCCAACCCTTCGGGCACCGTGATCACGGAGGCCGCCCTGCAGGATGTCTGCGCCGCGGCGCGGAGCCTCGGTCTGCCGCTGATCTCGGACGAGATCTATCACGGGCTCAGCTACGGGCCGGCCACCGTCACGGCCCTGCGCTTCGACCCCGACGCAGTGGTGATCAACTCGTTCTCCAAATACCATTGCATGACCGGCTGGCGCGTGGGCTGGATGGTGGTGCCGGAGGCGCTGGTCCGCCCGATCGAGCGTCTGGCGCAGAACCTCTACATCTCGGCCCCGTACCTGTCGCAGGTCGGGGCGCTGGCCGCCCTCGACGCGGCGGAAGAACTCGACGCCGTGCGCGACGGCTACGCCCGCAACCGCGCTATCCTGCTCGATGCGTTCCCCGGCCTCGGCCTCGGGCACATCCATCCGGCCGACGGGGCCTTCTACCTCTACGCCGATGTCGGCAACCTCACCGACAACGCCGCGGATTTCTGCCGGCGGATGCTCGACGAGGCGCATGTGGCGGCGACCCCGGGCCTGGATTTCGACCCCGACCAGGGCGGCCACCACGTCCGGTTCTCCTTCGCGGGCGCCGAGGCGGAGTGCCATGCGGCGGTATCCCGGCTGCGCCGCTGGCTCGGCTGAGCGCTCAGGCGGTGCCCGCCGGGACCAGGGCGCGGACGGCCGCGGGCAGCTCCGCGAAATGCCCGATCACCCGGTCGGGCCCCAGCTCGGTCACCGGCCGGTCGGTGTAGCCGAAGGTCACGGCGACCACCGGGATGCCGGCGGCCTTGGCGGTGTCGATGTCGGTCCGGGAATCGCCGACCATCACCGCGCGCGCCGGATCGCCGCCGGCCCGTTCGATCGTACCGGTGAGGTGGCGCGGATCCGGCTTGGATTGCGGGAAGGTGTCGCGGCCGCAGATCGCCGCGAAGCGGTGGCCGATCCCGAGCAGCCGCAGCAACTCGACGGACTGGTCCTCGTACTTGTTCGTACAGACCGCGAGGCGGAACCCTTCCGCCTCAAGCGTGTCGAGCGCTTCGGACACCCCCGGGAACAGGTGCGACGTGTCGGCGAGATGCGCGCCGTAATGGGCGATGAAGGCGTCGAACAGCCGGTCGTGGTCCTCCGGCGCGAGCGCGCGTCCCTCCGCCTCGAAGCCCCGCCGGATCAGCGCCTTGGCACCGGCGCCGATCAACCCGCGGGCCTGCGACAGGGGCAGTTCCGGCAGGCCCTCGCGCGCCATCAGCACATTGAGCGTGGCGATGAGGTCTCCAGCGGTCTCCGCGAGGGTTCCGTCGAGGTCGAACACGGCGATGGGCGGTCGGGTCGTCGGGGCGGCGGACATTGTTTCAGAAGGCTCCTGCTGGCTTCCGGCCTCGCTAGCGGATCGGTGTGAAAACCGGAACCCGCGGGGCACGACGCCGGTGTCGGTCCGGGGGCAGCTTCGAGGCTACGCCGTCCTGGCGTGGTGCCGCGACCATACGATCGCCCGAACGGCCCCGGCTAGGCCCTGGTCCCGGGTCGCGGGGAGGGCGCCTTGGACGGTCACGCAAGCGTGCGGGAACAGGCGTGGCCCTAAACACCCGCGGCGGCGCTGAAATGCTCGCGTTTCCAGCACTCGCCCGAGATGCGCGCGCCGTTGGACGTCGCGAAGGCGTAGGGTGAGGCTTCCAGCACGGCTCCGCCGCGGGCGCGGATGATCCAACGGTAGCAGCGGGACTCGTCCGCGCAGGGGACGATCTCGACCAGATGGGTACGTACGGAAGGCATCGACATGGCCCGTTAACGCGCGGGCGAGCGCTTCCGCCTCAACGTCCCTGCGCGCACGGTTACCGAGACCCGCGTCCCGCCGCCTGTGCGCGGCCCAACGCCCTGTCGCCGGAACGCGCGATGCCGTAATCCGTTCGGGCGGTGGGACTATCGGCCGGCGCCGAGATGGAGAGCAAGGACGCAGTATGGCGATCAAGGCCCTGAACGACCGGAAGAAGCTGTCGAACGACTTCAACGAAGCCAACGACGCCTTCATCGACGAGGTGCTGAACGCCCTTCAATCCGGGAAAATCCCCTTGGATCTGGCCCGCGCCTATCTCGCGCATCCCGTCGCGATGATGCACACGGACGGGGCCCAGGCCGTGGCCGACTATTTCGAGCGCATTCTGGCGCAGCGGCCGAACATCGACTGGATGCCCGGGGATTGACCGGCACCGGTCCGGAAAGGAAGTGCGGATGACCGCCGACGAGATCCAGGACCTGAACCGCGCCCGCGCGGCGCTCGCGCGGCAGCGGAACGCCATCGCCCGGCGGATCGGCGGCCTCGAAGTGGCGCCGATCTCCATGTCCGAGGACTTGACCCGGACGCTCGTGGCGATCGAGGCCGTGGACCGGGCCCTAGTCGAGGCCGGCCAGCCGCATGTCGACATCGGTTCGGCATCGGACATGTAGGCGCGTCCGGACCGCGGCGGCGCCATCGCTTGCGCCAGATTCACGGGCGGGCGTACAGGCTCGCGTGCTCGGAGGAGACCCGACGATGACCGACCGCCTGCCCGGCTTCAACACCCTGGCGATCCACGCGGGCGCCGCCCCCGACGCGGCCACGGGTGCGCGGGCCACGCCGATCTACCAGACCACGAGCTTCGTGTTCGACGATGTCGACCACGCCGCCTCGCTGTTCGGGCTCCAGGCCTTCGGCAACATCTACACGCGGATCACGAACCCGACCAACGCGGTCTTGGAGGAGCGCATCGCCGCCCTCGAAGGCGGTACGGCGGCCCTGGCCGTCGCCTCCGGCCATGCCGCCGAGTTCCTGACCCTGCACGCGCTGATGCAGCCGGGTGACGAGTTCGTGGCCTCGAACAAGCTCTATGGCGGCTCGATCAACCAGTTCAGCCATTCCTACAAGAACTTCGGCTGGACGGTGGTCTGGGCCGACAACGACGATCCCGCCTCCTTCGAGGCGGCGATCACGCCGCGGACCAAGGCGATTTTTTGCGAATCCATCGCCAATCCGGGCGGGGTCATCACCGACCTCGCGGCGCTGTCGCAGGTGGCGAAAAAACACAACATCCCGCTCATCGTCGACAACACCATGGCGACGCCGTACCTGATCCGGCCGTTCGAGCACGGGGCCGACATCGTCGTGCACTCGGCCACCAAATTCCTCGGCGGCCACGGTAACTCGATCGGCGGCCTGATCGTCGACGGCGGCTCGTTCCAATGGGCGGGGGACGCGCGCTACCCGATGATGAGCCAGCCGCGGCCGGAATATTCCGGCATGGTGCTCGCCGAGACCTTCGGCAATTTTGGTTTCGCCATCGCCTGCCGGGTGCTGGGCCTGCGCGACCTGGGCCCGGCCCTGTCGCCGTTCAACGCCTTCCTGATCCTCACCGGCATCGAGACCCTGCCGCTGCGGATGCAGCGCCATTCCGACAACGCCCTGGTGGTCGCCCTGCACCTGTCGCAGCACCCTGCGGTGTCCTGGGTGAGCTATCCGGGCCTGGAGACCGACCGGTACCATGCGCTCGCGCAGCGCTACACGCCGAACGGGGCCGGCGCGGTCTTCACCTTCGGGTTGAAGGGCGGCTACGAGGCCGGGGTCAAGCTGGTCTCGAACCTGCAGCTATTCTCGCACCTCGCCAATATCGGCGATACCCGCTCGCTGATCATCCACCCGGCCTCGACCACGCACCGCCAGCTCACCGACGCGCAGAAGACCGCCGCCGGCGCCGGGCCGGAGGTGGTGCGGCTGTCGATCGGCCTGGAGGATCCGGCCGACCTGATCGACGATCTGGATACGGCGCTCCGAGCCTGAGCGCGGTGCGGTACCCACGCGGCACGGGATAGAGTTCTCGACCCTGCGCTGAGGGCTGACCCAACCAATACCCCTCATCCTGAGGCGCCAGAACGCAGCGCAGGCTTCGAAAAAGGGCTCCGGGGATCGCGCCGACCCCAGGGGCTCCTTCGAGGGTGCTTCGCACCCCCTCAGGATGACGGCGCGGGTGGGATAGCCGGCCAGCGCTCAGAACGCCTCCGCCTCCAGCGCCATGGTGCTCTCCGCCCCCGCCTTGATCCGCGCGAGCCGCAAGCCCGTCTCCGGCAGCATCCGCTCCATGAAGAACCGGCCGCCGGTCAGCTTGGACTCCCAGCGCGGGGCGGGTGCCTCCGCGTTCCGGGCCAGCGCGGCCTTGGCGATCCGCGCCCACATGTAGCCGAGCGCCACCAGACCGAAGAGATGCATGAAGTCGGTGGCGCCGGCGCCGGCATTGTCGGGCTTCGAGAAGGCGTTCTGCATCAGCCACATGACGGCGCCCTGGAGGTCGTTCACCCCGGCGAGGAGCGGCTTGACGAAGGCGGCCATCGCCGGATCCTCGCCGTGGTCCTTCAGGAAGGTCTGGACCTCGCTAAGGAACGTCATCATCGCCCGGCCGCCGTCCTTCGGGAGCTTGCGGCCGATCAGGTCCATGGCCTGGATGCCGTTGGCGCCCTCGTAGATCATGGCGATGCGGGCATCGCGCACGAACTGCGACATGCCCCATTCCTCGATGTAGCCGTGGCCGCCCAGCAGCTGCTGCGCCTCGACCGCGTTGGCGAAGCCGCGGTCGGTGAAGACCCCCTTCACCACCGGCGTCATCAGCCCGAGGTAATCGTCGGCCGCCTGACGCTCCTTGGCGTCCTCGGAGCGGTGCAGGATGTCGGCCTGGAGCGCGGTCCACAGCATCAGGGCGCGGGCCGCCTCGTTGAAGGCGCGGATCTGCAACAGCGTGCGCCGCACGTCCGGATGCACGATGATCGGGTCGGCGGCCTTCTCGGGCGCCTTCGCGCCGGTGAGCGCCCGGCCCTGGAGGCGGTCCTTCGCGTAGGCGGCGGCGTTCTGGTAGGCGACCTCGGACTGGCCGAGCCCCTGGACGCCCACCGCGAGGCGCGCCTCGTTCATCATCACGAACATGGCGTTGAGGCCGCGATTCTCCTGGCCGACCAGCCAGCCCGTCGCGCCGTCGTAGTTCATCACGCAGGTGGCGTTCCCGTGGATGCCCATCTTGTGCTCCAGGGAACCGCAGGAGACGCCGTTGCGGCTGCCGAGCGAGCCGTCCGGATTCACCAGGAACTTCGGCACCACGAACAGCGAGATGCCCTTTGTGCCGGCGGGCGCGCCCTCGATCCGGGCGATGACCAAGTGGACGATGTTCTCGGCGAGGTCGTGCTCGCCGGCCGAGATGAAGATCTTGGTGCCGGTCAGGCTGTAGGAGCCGTCGCCGTTGGGCACGGCCTTGGTCTTCAGGAGCCCGAGATCCGTGCCGCAATGCGGCTCGGTAAGGTTCATGGTGCCGGTCCAGGCGCCCTCGACCATCCTGGGCAGATAGAGCGCCTTCTGCGCCTCCGTGCCGTGGACCAGCAGCGCCGCCATCGCGCCCTGGGTCAGGCCCGGATACATCCCGAAGGCGAGATTTGCCCCCGAGGCGAATTCCTGAATGGCGGTGTTGAGGGTGTGCGGCAGGCCCTGGCCGCCATAGGCCTCGGGGACCGAGAGGCCCATCCAGCCGCCGCTGGCATAGGTGTCGTAGGCGCCCTTGAAGCCGGTGGGCGTGCGCACGGTGCCGTCCGCCTCCCGGCGGCAGCCCTCGAGGTCCCCCGTCCGGTTGAGCGGCGCCAGCACGGCCTCGGCGAGCTTCGCGCCCTCGCGCAGCACCGCCTCGACCACGTCGGGCGACGCGTCGGCGAAGCCCGCCAGGTTGTCCCGGGCATGGAAGCCCAACACGTCGGAGAGCAGGAACAGCGTGTCGTCGACCGGTGCGCGATACTGCGGCATCTCTGGCTTCCCCCGTCTGCGCGGACCTCTCGGTTCGATCCGCTGTGCGCGCAGCATGTAACGACGCGGCCGGGCCCGGGGCAACGGCGCCGCCTCCGCACGCGATGACACGCGGCGGAGCCTGCGACGCCCTGTCTGCCAAGACGATTACCAAGTCAGTAGGCCCTTAACCTCGTGTTTACCAAGAATGTTAATGGTCAGGCTCGAACGATCCGAGGCGGACTCCGCGGATACCCATTTGGGGACGCGGCCACCGTGCACAGGATTGAACGCCGAACGCTGCCGACCACAGGCCCCCGATGACCCGCACCGCGATGCCGCAGCTCGACAGTTTCGATCCCGAAGTGCTCGACGCCGCCCGCGACGTCGCCGCCCGGGCCGGGGTTCCGCTGGAGACGTGGATCGCCTCGGTCGTGCCGCAGCCGCAATCCGGCGCGCCGGGCAACCGGCGGCACCGCCGCCGCCTCCGGGCGGAGCAGCCCGACCGGCCGGTGACCCGCCCGGAGACCGCGATTCGGTCGGAGCCGCTCGCCGACCGGGCGGTGGCCCATCACGGCGCGGTCTCCCCCGAGGATCGCCCGTCCGCCCGCCCGGCGCCGGCGACCGAGACCTACCCCGTCGCCGAGACCTACGGTGACGGCATCGCCGCGCTGATGAACCGGCTCGACGGGCTCGACCGGGCCTTGGACGCGGACCGGCGCGAGTCGCAGGTGGCTGAGGCGCAGCGGCTCGCCGAGATCGAGGCCCGGATCGAGCGCGCCCTCAAGGGCGCCCCGGTCCAGCAGGTGACCGAGCGGCTCGGCGACATCGAGCGCCGGATGTCGCAGCTCGGCGAGCAGGTCGCCGCCACGCGTCAGCCCAGCCGCCGTGCGCGTCCGGCCGCCGCCGACATCCGCAGCGCGGTCCAGGACATCCGCCAGCGCCAGCGGGAGCTGTCGCAGGAGGTGGCGGGCGACGTCGCGACCCGTGCCGCCGCCGATGGCGGGGTCGTCGCGAGCATGCGCCTGGACCTCGCCCGGCGCCTCGTGGTCCGCACCGAGGACGGGGCCGCTTCGGCCGATGTTCTGTCCGAGCTGCAATACGAGATCGTGCGCCTGCGCGCGGCGATCGACCGGCTCGCCACGAGCCGCGACATCGGCGCCCTGGAGGAGGCCGTCGTCACGCTCGCGGGCGGCATCGAGCGGGCCCGGGCCGGGGCCGATCTGACCGCCGTCGCCCAGCCGATCGAGGAGATCCGAGCCCAGGTCGCGCACCTGTCCGATGAGGTCGCCGAGAACGCCCACGCCCGCGTCGAAGAGGATGTCCGGCGGCTGGGCGAGCGCCTGGACGGCCTCGCGGCGACCGCCCCCGCCGATGCCGATGGACGGATTCTGGCCGGGCTGTTCACGGACCTCGAGGAGATCCGTGACCGGACCGGTGCGCTCGCCGGCCCGGAGCGGATTCAGGACCTCGCGGAGAGCCTGGACTCGGTGAGCGCGCAGGTTGCGCAGCTGCGGCGGATCCGCGGCGATGCGGATCTGCGCCCGCAGCTGGAGGAGATCCGCAGCGCCGTGACGGTCGCCGCGCCGGCCGCCCTGGCCGAGCAGATTCAGATGCTGGCCGCAGAGGTCGATAACCTCTGCGCGCAGGAGGAGGGGGCCGCGCAGGCCGGCACCGCGGACATCGCCCATCCCGGCGAGCCGGCCTCGATCGACGCCATGCTGCACACCCTCGCCGAGGAGGTCGACCACGTCGGCACCCGCTCGGAGCACGAGGGCCTCGACGCCCTCGAACAGCAGGTGGTGACGCTGGCCGGCCGCCTGGACGCGCCGCGCGGCGTCGACCCGGCGCTGGTCGGTCTCGAACGCACCATGAGCGACCTGCTGCAGCAGGTCACCGCCCTCCGGGAAGCGGCTCCGAGCGAGGCCGCGGTGGAGCGCGCTGCCCGGAACGCCGTCGCCCAGACCCTCAGCGGGTCCGGTCTTGCCGCCGAGACGGGGGAGATCGGCCTCCTACGTGCGAGCCTCGCCGACATGCAGGCGCGGCAGGCAGTGTCGGATCAGCGCCTCGGCGCCACACTGGAGGGCGTCCAGACCGCCCTCGAACGCCTCCTCGTCCGGCTCGGCCCCGTGGAGGCCGTCGACCCGCGGGCGCCCTCGCTGAGCGAGCGCCTGATGTCCTCGACGAGCCCGGAGGTGTCGCTCGCCGCCGCGGATACGAGCCCGGCCGCCCGGCGGGAGGGTGCCGAGACCCCGCGGATCGCCGACGATCTGCTCGAACCCGGCAGCGGGCGTCCGACGCGGGCGGGCCGTGGCCTCCCCGGCCGCCGGTCCGGCAAGGAGCGCCCGGCCGATCCGGTCCGCGCCCGCCCGACCGTCGAGCCCGGCGCCGAGAGCGACATCAAGACGAGCTTCATCGCGGCGGCCCGCCGGGCCGCGCAGGCCGCGCAGGCCGAGCTGGCTGCCGAGGCGCCGACCGAGCGCCGCGACACGCGCGCCGCGAAGGTGGCGCCGCAGCTTTCGGGCGAGCCGGGCCGCCTCGAGCGGTTGCGGAGCGAAGTCGATCGCCGCCGCCGGCCGTTGCTGCTCGGACTCGCGGCGATCGTGCTGGCGCTGGGCGCGCTCCAGGCGATCAACCTGCGCAATCCGGAGGAGCCGAAGCCGGTCGTGGCCGCGAACCCGGCGCCGACCGTCCGCCCGGACTCGGCCGGCGACCCGGCGCGCGGGGCCATCAAGCCCGAGACCGGCGAGACCGCCAAGGAGACCACGAAGGACATCCAGAAGGAGCTCTCTAAGGAGAGTGCCAAGGAGTCCCGGGCGGAGACCTGGAAGGACGCGCCGGGCGCGAAGCCGCCCCTGGCCGATCCGACGACCACCCAGGCCCTGCCGAACCCGGTTCCGGCCGACGCCCGTACGCCCACCGCCAAGGCCCCGGTGCCACAGGTCTCGGGGATGAACACCCTGCAGGCCGATCTCGGCAACCTGCCGCCGGCGCTCGCCAAGGTGAAAGCCGCCGCCCTCGACGGCGATGGTACGGCGATCTGGGACATCGCCACCCGGGAGAGCGATGGACGCGGCATGCCCCGCGACCCCGCCGTGGCGGCCAAGCTGTTCGAGAAGCTTGCTTCGGCGGGCTACGCCCCGGCCCAGTACAAGATCGCGGGCCAGTACGAGAAGGGGACCGGCGTGGTCCGCGACCTCGACAAGGCCAAGGCCTGGTACGGCCGCGCCGCCGAGCAGGGCCACGCCCGGTCGATGCACAATCTGGCCGTGCTCTACGCCGAGAACCCGGCCGCCAACGGGAAGCCGGACTTCGCCTCCGCGGCCTCCTGGTTCCGCCAGGGCGCCGAGTTCGGTGTCCGCGACAGCCAATACAACCTCGGCGTGCTGTACGCCCGGGGAATGGGCCTCGCGCAGGACCTGGTGCAATCCTACGCTTGGTTCGCGGCCGCCGCGGCGCAAGGTGACGACGATGCCGCCAAGAAGCGCGACGACGTGGCGAACAAGCTCAGCACCGCCGATCTGGCCAGCGCGAAGACCCTGGCGGCCGGGTTCAAGCCGCGAAAGATTGACGCGGCGGTGAACGAGCCCCCCAGCCAGAAGGCCGCCGCCACGGCGCCGATGTCGCTCCTCGGCGCTCCCGCGCCCAGTCCGGTCGCCTTCACCGCCCCGCCGCGGCGGTCATAGGGAACGCGTCCGGGGAGGCGCGACGCCGCGGCGTCCCGGGCAATCCGAGCTTGACCGCGGTACGGCGATGCGGGAACCCTCCGGCCGGCTCGCGACTGAGTGGGATCGGATCGCACGGGTCTCCGACCCTTGCCGCTGCTCGGAGGAAGGATGGCGCGCCGGAACACCGTCCCGATCGGGGCCCTCGTGCTCGGCGTGGCCGGCCTGATCCCGTTCCTGGGTTTTGCGGCGCTGGCGGTCTCGGGCAGCGACGGCGGCTTGAGCAGCCTCGGGCTGGCGCCGCGCACGATCCTCTCGGCCTACGGGGCGGTCATCGCCTCGTTCCTCGGCGGGATCCGCTGGGGTGCCGCGGCAGCGCGCAATGCCGGCAACGCCGATTACCTCATCGCCATCATCCCCTCCCTGGTAGCCTGGGCCGCGCTGGCGGCGCCGGCACCCTGGGACCTGCGCATCCTCGGCGTCCTGGTCCTCGCCTGGGGCCTGATCGACCAGGATCTGCCCCGACGTGGCCTCTCCCCGCTCTGGCTCGGCCGGCTGCGACTGGTCCTGTCCGGCGTGGCCGGGGCGGCCCTGCTGGTCGCCGCCTGAGACGGCTCGACGGGACGATCACGCGCCAAGACCGTGATCGATACACGGCCCGCTCCAGGGCCAGCGCCCATCCCATCCGGGCCCAGATCCTGAGGCGCCGGCTGCAGCTTGCCTTCAGGCGGGCGCCCGGGATCGCGCAGCCGGGTTGAGGGCTCCTTCGAGGCCTGCGCTGCGCTCCGTCGCGTCAGGATGAGGGGGATGGGTGGGATCCTCGTGATTTTCTCACGGTGCTCGGTCGTGCCCGGCGGCGGGGGGGGGGGCAGCGCCGGCGGTCCTGGATGGCAAAACGGCGGACGTCCCGGGGACGCCCGCCATCCGTCGTGTCGCTGCAGAGCCGCGTCAGGCACCCATCGCGGATTTCAGGTTCTGGTCGACCTTGTCGAGGAAGCCGGTGGTCGAGAGCCACTTCTGCTCCGGCCCGACCAGCAGCGCGAGGTCCTTGGTCATGTGCCCGGCCTCGACGGTGTCGACGCAGACCTTCTCGAGGGTGGCCGAAAACTTCGCCAGATCGTCGTTGCCGTCGAGCTTGGCCCGGTGCGAGAGGCCGCGGGTCCAGGCGAAGATCGAGGCGATCGAGTTGGTCGAGGTCTCGCGGCCCTTCTGGTGCTCGCGGTAGTGGCGCGTCACGGTGCCGTGGGCGGCCTCGGCCTCGACGGTCTGGCCGTCCGGGGTCATCAGCACGGAGGTCATCAGACCGAGCGAGCCGAAGCCCTGCGCGGCGGTGTCCGACTGGACGTCGCCGTCGTAGTTCTTGCAGGCCCAGACATAGCCGCCCGACCACTTGAGGCACGAGGCGACCATGTCGTCGATCAGGCGGTGCTCGTAGGTGATCCCGAGTGGCTTGAACTTGGCCTCGAACTCCTCCTCGTAGACCTTCTGGAACAGGTCCTTGAACCGGCCGTCATAGGCCTTGAGGATGGTGTTCTTGGTCGAGAGGTAAACCGGGTACTTGCGCGCTAGGCCGTAGTTCAGCGACGCACGGGCGAAGTCGATGATCGACTGGTCGAGGTTGTACATCGACATCGCGACGCCGGCGTCCGGGAACTTGAACACCTCCTTCTCGATGACGGTGCCGTCGTCGCCCTCGAACTTGATGGTCAGGCGCCCCTTGCCGGGGACCTTGAAGTCGGTGGCGCGGTACTGGTCGCCGTAGGCATGGCGGCCGATCACGAAGGGCTGGGTCCAGCCGGGCACCAGGCGCGGCACGTTCTTGCAGATGATCGGCTCGCGGAAGATCACGCCGCCGAGGATGTTGCGGATCGTGCCGTTGGGCGAGCGCCACATCTCCTTGAGGCCGAATTCCTTCACCCGCTGCTCGTCGGGGGTGATGGTGGCGCATTTCACGCCGACGCCGTGGCGCTTGATCGCCTCGGCGGCATCGACCGTGACCTTGTCGCCGGTGGCGTCCCGGTGCTCGACGCCGAGGTCGTAATATTCCAGATCGACGTCGAGATAGGGATGGATGAGCTTGTTTTTGATCTCGGTCCAGATGATCCGAGTCATCTCGTCGCCGTCGAGCTCGACGACGGGGTTCGCTACCTTGATCTTCGCCATGGACCGATGCCTTCCGCGTTGTTCCGGCGCACGGCATGCAAGCGCCGTGCGGTCGCCTGCCCAAGGGGTCTCGGCCGAGTCCTGGGGCGGTTTTCGCCCCGCGACATAGCGCGGCCCTTCCGGCGACGGAAGGCGCGCACTGTCATCCCGGCGGCTTCGTCACCCGACCCTCGACGGACCGGGGCCGGCCATGCCAGAGGGCCGGCATGACGAGCCGCGACGCGCCGGGCGAAACCCCGAGGACGGTCACCGAGATCCCCCCCGGCATTGCTCCGGCGGTGATCCTGGTCGAGCCGCAACTGGCCGAGAATATCGGCATGACGGCTCGGGCCATGGCGAACTTCGGCCTGTCGGAGTTGCGTCTCGTCAATCCGAAGAACGGTTGGCCCAAGAAGGGCGTGCGCGAGGCGGCGTCCGGCGCCACGCATGTCCTCGACGGGGCGACCCTCTACGGCAGCCTCGCCGAGGCGATTGCCGATTGCCGCTACGTGCTGGCCACCACGGCGCGCGAGCGCGGGCAAATGAAGCGGGTTTTCGCCCCTGAGGAGGCCATGGCCGAAGTGGTGGCGCGCCCGGGCCAGCGCACGGCGGTGATGTTTGGGCGCGAGCGGGTCGGGCTGACCAACGACGAAGTCTCCCTCACCGACGCCATCGTCACCTTCCCGGTCTCGCCGGACTTCCCCTCGCTCAACCTCGCCCAGGCGGTGCTGCTGGTCGGCTACGCGTGGCGTCAGGCCAGCGGCCGGGCGATCCTGCCGTTCACCGGCGAATTGCTGTCCCCGCCGGCGACCCGGGAGGCGCTGGTCGCCCTGTTCGGGAGCCTGGAGACGGCCCTCGATGCGGCCGGGTTCTATCCGCCGGAGAAGCGGGAAATCATCGCACGCAACATGCGCGACATGCTCCACCGCATGAGCCTGACCGAGCAGGACGTGCGGACCTTCCGGGGGGCGCTGCGGGCGCTGACGCGCCGGGGCGCCTGATCAGTCGGGCTGGACCGGCACCTCCGGCGGCTTGCCGCCGCCGAAGCAGCGCCCGACCGCCTCCCAGAACGCCGCCTGCTCGTCCGGCGTGCAGGCGGCGATCCGCGCCTCGACCTTGGCGCGGCCGGCCACCGCGTCCGGGGTCTCGGCGATCTCCGCCTCGCTTGGATATCTTGCCTCGGCCATGGGCAATCCTCCTCCACAGAACGAAAGCGTGACCGGACGGCGCGGTTCCGTTCCGGGCGGCAATCGGGCATGGAGGCGGCGCCGTGTGGGTCGCCGCCCGGCGGCGGGGGAGAGGTCGGAGGATCGGGTGCGGCTCAGCGTCGACAATCTGGCCTGCCGCCGCTCCGGGCGCCGCATCTTCTCGAATCTCGCCTTCGCCCTCGGGCCCGGCGACGCGCTTGCGGTCACCGGCCGGAACGGCGCCGGCAAATCGAGCCTGCTCGCGATCCTCACCGGCCGGCTGCGACCCGAGGCCGGTCGCATCACCGTGACCGATGTCGGCGAGGCGAGCCTGCCCGAATGCCTCCACGCGGTCGGGCACCGCGACGGGCTCAAGTCCTCCATGACGGCAGGGGAGAACCTGCTGTTCGCCCGGGATCTCCTCGGCGCGCCGCGCCTGACACCCCACGACGCCCTGGAGCGGCTGGGCCTCGGCCACGCCCACGACCTGCCGGTGGCCTACCTCTCGGCCGGGCAGCGGCGGCGGGTCGCCCTGGCCCGGCTGCTGGTCTGCGCGCGCCCGCTCTGGCTGCTCGACGAGCCGACCGCGGCGCTGGACGCGGGCTCGCAGGCGATCCTGGCCGCGCTGATGGATGGGCACCGGGCCGGGGGCGGCCTGGTGATCGCCGCCACCCACCAGACGCTCGATCTGCCCGGGGCGGCGGAACTGCGCATCGAGCGCTGTGCGGCGGGGGCGGCGCCCGAGGTCCCGGAGCCGGAGGAATGGGCGTGATCCGCGCCATGCTCGCCCTCATCGGCCGGGACCTGCGGCTCGCGGGACGCGTCGGCGGGTCCGGCGCCCTGTCGCTGGTCTTCTTCCTGATGATCGTCGCCCTGGTGCCCTTCGCCCTCGGGCCCGACCTCAACCTGCTGTCGCGGATCGGCCCGGCGATCCTCTGGCTCGCCGCGGTGCTTTCGACCCTGATCGGCCTCGACCGGCTGTTCCAGGCCGACGAGGAGGACGGCTCCCTCGACCTGATGACGGCCGCGCCGGTACCGCTCGAATGCGTGGTCCTCGCCAAGGTCGCGGCCCATTGGCTGACCACCGGGCTGCCGCTGGCGCTCGCCGCCCCGCTCTTCGGCCTGCTCGTCGCCCTCGACGGCACCGCCATGGGCGCCACCGCGCTGACGCTGCTCGCCGGCACTCCGGCGCTCAGCTTTATCGGCGCGGTGGGCGCGGCGCTCACGGCTTCGATCCGGCGGGGCGGGCTGATTCTTGCGGTCCTGGTCCTGCCGCTGATGATCCCGAGCCTGATCTTCGGCGTCTCAGCCGCCCAGGCGGCGACGGGGGGTACGGTGCCGTTTCTCGTGCCGCTGGCCGTTCTGGCGGCATTGACCCTCATCGCGGCCGTCGTCGGGACGCTGGCGGCGGCGGCGGCTTTGCGCTGGCCGGAGTGATGCTTGACAATCGCGCGCTATGTCTTGCCGATGGTATGCCGAAGACCGCGATAGCGCATTGCCCGATCTAGTCCATCCGATTATCGGCCAGTATTTTTAGCAGTCAATCGTAATCTCCGTGGATGTCTTCCGTACCCCGGGAGGTCGATACCTCGACGTGGTTGTTGTCAAAGCAGGCGATCTCGAGCCTGATCGTATCTGGCCGATCCCACGCGAGTATGATCGCTGATTTTGCCGACCATAACTTAAACACTGTGCTCCAGGGGAAACGACGTTGAACGCCAATAGGGTTCAAGCTTTGTACCGATAATGTTCGAGGCCTCCCAGCCATGCAGCAACCGCGCCAGCGCTGCGCGGTCGCCAGCCATCAGCGGTTCGGTCAACAGGCACCACTGGTCGTAGACGTAATCGCATAAAACATCTGAAACGGTCGTGTGCGGCACATACTTGTGCATCACAGATTGCCACTCGGCCTGCGCGGCCGGAATTTCGCCGAGTGCGACATGCATCAGCGTCTTCCAAGGCGGATACTCGGCAAAGGAGTTGTTCTGGTGTGAACGAAGGTGGACGATCGTCTTTTCCAAGGTATCGAGAGTGGAGAACATTGGCAGGATCCTGGCTTCGACTTGGTCGATAAAGTCGCCCGACATGGTGGGATCATTCCATTCGAACAGCCCGGTTTGGCCCTTGGGCTTGTATTGAAGTGATCGGCCAATTAGCGCACACGCTCCGCTCCGACTGATGAACGCATAGTGTCCCGGCTCGAAGCGAGTATCAACCCACCAGTCGACTGTAAAATACCCTCTCTTTGGTCTGTTGTGAATGCGAATATAACGGCTCCAATGAGTTACTGGGAGATAGACCATAATATTTCCGGTGGCCATGATGAGGTTATTGTGCCGTTGGAGCAGAGGTTTGGCCAGCCTCTTGATTTGGGGAGCCGAGCTCATGTTTGCGGTTTCACTTGAATGATGATGATTCGCTTTAGGTAAGGGTAATTCTTAATGGCGGTAGCCGCGAGCTGCATTGCCCGCGCCAATGAGATCTCCGCATTTCCGGTTTTGTGATCGTCGACGCAGCGCGACCAGGGCAATCGCTTGAAGGGGATCAGGCGGTCTGAGCGACGATGGCCCTGAGGTAGTCGTGGTTCCAGACAGCAGCTTTCCTGCGGATGTGGAGGCTGTCGGTTCCGGGCGCGGTGCGGATGAGGTTCATAGCCACGTGCTTGCTGATGGCCATGGTGTGAGGACCGTCGGCGATGCGCAAGTGCATGAAATAGTCAGGGGAAATGACATCAAGCACTCAGTGGAGATGGTCTTCGATACTCCAATGCGCCCGCACGGCGCGGGCGAACAGCTTGGCGTTCAGCGGGAGCGAGGACAGGAAGTGGCGCCGCTCGACCGAAGTCTTGTCGCCGCGTCCGACCGTCGCCTCGACCACGGCGATGGCCTTGAGGCCGGGATCGCGGCGATCGGAGGTGAGTCCAGCGACGTCGTGGCAGACGACGTGTCGGCGGAGTTCGCTGCGCCCGTGGTCAAGATCGATGGTCTGGTGGGTCTCGAGGCGGGCTTGTCCGGGATCGTCGAAGATCAGGCGCACGTCCTCGGCGAGCACGGGCCAGTTGTCCGCGTGCGAAAGGAGATTGTTGGCGCCCTTATCAAGAATGGTTTGGGCGTTGGTGGTCTGCGTGCCCATGGCGTCGATCGTCACCAAGGCGCCGGTCAACTGTGCCCGCTCAAACAGCAGCCGGATCGCCGTGATCTCGCTGGCTTTCTCACCCACGGCCCCCTGGCCCAGCACCAGTCACTGGCGCGTGACCCCGGCAGAGACGACAAGGAGCGGTTGGCCGCCCTTGGCCCGGACGCGACGCGACCTCTTGCCATCGATCGCGACGATGCCGGGCTCGGTTTCGCGAAAGGCTTCGACCCTGGCCGCGTAGCACGCCAAGAGCAGGCCTGGATCCAGGGCATTCAGAACATGTTTGAGGGTGTGGTGTGACGAATGTCATGCCGGAACGGCAGCATCGTGCACAGGAACGCCGGCTTCTCCCAGCCCCAGCGTCGGATCCCGACGAAGTGCTCGGCCGAGGCCAAGGTCGCTCACAAGGCCATGCATAACACCAGCAAGACGATCCCCGGCAGTAGGTAGATTACCTTCCTACCCTGGCGCGGGTCATCCGTCGCCGAAGAATGCTCCACCCGTGCCGTGCCTGGCAGCGCATGCGTCACCTCATCGAGGCACCCTAAGAATCCCGCAATACGCAACACCGGAATCCATTCCTTTCAAGCAATCGCCCTACCTTTCCGGTCCCCATCGCCTTCGGTAGGGTCGACAGGGGTGGCGGCGATTGGAGGAGCAACTTTCTGAAACGGAAACGCCGTCGGCTGCCAGTGACGGCCGAGCTTGAAACGGTCTGCTTCGGTCCGCTCATTCTCCCAAAGCAGTTTTGCCAACGCCATGTGATCGCCCCCCTTCAGTACCTCCCCCACGGCGAGACAGCTGCGAAAATAATCTGACATTGGTTTACCATCGATCGCTGCTTGATTTTCGTGTCGTTCCTTAAAGCTCGGGGTAATTAAATCCCAATGCGTTCTTGCGGTTGCCAACTCGCCAAGCGCTGCATGCGTGAAACACATCCAAATATGATCCTTGCGAAAGCTGTAACCTCTTATTTCCTGAGATAAGATAAAAGTTACAATTTTCTCGATCGAGTCTAAGGATCGGAGAAAGGGTAGAACTTCGGTTTCAATTTGCTCCACGAAATCGTCACGAATCATCGGGTCGTCCCAATCCCAGACGCCGTCTTGCCCAGCTGGTTTGAACCGACGGGATCGACCAATCAAACCGATCGATCGACCATAGCCTCCAAAACCGAATTTATCCCCACGAATATACAACTCTGTTAGTCTCCATTCGAGCAGGAAGTATCCACGGTTTGGTCTATTATCGATCCGGATCTGCCTGGCGATGTGACCAACACTTTGAAGACAAAGAAATTTTCCGCCTGTCAGAATAACATCCTGATTTCGATCCAGTAGCGGGGCAGATAATTCTCGAATTTGCTGCGCCGCTGCAAGTCTCAATGTCGCCATTTCCTGGGCCTCACTTGTATCATGATAAATCGCACGACGTCGGGGAATTCGCCTTTGCCGCTATGACCGAATCGACGGCTTGACGACGGGTCAAACCCTTCCGTCCAATTTTTGGATCGTAAATACATGCGGTGTCGATACGAGGCCTTGCGAATATATCGGACCTCTTACTACCAGATAGTATGAATGTTCCATCTTCATTGCGCTTGGCGAGAATGAGTTCGGCGACAAAGTTTGGATCTTTCTTCTCCTAAATCGTATGCGCAATCTCAACATGAATCTTTGTACCCAGCTGCGTCGCATTTGCGTACCCGCCTTGCGCTGTCACACGCGCAGTGACTTCGTCGACGATCGCCTGCACTTCCCCATTTCTTGGACAAGCTTCGTCCAATTGTGCTTGGCTGAGTTGGCCAATCCAGATCGGCATATCCTTTTCCGGATCGTCCCCGCTTTTATATTCTTGCGCTGTGAGCCCGAGAACGGTGCCGTACGCGTCCTCCCGGGCAGAGAGATACGTCAGGAGCTGCAACCCAAGCTCGAAGGTTGCGATGATGGGGGCTGCGATCAGCGGTAGAGCAGGGACAAGGGCAGGTTGAACAATCGGCTCAGCGACGAGGCCTGTCGGCGTGAACGTGGTCCGCGACAGGACTTCCCCCGTATGGCCATCTCGAATCGTCTGGGTTTCGCCAGATGTCTCGAAGATCCGGCTCTCACCGTCCGGAGCAATAACCGTATGCTGTTCGTCGAAGGGTTGGCGCCCCGCATGTATTCGGATCGAGAGGACGCGCGTCCCATCCTCGAGCGTCGTGCCGTCCGCGAGCGCGGGCGGATCCTGAGGGGAAGGCCCGCCGGGTCTATCCTCTTGGAGAGAGGCCCACCGGCCTCCGCTGGGGCCCTGCACCCATTCGCCACCCTTTGGCTGTCCCGCCGGCGCGCGCGGCTGCGTCTCCCAACCTTTGGCTTGAAGCTGCCGCCGCAGGCGGATCAGCTTGGTCTCCAATGCGAGACCGGCGAGGATGTCGCGCAGGCGTGGCGGCGGCGAAATGCGGCCTCTTCCTCGTCCCGAAGCCCTTGAAGGACGAGGGCCGCGGACGTCCGCCGCGCCAGGCTCACCCGTGGGATCTTCGGCCGTCGTTGGGCACGGCGTTCCGGGGAGCGAGGTCAGCGATGGGTAGGCGTGGCGGGTATGGCGGTCTGCGGTTTGTGAGGGACACCGTCCGTTCCAGTGTCACCGCGGGACTTCGACCCGCGGCAAGGCATGGTCGGGCCCATCGCACGGGCCAAACACGAGGGGCCTGTGGACAACCCCCTGCGTGGCCGTGGGCCGCATCCGTGAAGCCAACCTGGCCTGGGACCCGGAGCCCGACGCCCCGTATCCGCTCCGATAACGAAAAAGCCCCGGCGTCCTGGCCAGGGCTTCGCAGCAAAGCTTTTATTGAAGTTGGTAGCGAGGGAGGGATTTGAACCCCCGACACAAGGATTATGATTCCTCTGCTCTAACCAGCTGAGCTACCCCGCCCCAAGCCGCCTGCGCCCCGGAGGGCGACGCGTGCGACGGCGGCGGTATAGGGAGGCCGGGCGCATAGTGTCAACGGTCATGCGCGCCGTTTCGCGATGGTCTCGGGCGCGACGGACGCGCGAGGTTGTCATGCGGGGCGGGAGGCCAGCGGCACGGCACGCATGTTCGACCGTGCCCGCGCCCCTATGTCGGCCGAACGGTCCCTGTCGGGGCCGGCTAGACCGGAGCGTTCAATGACCCGTCGCGCCATCTCCCCGCTCGCCGCCCTGCTCGCTTTCGCCATCCCGCTCGTCGCCGCGCCGGCCTTCGCGGCGGCCGGGGCGGCCTACCGCGCGGCCCTCAGCGGGGGCAGCGAAGTGCCGGCGACCCCGTCGACGGGCACCGGGGCGGTTTCGGCGACCTACGACCCGGCGACCAAGCGCCTGAGCTGGACCGGGACGTATAGCGGCCTCACCGGTCCGGTGACCGCAGCCCACTTCCACGGACCGGCCAAGGCCGGCGAGAATGCCGGCGTGCTCGTACCGGTGACGGCCACCACCAGCCCGTTCTCCGGCGAGGCGACCCTGGACGACGCCAAGGCCGCGGATCTCGAAGCCGGCAAGCTCTATTTCAACCTCCACACCGCGGCCAACCCGAAGGGCGAGATTCGCGGTCAGGTGGAGCCGGCGCACTGATCGACGCAACGGACGCCTCGACGCGCCGGCGCGCGGCCGTTAGGCGGGTCTCCCCACCCGCCGGAGCTTTCGATGAAGCTTATCGAGGCCATCATCGCCTGGACGCCCATCCGCTGGGCGGAGCTGAAGCCCGAGACCGCCGGGCAGGTCGTCGTCCTGGCCGCGCCCGACGCTGCCGGTGAGGCGCGACGCTACATGATGCGCGCCGGCGCCAGCTCGTCGGCGCTCGCTGCCCTGTCGGACGAGGCGCGCATCGCCCGCTTGTTCATCGATTTCCAGACCCTCGTGGTGCGCGACGGCATCGATCCGCAGGTGGCGCACCGGGCCTTCCTGGCCATCGACGAGTACCGGTTCCGCATCGCCCCAGACACGGAAGGTGCCGCGTTCGAGGATCCGCCCGAGGAGGATTAGCGCGACCTCTCGTCCGGACGCGCTCGCGCAAGCGTGAGAATAACGAATACACTTGGGCCGGCGGCGCCCTATGTGAGTCGGTGTCCTGACCCCGTCGGAGGCCGGCCATGCCCGTATCCCGTCGCGCCGTCGTCGCCGCGGCCGCGCTCGCCCCGCTGGCGAGCCGCTTCGCCCAGGCCGCCGAACCGCTGATCCGCCGGCCGATCCCGTCCAGCGGAGAGATGCTGCCGGCGATCGGGATCGGCACCTCCCGCCGCTATGAGGTCGAGCCGACACCCGACAACGTCGCGCCCCTCAGGGAGGCGGTGCGGAGCTTCGTGACCCTCGGCGGCACGGTGATCGACACCGCTCCGAGCTACGGCACGGCAGAGGACGTGCTCGGCGCCATCCTGTCGGAGCCGGGCCTGCGCCAGAAGATCTTCCTGGCCAGCAAGGTCGACACGACCGGGCACGAGGCGACCCGCGCGGAGTTCGAACGGTCGTTGACGCGGATGAAGGTCGAGACGCTCGATCTCGTCGCCGTCCACAACCTGATCGACGTGGCCGACAACCTCGCATTGCTGCGCGACCTCAAGAGCCAGAAGCGGATCCGCTACGTCGGTGTCACCGTCTGGCGTGACAACCAGCTCGAGGCGCTGGAGGCCGTGATGAAGCGGGAGACCCTCGACTTCATCCAGGTGAATTACGCCATCGACAACCGGGCCGCCGCCGAGCGCGTGATCCCGCTCGCCGCCGAGAGGGGCATGGCGGTGATGACCAACGTGCCCTTCGGCCGCGACCGCCTGTTCAAGGCGGTGCAGGGCAAGGATCTGCCGCCGGTGGCGAAGGACCTCGGCTGTGCGAGCTGGCCGCAATTCTTCCTCAAATACGTCCTCGGCAACCCGGCCGTGACCTGCCCGATCCCGGGCATGGCGAAGGCCAGCTACGTCGCGGACAATCTCGGCGCCGCCCGGGGGGCACTCCCGGGTCCGGCACAACGCAAGCAGATGGAGAGCTTCATCGATGCGGTCTGATCGAGTCACGCGCCGCGCGGCGCTCGCCCTGGCGGCTGGCCTGTCGCTGGCGGTTTCCGCCATCCCGGTCCAGGCGCAGGACGGGGCGAAGAAGATCCGGATCGGCGTGATCGGCGCTGGCAATATCGGCGGCACCATCGGGACCCTGTGGGTCAAGGACGGGCACGAGGTGATGTTCGCCTCGCGTCACCCGGAGACTCTCGCGTCCATGGTCTCGGAACTCGGCCCCAAGGCGAAGGCCGGCACCCCCGAGGAGGCGATCAAGTTCGGGGACGCGGTGTTCATCGCGGTCCCCTACAAGGCCTATCCGGATCTCGCCAAGGAGATCGGGCCGGCCCTGTCCGGCAAGATCGTGCTCGACGCCGGCAACGCCACCCAGCGGCGCGACGGGGCGCTCTACGACGAGGTCCAGGCGAACGGCATCGGTACCACCTCCGCCAAGTACTTCCCGGGCGCGAAGCTGGTCCGGGCGTTCAATGCGGCGAACTATAAGGTCTTCGCCAAGGAAAGCGCCGACGGCGGCAAGGCCCGCGCCGGCGGCCGGATGGCGATCCCGATCGCCGGGGACGACCCGGAGGCGCTGAAGGTCGCCGAGGGTCTGGTCCGCGATGCCGGCTTCGACCCGGTGGTGGTCGGTCCGCTCAAGGAGGCCGACCGGTTCGCCATGGGCTCCCCCGGCTTCGGTCATGAACTCACCGCCCCGGAGCTGCGCGAGAAGCTCGGCGTCGCCAAGTGAACCGCCGGGGCCGCAGCGGCGTGACGGGGACGACCTTGCCGGTGAGATCGCCCCATGGCTGAGCCAGCCGCGGCCCGCGGGCCGCTCGCGCGCCTGATCGACATCCAGCCCGGGGAGGGCAGGGCGCTCGCCTGGGCCTGGGCCTACATCTTCTCGATCCTGGCCGCCTACTACGTCCTCCGCCCGATCCGCGACCAGATGGGGGTCGCTGGCGGTATCGAGAACCTGCCCTGGCTGTTCACCGCGACCCTGGTGGGCATGCTCGCCCTGAACCTGCCCTTCGCCTACCTGGTGAAGCGGATGCCGCGGGCCCGGTTCGTGCCGATCACCTACCGCTTCTTCGCGGCCAATATCCTCGCCTTCGCGCTGACGCTGTACCTGGCACCGCCGGACTGGGGCGTATGGATCGGGCGGGTGTTCTTCGTCTGGCTGTCGATCTTCAACCTGTTCGTGGTGTCGATCTTCTGGGCGACGATCGTCGACGTGTTCTCCAATGCGCAGGGCCGGCGGCTGTTCGGCTTCATCGCGGCCGGCGCGACGCTCGGCGCCATCGCGGGCTCGGCCACCACCGCGCTCCTGGCCAAGAACGTCCCGACCTGGGGCCTGATGCTCGGTGCCGTCGTGCTCCTCGAAGTCGCGGTGTTCTGCATGCGCGGCCTGGCGGCGCACGCGACGCGCCTGCACGAGATGCCCGGATCGACGCAGGGCGCGGGCGACGGGCAGGACCGGACGATCGGCGGCAGCGTGCTGGCCGGCGTGACCCGGACCTTCGCGTCGCCCTACCTGCTCAACATCTCCCTGTTCCTGCTGCTGTTCTCGGTGACGTCGACGTTCCTGTATTTCGAGCAGGCCGGCATCGCGAAGCGCAGCTTTCCGGATCGTGGCGCGCAGACCGCGTTCTTCGCCAGCGTCGACCTCGCGGTGAACGTGCTGACGCTGGGCGTCCAATTGTTCCTCACCGGTCGGATCGTGAACCGGATCGGCATCGCCCTGACCCTCGCCATCCTCCCGGCCTTCAGCATCCTCGGCTTCGCGGCACTCGCCCTGTGGCCGACGATCGGCGTGATCGTCGCGTTTCAGGTTCTGCGTCGGGCGGGCAACTTCGCGATTGCGCGCCCGGTCCGGGAAGTCCTGTTCACGGTCGTCCCGCGGGAGGACCGCTACAAGGCCAAGAGCTTCATCGACACGGTGGTCTATCGGCTCGGCGACCAGGTCGGCGCATGGTCGTTCACCGGGATCCAGGGGCTCGGCTTCGGCAGCATCGGCATCGCCGGGGCCGCGATCCCGCTGTCCATGGTCTGGCTCGTGAACAGTCTCTGGCTCGGCCGCGCCCAGGAGCAGCGCCGGTCCACGCAGGATCTCGCGGGCGCCGACGAACCGGGCCCGGTGTCGGTTCCGCTCGACCGTGCCGTGGCTTCGACCGGGCGGTGACCCGAGCCGCGCAGCGGCTCGACGCGATATCAGAGCCGACGTAGAGATCCGCTTGGGAGCCACGCATTCGCGTCACCAGTCCGTGCCGGAAAGTCGGCATGGTTAACGTGCGGTTTACCCTGCGGCGGGAGGTAGGGTGACGAGTTCCGCCGGGAGGGATGCATGCCGGACGCCGCGCGACGGCTTCACAGGTCCGCGCGCGGCCACGGCCGCCGCATCGTCGCGACACTGGGAATGCTGGTCCTGGCTTCGGGACCCTGCCTGGCCCAGGAGCCGCTCTTCATCCGCATCCGCCCCCTGTCCGATGCCGAAGCCGCACGCGCGGCCCGCGAAGCCGTGTGGGCACGCCGTCAGGCCCATGCCCGGGCGGTGATCGAATCGGTCTGCACCGGATGCCTGGGTGCGTGGCGACCCGCGGCCGAATCGCCCCCCGAACCAAGCTCCGACCGGGTCGCGGACCTCGCCGTGCCGACGGGGGTTGAACTCGACCCCGGCTCCGGGGCATCCGTCCACCCCAATCCTTCGAGTCCCGAGAGGCAACCATGACCCAGTCGCATCCGACCAGCGGCGCCGAGCCCGAAGTCGATTGCCCGGTGAGCCTCGAGGTCCTGGGCTCCGTGTACCGCGCCGACGAATTCGACCTGCCGCTGATCCTGGAGGAGATCCCGCCGCTGCAGCGCGCGCAGCTCGCCACTTACCTGTATGGCAAGAGCCACATGCACAAGCTCGGCCTGAAGGTCGCCCGGTCCTGCGAGCGCGACGACCTGATCCGGGTCGCCGGCGAGATCGGCTCCGTGATCCACGGCCAGGCACACCTGAAGCCGTCCCGGCCCGTGCCGGAGGCCGCGCCGCAGCTGCGCGCCAAGACCCCGCCCGGCCAGAAGAAGGTGAGCCTCGCCGGGGCGGCGGCGAAGCCCGCGATCAGCCTGGGCGGCTCGGCCAAGGTCCGCAACTTAGACTGACCGCCGACGATCCTGGCGCGCGCCTTGCGCGGCGATCCCCAGCCCCCGCGGGGATGCGCGTTGCGCGCGTGCCGGCCATCGGATAATCGCCCGCGATGAACACCGACCACGACAAGATCCTGATCGTCGATTTCGGCTCTCAGGTGACCCAGCTCATCGCCCGGAGGGTGCGGGAGGAGGGCGTCTACTGCGAGATCGTGCCCTTCACCAAGGCTGAGGCCGCCTTCCGCGAGCAGCGGCCGAAGGGGGTGATCCTCTCCGGCGGACCCGAATCGGTCACCGTCGAAGCCTCGCCCCGGGCGCCGCAGGTGGTGTTCGATTCGGGCGTGCCGGTCTTCGGCATCTGCTACGGCCAGCAGACCATGGCGGCGCAGCTCGGCGGCGCGGTCGAGGGCGGGCACCACGCGGAATTCGGTCGGGCCGAGGTCGAGATCCTGGCCGATTGCCCGCTGTTCAACGGCGTCTGGCACAAGGGCGAGACGTATCCGGTCTGGATGAGCCACGGTGATCGGGTCACCAAGCTCCCCGACGGGTTCACCACAGTGGCGATCTCGAAGAACGCCCCCTTCGCGGCGGTGGCCGACGCGGCGCGCAACTACTACGCGGTCCAGTTCCATCCGGAGGTGGCGCACACGCCCCACGGTGCCCTGCTGATTCGCAATTTCGTGCGTGACATCGCCGGATGCTCGGGCGATTGGACCATGGGTGCTTACCGCGAGGAGGCGATCGCCAAGATCCGCGCGCAGGTCGGCTCGGAGAAGGTGATCTGCGGCCTGTCGGGCGGAGTCGATTCGGCGGTGGCGGCGGTGCTGATCCACGAGGCGATCGGCGACCAGCTGACCTGCGTGTTCGTCGACCACGGGCTCCTGCGCCTCGGCGAGGCCGAGCAGGTCGTGGCGCTGTTCCGCGACCACTACAACATCCCACTGGTCCACGTGGAGGCGAGCGGCATGTTCCTCTCGGCGCTGGAGGGCGTCAGCGACCCGGAGGTCAAACGGAAGACCATCGGCCGCCTGTTCATCGACGTGTTCGAGGCCGAGTCGAAGAAGATCGGCGGCGCCGCCTTCCTGGCGCAGGGGACGCTCTACCCGGACGTGATCGAGAGCGTGTCGTTCACCGGCGGCCCCTCGGTGACGATCAAGAGCCACCACAATGTCGGCGGCCTGCCCGAGCGCATGAACATGCAGCTCGTGGAGCCGCTGCGCGAGCTGTTCAAGGACGAGGTCCGGGTGCTCGGCAAGGAACTCGGCCTGCCCGAGGGGTTCGTCGGCCGTCACCCGTTCCCCGGGCCCGGTCTCGCGATCCGCTGCCCGGGGACGATCACCGCCGAGAAGCTGGAGGCCCTGCGCAAGGCCGATGCGATCTACCTCGACGAGATCCGCCAGGCCGGCCTCTACGATACGATCTGGCAGGCCTTCGCGGTGATCTTGCCGGTGAAGACCGTGGGCGTGATGGGCGACGGCCGCACCTACGACCACGTCTGCGCGCTCCGCGCCGTCACCTCGGTGGACGGCATGACCGCCGATTTCTACCCGTTCGACATGGCCTTCCTCGGCCGGGTGGCGACCCGGATCATCAACGAGGTGAAGGGCATCAACCGGGTCACCTACGACATCACCTCGAAGCCGCCCGGCACGATCGAGTGGGAGTGAGCCCTCAGGGTCCGCACAGGGCCGGCCCCAGGGCCTCCAGCGCCGGGCGGTAGGCGGCCAGGTGCAGGCCGTCACGCATGGCGCCCGGCTTGGCGTAGCCGGTATCGCCGTCGCGCAACGCCGCGAACGGGTCCGCGAAGGCGCAGCCAAGGCGCCCGCACAGGCCGCGCAGCCGCTGCGAATATGCGGCCACCGCCGCCGCATCGACCAGCGTCCCGAGCTCGCGCCCGACCGGGGGGAGGGCGGTGACCACCACCCGCGGCGCGACGTTTTGCAGGCGCCGGACGATCGTTTCGGCGGCGGCCTCGAACCGCGCGGCCGGCTCGGCGGAGCGCGGCTTGTTCTTCACGAGGATGTCGTTGGTGCCGATGGTGAGCGCGGCGACCTGGGGGGGCGCCTTGAAGTTCATCTGCGCGAGGTGATCCGCATAGGCCGCCGCGGTCGAACCGCTGACGCCCCCATTGACCAGCGGCAGGCCGCAGACCTGCTGTCCGCCGGGCTGCAGCTCGACCTGCGAATCCCCGCCGTAGAAGACATAGTCCGGCGGCGCCTCGTCCAGGCTCACCTGAATCGCGATGAGGCGCATGACTGCATAGGCGCGGGCATCGGCGGCCGGTCTGTGCAGGCGCCAGCCCACGAGGCCGCCGAGGGCGAGCAGCCCCACGCCGCCGACGATCAGGACCGCGAGATGCCTCACGGCGCGGCGCCGGCGCGGTCGACCTGCGCGTCCGGCCGGGAATCCGTCGAGGCGTAATAGGGCTTGATGTCGAGGAGCGGCGTGCCGTCGAGGCAGTCGAGGCCGCGCACCTGCAACCTGCCGCCGTCCCGGCCGAGCAGTTCCACCACCGAGAGGGCGATCGGATTGGGCCGGGCCGGCGAGCGCAGCGAGAAGGTGCCGCGCGGGCCATCCGCGTGGCGCGGCTGCTGGACCACGAGGCCGCGGGTCGCCCGGTCCATCCAGTAGAGCAGAATGAGGTGCGAGCAGCCCGTGATGGTGCGCAGGCCCGGGACATAGGGCGCATCCACCTCGACGGTGCAGAGCGCGTCGGTCTGCAGCCCGTTCTTCGGGCATTCGGAGCGCGCTCGCCAGGGCGTGCGCAGCCGGCCGATGAAGTGGAGCCCCGCATCGAAGGTCGCGGGCAGACTCGCCAGTTCCTCACCGGGACGGATCCCGAACTCGTCCGCGCTCATGCATCCTCACATTGCGTCCGTCGGCTTCTCGGCCAAGCCCCTGTGGCCCGCAAGCCCGGATCTCGCCCCCTCGCGTCGCGGGGTGTAGAGCCGGCACCGGAATCGGAGGCGACATGATCGAGCGGGAATTGCGGCCGATGCAGGCAGTGGCGGATGCCGGGACCGCGATCGACCGTCTGGTCGAGCTCTACGACGACGCGGCCGGGGCCCTGCGGACGGCCCTCGAACGCTATCTCGCGGGCGGCCCACCGCCCGACGCGACCGAGCGCCTGGCCTTCCGCTATCCGGAGTTGCGGATCACCTATCGGCCGAACGGACCGCTGCCGCGGGTCCGGCGGGCCACCGCCAAGCTGCAAGCGGCGGGCACCTATGCCACCACGATCACGCATCCGGCTTTCTTCCGCACCTATCTCACCCGGCAGCTTGAGCCGCTGATCGCCGATTACGGGATCTCGCTGGAAGTGGGCCTGAGCTCACAGGAGATTCCCTATCCCTACATCCTCGAAGCCGGCCTCGATGCGGGCGGACGGGCCGTCGACGGCGCGGAACTGGCCACCTACTTCCCCGTCCCGCTGCTGTCCCTGGTGGGCGACGAGATCGCCGACGGTACCTTCGCGCTCATCGACGGCGAACCGCTGCCGCTCGCCCTGTTCGACGCCGTGCGGGTCGATTACTCCCTGCGCCGCCTAGTCCACTATACGGGCTGCGACTGGCGCGAGGTCCAGCCCTGGATCCTGCTCACCAACTACCACCGCTACGTCGATCAGTTCGTCCGCCACGGGCTCGAACGGCTGGCCTCGGGGGCGGAGGGGTTCGAGCGGCTGGTCCTGCCGGGCGGGATCTCCGTGTCCCGCGCCGAGGCCGCGCAGGCCGATCCGGCCGCGGTGATCGCCGCCTCGCCCTGGCACCGGCACCAGATGCCGGCCTACCACCTCGTCGCCCGCGGCGACGACGGCACCCTCCAGGGCACGACCCTGGTCAATATCGGCGTCGGTCCCTCGAACGCGAAAACGATCACCGACCACCTCGCCGTGCTGCGACCGGATTGCTGGCTGATGGTCGGGCATTGCGGCGGCCTGCGCCAGTCACAGACCATCGGCGACTACGTCCTGGCCCATGCCTATCTGCGCCGCGACAGGATCCTCGACGAGTTGGTCCCACCGGACGTGCCCGTCCCCGCCCTCGCGGAGGTACAGGTGGCGCTCCAGAACGCGGCCGCCGCCGTGACCGGCGAGCAGGCCGAGGCGCTCAAGCGCCGCCTGCGCACCGGGACGGTGGTCACCTACGACGATCGCAACTGGGAATTGCGGTTCAGCCAGGAGCGGCGGCGGATCAACCAGTCCCGGGCCGTGGCGGTCGACATGGAGAGCGGCACCGTGGCGGCACAGGGGTTCCGCCTCCGGGTGCCCTACGGCGCGCTTCTCTGCGTGTCGGACAAGCCGCTCCACGGCGAGATCAAGCTGCCGGGGGCTGCCAACGCCTTCTACGACCGGGCGGTCTCGGAACACCTGAAGGTCGGCCTGGCGGCGCTCGACATGCTGCGTGCCGACCGGCACGGCCTGCACTCGCGCAAGCTGCGGAGCTTCGACGAGCCGCCATTCCGGTGACCGCCCGATCGCACAGCGATGGCCGGCTCAACTTGAGCGTAGCGACGCACTGACACGCCTTCGTCAATCGTCAAGCTTGGATACTTGGGTTCGATTGGACGTTGGAAAGTCATACTCCTCTCAAGGATCGGACTTTCTCATGAGACGATTGGCTCTCGCATCGACGGCTCTTCTGGCGGCGTTCGCCCTGGTGCCGGTCAGCGCCGATGCCCGCGGCTTCGGCGGCGGCGGATTTCATGGCGGCGGCTTCGGGGGCGGTGGCTTTCACGGCGGCGGTATGGGCGGTGGGGGATTTCGCGGCGCGGGCCTCGGCGGTGCCGGGCTCGGGGGCGGTGGTTTCCGCGGCGCCGGCGTCGGTAACGCCGGGGTCGGGATCGGTCGGGGTGCCGGCCTCGGCGGTGTCCAGCGGGGTGGTTTCGCCAATGCCGGGCGCGTTGGGATTGGCAATCGTGGTTTCGTCGGCCGCGGATACGCCCATCGCGGCTACGGCCGCGGCCTGGGTTACGGCCTGGCCGGCGTCGGTCTGGGCCTCGGCGTCGGATACGGCCTCGGCGGGATCGGCTATGGCTACAGCGATAACTGCACCGGCGATTACGGCTACGGCTACGATCCGGCCTATTGCGGCACCTACGGCTACGGCTACTGAACGCCCTTTTACGGGCACGGTCGCTCTGCCGCATCGCCCCGAAACTCGGACCTGGCACGATGCTGTAGGTCCCTGATTCCGCCGCGTCTTTCTCAGGACGCTGGCGGTTCTCTGTCGGAACGATGCTTGAACGAAAGCCCGGCCGGAAACGGTCGGGCTTTTCTACGCCTGAATGGGACCGCGCGACCCGCCGGCCTTCGCGATCTACGAAGTCTGCGTCGCCGAGTCCCGAATTGCGAACCGTTCCAAACCGGCCCATGCCCGCGTCGGCACGAAACGTGGGAGGGTCGGATGAGCGGGGAGGCGGTTGTTCCGGCCACGGCCGCCCTGCTGGTGCTGTGCATGGGCTCGTGGGCGACGGCGCTGCTGCCGGAGATCGTCACCGCGCTCGCCTTCTTCGGGCTTGCGATGTTGCTGCACCTGGGCGGTGCGGCGACGGTGTTCTCGGGCTTCTCGGCCTCGGCCTTCTGGCTGGTCCTGTCCGGCATGGTCGTGGGCCAGGGCATGACCCGCACGGGCCTCGGCGCCCGCATGGCTCGGGCGCTGGCCGCGCGCCTGTCGGGCTCCTACGCGCAGCTCATCGGCGGCCTCGTTGCCCTGAGCTTCCTCATCGCCTTCGTGATGCCGTCGAATCTCGGCCGGATCGCCCTGATGATCCCGGTGACGCTTGCGCTCTGCGACGGCTTCGGGCTGGCGCCCGGCCGGCCGGGGCGGACCGGCGCCGTCCTGGCGGTCGGCGTCGCGACCCCGATCCTGTCGGCGGCGATCCTGCCGGCCAACGTCCCCAACCTTGTGATGGCCGGCTCCGCCGAACAGGTGCTCGGCCTGCACCTCTCCTACATGTCCTATTTCCTCCTTCACGCGCCTGTCCTGGCTCTGGTCAAGGGCGTGATGCTGGTGGGGCTGATCGTGCGCCTGTTTCCCGACCGGCTCAGCGCCGAGGCTCACGCCCTCCCGGTGCCGACGCCTGTCTCGGCGGCTGAGTTGCGCCTTGCGGTGATCCTGGCCTGCACCCTGGCCCTGTGGATGACCGACAGCCTGCACGGCTTCGCACCCGCCTGGGTCGGGCTCGCCGCCGCGGTGATCTGCCTGTTGCCGCGGGTCGGGGTGCTGCCGCCTGAGGCATTCCAGCAGGTGAACCTGCGGACCTGCTTCTACATCGCGGCGCTGCTCGGCCTGGTCGCCCTGGTCAACGAGACCGGGCTCGGGGCGCGGCTCGGGCATTGGCTGCTCGCCGTCGCGCCGCTCGCCCCCGGGGCGCCGGGCCAGAACTTTGCGGTGCTCACCGGCATCAGCACCGTGCTGACGCTGCTGGTCACCGCCAACGGCGCGCCGGCCCTGTACACCGCGCTCGCCGGCGAGATGGTGAAAGCCAGCGGCCTCTCGCCCCTGGCCGTCGTGTCGGTGCAGGTGATCGGCTATTCGACCCTGTTCTTCCCCTACCAGGCCCCGCCGATCGTCTTCGCCAGCGAGCTCGGCGGCGTGCGCCTGCGGGACGCGACTCGCCTCACCCTGGCCTTCGGCCTCGCCTCACTCGTGGTCGCCGCACCCCTCGATTACGCGTGGTGGTGCCTGCTGGGCCAACTGCGGTGACAGATCCGCCGCGCTATCAACACGCCCCCCGCTGTGCGGCGCAGCATGACACATTGCGGCTTGGGCCCGCAGGCACTAGCGCTAGCACCAGATTAGAGACGGTCCAGTTCGCAGCTGCGAGGCTTCAATCCAATGGCACCCACCGCCCGCCCGACCGTGGCACAGCCGCTCTCGCCGCATCTCCAGATCTACCGCTGGACCTGGACGATGGCGATGTCGGTGTTTCACCGTATTACCGGCACCGCCCTCTACGGCGGGACTGCCCTGGTGGCGATCTGGCTCGTGGCGCTTGCCTCAGGGCCGGCGGCGTATTCCTATGTCGCCTGGTTCTTCGGCTCGCTGCTCGGCCGCCTGATCTTGTTCGCCTACACCTGGGTGCTGATGCACCACATGCTCGGCGGCCTGCGCCATCTGGTATGGGATACCGGCGTCGGCTTCGACAGGGAGAAGCGCATGAGCATGGCGCGCCTGACGCTGGTCGGCTCCGTCGCGCTCACCCTCGTCATCTGGGCGGTCGCCCTTCTGGTCCGCTGAGGAGGCCGGCATGGCTCAAGAACAGATCCGCCAGGACACCCGCGTCTCCATCCGCACCCCGCGTGCCCGCGTCCGCGGCCTCGGCATCGCCCATCACGGCGCCGGCCATTGGTGGCAACAGCGGGTGACGGCGGCCGCGAACACGGTCCTGATGCTCGCCTTCGTGGTGATCGTCGCCAGCATGGCCGGCCGGGGCTACGTCGAAGCGACGCAGCTGATCGCCAAGCCCTTCGTCTCCATCATCCTGATCCTGGCGCTCCTGTCGGTGACGATCCACATGCGGATCGGCATGCAGGTGGTGATCGAGGATTACGTGCACGGCCAGGCGACGAAGATCGCCGCGGTGTTCGCCAACAACATCTACGCGGTCCTGGTGGCCGTGGCCTGCCTCTACGCGGTCCTGCGGATCGGCTTCGGACAGCCGGCCTGAACCCCGCCATCACGCATTTCGAGGAGCCGATCATGGCCGCCAACGGCACCAACGGCAGCGGGCCTGCCTACACGATCCACGATCACGCCTTCGACGTGGTGATCGTCGGGGCCGGCGGCGCCGGCCTGCGCGCCACCGTCGGCTGCTCCGAGGCCGGCCTGCGTACGGCCTGCATCACCAAGGTGTTCCCGACCCGCTCGCACACCGTCGCGGCGCAGGGCGGCATCTCGGCCTCGCTCGGCAATATGGGGCCCGACGACTGGCGCTGGCACATGTACGACACCGTGAAGGGGTCGGACTGGCTCGGCGACCAGGACGCGATCGAATACCTCGTCCGCAACGCCCCGGCCGCGGTCTACGAGCTGGAGCACTGGGGCGTGCCCTTCTCGCGGACGGAGGAAGGCAAGATCTACCAGCGTCCGTTCGGCGGCATGACCACCGATTACGGCAAGGGCACCGCCCAGCGCACCTGCGCGGCGGCCGACCGGACCGGACACGCGATGCTGCACACCCTCTACGGGCAGGCGGTGAAGAACCAGACCGACTTCTTCATCGAGTACTTCGCCCTCGACCTGATCATGGACGAGGAGGGCCGCTGCCGGGGGGTCATCGCCCTCGACCAGGCCAGCGGTGAGATCCACCGCTTCCGGGCCCAGACGACCATTCTGGCCACCGGCGGCTACGGCCGCGCCTATTTCTCGGCGACCTCGGCCCATACCTGCACGGGCGACGGCAACGCCATGGTGCTGCGGGCCGGGCTGCCTCTGCAGGACATGGAATTCGTCCAGTTCCACCCGACCGGCATCTACGGCGCCGGCTGCCTGATCACGGAAGGGTCCCGCGGCGAGGGCGGCTACCTGACCAATTCCGAGGGCGAGCGCTTCATGGAGCGCTACGCCCCCTCGGCCAAGGACCTCGCCTCGCGCGATGTGGTCTCCCGCTCCATGACCATGGAGATCCGCGACGGCCGCGGCGTCGGCAAGAACAAGGACCACATCTACCTACACCTCGACCACCTCGACCCCAAGATCCTCCACGAGCGCCTGCCCGGCATCTCGGAGAGCGCGAAGATCTTCGCGGGGGTCGACGTGACCAAGGAACCGATCCCGGTCCTCCCGACCGTGCACTACAACATGGGCGGCATCCCGACGAACTATCACGGCGAGGTGCTGACCCTGCGGAACGGCAACCCCGACACGGTGGTGCCCGGCCTGATGGCGATCGGCGAAGCCGCCTGCGTCTCGGTGCACGGGGCCAACCGCCTCGGGTCCAATTCCCTGATCGACCTCGTCGTGTTCGGCCGCGCCGCCGGCAAGCGCTGCGCCGAGATCGTCGAGCCGAACGGACGGGCGCAGGAGCTGCCCAAGGGCGCGACCGACAAGGCGCTGGAGCGCCTCGACCGTTTCCGCCACGCCAACGGCTCGACGCCGACCGCGGAACTGCGGGCCGAGATGCAGAAGACGATGCAGAACAACTGCGCTGTCTTCCGCACCGGCGAGGTCCTCGAAGAGGGCAAGGGCCTGATCCACAAGGTCTGGAACGCCGCCGCCGACGTGAAGATCACCGACCGCTCGCTGATCTGGAACACCGACCTCCTGGAGACCCTGGAGTTCGACAACCTGATCGGCCAGGCGGTGGTGACGATGGAATCGGCCGCCAACCGCAAGGAATCCCGCGGCGCCCACGCCCGCGAGGACTTCCCGGACCGCGACGACAAGGACTGGATGAAGCACACCCTGTCCTGGCTCGACGAGGGGCGGCATCAGGTGAATATCGATTACCGCCCGGTGCACACCTATACGATGTCGAACGAGATTCAGTACATCGAGCCGAAGGCACGGGTGTACTGAGGCTAGCCATCACGATGTACGTGCCAATTCGCGGCGCGTGCATCCCCTCAGACCGGTTTCCGGTTCTGACCGATATTGCCGGATATTATCGCAATGGCCCAATTCAATCTCCCGAAGAATTCCCAGATCACCCAGGGCAAGGCCTGGCCGGCCCCTCCGGGCGCCAAGAGCCTGCAGACCTTCAAGATCTACCGTTGGAACCCGGATGACGGGGCCAATCCGCGGATCGACACCTATCAGGTCGACCGCGAGGATTGCGGGCCGATGGTCCTCGACGCGCTGCTATGGATCAAGAACAAGGTCGATTCGACGCTGGTGTTCCGCCGGTCCTGTCGCGAGGGCATCTGCGGCTCCTGCGCCATGAATATCGAGGGCCAGAACGCGCTCGCCTGCACGATCGGCATCGACGAGTGCAAGAGCCCGGACAACGCCCTGCCGGTGATGACCCGCAAGGACAAGGACGGCGCGATCCGGATCTATCCGCTGCCGCACATGCCGGTGCTGAAGGATTTGGTCCCGGACCTCACCAACTTCTACGCCCAGCACGCCGCCATCGAGCCCTGGCTCCAGACCGAGACGCCCGCCCCCGAGAAGGAATGGCGCCAGACCCCCGAGGACCGGTCGAAGCTCGATGGCCTGTACGAGTGCATCCTGTGCGCGTGCTGCAGCACGTCATGCCCGAGCTACTGGTGGAACGGCGACAAGTTCCTCGGCCCGGCGGCCCTGCTCCAGGCCTATCGCTGGCTGATCGATTCGCGCGACGAGAATACCGGCGACCGGCTCGATGCCCTGCATGACCCGTTCCGGCTCTATCGCTGCCACACGATCATGAACTGCGCCAACACCTGCCCGAAAAACTTGAACCCGGCCAAGGCGATCGCCGAGATCAAGAAGATGATGGTCGAGCGCACGCTCTGAGCGCAGGCCCTTGAGGCCCCGCGGCCACACTGCCGTGAAAAGGTGCCCCGTCCGCAAGGGACTCACCCGGTGCCCCGGGTGGCGCCTTGCGGTCAGCGCATTTGCCGCCGAGTCAGGAACGAAGCGCATCCGCGCACCTCTTCAAGCCTGACCCAAGTGGACCGATGCTGCGCCCGAGCCTGTCGACGTTCGCCATTCTCTGCCTGGGGGCCAGCCTCGGCGCCTGTGCGTCCAGCCGTCTGGACGCGCCGCGCACCCGGGCGCCGCAGGCCGCCCTCGACGCGGTGCCGGCAATCCCGTCCGGGACCGTGACGGCGGCGCCGCTCGCGCCCCCGCCCGGCGTGGCGGCGAGCCCCGATGCGCCGCCCCCGCCCGGCCCCCAGGCGTCCCTGTCGCCCGCGACGCCGACGGTGATCGCCGAGCCGGTCACCCCCCCGGCCCCGCCGCCGCCGGTGGTCTCCACCGGACGCGCCTCCGTTGTCGGGAGCTGGGATGCCCGGGACGCCACCGGGGCGAATTGCAAGGTCACCCTGTCGAGCGCCCCGGCCCTCGATCTCTACAAGGCCTCCGCCGCCGCCTGCCCCAACAAGGATCTCGCCAAGGTCTCGGCCTGGGATTTCCGGGATGGCGAGGTCTACCTCTATCAGCCGGGCGGGTCAGTCGCGGCGCGCCTGCGCCAGGGCGGCGGCGGTCTCGAGGGTGCGCTCACCAAGTCCGGCGCAGCCCTCGCCCTGAACCGCTGAGGCGGCGCGACCTCCGCGCACGGTTGGCGCGGGGCGCCGCGCGCTTACATGGTGGCTTCCCGCAGCGTCACGCCCCAGGCAGCATGTTCCTCGATTGGCTCGAGCGCCGCGTCGATCCGTTCGCGCCCTTCGATGAATCACGGATGCCGCCGCACGCGGTCATCGGCTTCGCGTGGTTCTACGTGCGTCCGATCCGCGCCGTCCTCGCGGTTCTGTTCGTCATCGCCGTCATCGCCGGCACCGTCGAGGCTTCGCTCTACCTCGTCATGCGCTGGTTCATCGACCTGCTCGGCACCGCCGATCGGTCGACCGTCCTGTCGGAGCACGCCACCGGTCTCGGCCTCGCCGTCCTGCTGATCGCCGTGGTCCGGCCGGCCTCGATCTGGGCGCACGAGGTGCTGTCCAATCAGCTCGTCGTGCCGCAATCCACCAGCCAGATCCGGTGGCGGGCGCATCTCTACACGCTCGGGCACGCGCTCTCGTATTTCCAGGGCGACTTTTCGGGGCGCCTTGCGAACCGCGTCGTTCAGGTCGGCCCAGCAGTGCGGGAACTGGCCGTCGTCCTGATCGACACGCTGCTCTACGTAGCCATTTACGCGATCACCGCGGTCGGGCTGTTCGGCTCGATCTCCCCGTGGCTGGTGCTGCCGGTCCTGCTCTGGATCGCCGCCTATGCCGGGCTGACCACGTGGTTCGTCCCCCGGGCTCGCGCACGCTCGCACCGCACCGCCGATACGCGCTCGACCCTGATCGGCCGGATCGTCGACAGCTACACCAACATCCTGACGGTGAAGCTTTTCGCCCGTGACCGGGAGGAGCGGGCCGCGGTGCGCGATGCCGTGGACGTCCACACCGAGGCCTACCTGCACCAGTTCCGCCTCGTCACGTTGACCACGAGCGTCCTCGGCGCGCTGAACAGCGCCCTGCTGATCGCCACGGGCGCCGCCTGCCTGATCCTCTGGCGCGACGGCGGCATGACCACCGGCGAGGCCTCCGCGGGCATCGCCCTGGTCCTCCGGCTCATCGCCATGTCCGGCTGGGTGATGCAGACCGTGCGGGGCGTCTTCGAGAATGTCGGCGTGATCCAGGAGAGCATGCAGACCATGGCGCGGCCGCACGCGCTGGTCGATGCGCCGGACGCGAGGACCCTGGCCGTCACCGGCGGCGAGATTCGGTTCGACAGCGTCGGCTTCCATTACGGCCGCGGCGACGCCACCGTGATTGAGGATTTCTCGCTGACGATCCGCCCCGGCGAGAAGGTCGGGCTGGTCGGCGTCAGCGGCGCGGGCAAGTCCACGTTGGCGAGCCTCCTCCTGCGGCTCTACGACGTCGAGAGCGGGCGTATCTTGGTGGACGGGCAGGATATCGCCGCGGTCACGCAGCAATCCCTGCGCGAGGCGATCGCGATGGTGAGCCAGGATACCTCGCTCCTGCACCGCTCGATTCGCGACAACATCGCCTATGGGCGTCCTGACGCCAGCGAGGCGGAGATCGCGCGTGCAGCGCGGCTGGCGCATGCCGATGGCTTCATCGCCGACCTGGTCGACCACAAGGGCCGCCGCGGCTACGATGCCCAAGTCGGCGAGCGCGGCGTGAAGCTCTCCGGAGGCCAACGCCAGCGCATCGCCATCGCGCGGGTGATCCTGAAGGATGCACCGATCCTGATCCTGGACGAGGCGACCTCGGCCCTCGACAGCCAGGTGGAAGCGGCGATCCAGGAGTCCCTCGATACGCTGATGGCCGGCAAGACTGTGCTGGCTATCGCGCACCGGTTGTCAACGATCGCGGCCCTTGACCGTCTGGTGGTGATCGACCGGGGGCGGATCGTCGAGGAGGGAACGCACGGCGAGCTGGTCGCCCGCGGCGGCGTCTATGCCGGCCTGTGGTCGCGCCAGTCGGGCGGCTTCCTGGCCGATGGAACCACCCGCTTCGACAGCGCCGCGGCGTAGCGTGGCGGGGCCGAACCGGCTGTTGGCGGCACGCCGGAACAATGACGGCCCGACCGTATCGCTGCGCTGCACGGCCCGCTTGACTCGGGGGCGTCAGACGGTCTCATTGCTCGGATTAGAACGATAATGCTTTGATCCTGGCCGAGCCGGGAAATCAGGGTAGGGCGCCTGCGGCCCGCACGCCGACGCACGGAGTTCAGAATCTTGGCGAACACATCAGCCGCCACGCCCGCGGCCCATGGGCACGAGGGCAGCCGTCGAGACTTTTTGTTCCTGGCAACGGGAGCGGGGTTGGCCGTCGGCGTGGGTGCGGTGGTCTGGCCCTTCGTCTCATCCATGGCGCCGGATGCCGACACGATCGCGGCCGGTGCGCCGATCGAAGTCGACCTGACCCCGATCCAGGACGGGCAGATCGTCAACGTGTTCTGGCGGGGCAAGCTGATCTTCGTGCGCAAGCTCACCGCCAAGGAGGTGACCGACATGCAGGCGGTCCCCCTGCCGGCGATGATCGATCCCGCCGCCTTCACGACCCGGGTCAAGAACGGGCACGATCAGTGGCTCGTGGTCTACGGCAACTGCACGCATCTCGGCTGCGTGCCGATCGGCCATCAGGGTAATTTCGAGGGCTGGGCCTGCCCGTGTCACGGCTCTCAGTTCGATGCCGTGGGCCGCGTCCGCCATGGGCCGGCGCCGATCAACCTGCCGATCCCGCCCTACGCCTTCGAGACGGACACCAAGATCCGGATCGGCGAGGGCGGCAAGGAAGTGGCCTGAGGAGGGCGCGGTCATGAGCGGAACTGCCAGCACCTACGTCCCGAAGAGCCGCGTCGCCAAGTGGTTCGAAGCCCGTCTGCCGATCGCCGGCCTCGTGCATTCGTCCTTCATCGCCTATCCCGTCCCTCGGAATCTGAATTACTTCTGGACCTTCGGGGCGATCCTGGCGGCTTTCCTGGGGATCCAGATCGTCACCGGCGTCTGGCTGGCAATGCACTACGAGCCGTCGGCGACGGGCGCCTTCAATTCCGTCGAAAAGATCATGCGCGACGTGAATTACGGTTGGCTGCTGCGCTATGCGCACGCCAACGGCGCGTCGATGTTCTTCGTGGCGGTCTATGTCCATATGTTCCGGGCCCTCTATTACGGGTCGTACAAGGCCCCGCGCGAGGTGCTCTACATCCTGGGCGTGATCATCTACCTGTTAATGATGGCCACCGCGTTCCTGGGCTACACCCTGCCCTGGGGCCAGATGAGCTTCTGGGGCGCCACCGTCATCACCAACATCCTGGCGGCGATCCCGGTGATCGGCGACACGATCCAGACCCTCCTGTGGGGCGGCTACTCGGTCGGCAACCCGACCGTGAACCGGTTCTTCTCGCTGCACTACCTGCTGCCCTGGATGATCGCCGGCGTCGTCGTGCTGCATGTCTGGGCGCTGCACGTCACCGGCCAGAACAATCCTGCAGGTATCCCGATCAAGTCGGGCAAGGATGCGGTGCCGTTCACGCCCTACGCCACCGTCAAGGACGTGTTCGCCACCTGCGTGTTCATGATCCTGTTCTCGTGGTTCCTGTTCTATCAGCCGAACTATCTGGGCCACGCCGACAACTACATCCCGGCCAACCCGGCCGTTACCCCCGCGCACATCGTGCCCGAATGGTACTTCCTGCCGTTCTACGCGATCCTGCGCGCGGTCCCGAGCAAGCTCGGCGGCGTGATCCTGATGTTCTCGGCGGTGATCATCCTCGCCTTCGCACCTTGGCTCGATTGGTCCCGGGTGCGTTCCTGCAACTACCGGCCGATCTACCGGCAGTTCTTCTGGGTGTTCATCGGTGCGACCTTCCTGCTGGGCTGGCTCGGATCCCAGCCGCCCGAGGGGGGCTACGTCATCGCTTCGCAGATCTGCACGGCTTACTACTTCGCCCACTTCCTGCTCGTCATGCCGCTCTGCGGCCTGTTCGAGACGCCGAAGGCGCTGCCGGGCTCGATCCTGGAGAGCGTCACCGGGCCGGGCAAGCAGGTGAGCGGATCCGGCATGCCGGCGGGCGCGGCCGCTGCTCCGACCACCAAGGGCTGACGACGGGACCATGACCATGACGCGCGTCCTCTCGACGAAAGCCGCGTTCGCCCTGGCGGCCCTGCTGCTCGGTGCGGCACCGGTCTCAGCACAGGAAGGGCATGGCGGACCGATCCCCGCTCGGATGAGCTGGAGCTTCGCCGGTACCTTCGGCCATTTCGACACCGCGCAGCTGCAGCGCGGCTTTCAGGTCTACAAGGAAGTCTGCTTCGCCTGCCATTCGATGAAGCTGGTCTCCTTCCGCAACCTCGCGCAGGAGGGCGGACCGGACTTTACCGCCGGCCAGGTCAAGGCGCTGGCCGCGACCTATCAGGTGAAGGATGGGCCGAACGATGCCGGCGACATGTTCGACCGCCCCGGTCGGCCAGCCGACACCTTCCCGCCGCCCTTCCCGAACGACCAGGCTGCAGCCGCGGCCAATGGCGGCAAGGCGCCGCCGGACTTCTCGGTGATCGCCAAGGCGCGGACCTTCTCGCGCGGCTCCCTGTACTTCCTGACCGATTGGCTGCCGCTGATCGGCTATTCCGAGCAGGGGCCGGACTACATCCACGCCCTGATCGGTGGCTACGAGGAGCCGCCGAAGGATTTCGCCGTTCCTGACGGCGGCCACTACAACAAGTATTATCCTGGCCACATCATCGCGATGCCGCCTCCGATCACCGACGGGCAGGTCACCTACCCGAAGGACGACAAGGGCCAGCCGGTGGTCCCCGAGACCGTGGACCAGTACGGCAAGGACGTGGCGGCGTTCCTGATGTGGACCGCCGAGCCGCATATGATGGACCGGAAAGCCCTCGGGTTCCGGGTGATCCTGTTCCTGATCATCCTGTCGGGTCTGCTCTACTACGTGAAGAAGAAGGTCTGGGCCGATGTCGGCGGCGAGGTCCACGGCCTCCAGCCGGAACTGCACAAGGCCTACTGAGGCGCAGTCGATTCGCACCTGACCGATGGGCCTCCTCCGGGGGGCCCATCTTTTTTGGGCTGTGGCTGCGTGCTACCGCTCGGCGAACGCGGCGGTCCGTCTCGCGGCGACATCGATCCCGGCCGACCACCTCATCCTGAAGTGCCCGCGCCAGCGGGTCTCGAAGGACGGTTCCAGGGATCGCCCTGCCTGCGGGAGGCGCCTTTTAGGCCTCCGCTCCGCTCCGGCATCTCGGGATGAGGTGGCGGACAGGATGACGCTCAAACAAGGGAAACCGGGATGACGGCAGCGGTGCTCGGGGTGATGGGCGGGTCGGGCGTCTACGAGCTGCCGGGGCTCGAGGACGTGCGCGAGGAGCGCGTCGCTTCGCCCTGGGGCGACCCCTCCGACGCGCTTCGGATCGGGCGGATCGGCGAAACCAAGGTGGTGTTCCTGGCCCGCCATGGGCGCGGCCATCGGCTGTCGCCGTCCGGCATCAATTACCGCGCGAACATCGACGCGCTGAAGCGGGCCGGCGTGACCGATCTCGTGGCGCTCTCCGCCTGCGGTTCGTTCCGCGAGGATCTGCCCCCGGGCCTGTTCGTGCTGGTCGACCAATTTGTCGACCGTACCCATGGCCGCGCCTCGTCCTTCTTCGGCGACGGCTGTGTCGCACATGTCTCCCTCGCCCACCCGGTGGGACCGGGCCTGCAGGCCCGGATCGCCACCGCTGCTCGGGCGGAGGGCGTCGCGGTCCATCGCGGCGGAACCTATGTCTGCATGGACGGGCCGCAATTCTCGTCACTCGCCGAATCCCGGGCCTACAAGGCGCAGGGCTTCGACGTCATCGGCATGACCAACATGCCCGAGGCCAAACTCGCCCGCGAGGCGGAGATCACCTACGCGACGATCGCGATGGTCACCGATTACGATTGCTGGCATCCCGGCCACGACGCCGTGGACGTGGCCGCGGTGATTGCAGTGGCCCGGAGCAATGCCGACACGGCGGCCCGGCTGGTGGCACGGCTCGCCCGCGACTTCCCGGCCGAGCGCGAGCCCTGCCCGGCGGGCTCGCACCGCGCCCTCGACGGAGCGATCATGACCGCGCCCACCGCCCGCGATCCGGCGCTGCTGGCCAAGCTCGACGCCGTGGCCGGGCGGGTCCTGAACGGATAGGGCGGCCTTGCCCTTTCCCTTCCGGCAAAACTCCCTCTAGAAGGCGCGCGCGGCCCCTTGGGCCGCCCCCGACGCAAAGTCCGACGAAAAATGCGCAGCGCCACCATCACCCGGAAGACGGCCGAGACCGACATCGCGGTCACCGTCGGTCTCGACGGGACCGGACGATCGACGATCGCCACCGGCATCGGCTTCCTCGACCACATGCTGGACCTGTTCGCCCGGCACGGACTGTTCGACCTCGACGTGAAGGTCGTCGGCGACCTGCATATCGATCAGCACCACTCCGCCGAGGATTGCGGCATCGCGCTGGGCCAAGCCTTCGCCAAGGCGCTGGGCGACAAGCGCGGCGTCACCCGCTACGCCGACATCCACCTGCCCATGGACGAGGCGCTGACCCGGGTCTGCGTCGACATCTCGGGCCGGCCGTTCCTGGTGTTCCGCACCACGTTCCGGGTCGAGAAGATCGGGCAGTTCGACACCGAGCTCGTGCGCGAGTGGTTCCAGGCCTTCGCCATGAATGCCGGGCTGACCCTGCATGTGGAGACGCTCTACGGCGACAACGCCCATCACATCGCCGAGAGTTGCTTCAAGGGTCTGGCCCGGGCCTTGCGGACGGCAGTGGCGGTCGATCCGCGGGAGGAGGGGCGCATTCCCTCCACGAAGGGCTCCCTGTAGAGCGTCTTGTCGTCGCGCTCCCCGGTCGCCCCCGAGGCCCCGGACGAGCGCCGTTGTCGGAGTCCCGCGATGCGCATGCGCAGCTACACGCTCCACCTGCCGGCCGAGGCGCGCCCGGGCGAGAGCCTCGGCCTCGATCGGGCGGTGCTGGTACCGGATGGGTTCTCCTGGCCGGCCTTCGCCTTCAGCGTGCTGTGGTTCCTCTACCATCGCCTCTGGATCGCGGCACTCATGGTGCTCGTCGGGTTGCTCGCGCTGTTCGGCCTGGGCCTCATCCTCGGCCTGCCGACCGGCGCCGGTGTGATCGCGGCCCTGTTGGCCGCATGGCTGATCGGGCTCGAAGCGTCGAGCCTGCGCCGCTGGACCCTCACCCGTTGCGATATGCCGATGCGCGACACGGTCATCGCGGCCTCGCCCGAGGAGGCCGAGACGCGGGCCTTCGGACGCTGGCTTGACAGCACGGTCTCGGCCCCGCGGCCGCCGTTCCCCGGCGGCCCGACCCGTCGCGCCGAACCAGTGATCGGCCTGTTTCCCGCTCAGGAAGCGGCCCGGTGACGGCCCCGACGAGATCCGCATGAGTACCGAGACCGTCGCGATCATCGATTACGGATCGGGAAACCTCCACTCCGCCGCCAAGGCGTTCGAGCGGGCGGTCCGCGAGAGCGGGCGCGACGCGCGGATCTGCCTGACCGCGGATCCGGATGTGGTGGCGGCGGCCGACCGCATCGTCCTGCCGGGCGTCGGCGCCTATGCGGATTGCCGGGCCGGGCTCGACGCCGTGCCCGGCATGGTCGAGGCCATGACTCAGGCCGCACAGGGCGCGGGCCGGCCGTTCCTCGGCATCTGCGTGGGCATGCAGCTCCTCGCGAGCCGGGGGCTGGAATACACCACCACCCCCGGCCTCGGCTGGATCCCCGGCGATGTCGGACCGATCCGGCCGGCCGATCCGTCCCTCAAGGTTCCCCATATGGGCTGGAACACCCTGCATCCGGCCCGCGACCATGCCCTCCTCGCCGGCATCCCCACCGGCGAGGACGGCCTGCACGCTTACTTCGTCCACAGCTACGCGCTGGCCCCGGAGAATCCCGACGACGTGGTCGCGCAGGCGGATTACTGCGGACCGATCACCGCCCTCGTCGCCCGGGACAACGTCGCGGGCACGCAATTCCACCCCGAGAAGAGTCAGCGCCTGGGACTCGCGCTCATCGCGAATTTCTTGGCCTGGCGGCCGTGAGCGCGATCCGGCCCCGCCCAGAAGGACAGAAAAACCCGTGATCCTCTACCCGGCGATCGACCTCAAGGAGGGACGCTGCGTCCGCCTCGTCCAGGGTGACATGGCCCAGGCCAAGGTCTTCGGCGACGATCCCGCCGCGCAGGCCGCGACCTTCGAGGGGCAGGGTTTCCCCTGGCTCCACGTGGTCGATCTGGACGGCGCCTTCGCGGGGGCGCCGCGCAACGCCGCCGCGGTGGACGCGATCCTGGCCCGGGTCGGGATCCCGGTGCAGCTCGGCGGAGGCATCCGGGAGATGAAGACCCTCGAAGGCTGGCTCGCCAAGGGTGTGGCCCGGGTGATCATCGGCACGGCCGCGGTGCGCGATCCTGGCTTCGTCCGCGAAGCCGCCCGCCAGCATCCCGGAAAGATCGCCGTCGGCATCGACGCCAAGGACGGGCGGGTCGCCGTCGAGGGCTGGGCCCAGACATCGAGCATGACCGCCGAGGAACTCGGCCGTCGCTTCGAGGACGCGGGCGTCGCCGCCATCATCTACACCGATATCGCCCGGGACGGGATCCTGAAGGGCCTCAACGTCGAGATGACCCTGGCGCTGGCGCAGGCCGTGCGCATCCCGGTCATCGCCTCCGGCGGCCTCGCCTCGATCGACGACGTACACCGCCTGCTCCAGCCCGATTGCGCGCTGATCGCCGGCGCCATCACGGGACGCGCGCTCTACGACGGGCGCATCGACCCGCAGGCGGCCCTGGCTGCGATCGCTGCGGCGCGCGGATCGGCTTCGTGATACGTCATCCTCGGTGATGGCACCGAGCGGGAGGCTTCGATGACGGCGGTGAAGGTCCGGCCGGTCCCGGCCGGAACGGCTTATGCGGACGATTTCTACACCTGGACCCAGGAGCAGGGCGCGCGTCTGCGCTCCGGCGACTTCTCGGCGCTTGATAGCGAGAATCTGGCCGAGGAGATCGAGAGCTTGGGCAAGAGCCAGTTCGACAGTCTGGTGAGCTTCTGGCGCATTGTGTTGCTGCACATGCTGAAGTTCGATCATCAGCCGGAGCGCCGAAGCCGCAGTTGGACGATCTCGATTCGGACCCATCGCAATAGAGCGGCGGACGTGCTTGAGGACAATCCAGGTCTTAAAAGTCGCGTTGCTCAGGCTATGGCGCGCGCTTATCGCGATGCGCGGGAAGAGGCAGCTGCCGAGACGGGTTTACCGTTGCATCTATTCCCGAAAGAATGCCCCTATACGTGGGAAGAGCTGCTGATGCGGCCTTTCTCTGCCGATCCAGAAAACACCCTGGACTGAAGAGCTGCCCGTGCTCAAGACCCGCATCATCCCCTGCCTCGACGTGAAGGACGGGCGCGTCGTGAAGGGCGTGCGCTTCGAGGGCCTGCGCGATGCCGGCGATCCGGTGGAGGCGGCCAAGGTCTACGACGCGGCCGGCGCCGACGAACTGTGCTTTCTCGATATCACGGCGAGCCGCGAGGCCCGGGGCACGCTGCTCGACATCGTCAGCCGAACCGCCGAGGCCTGCTTCATGCCGCTCACCGTCGGCGGCGGCGTGCGCGCCGTCGAGGATGTCCGGGCGCTGCTGCTCGCCGGCGCCGACAAGGTCGCGATCAACACCGCGGCGGTGAAGGACCCGGACCTCGTCGCCCGGGCGGCGGAGAAGTTCGGCGCCCAATGCATCGTCGTGGCGATCGACGCGAAGCGCGTCTCCGGCCCCGGCGAACCCGATGCCTGGGCGATCTTCACCCATGGCGGACGCGATCCGACCGGCATCGACGCCGTCGCCTTCGCGAAGCTGGTCGCCGGGAGGGGCGCCGGCGAGTTGCTGGTCACCTCCATGGACAAGGACGGCACCCGCTCGGGCTACGACCTTGCCCTGACGCGGGCGATCAGCGACGCGGTCACCGTGCCGGTGATCGCCTCCGGCGGCGTCGGCGGGCTCGACGATCTCGTGGCCGGCGTGGCCGAGGGCGGCGCGAGCGCCGTGCTGGCGGCCTCGATCTTCCATTTCGGACAGGCGAGCATCGCTGAGGCCAAGGCCCATATGGCGGCGGCCGGTCTCGCCATGCGTCTCGACGGCACGGCTTCATCGGCGAGGACGCCCCTGTGAGCAGCACCCTTCTCGCCAACGCGACCCTCCTCGATCCGGAGACCGGGCGCGAGACCGCCGGCGCGATCCTCGTCCGGGACGGTCGGATCGCCGACATCGCCGCCGGCGCGGCCCCCGGTGCCCCGGCTGACGTCACGCGGATCGACTGCGCCGGCCGGGTCCTGACGCCCGGGCTGATCGACATGCGCGCCTTCGTGGGCGAGCCGGGGGCGGAGCACCGTGAGACCCTGGCCTCGGCGAGCGCCGCCGCCGCCGCGGGCGGCGTCACCACCCTGGTCTGCATGCCGGATACCAACCCGATCATCGACGGGCCGGCCATCGTGGATTTCGTGCTGCGCCGCGCCCGCGACACGGCGAGCGTCAATGTCCTGCCCGCCGCCGCGATCACCAAGGGCTTGGCCGGCAAGGAGATGACCGAGTTCGGCCTGCTCAAGGAGGCCGGCGCCGTCGCGTTCACGGACGGGCTGCACGCGGTGGGCAACGCCCAGGTGATGCGCCGCGCCCTGACCTACGCAAGGGATTTCGACGCCCTGCTGATGCAGCATGTCGAGGATGCCGACCTCGTGGCCGAGGGCGTGATGAACGAGGGTGAACTCGCCTCGCGCCTCGGGCTGATGGGCATCCCCCGCGAGGCGGAGACCGTGATGCTGGAGCGCGACATCCGCCTCGTCCGGCTGACCGGCGCCCGCTACCACGCCGCCATGATCTCCTGCGCCGATTCGGTGGAGATCGTCCGCCGGGCCAAGCAGGACGGATTGCCGGTGACCTGCGGGGTCTCGGTGAACAACCTCGTGCTCAACGAGAACGACATCGGCCATTACCGGACCTTCTGCCGCCTCTCGCCGCCTTTGCGCGACGAGGCCGACCGGCACGCGGTGGTGCGCGGGCTCGGCGAGGGCGTGATCGACGTGGTCGTGTCCGACCACAACCCGCAGGATGTCGAGACCAAGCGCCTGCCCTTCGCGGAGGCCGCGGACGGAGCGCTCGGCATCGAGACCCTGCTCGGCGCCGCCCTGCGCCTCGTCCATACCGGCGATCTGGCGTTCCCCAAGCTCGTCGCCGCCCTGACGGTGAACCCGGCCCGGATCCTCGGGCGCGAGGCCGGGCGCCTCGCGGTCGGAGCACCGGCCGATCTGGTGCTGATCGATCCCGATCTGCCCTACGTCCTCGACAAGCGGCGGCTGAAGTCCCGCTCGAAGAACTCGCCCTTCGACGAGGCTCGCCTCCAGGGCGCCGCGGTCCTGACGCTGGTCGGCGGGCGGATCGTCCACGCGGTCGACGATCTGGCGGCTGCCGCTTGATGCTCGTGGATCTCGCCACTCCCGCCGCGCTCGGCGCCCTGGCCCTCGGCTATGCTCTGGGCGCGATCCCGTTCGGGCTGATCCTGACGCGATTCGCTGGGCTCGGGGACGTGCGGGCGATCGGCTCCGGCAATATCGGCGCCACCAACGTGCTGCGCACCGGCCGCAAGGGTCTCGCCGCCGCGACCCTGCTGGGCGATGCTCTCAAGGGCACGGTGGCGGTCCTGATCGCCAAGGGCCTCGGGGAGGGTCCCGCCCTCGCCGCCGGGCTGGGCGCCTTCCTGGGCCATCTCTTCCCGGTCTGGCTCGGCTTCAAGGGCGGCAAGGGTGTCGCGACCTTCATCGGCGTGCTCCTCGCCTTCAGCCCGCCGACGCTCGGGATCTTCGCGGCGATCTGGCTCGGTCTCGCCTTCGCGCTGAAATACTCGTCGCTGGCGGCCTTGGCCGCCTCGGCGGCGACGCCGCTGGCCCTGTGGGCCCTCGGCGCGCCGATGCAAGCTGTGCTGTTCCTGCTGCTGGGCGTGCTGCTATGGTGGAAGCACGCGCCCAACATCCGCCGGCTCGCGTCCGGCACCGAGGGGCGCATCGGCCAGAAGGGCTGAGCGCACGCGCGCGGCGCGGTCCTTGGGGGGTGCATGCAGCTCACCGATGCCCAGCGTCTCGACTGGCTGCGCCTGATCCGCACCGAGGGAGTCGGGCCGCGCACCTTCCGCACGCTCGTCAACCGATTCGCCGGTGCCGGTGCCGCCCTCGATGCCCTTCCCGACCTCGCACGCCGGCAGGGCAAGCGGCTGGAGCCCCCGACCCGCGCCCAGGCCGAGGACGAGCTGGCGGCCCTGGCCCGCCTCGGCGGACGGCTGATCGCCACCGGCGAGGCGGATTACCCACGCCTCCTCCAGCAGACCGATGCGGCGCCGCCGCTCCTGGCCCTGCGCGGCGCCGCAATCCTGAACCGTCCGGCTGTGGCCCTCGTCGGTTCGCGCAACGCCTCGACGGCCGGGCTCGCCTTCACGGAGCGGCTGGCCCGCGGCCTCGGCGAGGCGGGGCTGGCGGTGGTCTCGGGCCTCGCCCGGGGCATCGACGCCCGGGCCCACAAGGCCAGCCTGCAGACCGGCACCGTCGCGGTGATGGCCGGCGGTCAGGACCGGATCTACCCGGCAAGCCACGCCGCCCTGGTCGACGCGATCCTGGGGGAGGGCGGCGCCATCGTGGCCGAGATGCCGATGGGCTGGGAGCCGCGCGGCCGCGATTTCCCCCGGCGCAACCGGATCATCTCCGGCCTGTCCTACGGCACCGTCGTGATCGAGGCGGCGCGCCGCTCCGGTTCGCTCATCACGGCGCGCTACGCCCTGGAGCAGAACCGCGAGGTCTTCGCGGTCCCGGGCTCGCCCCTCGATCCCCGCGCCGAGGGCACCAACGATTTGATCCGCCAGGGCGCAACCCTCGTGTCCGACGTCGCACACGTGCTCGATGTGATCGGTCCGATCATCGAGCACGGCCCAGAGGCGGACGCCGCCCCCGTACGGGGGCGGCCGGACCTCCGAGATCAGCCCGACTTCTGGGACGAGATCGACCTCGATGCGCTGAACCCGGGGGAGCTGGGGGCTCGAGACATCTCACGGCCGCCCGTATCCGATTCGTTCGAGGAGCCGGACGATCCGCCCGAGCCCGTGGATGATCGCGCACGCATCGTCGCGCTTCTGGATCCGAGCCCGGTCGGAACCGACGCGCTGGCCCGCAGCGCCAATGTCGGGATCCGCGTCGTGCAGACCGTGCTGCTGGAACTCGAACTCGACGGGCGGATCGAGCGCCACGGCAGCGGCACGGTCTCGCTGGTTAGTCGTTGAGCGGATCGGCGTTGAAATCGACGTCGGCGACGTGGCGCATCACGTCGAGGCAACCCTGGAGAATGTAGGCGGCGGCGAGCTTGTCCACCAGTTCCCCGCGTCGGGCCCGGGACGCGTCGGCCTCGATCAGCGCCCGGGTCACGACCGCGGTCGACAGGCGCTCGTCGAAGAAGACGTGGGGCAGGGGCAGGATCGGCGCCAGGTTGCGCACGAAGGCCCGCGTCGACTGGACCCGTGGCCCCTCGCTCCCGTCCATGTTCAGCGGCAGGCCGACCACGAGGCCGCCCACCGCATGCTGGCGGCACAAGTCGGCGAGGCGCTGGGCATCCGGCGTGAACTTCACCCGGCGGATCGTCTCCAGCGGCGTCGCGATCTGGCGCCCCAAATCCGATAGCGCAAGTCCGATCGTCTTGGTGCCGAGATCGATGCCGATCAGCCGCGCCCCACCCTGCGAGGCGGCGGCGAAGGCGCGTAGCGCGTCGTGGTTCATGATTCCGCCTGCCCGCTCCGGCCCAGGATCGCCGCCGAGACACCCTCGAACCGGGCGGGCAGGGGCTCCATACCCGGTCCGAGAATCAGCGCGGCGGTGGGGCCGGTGACCTGCGAGAAGAAATCGAAAAGGGTCTCGCCGCCGAACCGGACCGTCTCCAGATCGGGCGCGAGCAGCCAGATATCGTATTCCGCGCCGCTGCCGGACACGTCCCAGAACAGGAAGCTGCCGTCCTCGGCATGGCCGAAGAAGCAGGCGCGCTCGACGATCCCCGGGTCGCCATCCTCGACATCGAAACGGTGCGGCTCCGCCGCGTCCTCCAGCAGTCGCACGGCGGCGCCGACGCTGTGGGCGATGACGCCGGCCTGCGTGATCAGGTCGCTCGCCTCGAAGGGGGCCGGCACGGCGATCCTGATGTGACCGCCGGCCACGCCGACACCGCAGGTCCGACAGAAGTCGCGGTAGGAATCCGGAAGGGGAAAGCCCAGCTCCGCGGCCGCGCGATCGAGCGCCGCCGCGTCCGGCGCGAATCCCGGCACCAAGCTGGTGAACACCCGCTCCCACATCGGTTCCGCTCCTTCATCCACAGGCATGCCGCACTCCGTAGATCGCCCCGGATGCACGCGGAGCGGTTCGCGATTAGGTAGGTTAAAGCTTCGTTAAACCACCGCTCGGGGTCACACCTTGTCGACGATCGGCCCGCTCTCCCGTTCAGCAGCATCCCGGGCCGCCCCGGCCATGGCCCGCAAGCACCGCCTGATGCTGCTGCTCGCCTTCGAGATCCTGGTCCTGGGCTTTGCCCAGGCGCTGGTCCAGCCCCCCCGGCGACCCGGGGTCACCATCGAGATGTCGGTGACGCCGCACCACGTCGTGACCTGAGACCGGGACCGGATCGCGCGCGGCTGATCGCCCGGGGCGGCGCCGGCCCGGTGACCGCGTGCCGCCCGCGTTGCGGCCGATCGGAGCCCGGTGCTATAGGCCGGCCGATCCCGGGAGGCCGCTCCCGGACCAGGACGAACGGGACGGCATGTCGGTCGACGAGAAGACGGTTCGGCGCATCGCGCATCTGGCGCGTATCGCGGTCACCGACGACGAGGTCGGTCCGCTGCAGGGCGAACTCAACGCGATCCTGGCCTTCGTGGAGCAGCTCGGCGCGGTCGACGTCTCCGGCGTCGAGGCGATGACCTCCGTCACCCCGATGGCGATGAAGAAGCGTGCGGACGTCGTCACCGACGGTGGCCGCGCGGCCGACGTGGTCGCGAACGCCCCCGAGACCGAGGACAATTACTTCCTGGTTCCGAAGGTGGTCGAGTAGGCGCTCGGCTCGGAGCTTCGGCCCGGACCTTGCGGACCGGATTTTGTGCGGACGCGCCGCGGCGCGCGGGGACGTGAACAGCGTGAATCCGAACGAACTCACCCTGGCCGAGGCGCGCGACGCCCTCAAGGCGAACCGGATCTCGGCCCGCGAGCTGACGCAGGCGCATCTCGACGCGATCGGGAAGGCCCGCATCCTCAACGCCTTCATCCGGGAGACGCCCGACCGGGCCCTCGCGATGGCGGATGCTGCGGACGAAAAAATCGCCGCCGGCGAAGCCCGTCCGTTGGAGGGGATTCCGCTTGGGATCAAGGACCTGTTCTGCACGGACGGGGTGATCACCACGGCGGGGTCCAAGATCCTGGAGACCTTCGAACCGCACTACGAATCGGCCGTCTCGGCCAATCTGTGGCGCGACGGCGCCGTGATGCTCGGCAAGCTGAACCTCGACGAATTCGCCATGGGCTCGTCGAACGAGACCAGCGCCTACGGCAACGTCGTCTCGCCGTGGCGGCGGGCGGGCTCCGACGCGCCGCTCGTGCCCGGCGGCTCCTCGGGCGGTTCCGCCGCGGCAGTCGCCGCGCGGCTCTGCCTCGGCGCCACCGCCACCGACACCGGCGGCTCGATCCGCCAGCCCGCCGCCTTCACCGGCACGGTCGGAATCAAGCCGACCTACGGGCGCTGCTCGCGCTGGGGCACCGTGGCGTTCGCCTCCTCGCTCGATCAGGCCGGTCCGATCGCCCGGACGGTGCGCGACTGCGCGATCCTGCTCGGCTCGATGGCCGGCGCGGACGCCCGGGACACGACCTGCGCCGACCTGCCCGTGCCCGATTTCGAGGCCGCGGTCTCCCGGGGCGTGAAGGGGCTGACCATCGGCATCCCGAAGGAGTACCGGGTCGACGGCATGCCGGCCGAGATCCAGAAGCTCTGGGACGAGGGGGCGGCGTGGCTGAAGGCGGCCGGCGCCACCATCCGCGACATCTCATTGCCCCACACGTCCTACGCGCTGCCGGCCTACTACATCGTCGCCCCGGCCGAGGCCTCCTCGAACCTCGCCCGCTACGATGGCGTCCGCTACGGCCTGCGCGTCCCCGGCAAGGACATCGCCGGGATGTACGAGAACACCCGCGCGGCCGGCTTCGGTCGCGAGGTGAAGCGCCGGATCATGATCGGCACCTACGTGCTCTCGGCGGGCTACTACGACGCCTACTACGTCCGGGCGCAGAAGATCCGCACGCTGATCAAGCGCGACTTCGAGGCGGCCTACGCCTCCGGGATCGACGCGATCCTCACCCCCGCCACCCCGTCGGCCGCCTTCGGCATCGGCGAGAAGGCCTCGGCCGACCCGGTGGAGATGTACCTCAACGACGTGTTCACCGTGACGGTGAACATGGCCGGGCTGCCGGGCATCGCGGTCCCGGCGGGGCTCGACGGTCAGGGCCTGCCGCTGGGTCTCCAGCTGATCGGCCGACCCTTCGACGAGGAGACGCTGTTCGCGGTCGCCCAGGTGATCGAGGATTCGGCCGGGCGGACCAAGCTGCCTGAGCCGTGGTGGGCATGACCGTCCCGTATTATCCCTGGACGGTCTGGATCTGGGCCGGGTTCGATCCGGCGCTGATCGTGGTGGCGGTCTATCTCGGCTGGACTGCGAGCCAGTTCGGCAAGGTGTTCATCGCGGCGATCGCGGCGCTCGGCTTCTCGGTGCTGTTCTCCTGGGCGGTGAGCGCCGCCGGCATCCCCTGGCCGGCGCCGGTCACCCATGACGGGCCGACCTTCTTCCCGGTCCGGGCCCTGGCGGCGCTGCTCTGGGCGATCCTCGGCTACGGGGCACGGCGCGCCGTCGGACGCCGCGCTTGATTCTTGTCGCGAGCGGCCCGTAATTGACCGAACGACACCCGCTTCCACCCGCGCCCTCATCCTGAGGCGCCCGCGCGAGCGGGCCGCGAAGGAGCCCTCCTTCGAGGCCGCTGCGCGACACCTCGGGATGAGGGTGGGAGTGGGAAGCCCCTGACAAGCCTTTCCGGCCCGGACGATCATGAACGCACCTGTCGACCCCAAGAAGCTGATCAAGGGCGGCCTCCACGATTGGGAGGTGGTCGTCGGCATGGAGGTCCATGCCCAGGTTTCCAGCCGGGCGAAGCTGTTCTCTGGCGCCTCCACCGAGTTCGGGGCCGAGCCGAACGATCATGTCTCGCTGGTCGATGCGGCGATGCCCGGCATGCTGCCGGTGATCAACGCCGAATGCGTTGCCCAGGCGGTGCGCACCGGGCTCGGTCTGAAGGCGCAGATCAACCTGCGCTCGGTCTTCGACCGGAAGAACTATTTTTACCCGGATCTGCCGCAGGGCTATCAGATCTCGCAGTACAAGGACCCGATCGTCGGTGAGGGCGAGGTGCTGGTCGACATGGCCGACGGCACGGCGATCACGGTCGGCATCGAGCGCCTGCACCTGGAGCAGGATGCCGGTAAGTCGCTGCACGATCAGGACCCCCTGCGCAGCTTCGTCGACCTCAACCGGTCGGGGGTGGCGCTGATGGAGATCGTCTCCCGGCCGGACCTGCGCTCGTCGGAGGAGGCCAAGGCCTACGTCACCAAGCTGCGCACGATCCTGCGCTATCTCGGCACCTGCGACGGCGACATGGAGAAGGGTTCGCTCCGCGCCGACGTGAACGTCTCCGTGCGCCGCCCAGGCGAGCCGCTCGGCACGCGCTGCGAGATCAAGAACGTCAACTCGATCCGGTTCATCGGCCAGGCGATCGAGACCGAGGCGCGCCGCCAGATCGCGATCCTGGAGGACGGCGGCACGATCGATCAGGAGACCCGCCTGTTCGATCCTAGCAAGGGCGAGACCCGCTCGATGCGCTCGAAGGAGGAGGCGCACGATTACCGTTACTTCCCAGACCCGGACCTGTTGCCGCTCGAGTTCGACCAGGCCTACGTCGATGCGCTGGCTGTCGGCCTGCCGGAACTGCCGGACGCCAAGAAGGCGCGGTTCGTCACGGATTACGGCCTCTCGCCCTACGATGCCGGCGTGCTCGTGGCCGAGCGGGCTTCGGCTGACTATTACGAGGCCGTCGCCAAGGGCCGGGATGGCAAGGCTGCAGCCAATTGGGTGATCAACGAGCTGTTCGGCCGCCTCAACAAGGAAGGCCTGTCCATCGAGGCGAGCCCGGTCTCCGCGAGCCAGCTCGGGGCGATCGTCGACCTGATCGGCGAGGGTGTGATCTCGGGCAAGATCGCCAAGGACTTGTTCGAGATCGTCTGGACCGAGGGTGGCGACCCGCGTGCCCTGGTCGAGAGCCGTGGCCTAAAGCAGGTGACCGATACCGGAGCCATCGAGGCGGCGATCGACAAAATCATCGCGGCCAACCCCGACAAGGTCGCCCAGGCCAAGGAGAAGCCGACCCTGCTCGGCTGGTTCGTCGGCCAGACCATGAAGGCCACGGGCGGCAAGGCGAACCCGGCGGCGGTGAACGCGCTGCTCAAGGACAAGCTCGGGATCGCCTGAGCCGCCGGCGCGTCGTCATCGCTTCGGGTCCCGGGCATGGGCGGCTGATCCGCTCGAGTCCGGACTCCGGCTGAAGCCTGATGCTTGGGCCACGACGATACCCCGCCGCGGCGCCGCCGGGCAGGTGGGTGGTCGGATGATGCAATCTTGGGTGACGAGACCGCGGCGGAACGGCTCGAATCGGGGCTTTTCGCGCATTCGAAGGCGTGCCGTGTCGGCCGCTTCTGCGCCCCTGGAGCCGCTTCCGTCCGGCTGCTCGTATCGTGCCGCTAGGCCCCGGGCCGAACCGATCCCGGATCCGTCTAGGCGGCGTTCCGCTGCGGTGGAGTCATGCCTGTCTCCTCCAGCTTCAGCCGACCGTCACCGTTACGAAACCTGATAAGATCAAGGTTTCCGGCCGGTCCGTGCCTGCATTCGCGAAGCACATATAAAGACTGCGCCCGTCTCGGCGACAGGTCAACATGGAATTCTCCGAGAGAATGCTTTTTGCCCCGGCGCGAGTGGCGTTCCGCAACGCTTTAGCCGGCGGCTCAAGGGCTTGGATCGCTTCCGCGGCGTTGCAGAAACTTCAGTGGCGCCCCATTGATTTGCCGTCGCTCTTATCGTTCTCGAGCTGAAACCGGATGTCCCTTCGAGAGGTTCATCCGTGTCGCCGCGCCGGTCGAGCGTCGGCCGACCTTCGCCGTTCACGCGTCTGCGGTGCCAAGCCGTCCGAATCGGGCCGGGATTGGCGACAGATTCAGGATCGGAACGTTCGACACCGCTGCCATTGAAGGCGCTATCAACGCCGCTGCGCCTCGACCGTGGGCGTGGCCGCCGAATCGGTCAGGGCGGAGACGCGCGCGCGCAGGTCCATGAACCAGGTCGGCGCGGGCGCCCGGCCGCCATTGACCACCACGGTGGCGGTCATACCGGCGATCAGCGGGACCTCCGGCGGGACATGGTCGATGCGGATGCGGACCGGGACACGCTGCGCCAGCCGCACCCAGGTATAGACCGGATTGACGTCGGGCAGGCCCTGCGTGCTGGAGGCGGCGTTCGCCGTCGAGATGCCCAGCGTGATGCTCTCCACCGTCCCGGCCAGGTGCGGGTCGAAGCCCATCAGCTTGACCTCGGCCCGGTCGCCCACATGGATGTTGGGCATCTTGGTTTCCTCGAAATAGCCGTCGATCCAGAACGAATCGGTGTCGACCACGCTGATGTTCGAGGTTCCGGTCCGAGCGTAGTCGCCGACCCGCATCAGCAGGTTGGTGACGCGTCCGTTGACGGTGGATTTCACCTGGGTGCGTTCGAGGTTGATCTTGGCCTGCCTCAGCTGCGCCTGCGCGCTTTCCAGGGCCGCCGCGGCGATCTTCGCGGTGCCGGCATATTGCTGCTTCTCTTCGATCGAGGTCGAGACCGTGGTCAGCGCCTGCCGTCTGGCCGATTGCGCATTCTTGACCTGGAGATCGGCCTCGCGATTCTGGACTTCGGCCTCGGCCGAGGTCACCGAGACCTCGAAATCGACCGGATCGATCACGTAGAGCACGTCGCCCTTATGGACGGTCTGGTTGTCCCGGACCCGGACGTCGACGATCTGGCCGGCGACCTGCGGGGCGATGTTGGCGACTTGCACCCGCACGGTCCCGTCCCGCGTCCAGGGCGCCGCGACGTAGAACTCCCAGACGTAAGCCGCCGCCGCCACGGCGACGAGCAGGATGAAGGCGGTCGCGGCCAAGCGGAAGACCTTGGCGGCCCGGCCCCGGCGCGGGACGACCGGCATGAGATCGGCGTGATCCGTCCTCCCCTCGCGGTGCGCGGGCTTGGGATCATCCTCGTCGGCGGTGGTTTCGGACATTCAGATCAACGCGATGAGGACAGCGAGAACACAGACGTAGATGCCGGCCTCGGCCAGTGGCGCATTGGCAACGTAGCGGCTGAAGCGGATGCGGGCGAAGAACCAGCGCAACAGGAGGAGGATGACGAACGCCGCCAGGGCATATCCCACGAAGGAGGAGATCAGGACCCCGCCGATGTGAATGTCCTCGTACATGACCGTGCCGAAAATCCCATCTGCTGAAGACGTTAGAACGGGGCGATGTCGAGACGGTGGAGGAACGTCCGGTGTCGGGCGACGGTTCGCGCCGCGCTTACGAGGTCGCTGGCGGCCCGTGCCGTCGTGAGGCGGACGATCCGATCCTGCCGGGATGCAGCGCGGATCAGTGCGCCGGCCGCCGATTCGAGGGCGCGATCGTCCCCCGCCGCCAAGCCCGAGCGGGCCCGCAGGATCGCGTCGCGTAACGCCGCCGCCGGCCACAGCCGGCGCAGCTCGGCATGGGCGCGGGCGGCGGCCGATTCCAGCCGGGCGAGCGCGAAGGCGTGCGAGAGACTGGCCCGCCGCACCGCGCCGCTCCCGGAGCTGTAGCCGGCGAATTGGAACAGCCGGTCCGCGTTCAGGCTGGTGCGCGTGGTCGCGTCCCCACCCTCGCCGACGAGGGCGTCCGCCAGGGCCCGGCGCGCAGAATCCAGGGCAAAAATCCGCTGCTGCGCCGGCGTGACCGGGATCAGGATGCGCACGAGGATCGACAGGACGACGGCCGCGACCACGACCAGGAACCCGTTCAGCAGGAAGGTCTGGGCGTCGTAGGTCTGCGGGTTCGACGGGCCGAGCAGCACCGGGAAGAACACGATCAGGATGAAGCCGATGCCGAAGGTCTTGGGGTTCAGCGAGAGAAAGCAGCCGAGGAAGATCACCGGCGCCATCGCCATGGCGAGCATCGGGAAGCCCTGGACGCCGTTGAGGAACACGAACCGGGCAATCCCGGCGAAGGTCGCGGCGAGGCACATCCCGACGACCACGCCGTTGGCAAATTTCTTGGGATCGGGTGTCGTCGACGACAGGGCCGCGGTGGCAGCGACCTGGACCAGGGCGAACGAGGCCTGGGGCAGGCCGAGGGCGACGAAGGCCGCGGCCGTCGCCGCGAAACCAAGGGCCACCCGAAGGGCGCCGCGCAGGGCCACGGGGAAATCCCGGTGCGTGGGCAGCGTGGCGTCGCGCAACGGTCGGTGGCCGTCGGCCACGGCGCCGATCCCGTCCTGGGCGAAGGTCGCCGCGCAGACGAAATCGAGGGCGCGTTGAAGTACCACGACCTCGTCGAGGGGCCGGCGCCCGTCGCGAATCGCGTCATCGACCAGGTCGCGCAGGCGCTCGTCATCGCGGTCGAGGGACTCCGGATCGGGCGCGTCGGCCACCCGGCGGCAGATCGCCATGGCCTCCGCGACCGCGGGGCCCGGGTTCCGCAGGCAGGCGGCCGCCGCCGCCACGGTGCGGATCGATGCGGCCATCACGTAGAGCGCCGCGATGCAGCTGCGCGCGCCGGCTGCCCGGAAGGGACCGTCGTCGAGTTCCCCCGCGATGGCACTGGCATCGGCCCGCATGGGCGCGATCGTCCGGATCAGCGCGGCGGTGCGCGGCGCGCCGAGATCGCCCTCGTCCAGGGTCTCCCGGGCATAGGCCCGCGTCCCGTCCCAGGCCTCGCGCAGGCGCGGCAGCAACGCCCGCCACGTGCTCGGCGAGGCCAGCGCGTCGTTGATGAAGGTGATCGCCACGATCCCGAGGACGATCACGGCCACGCGGGAAACGGCGGCGTCGAAGGCCCCCTGCGGATCGTCGATTTGTCCGAGGGCGATGATCGCCACGGTGTAGCCCGACAGCATCGCCCCGTAAGCGCGGGTGTCCTGGAGGTACTGCGCCACGAACACGCACAGTCCGAGCCAGACCGTGAAGCTCAGGAGCAGCAGGACTCGATCCTGCCCGAACAGTGCCACGAGCACGATCGACACGAATGCACCGATCAGCGTGCCGAGGAGCCGGTACACAGCCTTGGAGATCGCCTGTCCGCGCTTCGGCTGAGCGAGGATCGCCACGCAGGTCGCCGCCGACGAGGCGCTGTCCAACTGGAGCCAGAAGGCGGCACCGAGCGCCACTATCATGGCGATCCAGATGCGCAGGGCGAAGGCCCAGGCCGCCGGCTTGGGCACCCAGGCGTCGAGGAACGCGATCAGGCGGTCGGCGACGGAGCCGGAAGACCGGTCCGCGCCGGCTGCAGCCTCAGCCATGCCGGCCCCGGCCGTGCCCGATGCTGGCTATCCGCCGGCGCGGCGAGCGGTCCGTCATGGTGCGTCTCCCCGGTGATCCCTGTTCCGGCGATAGGAACACACGAGCAGCGCGACGGTTCGCGACCGTCTCAAGCCTTGTCGCCGCCCTTCAGGCGCTTGTTGCACTTGCTCCAGTATTGCGGCCATTTCGGCCCCTGAGCGGTCTTCTGCACGTCGGTCAATGCGCGCCACTCGGCGCCGCAGGTCTTCTGACGCGTGCGCGCGGCGGCCTGACCGGGGCTCGGTTCCTTCGCGCCCGGGGCGCTCGGCGCCGCGGCAGGCGCCTCGGCGGCGGCCGGTGCCTTCGCGGGCGCCTCCTTGGCCATCACGGGCTGCATAACGAGCAGCGGCACGGCCAGGGCCGCAAACCTCACAAGTCGGTCGATCATCCTCGAATCCCCCCACGCGCCGCTTCGGCGCCCGGGCGCGGAGTTTCGCCGCTGACCGGCCGGCCCGGCAAGGGTGTACCGCACACTGCCAACAGGCGCGGCGATCGATCTCGCAATCGTGAGCGTGGCGGCGGCGTTGCCCTTGAGCGCGGCCGGGAAATCGTCTTCACTGCCGGCATTGTCCGAACCCGGCCCAGGAGCGCCGCGCCGCCGACGGTTCGGTCGAGGAGCAGATTGAGCATGGCAGCGGTGTCGGGGCGTCCGATCGACGTCCATACCTGGAGCACGCCGAACGGCTGGAAAATTCCGATCATGCTGGAGGAGTGCGGGCTCCCCTACCGGATCGTCCCGGTGGATATCGCCAAGAACGAGCAGTTCGCCCCCGACTTCCTGGCGATCTCGCCCAACAACAAGATCCCCGCCATCGTCGATCCGGACGGGCCGGGCGGCCAGCCGATCTCGGTGTTCGAGTCGGGCGCGATCCTGCAATATCTCGGTCGGAAGACCGGTTGCTTCTACCCTTCGGACGAGCGCGCCCGCGTCGCCGTGGACGAATGGCTGTTCTGGCAGGTGGCGGGCTTCGGGCCGATGCTGGGGCAGACCCACCATTTCAAGATCTACGCGCCCGAGAAGGTCCCGTACGCGATCGAGCGGTTCACCGCCGAGGCCAAGCGTCTTTACTGGGTCTTGGAGCGCCGCCTCGCCGGCCGGGCCTATCTCGCCGACGACTATTCCATCGCCGACATCGCGACGATCACCTGGGCGAAGCTCAACTTCAAGCAGGGCGTCGATATCAGCGCGCTGCCGAACGTGACCCGCTGGCTGGAGGCCGTGCTGGCGAGGCCGGCGGTCCAGCGCGGCCTCGCGGCGATCTGACGAGCGGTCAGTTCTTGTTGGCGGCCTGCTGGTTCACATCCGGCACCCGCGTCCAGGTCTGGGAGCCGCACAGGATCCGCAGCATGCAGCCGGAGACGCTGAGTTCAGCCGCGCTCTCGCGCTCGAGGCTGACCGTGTAGATCTTGCCCTCCTCGACGTTGTAAAGTTCGCCGGTGAACTTCTCGTCGTCGGGCTTCAGGCCGTCGATGAGCTGCAGGCCGATCACCGGGCGGCTGCGCTTCTTCGGATCCGGGTTCTTCAGATCGGTGCGGGGGGCGCCGGCCTCGGTGGTCGGCGTCTTCAGCCAGACGACCTTCCCGCAGACGAGCGTCTGGCCCGGCCCGCACCGGTCGATCCGGATCTTGGCGCGGCCGTCTCCGGTCAGCCAGGTGCCGGAGGGGTCCTTGGCGGTGTCTGCGGCGGCGGCGGAAAGGCCGGCGAGGAGCAGGGCGGCACTGAAGGCGAGGCGCATGGTTCGTCTCCGGGGAAGGGGCGTCGCGGACGCCCGGGGGATGGACGAAGTCGATGGACACGACAGAGCCGTCGCATTCAGGCGATTTTTCGGCGGTGTTGCGGCGGAGCCACGGCCACGCTTGCCCCGGGGTCTGCCCAGCGCCGCTTGAGACCGTAGGGGCCGACCGCTATAAGCCCGGCGCCGAAGCGAAATTTTCGCTCCCCAGGCGCGTCGGGGATCCCGGCACGCCATCCGCCTTTTCCACAGACAGACCGGACGCACCATGGCCACCGAGCGCACCTTCTCGATCCTGAAGCCCGACGCCACGCGGCGGAACCTGACCGGCGCGGTCAACGCGGTGATCGAGGAGGCGGGCCTGCGCATCGTCGGCCAGCGCCGCATCCACCTGAGTCAGGCGCAGGCCGAGACGTTCTACGAGGTCCACAAGGAGCGCCCCTTCTTCGGCGAACTGGTCAGCTTCATGACCTCCGGCCCGGTGGTGGTCCAGGTCCTGGAGGGCGAGAACGCGGTGGCGAAGTACCGTGAGGTCATGGGCGCCACGAACCCGGCCCAGGCCGCGGACGGCACGATCCGCAAGAAGTTCGCGGAATCGGTCGGCGAGAACACCGTCCATGGCTCGGACAGCGCCGAGAACGCCAAGATCGAGATCGCGCAGTTCTTCCAGGATTCCGACATCGTCGGGTGATCCCGGGGACGGTGGCGGGGCGGGCACACCGCCCGGCCATCGTCCGGCGTCGCGTCCGGCCACGGGGCAAATGCCGCCTTGTGTGTCCGGCCGGCCATTGACGGGGCGGAGCCCGGAAGCGTCCAACGGCTGACTTCAGATACCTCAGCCCGTTGGACCCTGACGACCATGACGCTACGCCGCCTGCCCCTCCTGATCGCGACCGGCCTCGTCGCGCTCGGCGCGACCGCCGCCCTCGCGGGCGGATCCTCGGCCCCATTCCAGCAATACGAGCCGGATCCGGCGCTCAGGAGCGCCACCAAGGCCAATCTCGAAGGCCGCGTCCGCCATGCCTGCACGATCGTCCAGGCCCGCCTGACCAGCGCCACCGAGGCGTCCCTGGAGCGCCCCTGCGGCTGCTACGCCCGGCAGACCCTGCGCAGCCTCGACGAATCCGAGATCGAAGCCTACCGGGCCACCGGCTATTTCAACGATTCCGCGCGCGCCAAGGCGCTGTCGGCGCTGGACAGTTGCAAGCTGCAGCGGCCGATCTGAGACGGCCCCGGGGCACCGCCCCGGACCCCGCCGAAGGGGCCGTCCCCTCGCGGTCCCGCTAGAGGCTGAGGAGCGCTCCGTCAGGAGCCTGGGCAGCGAGGATGACGCGGCCGCCTTCGAGCCATGCCTGGCCGCCCGCGACCAGAGCCAGCACTGCGGGGTAGAGCCGGCGCTCCTGCACGATCACCCGGTCTGCGAGGCTGTTGGGATCGTCGTTCTGGCGGACCGGGATCGCCGCCTGCGCCAGGATCGGACCGGCATCGAGTTCCGGCACGACGAAATGGACCGTGCAGCCGTGCAGGCGCACCCCGGCGTCGAGGGCCTGCCTGTGCGTGTGCGTGCCCTTGAACAGGGGCAGCAGGGATGGATGGATGTTGATCATCCGCCCCGCCCAGCCGGCCACGAATCCCGGCGTCAGGATCCGCATGAAGCCCGCCAAACAGACCAGATCGACCGCGGCGGCCCGGAGTTCCGCATCGAGGGCGGCATCGAAGGTGGCGCGGTCCGGATAGGCCCTGTGGTCGATCGCCCGTGCGGGGATGCCGGCCTCCGCCGCCCGGACGAGGCCTGCCGCGTCCGGCCGGTTCGACAGGACCAGAACGATCTCGGCCGGGAAGGTCGGATCCCGGGCCGCCTCGATCAGCGCCACCATGTTCGAGCCGCGGCCCGATATCAGGATCGCGACCCGTCTCTTCCCGCCGCCCGCCATCAGAGCGCGAGACGTCCGCGGAAGGTTACGGGTTCGGACCCGCGCGGGGTGATCCGTCCGAGGCGCACCGGCGTCTCGCCGGCCCGCGTCAGGGCCTCGTCGACATCGTCGACCGCGTCGGCGGCGGCAATCACCACCATGCCGATCCCGCAATTGAAGGTGCGCAGCATCTCCGGCTCGGCAACAGCGCCCTCCCGGGCAAGCCAGCCGAACACCGGCGGCGGGGTCACCGCGTCGAGGTCGATGGCGATCCCGACATCGTCCGGCAGGACCCGGGGCAGATTGTCTGGGAATCCGCCGCCGGTGATATGGGCGAGGGCCCGGATGCCGTCCGTGGCGCCCAGAGCTGCGAGCAGGGGCTTCACGTAGATCCGTGTCGGCGCCAGCAGCGCCTCGCCGAGGCTCTGCTCCGGCGCGAACGGCGCGGGCGCGTCCCAGCTGAGTCCGGTCTTGGCGACGATCCGGCGGACCAGGGAGAAGCCGTTGGAATGCACCCCCGAGGACGGCAGGCCGAGCACGACGTCACCGGGGGTGATGCCCGGCCGCGGCAACAGCGTGCCGCGCTCGGCGGCCCCCACGGCGAATCCGGCGAGGTCGTAGTCGGAGCCGTCGTAGAGGCCCGGCATCTCCGCGGTCTCGCCGCCGATCAGCGCGCAGCCGGCCTGGCGGCAGCCCTCCGCGATGCCGCGCACGATGTCGGCACCGACCCCCGGCACCAGCTTGCCGGTGGCGTAGTAGTCGAGGAAGAACAGCGGCTCGGCACCCTGGACGATGATGTCGTTCACGCACATCGCCACGAGGTCGATGCCGATCGTGGCGTGGCGCCCGGTCTCGATGGCGATCTTGACCTTGGTGCCGACGCCGTCATTGGCCGCCACCAGGATCGGGTCGTGAAAGCCCGCAGCCTTCAGGTCGAACAGGCCGCCGAACCCGCCGATCTCGGCATCGGCGCCGGGGCGCCGCGTCGAGCGCACCAGCGGCTTGATCGTCTCGACCATGGCGTTGCCGGCATCGATGTCGACACCCGCCGCCGCGTAGGTCATCCCCGTCGTCGGCTCTCCGCCGTCCTTGGCCGTCATGCCCGCGCCACCTCGGTGATTGCTGGGCCCGCTCTAGCGGCTAACCGCGCGTTGCGCGAGTCGGCACCGGTTGGACCTGCCGGGGCGGACCGGCCCTTGACCTGCGCGGGTCCGGGGTGATCCTGCGCCTTCATGCCTGAGAATGCTCCACCGCGGCAGCTCGCCTTCGACTTGCCGCTCGATCCCCGTTACGGACGCGAGGACTTCCTCGTGGGGCCGGCGAACGAGGCCGCCTATGCGCTGATCGAGGCCTGGCCGGACTGGCCGGACCGCGTGCTGGTGCTCACCGGCCCCTCGGGCAGCGGGAAGAGCCATCTCGCGGCGATCTGGGCCGAGCGCGCCCATGCCTGGACCCTCCCGGTCGCCGAGGTGAACGCGGACGCGGTCCAGCACCTCGTGTCGAACGGGGCGCTGGTGATCGAGGATATCGACCGGGCGCAGAGCCGGGACGAGGCGGCCCTGTTCCACCTCCTGAACCGGGCGCGCGAGCGGGGATGCCCGGTGCTGCTGACCAGTGCCACCGGCATCGACGCCCTCGGCCTCGCGACGCCGGACCTGCGCTCGCGCCTGCGCCTGGCGCCCCGGATCGCCATCGCGGAGCCCGACGACGCCCTGCTGCGCGCCGTGCTGGTGAAGTTGTTCGTCGACCGTCAGCTCGTGGTCGATCTGGGCGTGATCGATTCGCTGGCCCTGCGGATAGACCGCTCCCTCGGCCGGGCCCGGGACGTCGTCGCCGAGCTCGACCGCGATGCCCTCGGACGCCATCGCCGGATCAGCCGGCCGCTCGCCCTCGCCGTGCTGCGGCGTATGGGGCTGGATGAGGAGGCCGAACCGGGCGGTTGAGGCGGAAACCTGTGCCCGTCATGAAATCGTCGTGATGGTCGCCGGTGTACGATGTAGAACGCCGCCGCAGCGCGATGGCACGAAGAGGGACGGGATCGGGGATGGATTCGACGCAGAAGCCCGTGGACCGCGAAGCCGCCGATGAGGCCGCGGAGCCCCGTCGGCGTCCGGCGGCCAATCCGACGCCGCGGCGCGCTCCGGTCGCCCGGCGCGCGCCGGCAGCCGCCGCGCAGACCGCGACCGCTCCGGCGGCGACGGGCGCTGCCCAGGACACGAACGATGAATGGCCGGCCGTCGCGCAGCCCGAGGCGCCCGAGGAACCCACCGCCGACGTGGCGCGGGAGACGGTGCTGGAAGCCGGGCGCGCCCTGCGGCACACGCCGGAGCGGTTCGTGAACCGCGAATTGTCTTGGCTGCAATTTAACCGTCGCGTGCTTGAGGAGGCGTCGAATCCCAATCACCCGCTGCTGGAGCGGCTGCGCTTCCTGTCGATCTCGGCCAACAACCTCGATGAGTTCTTCATGGTTCGGGTGGCCGGGCTGATCGATCAGGTCCGCGCCGGCCTCACGGTCCCGTCCCAGGACGGACTGTCGCCCACCGAGCAGCTGGTGCGCATCGGCACGGAGGTCTCTCGTCTCGCCGCAGACCAGCAGGCGCGCTGGCGCGAGCTGCGCGAGGAGCTGCACACCGCCGATATCGACATCGTCGAGCCGGCCTCCCTGTCGGCGGAGCAGTCGAGCTGGCTCGAGGAGTATTTCCTCAACCACGTCTTTCCGGTCCTGACGCCGCTGGCGATCGATCCGGCCCATCCGTTCCCGTTCATCCCGAACCTCGGCACCACCATCGCGCTGATGCTGGTGCGTCCGAAGGATGGCCGGGTGCTGCGCGCCCTGATCCGCCTGCCCGGCGTCATCGACCGGTTCGTGCGCCTGCCGGTGAGCGACAGCGAGACCGCCGCGCGGCTGATCCCGATCGAGCAGGTGATCGGGATGTTCACCGGCCGGCTGTTTCCCGGCTATCTGGTCCGGTCGAGCGGCGCCTTCCGGGTCGTGCGTGATTCCGATCTGGAGATCGAGGAGGAGGCGGAGGATCTCGTCCTCCATTTCGAGACGGCGCTCAAGCAGCGCCGCCGCGGCGTCGTGATCCGCCTCGAGGTCGAGGCGGGGATGTCGGAGGACCTGCGCAGCTTCGTGACGGACGAGCTGGAGATCGCCCAGGACGCGATCTTCCTGGTGGAGGGCATGCTCGCGCTGAACGAGCTGTCCCAGGTGGTGGGGATCGACCGGCCGGACCTGAAGTTCAAGCCCTACAACCCGCGTTTCCCGGAGCGCATCCGCGAGAGCGGCGGCGACGTGTTCGCGGCGATCCGGCAGAAGGACTTCATTGTCCACCACCCCTACGAGTCCTTCGACTCGGTGGTGCAGTTCCTGGCCCAGGCGGCCCGGGACCCGAACGTGGTGGCGATCAAGCAGACCCTGTACCGGACCTCGTCGAACTCCCCGATCGTCGCGGCGCTGGCGGAGGCGGCCGAGCTCGGCAAGTCCGTGACCGCCCTGGTGGAACTGAAGGCGCGCTTCGACGAGGAGGCGAATATCCGCTGGGCGCGCAACCTAGAGAAGGCCGGCGCCCAGGTGGTGTTCGGCTTCGTCGAATTGAAGACCCACGCCAAGCTGTCGCTGGTGGTCCGGCGCGAGGGCGACAAGCTCGTCACCTACTGCCATGTCGGCACCGGCAATTACCATCCGATCACCGCGCGGGTTTACACGGACCTGTCGTTCTTCACGGCGGACCCGGCGATCGCCCGGGACGTGTCGCGGATCTTCAACTTCATCACCGGCTACGCCGAGCCGGCCGAGCTGGAGCGGATGGCGGTCTCGCCGCTGACGGCGAAGAACCGGCTCCTGGAGCATATCGAGGCAGAGGTGGCGCACGCGAAGGCTGGCCGCCCGGCCGCGATCTGGATCAAGTGCAACTCCCTGGTCGACGCGCAGATCATCGACGCGCTCTACGACGCCTCGGAGGCGGGCGTGCAGATCGACTGCGTCGTCCGCGGCATCTGCTGCCTGCGGCCGGGCATCCCGGGCCTGTCCGAGACGATCCGGGTGAAGTCGATCGTCGGGCGCTTCCTCGAGCACGGGCGCATCTACGCCTTCGGCAACGGCGTCGGCCTGCCCCACCCGAAGGCGACGGTCTATATCTCGTCCGCCGACCTGATGAGCCGAAATCTCGACCGGCGGGTCGAGGCTTTGCTGCCGATCACGAACCCGACGGTGCACCAGCAGGTGCTCGACCAGATCATGCTGGCGAACCTCCTCGACAACCGCCAGAGCTGGCGCCTGCTGGCCTCGGGGGGCTGCGAGCGTGTTCAGCCGGCGGAGGGCGAGGAACCCTTCAACGCGCATAAATACTTCATGACGAACCCGAGTCTCTCGGGCCGCGGCAAGGCGTCGAAGAAATCCAGCCCCCGGGCATTGAGCCGGCGGGCGCAACGCGCCTGAGCGCCCCCCGTGCGCAACAGGCTCGACAGGTTTCGCAGAAACGCCCTCCGGTTCTGCGTGAAGAACTTGCGCACGATCCAAGATCTGCGCAAACGAAGGGCCCGTCTGCGGACGCAACGGCGCGTCGTTTCCGTATCGCAGCCCCGGATTCCCGTTCGTCAGGCGGCACGGGACATGACGGATCTCGGGTCGACCTCGATTGCAACGCGATCGGCCACGGCTCTAGATTGCACGGGCGGTCCGCCGGACGGGCCTGCCGCTCTCGATCAAGGACACGGACGTTTGGGCAGCCCTGGCGCCAATCTCATCCTCGCGCATTCCGCGGACCGGGCTGTGCGCGCCGCGCACGCCCCGGTGGCGATCGTCGATATCGGCTCGAACTCGGTCCGGCTCGTCGCCTATGACGGCCTGAGCCGGGCGCCGACGCCGTTGTACAATGAGAAGGTGCTTTGCGGCCTGGGACGCAACGTCCTGACCACGGGCCGGCTGAACGAGGACGCGGTCGCCCGGGCACTCACTGCCCTGGCTCGATTCCGGGTGCTCTGCGAGACGATGCGGGTGTCGCGGGTGTTCGTTCTCGCCACGGCGGCCGCCCGGGATGCCGAGAACGGCCCCGATTTCCTGCGCGCCGCGGAAGCGGCCTGCGGACAGGAGATCCAGCTTCTGTCCGGCCGGCGCGAGGCCGAACTCTCGGCCTTGGGCGTGATCTCCGGCTTCCACGCGCCGGACGGGGTCGTGGGCGATCTCGGCGGCGGATCCCTGGAACTGGTGGATGTCCGCGGTACCGTGGTCGGCCAGGGCGTGACCATGCCCCTCGGCGGCCTCGCCCTTCAGGATCTCTCCGGCGGCTCGGTCAAGAAGGCCGCCAAGATCGTGCGCGAGCACATGCGCAAGGCCGCGCCGCAGCTCGAAACCCTGCGCGGGCGGACCTTCTACGCGGTCGGCGGCACGTGGCGCGCCCTGGCGCGGCTGCACCAGGCCGCCCGCGGCTATCCGGTCCACGTGATGCACGGCTACACCGTCGAGCCCTCCGACGAGCTCAGCTTCCTGCAGGTCGTCGAGCAGACCGACATTGCCCTGCTCCAGGACGTCGAGACCATCTCCGAGGCCCGGCGCCCGCTCCTCGCCTATGGGGCTGCGGTGCTGGAGGAGATCATCCGGGTCGGCCGCCCGCGGGAGGTGGCGATCTCGGCTTCGGGCGTCCGGGAGGGCCTGCTGTTCGAGCAGCTCGACCGCGACGCCCGGCTGATCGACCCGCTGCTCGCCTCCGCGGCGGAGTTCAACACCCTGCGCTCCCGCGCGCCCCGGCACGGCGAGGAGCTGATCGCCTGGACGGACCGGTTCGTGACGACCCTGGACGGCCACGAGACCGCGGACGAGCGGCGCCTGCGGCACGCGGGCTGCCTGCTCTCGGATGTCGGCTGGCGGGCCCATCCCGATTACCGCGACGAGCAGAGCATCGCGGCGATCCAGAACGCCGCCTTCGTGGGGGTCGATCATCCGGGACGGGCCTATCTGGCCCTCGCGGTCTCGCTCCGGCACAGCGGGCTCGCCCCCGAGAAGGCCAATCCGATCCTGCGCGGCGTCGCCGGGCCGCGCCTGTTCGAGCGGGCGCGGCTCCTCGGCGGCCTGCTGCGCGTCGCCTTCCCGATCTCGGCCGGGATGGACGGGGCGCTCGGCCGGGCACCGCTGACGGTCGAGGACGGGCGCGTCACCCTGCGGCTGCCGCGGGACTGGGCGGCCCTGAGCGGCGACCGCCTGCTCAACCGCGTCCGCGGCCTGGGCCGCACCGTCGGCCTCGAAGGCCGGATCGCGATCGCAGACGATCCGGCCTGACGCGCCGCAGGGGCCGGATCGCGATCAGGCGGCCCGGTCGGCGAAGATCGCCTTCTTGACCACCGCGTGGACGCCCCAGTTGCCGTCCACGACCTGCGTGATCCCGAAATCCACTGCCACAGACATCAGCGAGATCGCCTCGTCCTCGGTCAGCCCCTTCGCGTGCATCAGGAACTGGCGCATCTTGCGGAAGGCGTCGCGCATGGCGAGGTCGATGGAGGATTTCTGGAAGATCTCCGCCTGGGCGTCCGGGCCGAGGTCGCGGAGGTAGTTCGGGTAGCTGAAGCCGGACAGGACCCAATCCTCGCGGGTCTCGATCATCGGGAAGTCGAGGGCTTCCAGCGGCGAGCCGGGCAGGTCGGCCTTCTTGTGCAGGACGAATTGGAAGGTGCCGGTGAGCGAGCACTCGATCGCCGTCCCGCACAGCTCGGAATCGCCCTGGCTGGCATGGGGATCCCCCACCGAGAACAGCGCCCCCGGCACCGCGACGGGAAAATAGAGCGTCGCCCCCTTGCCGATCCGCCAATTGTCGATGTTGCCGCCGGTATAGCTCGGCGGAATGGTGTTGACCCGGTCCGCCTCCGCGGGCGCCACCCCCATCGTGCCGAAATGCGGGCGGATTGGCACCCGGATGCCCTTCAGGACCTCGAAGGTCTTCTGCGTCTTCGTGTGGTCCACCGGCAGGCCGGGATAATCGATGGTCGGGTGCGTGACGCCGAACGGGTCGGTGACGCCCGGCCAGCGGAAGCTGTAGACCGCCCGCGCCCAGTCGCGCTCGCCGGTGGCATCGACCTCGTAGATGGTCACCACCTCCCGGGGTTTGTCGCCGGTGATCAGGTCCTTGTAGTGGAAGCCCCACCACGCCGCCGCGTTGCTGCCGAAGGCGAGACCCTTGTATTGCGGGTTGGCGCAGGGCCGGGGCGCCACGTCGAGGATGCGGACTTCCAGCACGTCGCCGGGCTCGGCGCCGCGGATCGCCACCGGACCGGTGCAGATATGCACGCCGAGGCCGCCGCCCGGGCCGATCTTGGCGTCCATCGGGCCGGCACCGCGGGGGGAGACGGCCATCCTGTCCTTGGTCCAGAGATAGACGCTCTCGGCCCCCGGATCGCCGGCGATCATCCGCTCGGCATCGTCGCTCGCCTGGTGGGTGAGCGTCTCGATGGTGACGAAGTCGCCCGAGCCAATCTCGACCTGCGGCTTGAGGCTCCGGCTGAAGAAGCCCCAATGCACCGTCTCGGCGTTGGCCGGCAGGTGATAATGCGCGGTCGCCGCGAACTTGGCGCCGGCAGCCTGCGCGAGGGCCGGGCTCACCAGAGACGCGCCGCCGGCTGCGAAGGCGGCGGCCGCACCGGTCGCCGCGAAGCCGCTCTTCAAAAAGGCGCGGCGCTCCGGTTCCAGGTCGTACCGGAACCGTCGCCGGTGCTCTTCGAACGCCTGGCAGGTTGGATCATCGCCCGCGCACATGGAGCCTCGCTTCCGCCGACCGTATGTCCCGGACGCGGACAAGCAATTCGACGGCCATCGGGACGGCCGTCGACAGGGCGGCTCACTCCGAAATCATGCCGGCCCCGGCCTCGCCCGTCGGCGCCGGAAACGCCGAATCCGCCTGCGCCTCGACCACCGCCGCGGCCGTGACGTTGACGATGCCTCGGGCGGTCACCGACGGCGTCAGGATATGGGCGGGCTTGGCCGGACCGATCAGCAGAGGGCCGACCGGCAGGGCATCGGCCAGGACCTTGGCGAACTGGAACGCGATGTTGGCGGCGTCGAGATTCGGGAAGATCAGCACGTTGGCCGCGCCCTTGAGGCGCGAGCCAGGCAGCACCCGGTCGCGGACCATCTCGGACAGCGCCGAATCGGCCTGCATCTCGCCATCGACCATCAGGTTCGGATCGCGCCTCTGCAGGAGCCCCAGGGCCTCCCGCATCTTCATCGCGGAAGCCGAATCCGACTGGCCGAAATCCGAGTGGCTGAGGAGCGCGATCTTGGGCGTCATCCCGAACCGGCTGACGTGGTTGGCGCAGGCCTGCGCCACGTCGGCGATCTCCTCGGCGGTCGGGTTCGGCCGGACATGGGTGTCGGCCAGGAAGTAGGCGCCCGTATGGGTCACCACGAGGCTCATCGCGGCGCATTGCTCCACGCCGGGCGCCAGCCCGATCACGTCGCGGATGATCCGCAGGCGGGTCTCGAACCGGCCTTCGAGGCCGCAGATCAGGGCATCGGCCTCGCCGCGGCGGACCGCGATGGCGCCGATCACGGTGCTGTTGGTCCGCACCAGGGTCCGGGCCGCATCCGGGGTGATGCCGCGCCGGCCGGCGACCTCCATGTAGGTCTGGACATAGTCGCGGTAGCGGGGATCGTCCTCGGGATCGATCAGCTCGAAGTCGCGGCCCTCCTGGATCGAGAGGCCGAAGCGCTTCAGGCGCGATTCCACCACCCGCGGCCGGCCGACCAGGATCGGCAGCGCGACCTTGTCCTCGACAATCGCCTGGACGGCGCGCAGGACGCGCTCGTCCTCACCCTCGGCGTAGATCACGCGTTTGGGCTCGGCCTTCGCCTTGGAGAAGAGCGGCTTCATGATGAGGCCGGACCGGTGCACGAACCGGTCGAGGCTATCGATATAGGCGGAGAAGTCGGTGAGCGGCCGGCCGGCCACGCCCGAATCCATCGCAGCCTTGGCCACCGCCGGGGCGATGCGCAGGATCAGCCGCGGATCGAAGGGGCTCGGAATCAGGGATTTCGGTCCGAACGGCCGGGCCTCTCCGCCATAGGCCCGGGCGACCACGTCCGAGGTGGTCTCGTGGGCCAAGCCCGCGATCGCCTTGACGGCGGCCTTCTTCATCTCCTCGTTGATCTTGTGGGCGCCGACATCCAGCGCCCCGCGGAAGATGTAGGGGAAGCACAGGACGTTGTTGACCTGGTTCGGGAAGTCCGACCGGCCCGTGCAGATCATCGCGTCCGGCCGCTCCTTCTCGGCGAGATCCGGCATGATCTCCGGGTAGGGATTGGCCAGCGCCATGATCAGCGGCTTCTCGGCCATCTCCTTCAGGTATTCCGGCTTGAGGACGCCGCCGGCCGACAAGCCGATGAACACGTCCGCCCCCGGGATCACCTCGGCGAGCGTCCGCTTGTCAGTTTCCTGGGCGTAGATGTCCTTCCAGCGGTCCATCAGCTCCGGGCGGCCCTTGTAGACCACACCCTTGATGTCGGTGACCGTGATGTTCTCCCGGGTCGCCCCCAGCGACACCAGCAGGTTCAGGCAGGCCAGGGCCGCCGCGCCCGCCCCGGAGGTGACGATCCGGACGTCGGAGAGGTTCTTGCCGGCGAGTTCGAGGCCGTTGAGGACGGCCGCGGCGACGATGATCGCGGTACCGTGCTGGTCGTCGTGGAAGACCGGGATGTTCATGCGCGCCCGGCACTGCTCCTCGACCTCGAAGCACTCGGGCGCCTTGATGTCCTCGAGATTGATGCCGCCGAAGGTCGGCTCCAGGGCGCAGACCACGTCCACGAGCTTGGAGACGTCCTTCTGGTCGACCTCGATGTCGAACACGTCGATGCCGGCGAATTTTTTGAACAGGACCGCCTTGCCCTCCATCACGGGCTTGGAGGCGAGGGGGCCGATATCGCCGAGGCCCAGCACCGCCGTGCCGTTGGAGAGCACCGCCACGAGGTTCTGGCGGATGGTGAGGGTCGCGGCTTCCTGGGGATCGTCGTAGATCGCCATGCAGGCCGCGGCCACGCCGGGGGAATAGGCGAGCGCGAGGTCGCGCTGATTGCCGAGCGGCTTGGTCGCCTGGATCTCGAGCTTCCCGGGCTGCGGCAGGCGGTGGTAGACGAGCGCCCCGGCCTTGAGGTCCTCGGACATGTTATCGGCCATCGCCCACGCTCCCACTCACCCGCTTTCCCGAGGACGACGCGGTCGCGCATCGCACGGGCACGCGTCTTGATCGGTCTGTTGCACCGGCTGCGCAGGGGGCGCAACCCGCACAACGAGACCCGGATCCATCTCGCCAGGCTGGCGAGGACCTACGGCTTCTCCATAGGCGCTTATTCGTATGGGCGTCCAAAAGTCCGCTTCCCCGAGAGCGGGCGCCGGCTGACGATCGGCCGCTATTGTTCCATCGCCGACAAGGTCGAAATCCTGCTCGGCGGCGACCACCGGCTCGACTGGGTGTCGACCTACCCGTTCGCGGCGATGCGCGGGCTGTTTCCGGACGCACGGGCGCCGGAGGATTTTCACGCCTCCCGGGGCGACGTGGTGATCGGCCACGATGTCTGGCTCGGGTCGGGCTGCATGATCCTCTCGGGCGTCACGATCGGCCCCGGGGCCGTGGTGGCGGCCCGGGCGGTGGTCGCCCGCGACGTGCCGCCCTACGCGGTGGTGGCAGGCAACCCGGCGCGGGTGGTGCGGCACCGCTTCGACACGGAATGCGTGGAGGCCCTGGTGGCGACGGCGTGGTGGGACCTGCCGCACGCGGACGTGACCCGGCTCGTGCCGCTGCTGCAGAGCGGCGACGTGGCCGGCCTGATCGCGGCTGCGCGCGGCGTTGCGGGCCGGCAGGGGATTGCGTAATCCGCTGCCCACCTTCGCCGCTCACGCCGAACCCGGAGCCAGACCATGTCCGACCTCGCGCTGCCCGACCGCCTCTCGGTCAACCCGGACAGCCCGTATTACGACGCGGCCCTGCTGGAGCGCGGCGTGGGCATCCGCTTCAAGGGCGTCGAGAAGACCAACGTCGAGGAGTATTGCGTGAGCGAGGGCTGGGTGCGGCTTTCCGCCGGCAAGACCCTGGACCGGGCCGGCAACCCGATGACGGTGAAGCTGAAGGGCCCGGTGGAGCCCTATCTCCGCGACGCGGCGGACGCGGAATGAGATTCTGGCGGGCTCATCGCTCCAGCGGGAAGGACGTGGGCTCCCAATAGGGCTCGAGTTCCGTTCCCCGGACGTTGGCCGCCTCCCATGCGTGCAGGATCTTGGCCAATGCGGGGCGATCGCCCGCCATGAGGGGTTCCGCCACCGCGGCGAGTTGCAGTCGCCAGCGATCTGCTCGCGTCCCTGGCGGGAACGACTTGCCGGTGTGCCACCGCTGTCGTTCGTGCCAAATCGCTCGCGCGGCGTCGAGGTTGCCGGCCGCGATGTGAACGATCATGCGGTCTTCGTAGGGCTCGTCGTGGACCGTATGGGGCCTCGGCGGCAGCGTGGCGTAGCCTTCCGGAGTTCCATAGCGAGCGAGTCTCGGAAGCGCGACAGCCTCCATCACCGCGACCGCCTCCGGTACCATCGTCGGGTCAGACCAAAGCCAAAACCGTTCCGCGGCTGTCGGAGGCCGATCCAAAGCTTCGAAGTATGTCCCTATGGCGATATCTCCGCTCAATCCCGCGAGATAGAGGACGGACAGAAACAATCTCGGCCAGCAGCAGTCTGGATCGGAGCTCCGCTCTATAAAAATGCCGCGCGCTATATGACGAACAGGCGTTTCAATCACGAAGCGACTGCTCGTCTGCACGAGTTGCGGATGTCTCTTTCTCAGCTCGCGAAAGATCAGCCGGATCTGACGCGAGTTTGTCATACTGACGGCTTTATCTCGATTGGGATGTATCGCGGCACACCTGGGTAACGCCTCTGCGCAGCAGTGACAACATCGACGGCGCGTCCTCCCCTGAGATAAGCATCTCCTGTTTTGCGATCGTAGACGCATACGGTCGATGGTCGCGAGTATTCCAGCACGTCCAACCTTATGGATCCTCTCGCACTGTTCTTCGCATCTGCACCGGAGGACGCGTCATAGGATGTTTCGGCGACGCAATCAGGCTTTTGGTCGCGCGAGCCGCGTAGTCCCGTTGGGCTGCCGCGATCATCGCTTCAAGCTGACGGATCCGCTTCGGCGTGGCCACGACCAGGCTGGTTACGACCTCGGGATGGGTCCGTCGCTGCCGGGGACGGCGGGCATGGTTGGACAGGCGAAGGGTGGCGTCCTGGCCCGGGAGCGCGAGGTAGAGGCTGTCGCCACGCTCGTTCCGTGCGACCACCACGAAGCCCTGCGCTTCCAGCAGTTCCGCCACCAACGCCAGGGCTGCGGCGGGCGAGAGCAGCCTGTCGTGAGCACTCACGGCCCCGCCGGCTCGATCGTGCCGATGCGCCGCCGCCCGAGCGCCCGCGCCTTCAGCGCCAGGGCCGGCCGCTCGATCCCGTACCAGGACAGGGCCGCCACCGGCAGGGTTACCACGAGGGCAGGGACCAGCAGCGCGACTCCGGAGAATTCCGGCCACAGGGTGTGCAAGGTCTGCTGCACTGGCCAGCCATAGAGATAGATCCCGTAGGATAGGTCCGCGGGCGGATCGAACAGCCTCCGCGCCAGGGGTCCGAGGGCGAGCCAGACGACGCCGTAGGCCTCCGCCAGGAACAGCAGGGCCGGATAGGCCGGCGTCCGCGCCAGAACGAAGGCCCCGAAGGCGAGGCAGACGAGGGCGGCCCCCGAGACCCGCAGGCGCTCGCGCCAAAGGTAGAGGCCCGCACCCGCCGCGAAGATCAGCGGCAGGCGCAGGGCGGTCTCGATGCCCTTGGGCAGATCGACACCCCGCAGTCCGCTCATGATGGAGAGCGCCAGCGCGAGCCCCACGACGATCAGCAGCGCTGGCCAGCGCCGCCGGAGCAGCCCGCACAGGGCGGCGAGGAGAACGCCGAGGTAGCAGAGCACCTCGTATTTCAGCGTCCAGACCGTCCCGAGCGGCGCCCGATAGGGGTTGGCCTCGAAGACCCCGGGGAGGGCGGCGTTGCTCTTGAAGGTCGTCAGCGTGCCGCGGATGAACGACCACAGGCCCGGATCGCGCAGGTACTCGGCGAGCGGCAGACGGGTCAGCGCCGCGCCGAGCCCCAGCGACACCACGAGCGTCGCCGCCACGAGCCCGGGTAGGATCCGCAGGGTCCGGGCGATCGCATAATCGCGGATCCCGCGCCGATCGCAGCTTAGGGTGACCAGGAAACCCGACACGGCGAAGAACCCATTCACCGCGTGCTCACCCAATGTGTAGCCGGTGAGTCGGGCCAGGGGTTCGTCGCCGGCCGCACCGGTCGCGACGCTGAACGCATGGGACACGACCACCGCCAGGGCTAGGGCCAGCCGCAGGCCGGTGAAGCCGTTGCGCCCGGCACCGAGGGCGGCCGCGATGGTTGGCGCCCTCATTCGTGCAGTCCCTCGCGGGTCAGCGCGTCCCGGCCGCGCAGGAAGGCGAGGGCGCCGGCCGCAGAGCCGCCGTAGCGCTCGACGCCCGCCCGGCGCAGGACCAGGGCCGAGAGCAGCGCCTTCGGCAGGTTGGTCATCAGGGTCGCGGGGCTCGGATCGGGCAGGCCGTATTTGCGGCTGACATAGGCCCGCGACCAGGCCTGATGCCAGCGCGTGCGGAACACACGGCCCCGCTCCGGCGCCGAGGACCGGCCGCGGCCGTGCAGCGCCTCGGCGCCGTGGACATGGACGAGGGCACGGCCGGCATCGGCGATGCGCCGGCACAGGTCGTCATCCTCGTAGAACAGGAAGATGCGCTCGTCGAAGCCGCCGAGGTCCAGGAACAGGCGGCGCGGCATCATCAGGCAGGCCCCGGAGAGGAACGGCGCGCAGGCATCGCCCTGCGGCAGGGCGAGGCGGCCGCCGGGATTGGTGAGATAGGGCGCGAGGAGCGAGCGTGGCTGGAAGAAGAAGCGTCCGTCGATTTCGACCAGCCGCGGCGCGAACAGGCCCGCATCCGGCCAGGACCGGGCTGCCTGCAGCAGGGCGTCCACCGCCCCGGGGCGCAGGACCACGTCCGGATTGACGATCAGGATGTGCTCGGCCGTCCCGGCGGCCCGGACGCCCCGGTTGTTGGCGCGGCCGTAGCCCTCGTTGCGGACGTTGTGGATCACCGCGGCGCCGGCGGCCTCCGCGACCGCCGCCGAGGCATCCCGGCTGGCATTGTCGACCACGATCGCCGGCACGTGCTGACCGGCGAGCGCCGCGAGGCAAGCGGGCAGCACCGCGGCGCTGTCATGCGCCACGACGATCGCGACGAGGCTCGCCACCGCGCGGCGGGACTAGCCGCGCCTCAGGCCTTCTTCTCGGGCAGGTTGAGGCGGATGTGCAGCTCACGCAGCTGCTTCGCCGTCGCCTCGGAGGGCGCGCCCATCATCAGGTCCTCGGCGCGCTGGTTCATGGGGAACAGCACCACCTCGCGGATGTTCGGCTCGTTGCACAGGAGCATGACGATGCGGTCGACTCCCGGGGCGATGCCGCCGTGCGGCGGGGCGCCCATGCGCAGGGCGTTCAGCATGCCGCCGAACTTCTGCTCCAGCACCTCGTGGCCATAGCCCGCGATGGCAAACGCCTTCTCCATCACGTCCGGCCGATGGTTCCGGATCGCCCCGGAGGAGAGCTCCACGCCGTTGCAGACGATGTCGTACTGGAAGGCCTTGATCCCGAGGATCTTTTTCGTGATGTCGCCGGTCTCGCCTTCGGCGGCGAGGGTGTCGAGGTCGAGCCCCAGAAAGTCCTCGCGGTCGATGTTCGGCATCGAGAACGGGTTGTGGGAGAAGTCGATCCGCTTCTCCTCCTCGCTCCACTCGTACATCGGGAAGTCGGTGATCCAGCAGAACGCGTACTGGTCCTTGTCGCACAGGGCCAGCTCGTCGCCGATGCGGATCCGCGCCTTGCCGGACAGGGCCGCGGCCTTGGCCTCGGTGCCGGCCGAGAAGAACACCGCATCGCCGGCGTTGGCGCCGGCCCGATCGGCGATCAGGGCCTGGACCTCGGCCGGGATGAACTTGGCGATCGGGCCCTTGCCGACCAGCGCGCCATTCTCCGCCTCGAACACGATGTAGCCGAGGCCCGGCGCCCCCTCGGAGCGGGCCCAGTCGTTGAGCTTGTCGAAGAACGAGCGCGACTGCGCCGCAGCCCCGGTCGCCGGGATCGCCCGGACCACGCCGCCGCCGCCGATCACACCCTTGAACGCCTTGAACGCCACGTCCTCGCGGGCGAACAGGTCGGTCACATCCGCGATGATCAGCGGGTTGCGCAGGTCGGGCTTGTCGACGCCGTATTTCAGCATCGACTCCGCGAAGGTGATCCGCGGGAACGCCTTCGTGACGCGCTTGCCCTCGGCAAATTCGTCGAAGACGCCGCGCAGCACCGGCTCCACCGCCTGGAACACGTCCTCCTGGGTAACGAAGCTCATCTCGATGTCGAGCTGGTAGAACTCGCCCGGTGAGCGGTCGGCGCGGGCATCCTCGTCGCGGAAGCAGGGCGCGATCTGGAAGTAGCGGTCGAAGCCCGCGATCATCGTCAGCTGCTTGAACTGCTGCGGGGCTTGCGGCAGCGCGTAGAATTTTCCGGGATGGACCCGGGACGGGACGAGGTAGTCGCGCGCACCCTCCGGCGAGGAGGCCGTCAGGATCGGGGTCTGGAACTCAAAAAAGCCGCCCTCGCGCATCCGGCGGCGGAGCGAGTCGATGATCGCCCCGCGCTTCATGATGTTGGCGTGGAGCTTCTCCCGGCGCAGGTCGAGGAAGCGGTAGCGCAGCCGCGTCTCCTCCGGGTACTCCACGTCGCCGAAGACCGGCAGCGGCAGCTCGCCCGCGGGGCCCAGCACCTCGAGGTCGTCGATATAGACCTCGACCGCGCCGGTCGGCAGCTCGTCGTTCTCGGTGCCCGCCGGACGGGTGCGGACGCGGCCGTCGATCCGCACGACCCATTCCGAGCGCACCGCCTCGGCGGCCTTGAAGGCGGGCGAGTCCGAATCCACCACGCATTGCGTCAGGCCGTAATGGTCGCGCAGGTCCACGAACAGCACGCCCCCGTGGTCGCGGATGCGGTGGCACCAGCCGGACAGGCGGACGGTCTGCCCGACATCGGACGGGCGGAGCGCCCCGCAGGTGTGGGAACGGTAACGGTGCATGACGGGCTTCTTCTATGGGAAGGCCGGCACCATTCACGCGAGGCCCCCCAAGTCAAGCGCGCGCCGGGTGGGCCGATGCGGTTGCGTGACAGGGAAAGCGGGAAAGATGGGGACCTGCGCAGTGCTCACTCCCCTTGGTCGCGCAGCTTGCGTATAGCCGGACCATGGACCTGATTAGCACCACCGACACGCTGCGCGAGACCTGCGCGCGTCTGGCCGAGCAGCCCTTTGTGACCGTCGACACGGAGTTCATGCGTGAAACGACATATTACCCGAAGCTGTGCCTGATCCAGATGGCGGCTCCGGACGGGACGGCCGTCTTGGTCGATCCCCTGGCGCCGGGTATCGATCTCCAGCCATTCATCGACCTGATGGCGGATGTGCGGACCGTCAAGGTCTTCCATTCCGCCCGCCAGGATCTCGAGATCGTCTGGCTGATGGGCGGGATCCTGCCGCACCCGTTCTTCGATACGCAGGTCGCCGCCATGGTGTGCGGTTACGGCGATTCCGTGTCCTACGAGCAGCTCGTCAACGACGTCGCGAAGGCGAAGATCGACAAGTCGTCCCGCTTCACCGACTGGTCCCGACGCCCGCTCTCGGACGCTCAGCTCTCCTACGCCCTGTCGGATGTCACTCACCTCGTCACCGTCTACGAGGTTCTCGTCGCCGAGCTGCTGCGCACCGATCGCGGCGCCTGGCTCGACGAGGAGATGGCGGTGCTGACCTCGCCGGAGACCTACCGGGCCGACCCCGCCCAGGCGTGGCGGCGCCTCTCGGGTCGCATGCGCAAGCCGCGGGAGATCGCCGTCCTGATGGAAGTGGCGGCGTGGCGCGAGGCCGAGGCGCAGGCCCGCAACGTCCCGCGCGGGCGCGTGCTGAAGGACGAGGCTGTGATCGACATCGCATCGGCCGCGCCCCGCAGCGCCGAAGCCCTCGGCCGTCTGCGCACGATCCCGGCGGGCTTCGAGCGATCCCGGACGGGCACCGATATCCTGTCTGCGGTGGAGCGCGGCCTGTCGCGCGATACGAGTGACATCCGCCTGCCCGAGCGCCTGCGCCGGAGCGGCGGCAACGGCGCCATCGTGGAATTGCTGAAGGTGCTGCTGAAGGCGGTCTGCGAGGCCGAAGGCGTCGCGCCCAAGATCATCGCCTCCGTCGATGATCTGGAGGCCATCGCGGATGATGATGCGGCTGAGGTCCCGGCCCTCGACGGCTGGCGGCGGATGCTGTTCGGGGAGAAGGCCCTGGCGCTGAAGCAGGGCCGGCTCGCACTCTCCATCGAGGCCGGTCGCATCGTGGTGCGGACGCTCGAAGCGTCTCCGATCGCGGAGCCGTCCATCCAGGCGGATTGAAGGGCCCGCGCTGGCCGAAGGACAATCCGGTTGCCCCGGCGTGACTTGCCCACGGGGTAGGATTAAGTGGCAATGCGATTGCCATTCAGTCCCGCCTCCGCGTCACGCGTATGTTCGAGCCGAACGAAGTCCTCAAGACTCTGACCGGCCGTGGTCTCGTGTCGGCGGAAGGGTGCGGCCCGGCGCGGGTCCGTTACCGCATCATCGTCGAGCGACGGGCCGATGGGATCGTCGCCTACGGAAACCTGCACGGCAGCTACGCCCATCTCCGGCCGATCTGGCTCGAGCCGGATGCACAGCTCCGACTGGCGAACGGGCGGCGGCTCAACATCTCCCTGACCGATCTGATCGGCGACACGGCAGACTTCGAGAGCACCGGCCCGGTCGGCATCCTCTGAAGGTGCCCCGGCACGCTCAGTCCGGATGCCCCCAGCCATCGGAAACCCGATCGGCCGGGATGATCCGGCAATTTGTCGCGCCACATCGGCCCGAAAGCGTTTCGACGGCGCGGGATGGAGGCGTGCGGCGACTGGGCGCACGGCCGCGACGCGCTCGGATGCCGTCGCGTGCGGTCTCTCAAACATCCCGCATCGCAGTCCGCGCGACTCGCTCAGAGGCTCGCGCGCCCGCCGCGTTCACGGCGTGGCCCGCAGTGAACACATGGTGCCGACCAGCAAAGCTTCTCCGTTTGCAAGTCTTGCATGGAGTGCGCTCACGTCGCCGTGAGAACGACGCCAAAGAACGCGAGCCTCGTTGTGCAACGCAGCATTTCTTTTCGCAGAATGATGACGATTGGCCCCCGGTTGTAACCTGGGACGAAGCTTTCACCCTGTGGCGACATGCGCAGAACGGCGAGTTGACGGCGCTCAAAAATCTCTTAAGGTCCGGGCAAGCCTCGGTTTCGAGGGGGCCGCCTCAGGGATGGCGGTTCCTGGCTAGAGGATCTTAAGAGTTCCTTGAGTCGACCAAGCCCGCTACCGAGGCGTCCATCCCTGTCGCAAACAGTCAGGTCGGAGTCTAAGCGATACTCTTCTCGAAGTGTGTCGTGAGATCGCTCAAAGACTTGTCGGAGGAACCCATGAGAGCGGTACATCTCCTTGCGCTCGGCGCAGGCGTCGCGGCAGTGGCCGCGCCGGCGCTGGCCAATGAAAGCGTGCTGAAGGGCATCGCCAACCCGGCGGAGCAAGTCCTTCAGACCGTCGACTACGCGAATACTCGGTATTCGAAGCTCGACCAGATCAACGCGTCGAACGTGAAGAACCTCCAGGTTGCCTGGACCTTCTCGACCGGCGTCCTGCGCGGCCACGAGGGCTCGCCCCTGGTCGTCGGCAATATGATGTACGTGCACACGCCGTTCCCGAACATCGTGTACGCCCTCGACCTCGACCACGAGGCGAAGATCGTCTGGAAGTACGAGCCGAAGCAGGATCCGTCCGTGATCCCGGTCATGTGCTGTGACACGGTCAACCGCGGCCTCGCCTACGCCGACGGCACCATCATCCTCCACCAGGCCGACACCACCGTCGTGTCGCTCGACGCCAAGACCGGCAAGGTCAACTGGTCGGTCGTGAACGGCGACCCGAAGAAGGGTGAGACCAACACCGCGACGGTCATTCCGATCAAGGACAAGGTCATCGTCGGCATCTCCGGCGGCGAGTTCGGCGTGCAGTGCCACGTCACCGCCTACGACTTGAAGACCGGCAAGAAGGTGTGGCGCGGCTACTCTGAGGGCCCGGACGATCAGATGCTGATCGACCCGGAGAAGACCACCTACCTCGGCAAGCCGGTCGGCAAGGACTCCTCGCTGAAGACCTGGGAAGGCGATCAGTGGAAGACCGGCGGCGGCTGCACCTGGGGCTGGTTCTCCTACGACCCCAAGCTCGACCTGATGTACTACGGTTCGGGCAACCCCTCGACCTGGAACCCCAAGCAGCGTCCGGGTGACAACCGTTGGTCGATGACCGTTTGGGCGCGTAACCCCGACACCGGCGTCGCCAAGTGGGTCTACCAGATGACCCCGCACGACGAGTGGGACTACGACGGCATCAACGAGATGATCCTCACGGATCAGAAGATCGACGGCAAGGAGCAGCCGCTCCTGACCCATTTCGACCGCAACGGCTTCGGCTACACGCTGAACCGCGAGAACGGTGCCCTGCTGGTCGCCGAGAAGTACGATCCGGCCGTCAACTGGGCGACCAAGGTCGACATGGACAAGGGGTCGAAGACCTACGGTCGCCCGCTGGTCGTGTCGAAATACTCGACCGAGCAGAACGGTGAGGACACTAACTCCAAGGGCATCTGCCCGGCGGCCCTCGGGTCGAAGGATCAGCAGCCTGCGGCCTTCTCGCCGAAGACCAACCTGTTCTACGTGCCCACCAACCACGTCTGCATGGACTACGAGCCGTTCCGGGTGACCTACACCCCGGGCCAGCCCTACGTCGGTGCGACCCTCTCGATGTACCCGGCCCCGAACTCGCACGGCGGCATGGGCAACTTCATCGCGTGGGATGGCGTCAACGGCAAGATCAAGTGGTCCGACGCCGAGCAGTTCTCGGTGTGGTCCGGTGCTCTGGCCACCGCCGGCGACGTGGTGTTCTACGGAACGCTTGAGGGTTACCTGAAGGCGGTCGACGACAAGACCGGCAAGGAGCTGTTCAAGTTCAAGACCCCGTCGGGCATCATCGGCAACGTGATGACCTACCAGCACAAGGGCAAGCAGTACGTGGGCGTCCTCTCGGGCGTCGGCGGCTGGGCCGGCATCGGCCTCGCGGCCGGCCTGACCGACCCGAACGCCGGCCTCGGCGCGGTGGGTGGCTATGCGGCTCTGTCGCAGTACACCAACCTCGGCGGCCAGCTGACCGTCTTCGCTCTTCCGAACTAATCGGCCGCAGGGCCAGAGTACGGAAATGGTGCCGGCGCGGGCTTCCGCGCCGGCATCCTTATGATTAGACTCGTTTGTAAGAGGCTACGGCTCGAAGGGAGACGAAGGGCCTCGTTCCAGGGAGACAGATGCGTTGCTTAACCTCAGCAAGATCGTAACGCGGCCGGTTATCGCCGCCCTCGCCCTAGCGACCGTTTCTGCGGTTGCCGTACATGCTGAGGATGCCAAGCCCGCTGCCGACCCCAAGCTCGCCAATTCGCTGAACGCGAACGACAAGACCGCCGAGCAGGATCCTAAGCTTCTCGCGACGGATGCTGCCGTGAAGGACGATGACGGCAAGTACACGGATGCCGACGGTCACCCGACCTTCCACGTGACCCAGGACGGCAAGATGCTCGACTGGTACACCTACTCGGGCTACCGCCGCTATCACGCGGAGTGCCACGTCTGCCACGGTCCCGATGGCATGGGCTCGACCTATGCGCCGGCCCTCAAGGATTCGCTGAAGCACCTCTCCTACGAGGAATTCATCGGCATTCTGGTCGGCGGCAAGCAGGACGTCAGCGCCTCCGAGCAGAAGGTCATGCCGGCCTTCGGCGACAACAAGAACGTCATGTGCTACTCGGATGACCTCTACGTCTATCTGAAGGCGCGTGCCGCCGGAGCGATCGGCCGTATTCGTCCCTCCGAGCACGAGGACAAGCCCGAAACGGCCAAGAAGGCCGAGAAGGAATGCATGGGCGGCTGATGTCGTCCCTCGCTCGGATCGCCCTCTGCGCCCTGTCCCTGACAGCGGCGCAGGGAGCCCTCGCTCAACATCTTCCGGACACGGTGACGACGGACGTGCTCCGCGTCTGTGGCGATCCGGGCAACATGCCGTTCTCCGAGCGCAAGGATGACGGCTTCGAGAACAAGATCGCGGCGATTATCGCCGACGAACTGAAGGTCAAGCTCCGCTACTACTGGCTGACCCAGGGTCCGGGTTTCGTGCGCAATACGCTCGGGACCGGCCTCTGCGACGTGATCATGGGCCAAGCCTTTGGCAGCGACCTCGTCCAGACCACCAACCCCTACTACCGCTCGGCCTACACCCTGGTGACCCGTGCGGGCGAGTTCGACGGCGTCACCGCCCTCGACGATCCGCGCCTGAAGGGGAAGAGCATCGGCGTGATCGCCGGCACGCCCCCCGTGAACCGGATGGGCGACCTCGGCCTGGTCTCGACCATGAAGGCCTACGCGCCCTATCAGCTCGACCCCTCCCGCAAGTACCAGACGGTTGGCGCCGAGATCGTCGCGGCGCTCGCCGCCAAGGAGATCGACGCGGCCGTTCTCTGGGGGCCGGCGGCCGGCTGGCTCGCCAAGCAGACGGGCACGCCGATGCGTGTCGTGCCGCTGCTCAAGGAGCCGGAGCGACCGCCTATGGCCTACCGGATCGCCATGGGCGTCCGGCTCGGCGAGAACGACTGGAAGCGCTCGCTCAACACGGTGCTGCGCAAGCGCAAGGCCGATATCGACAAGGTCCTGCGCGATTACGACGTGCCGCTCCTCGACGAGGAGGAGAACAAGCTCACCCAGCCCGGCGAGCGCTGAGCCGGCTCAGACGCGCGCGATCCCGGTGCGGTCGAGCTTCGCCAGCGCGTCGCTGACGCGCTCCCCACCGATGACGAGATCCGGGGCAATCTCGGCCAGCGGAACCAGCACGAAAGCCCGCTCGCGCACGTGTCGATGCGGCAGGACGAGGCGTGCGTCGTCGATGGCGGCGCCCTCGTAGGCCAGGACGTCGATGTCGATCACCCGCGGTCCCCAGCGCTCCTCGCGCACGCGCCCCAGGTCGTGCTCCACCCTCAGGCAGGCATCGAGCACGCCGTGCGGGTCGAGGTCCGTGTCCACGGCCACCGCTCCGTTGAGGAACCAGGGCTGATCGGTCTTGCCCCAGGGCGGAGTCCGGTAATCGGCTGACCGGGCCAGGACGAGGATGCCAGCTGTCGCCGCGAGGCCCTCCACGGCCCGGTCTAGCATCGCGGCCATGTCGCCGATATTGCTGCCGATTCCGAGATAAGCCCTCATCCGCGCCCTCCGCGCCGACGAACGATCTCGATGCTCACGCCCTCCAGGATCGCGGGGACCGGTGCGCTCGGCTTGTCGATGCGCACGGTGATCGCCTCCACGCGCGTAAATCGTTCGAGGATCGTAGCCGCGATGGTCTCCGCGAGGGCCTCGATCAGATTGAAGCGCCGCTCGGTGGCGATCTCGACCGCGACCTGCGTCAGATCGGCGTAGTTCACCGTGCCGGCGACATCGTCGGAACGCCCCGCCGCGCCGAGGTCGAGACTTGCTTCCAGTGAGATGTAGAAGCGCTGCCCGAGCACCGCCTCCTCGGGCAGCACGCCGTGTCGGCCGAAGACGGCGATCCGGGTGACGCGAATGAGATCGCCCGCCATCCTCAATGCGCCTCCGGCCGCATCACGGCATCGACCACGCGCATGGCGTCCACATGGGCTGCCACGTCGTGGACCCGCACGATATCGGCGCCCAGCGTCGCGGCGAGGGCATGGGCCGCGAGGGAGCCTGTGAGCCGGTCCGCCGGCCGGGTGTCGCGGTCGTGCAGGCGGCCGAGGAGCGACTTGCGGGAGACGCCGACCAGGACGGGAAATCCCAGGGCGCGGATCTCCGGCAGCCGCCTCAGCGCTTCGAGATGCTGCGCCCAGGTCTTGCCGAAGCCGACACCCGGATCGAGCACGATGTCAGAATCGGCGATGCCGGCGCGGTGCGCGATGGTCAACGATCGCTCGAAGAAGGCGAGCATGTCGGCGACGATGTCGAGATCCGCCGCGATCGTGTCCCGGTTGTGCATGATCACCACCGGCGCGCCATGCGCCGCCGCCACGGTGGCGATATCGGGCTCGCGCTGGAGGCCCCAGACGTCGTTGACGATTCGGGCACCGGCCTCGAGCGCCAGCCGGGCCGTGGATGCCTTGTAGGTGTCGATGGAGATCGGCACCGCCAGCCGGGGGGCCAGGGCGCGGATCACCGGCAGGACACGCGCCTGCTCCTCCTCGGCCGGGACTGGAACGTGACCGGGCCGGGTGGATTCGCCGCCGATGTCGAGGATCGCCGCCCCCTCGGAGACCAGCCGCTCGGCCTGGGTCGCCGCGGCGCTCTCACCGGCGAACAAGCCGCCATCGGAGAAGGAATCGGGCGTGACATTGAGAATGCCCATGACCAGCGTCCGCCCGCCGAGGGCGGGCAGCAGGTCGGACAGGCCGGAGGAGGGGGGCACGGTGCGGGTCCCGTTCACGAGCGCGGTTCGGGAGCCGGTGTGCGCGAATCGCGAGGCCGGCGCAACGCCGGCCTCCCATCGCACCTCGACCGCGTCTCAGCCGTGGTAGCAGCGGATCTCGGCCTCGGCCTGAGCGCGCCGGAGGTCCGCGACCCGGTCGTCGAAGACCTTGGTCGATTTGAACTCGTTGGCGCGGTTGCCGATGCCCTGGCGCATGGACAGGATGGTGCTCGCCTGGACGTACTTGTCGTAGGGCAGGATCGCGGCCAGCTGATCGAGCGAGCAGGAGCATTTCTGCAGGCTGTCGCGGGTCTGCCCGTTGGCCGCCATGCAGCCGAACACGTAGTCGACCCGGGCGTCGGTGGGATAATCGTTGTCCTCGGCGGCCCAGCCGGCCAGGCCCGACAGGGTCAGGGCGAGGGCGGCCAGCGCGCCGCGTTCAGCCAGCCTTCTGATCATAGCTCAGCTTCTCCTCAAGCAGTTCGCCGCCGTCCGGGTTCTTCGACGAGGCCTCGATCGAGACGATCTCGCCCGGGACCGACGGGACGGTCACGAAGGTATAGGTCATGTCGTCCATGCCGCGCATGCGCTGCGCCATCCCGTCGCCTGTGAAGGGCTTCGTGACCACGCGCCAGCCGTCGACCTCTCGACCGCCGATGCTCACCTTCGTGGGCGTAACGGTCGCGTTGTCGCGCAGACCCTTGCGGATCGCGAGCTTCAGGTAGCGCGGATTCGCCTCCAGGACCTTGGCCAGCGCCCGCAGGTGGTTCTCCAAGAACAGCGACACCACCGGATTGCCGGTCATGTCCTCGAAGGGGCCGGCCGGAACGCGGTTCAGGCCGGAGAACATGGTGACGCCGATATCCCGGGCCTCCGGACTCTTCCCCGGCTCGACCTTCAGCGTCACCGTGTCCTGCAACGGCTGCCCGAACGGCCCCCCCGCGATGCCGGAGCGGCGCAGGTAATCGTAGGTGATCGTCGAGCCCGGCGCCGCGTTCTTCATCTGCGGCTGGTCGAACAGCAGATCCGCGGCAGCGGGCACCCCCGCATTGGCCTGGGTCACGGTCGCGGGTTTCGGCGCGTCCTCGGCAAACGCCGGCAGCGCGGCCAGCACCAGCGCCAGGGCGCTCGTGGCAAAGACTCTCACGGGTGCACATCCTCCTCGAACGGCGACCGGACGTTGCTGCCGATCGTCCGATAGACGTAATCCGGCGGATTCTCGGCCGCCTCCTCGGTGGCCAGCGCCCGCACCTTGGCGTGGAGTGGGGAGAGCGAGCAGGCCGGATCGGTGGCCGCGGCATCGCCGGCCAGCGCCAGGGCCTGACAGCGGCAGCCGCCCCAATCCTTCTCCCGCCGGTCGCAGGAGCGGCAGGGCTCCTGCATCCAGTCGGTGCCGCGGTAGGCCGTAAAGGCCGGCGAGTCGCGCCAGATCTCGCCGAGCGAACGGTCGGTGACGTTCCAGAACTCCAGGCCCGGGATCGTCTCGGCGGCGTGGCAGGGCAGGACCTTGCCCTGGGGCGTCACGTTCATCAGCTTGCGGCCCCAGCCGCCCGCACAGGCCTTCGGGTACTTTGCGTAATAGTCGGGCACCACGAGATCGATGACGAGTTGGCCCTTCAGCCGCTCCCTTGCCGCCTCGACGATGCGGATCGACTCGTCCACCTGCGCCTTGTCGGGCATCAGGGCTGCGCGGTTGACGTAGGCCCAGCCGTAATACTGCGTGTGCGCCACTTCGAGGCGCTTAGCGCCCATCCTGACGGCGAGGTCGATGAAGCCCGCCACCTCGTGGATGTTGCCGCGGTGGATCACGGAGTTCAGCGTCAGCGGCAACCCGAGTTCTACCACCTTGGCGGCGAACGCGAACTTCTGGGGCTGCGCGTTCTTCAGGCCGCCGATCCGCTCGGCATTCTGCGCATCGACGCCCTGGACCGAGAGCTGCACGTGATCGAGGCCGACATCGTACAGCGCCTGCAGCTTGGACAGGGCCCCGCCGACCCCGGAGGTGATCAGGTTCGAGTACAGGCCCAGATCGGCGCAGGTCTTGGTGATCTCGACGATGTCGTTGCGCGCCGTCGGCTCGCCGCCGGACAGGTGGACGTGGAGGATCCCGAGGCCCGACGCCTCGGTGAGGACGCGCTGCCACGTTGCCGTATCGAGCTCGCCGGAGCGGCGGTCGAGCTCCAGCGGGTTGGAGCAATAGGGGCAGCGCAGCGGGCAGCGATGGGTCAGCTCCGCGAGCAGACCCACCGGTGCGGGCAGGTCGGGCCGGTTCGGCGTCAGCGCGTTCATCGCTCCAGCACCCGTTTCTCGGCCAGGCCGTCGAGCATCACCAGGATGTCGGCCTCGATGGCCCGCGGGTCGGCCGCGTAGGTGTTGCCCAGCTCGTCCGCGATGGCCGCCACGGTGCGGCTGCCGTCGACGAGCTTCAGCACCGCCACGGCGTTGTCGTCGAGGTCGAAGGTGCGCTCGGGGGCGAGCAGGACGTACTTGCCACGGGTCTCGTCGTGGCGCAGGCGCACGCCGCGGGGCAGGCGCGGACGGTCCTCGGCCACCATCCTGCGGATTCCGCCTCCTGCCCCGGCCGGAGCAACCTCGGCGACGAGGCCGGTGCCGGGGGTCCAGGCATCCGGGGGGATCATCCCGGGGGCGACATAGGCGAAGTACAGGGCGTCCAGCTGCGTCCAGAGGACGTTGCACTTGAAGGTCAGCGCCTCCATCGCCTGGCGCTGCAGCTCCGGCGTGGTCGCTTGCCGCTTGACGTAGTCGAGGGCGAAGTCGGCATCCCGGGGCGCCTGGGTGAGGCGCTTGTCGAAATAGGCCAGCGTGTCCTTGGTGATGAAGTCATAGTTCTTCAGCATCCCGGCCACGCGCTCGGAGATGATCGTCGGCGAGAACATCTCGGTCAGCGACGAGGCGATCGCCTCCAGGAGGCTCTTCTCCGCGACGAAATGGACGTAGGCCTCCACCGAGAACTTGGTCGCCGAGAGGATGCCGCGCGTCGACAGGACGTAGTCCCGATCGAAGCCGACTCCCTCGGCGAGCTTCAGCCAGCGCTCGATGCCGCCATCGCCCTCATGGTCGCCGTCATGGTCGACGATCCGCTGGCGCCAGATCCGCCGCAGCGACGCGTCGGTCATCCGGGCGAGGACGGCGGCATCCTTCACCGGGATCATCGCCTGGTAATAGTATCGGTTCAGCGCCCAGGCCCGGACCTGATCCTTCGACAGCTTGCCGTCGTGCAGCAGCCGGTGGAACGGATGCAGGATGTGGTAGCGACGCGCGCCGATGTCGCGCAGGGCCGCTTCCAGCTCCTCGGGGCTGAGGAGACGCTGGCTCTCGGCGGCATCGGGGGTTGGGAAGGCTGCGTTCATGGCGTTTCCGGCGTCCGTTCTCGGCTCGCGTTTCCTGTATCCCGATCCCGCCCTCATGTGCGGGGCGAATGTCTTGGCTCCGGTACGATATAGTGCCGGCAGCCGGCGCGCCCAACCTTCGGTCCCCGCCGAGATCACGCTTCCCGGCACAGACGCCTGCGGCACAGGGCGCATGGAGCTCGTCATCCCGGTTTGCGCCCGACCCTTGCGTTCTCGGGCGAATGGCGAGCCCGGCAACCGGGCTCCAGATCACACCCTCATCCTGAGGTGCCGGAGCGTGGGGCCGGCCGCGAAAGAACCCTCCTTCGCGGCCCGCTGACGCCGACGCCTCAGGGTGAGGGTGCCTCAGGCAAATCACGGGTCGCAACCGTGTCCACCGAATGGCCGCCCTACAGCGACAAGCTCAGGCCGTCATGGGCCACCGTCCAGCCTGCCGCCTCCACGTCCTTGCGCTCCGGGGATCCCTCGACCAGCACCGGATTGGTGTTGTTGATGTGCACGAAGATGCGCCGCCCGATCTCGACCTGTGCCAGCGCGTCGATGGCACCGTTCTCGTCGCGCATCGGCACGTGCCCCATGCGCCACCCGGTCTTCGTGCCAACCCCGGCCCGGATCATATCGTCGTCGTGCAGCACGGTGCCGTCGAACAGCAGGGCGTCGACGCCGGCGATGCGCGCGCGCAATCCGTCCGTCACCCGGGCACAGCCGGGGATGTAGGCGAGGCGGCGCCCGCCCGCCTCGATCAGGGCGCCGACCGTGGTCTCGGTCTCGGCGCCGATCTCCATGGTCTCGTCCTCGAGCCACAGCGGCACCTTGCCGGGAACCGGGAAGAGCGTCACCGACAGCCCGGGCAGGGGCTCGAAGGGCTCGTCCATGCCGATTGCCCGCCGGGCGACCACGCCCTCGGCCATCACGTCGAAGACGCGGTTGGCGTTCACCGAGTCGAGGATGCCGTTGGTGGCGTAGAGCGTGTAGGGCTGGCCCTCGCGCAGGGTCAGAAGGCCCGCGACGTGGTCGACGTCGCCATTCGTCAGGAGGACGGCCCGGATCGGCGAGTGGCGCAGACCCTCGCGCGGGTGCATGTCCGGATTGTCGAAGAGTTGCTGCCGGATATCCGGCGAGGCGTTGATCAGCAGCCAATCCGACCCGTCCGCGGAGACCGCGATGCTTGACTGGGTCCGGGGCCGCACCCGGTCCGGCTCGGACCGCGCCAATGTGCAGATGGGGCAGCGGCAATTCCACTGAGGAAGGCCGCCGCCGGCCGCGGAACCGAGGATCACGACGCGCATGGTGCGGCTCCCGAGATCCCCGGCCCGTGAAACTCAGTTGAAGGTGTCGATCTCGGCCGACTCGTAGCTCGTCACTTCCATGCCGACGCAGATCTCGGACACGACGGGGGCAGCCCACTTCATGGTGTTTCTCCTTGGCGTTATCCTCACCGAGTGTCCGGCGAATCCTAAGAGGACCCTAAGACACTGATGGCGCTCTCGTTTCCGGCGCGGCACCGGTATCGGCGATTCAGGCGTCCGCTTCAAGCACGAAGTTGCCGGATCCTCCCAAATTTTTCGTGAGACACTTCCGAAACACCCGGAAACCCGCAGGAAACCCTGCCAATTAGGACCTAAGTACAGTCGCTCATTGACGGAAGTCAGGTCCACGCAGTTCGAGCATGAACCCCTTGCTGCGGACGGTGACCAATCCGGGGCCGCCGTAGCGGACGAAATCGGCCATCTTCGAGCGCAGATAGCCGATATAGACGTCGACCACGTTGAGGGAGAGGCCGCCCTGGCTGGCCCAGAGCCGGTCGAAGATCTCCGCCCTGGACACGGGCTTGCCGATGCTCGCCATCAGCATGGCCAGGAGGTCGGCCTCGCGGGGGGTGAGGCGGGCGCTGGCCTCGCCGCAGATCGCCTGCCGGGTGTCGAGGTCGAGCATCAGCTTGCCCGCGACGATGCGTGAGCGCGGCGCCTCCGCCTGCTCGCGCCGCATCAGATGCGTGCGCAGGCGCGCCACCAGCTCGTCGAACTCGAACGGCTTGACGATGTAGTCGTCGGCGCCGAGCGCCAGCCCCTCGGCGCGGTCCCGGATCTCGTCCCGGGCGGAGAGGAACAGGATCGCCCCGGGAAAGCCCCCCTCCCGCAGGGATCGGCAGACATCGTGGCCCGACCCGTCGGGCAGGTTGATGTCGAGGAGGATCGCTCCGGGGGCGGGATCGTGCGCCGCCTTCAGCGCCTCGTCGACGCAGGCCGCGGTCCCGACCTCGAAACCCTCCGCCTCCAGGCCGCGGGCCAGGAGGCCGCGGATGTCGATGTCATCCTCGACGATCAGGATCCGCGTCATGCGGCCGGCTCCCTCACCTGCGCGTCGCCGGCCGCGTCCCCGGCCGTGCCCGCCTCCCATGCCGGATCGAGCGCCGGAATGTCCAGGGTGACGCGGGCGCCGCGCCCGTCGGGACCGCCCCCCAGCCGGATCGTGCCGCCATGCTGCTCGACGATCCAGCGCGCCAGGGCGAGGCCGATGCCGAAGCCGGTCTCATCGGGGCTCGGCCCCTTGCCGCGCCGGAAGCGCTCGAACAGCTCGGCCTCGGTGGCACCCAGGCCGGGCCCGTCATCGGTCACGGTGATCCGTCCGACCGGGCCGGGTCCCGCCGCGAGGGCGACCACGACCCGGGTCCGTCCGGTTGCGTGGCGCAGGGCATTGTCCACGAGACTCTCCACCGTCTGGCGGATCCATTCGCGGTCGGCCAGGCATTCCACGTCCCGATCCCCGGGATCGAGGGCCAGCGCCACGCGCCGCCGGGCGGCCTCGGAGGCCATGTTGTCCACCGCCTCCGACAGCACCAGGGCAAGCCCGAGCGGGCGCTTGTCGAAGGCGATCTCGCCGGTCTCCGAGCGGGCGACGCGCAGCAGGTCCTCGACGCGCAGCTTCAGGCGCTGCGCACGCTTCTTGATCGTGGCGAAGACCGGCCCGGGATCGGCACCGCGGGTGGCGCCACGCAGGGCGAGGTCGCACTCGCCCAGGATGACGGTGAGCGGCGTGCGCAATTCGTGGCTGACATCGGCGAAGAAGCGCCGCCGCGACTGGTCGACTGCCTCCAGTCGGGCATTGGCGGCGCGCAGGTCCGCGGTCCGGGCCGCCACCGTATCCTCCAAAGCCGCCCGATCGGCCACAACCCGCGATTCCCGCCGGGCGAGCCGCGCCGCCATGCGGTTGACGTTGGTCATCAGCAGGCCGAGCTCGTCCCGGGTGGCCACGGACAGGCGGGTGTCGAGGGCGCCGTGCCCGATGGCGCTCGCCGCCCGGCGGACCTCCTCGATCCGGGCCAAGGTCGGCCGGGTGACGCCGCGATAGAGGATCGCCAGCAGGACCAGGGCTGCCATCACCGCGGCCGCGGCGGCCAGGCGCAGGCGCTCGGAGAGGGCCCGGGCCTGCTCGGAGCCGAGCGCCATGCTGCGCCGCTCCGCCTCGATCAGGAACGACAGGGGCTGACCCGTCATGGCGCCGAAGCCATTGAGCGCGCCCTTGATCGAATCCTGGCGCTTCTCGGAATCGGATTGGCGGCTGATCAAGGCGACCTGACGGTCCAGGACGGCGCGGGCCGCGCGCAACTGCGCCATCGGGCGCGTCCGCGCGGCGTATTGCATCCGGTCGGCCGGATCGTCGCTCGGCGGGAAACTCGTCGCCAGGGCCTCGTCGACGGTCCTGAGGGCGCGGTCGGCGTTGTCGCGGGCGATGGCCATCGCCTCGGGCTGGCCGTCGGGATTGCCCACGGTCTCCACGGCCGCGAGGCCGAACTGCGTGAGGCGGCCGGACAATTCGGCCAGCAGTTCCAGCCGGCGTTGGGCCGCGAGGGTCCGATCGACCGTGCGCTCGGCCGCACCGATCGCCGTCAGCGCCGCGGCGGCGGCCAGCACGACCACGATGGCGGTGCCGCCCAGCAGCAGCGCGAAGCGGACCTTCAGCGAGCGCATGGTTCCGGTCCCGCTCTCATGGCGCGGGCGAGCATGTCACCCCCCGGCCAGGGAACCAAGGCGCCGTCACAGGTCCTTCGGCACGCTGCCCTTGGCGACGCAGCGCCAGCGCTCGACGTGCCATTCGGGATGCGACGCCTGCCACGTCGCCAGGGCGCTCTGCGAGTTGCGCAGGCATACGAAGGGGCTCGAAGCCTCGAAGGACATCTCGATCCGGTCCTCGCGGCAGGTCGAGGGCTGGGCGACGAGGCAGACCGACAGCAGCAGCAGCATGGGCGTGTCCCGCAATGCCGGCCTCGTACGGGCCGGCTTGCGGGGGAGCATAAAGCGCGTTCACGCCCCTTGCCCAGGCGGCGTCAGGCCGCGACCCAGATCTCACCCTTGGCGATCGTGGCGAGGTCGCCCGAGTAGCGCCGCAGGGGCCGGCCGAGGAGCGCAGCGTGTTCCGGGCTGAGACCGCGCAGGGCTGTCGCCAACAGGCGCAGGAACACGAGATCGTGCGCGCCGGTCTCCACGAAGGTCTGCGCCATCCGCCCATGCGCGCCGATCACCAGCGTGCCGCGGCGCATGCCGAGACCCGGGTGATCGCCGACGGCGAGCGCCGCCAGGGTGCCGGCGATCATGCGCGAGCCCGCGAAGGCGCCGGCGCGGCCGGCCACGATCGTCCCGCGCCGCATCCGGTCGCCGAGATGCGCCCCCGCAGTGCCGCGGATGATCAACGTCGCCCCGTCGAGTCCCGCCTTGGCCGCGTAGACCGCGCCGCCCGCATAGTCGCCGGCATCGCCCTCCACGGTGATCGTGCCGCCGGTGGCGCCGGAGGCCGCGTAGGGGCCGGCATGGCCGGTGACCGTCAGGCTGCCGCCGGCCATGCCCGCGCCCAGGCGCTGGCCGACATCGCCGGTCACCCGGATCGTACCCGCGGACAGGGATGCGCCGACCCGGTCCAGTCGCTCGTGACCGCCCTCGATGGTCAGGCTGTCGGACCCGTCGAGGGCGACCGCGAAGCAGTCGCCGAGGCGCACGCCGGTCCGGGTGGTCCCGACCTCCAGCCGCTCGGCCTCGCCCTGAGAGAGGCCCCGCAGAGCCAGGGGATTGATGTTGAGAAAGTCGATCCGCTCGGGCGGCGCCGCGCGCAGGGTGAGAGTGCTCACGGCTCAGCCCTCCGGCTTGGAATCGTCGCGCGCGATCAGGTCGCGCAGGTGATAGTGGTGGCGGCCGAGATTGCCGCCGTAATTACCGGCCGTCACGGCGACCAGCCCGTGCCGGCCGCCGATCTCGGTCGCCGCGTGCAGGCCGGCCCGCATCGAATCGGACACGCCCTGCGAGGTCAGGGCGTCGATCACGATCTCCAGCACCACGCCGCATTCCGCGGGGAGCGCCGAGCCCGCACGGCCCTTCAGGGTCGGGCAATAGGCGTCGTTGGTCGAGGCCATCATGCCCTTGGTCCGCCCACCGACCTTCGAACCCGAGCGCACGATGCCACCGGGGAAGGGCAGGATCGCCCCGGGCACCGCCTTGGCGGCCTCCACGGCGATCTCGGCCACCTTGAGCGTCTCGGCGTGGGTCCGGCCGAGGAACAGCAGGTTGCCGCCGCCGACCGCACCGTCCACGGCGCGGACGGAATCCTCGCACAGGAACTCGCCGTCCATCACCGGGATGCGCCAGTAGCGCCGCGCCTTGCCGGAGGCGTCCGGCAGGCGCTTGGCCACCGCGAACCCGTCGCCGAAATAGCGGATCGCGCCGCCGAGCTTGATCTTGGTCGGACCCTCGACGCCCGCGTAGCAGGCCGTGCCGGGACAGGTCAGGATGCACTGGCCGACCCGCTTGATCAGTTGCTCCTTCAGGCCGTTCGGCTCGAAGCCGAACAGCAGGATGCGCACGCCCGGACGGCCGTCCGGAGTCTCCTCGGGGGTCAGCTCGGCGTCGATCCCCGCCTCGGCGCCGCAGCCGATCACCGACGTGGCGAAGCCGGTCATCGTGGTCGCGGCGATCATCGCCCACTTCGCGGTGTCGTTGGTGACGACGATGGCGGTGCCGGCCACGTCGAACGCCTCCGCGAAGGTATCGACGACCGGAATGCCGTTGAGGGAGAGGTCAGACATCGTTCATCCCGCGGCTCGCCCCGCTGATCAAACCCGGCATGGCACCGCCTCGAAGGTCTCCGTGCCCTCGCCGAACGCCGCGTCCGGCACGGCGAAGCTGTCGAGACCCGCGCCGAACCGCTCCGTCAGATAGGCATCGGCGCGCGTCGCCATGGCCCGGTCCGACTCGACGGCCAGCGACAGGGTGCGGCCCGCACGCCACTCCACCACCTCGCCGTCCTCGACGATCGGCACGCCATCCTTGAGGACGAGCTTCGCGGCCGTGAACATGGCGGTGCGGTCGGTGTCGTCCCGGTAGACCGCGACGTCCGCCCGGGCGCCGGCCCGCAGGTGCCCGCGGTCGGCGAGCCCCAGAAGCTTGGCCGGTCCGGACCGGGTCAGCTGCGCGATCTCCGAGAGCGTGTACTCGCGCTCGAGGCCGGGCAGGCTCGAGCGCTCACCCACGACACCGGGCAGGGTCGCGATCTCGCGGTCACGCTCCGACTTGTCCATCAGCAGGTGAATGATCCGCGGGTACTGGGTGAACGGCCCGCCGTTCGGGTGGTCCGTGGTCAGGATCGTCCGCTCTGGGTCCGTGGAGAGCAACATGATTTCCAGGCCGATCGCCCATTGCAGCGAGCTTGTCGGACCCCGGGGTCTGTAGAGGAACGGCACCACGCCGCCGCCCTCCGCATCGCCGGCGTTCAGCACCCACTTCTTCGGCTTCGCACCCTTCCGCCCGGCGAACTGCCGCAGGATGTCGAGGGACACGGTCACGGTCTGGCCGAACACGACCTGCCCGATATCGAGGGTGGCGTTCGGATTGTCGGTGATCGCCTGCGCGATCCGCTCGGCGGCCGACCGGAACCCGCCGGTCCCCGGATTGGCCGGATCGACGGCGCCGTAGGCGTAGAACTGGGCGTGGGCGAAGTGGATGCGCCGGCCTTCCGCCGCATCGAGGGTCGCCATGAAGCTGTCGTCCGCCCCGGGCAGGCCCAGGTTGTTGCAGTGGACGTGAAGCGGGTGCGGGACGCCGATCTCCTCGACCGCGTCGAGGAGCGAGCCCATGATCTGCCGCGTCGAGAGGCCGTAGCAAGGGATCTCGTCGTCCAGCGACAGGCGCAGCGCCCCGTCCTTGAAGGCCGACGCCCCGCCCGCGTTGATGCACTTCACCCCGAGGCCGCGCGACTGCGCGACCGAGAGCGCCACGAGGTCGCGCACGGCATTCCCACCCTGGCGCTCGCGGAGCAACTGGAGGAGCTGATCGTCGTTGCCCATCACCGTGAGGGCGCCGCGGTCGAGCAGCGGGATGTCAGCGAGCTCGAGCTGGGTCCCGAGCGCATGAGTCGGCGGCATCGCCGGCTCGACGGCCGTCGTGTAGCCCATCCGCGCGTAGGTGGAGCCGATCCAGGCCGCCGCCCCGCCCGCATGGGCGAAGGGATGTCCCTCGGGCGCCGCCTCGCTCACGTAGAGGTCCGGCAACAGCAGCCGCGAGGTGATCACGTTGCCGCCGGCGATATGCGAATGCACCTCGACGCCACCGGCCATCACCACGCAGCCGGCCGCGTCGATCACCGCGTCGGGCGCGCGGCTCTGCGGGTCGACGACGTGTCCGTCCTCGATCCAGACGTCACCGACGGAATTGCGGGACGCGGTCGGATCGACGACGCGCCCGCCCCGGATCACGCTCAGCATGCGGGTTCACTCCTCGATGCCGCTTGACCCGCGGCGAGACGCTCCGTGAGGGCGCCCAGCACCGTCGCGGCCGACGGCATATTCGACGGCGCCGAGGCCGGCCAGAAGGTCAGCGCGGCGCGCTGCTCGTTCCACAGGACGCCGCCATGGTCGCGGCCGGGTTGGCCGACCGAAATCACCACCTCGGCGGCCTGCGCCTCTGCCTCCGCCACCAGGGCCACGGATGGGACCGCCGACAGCCAATCCGGCCGCGCCACCGGCACGGCGGCGAGCCAGAGGACGGCATCGGCCTCACCGGCGGCGACCTGCCGTGCGGCGTCGAACCGCCAGGGATCGTGCTCGGGCACGCGGCGTCCGAAACCGCTGCGCGGCGCCTGGCCGGTCAGCCATGCCGAGACCGGCACCACGGCCCGGTCCTGCCCGACGCCGCCGACGGCGAGGGTGAAGCAGCGCGTGGTCTCGCTCAACGCCATGGCGAGGCCCTGGAGCATCTCGATACCGGCCTCGCCGAGTTCGGCGGGGTCGTAGAGCAGGACGCCGTACTGGGCGGCGGCGAGCCGGGCGGCGATCTGGCCCGGCAGCGCGTCGCCGGCGAGATGGTCGCGGGCATAGGCGCGCAGTACGCCGACGGCCTCAGGCAGGCCACCCTCGGCCGGCCAGGCCAGCGACGCGGTGGCGTTCGCGCCGAGCGCGAGGAACGCGCGCTCCGATCCGGCGGCGCGGCCACGCGTCGGCTTGGCGTCGATCAGACGCTCGAGAAGCGACGCCTGCCAGGGCGCGGCGCCGACCACCAGCACCACGTCGGCGCGTCCGACGGCCTCGGCGGGGGTCGTGGTCAGCGCGCCGACCCGGCTCAGGGCGCCGAGTTCGGCGTAGGTCCCGAACGATCCGGCGGTGTCGACGGAGGCGCCGATGCGCCCCGCGAGATCGTAAGCCGCACGGATCGCAGCAACATCGGCGCTGAGGCCGGCGATCACCGGCGCGCGCGCTTTTGCGAGCAGGGCTGCGGCCGCCTCGATGGCGGTGTCCGCGCCCGTCGCGCCACCCTTCACCCAGGCTGCCATGCTCCCTCTCGCAACGTTCTTGCTTGGTTTCGGAGCGGGCGACGGCCGTAAGACCGGACGAAGCGGGTCCACCTCAGGACGAGGGTTACCCACCGAATCGGAATGGCGCGTCCGCCCGGCAGGTCCGGGCAGGCGGCAAGCTCGGCGCGCCGTCGCGGGCCTAGGTTTGCATTCATCCGCGCACCGCGGCAAGGGGGTCGAGTCATTCGACCTCGCCGTTCCCGTTGCCCCGGCGCCGCGCCGCATGTGAAAAGCGCGCCGATCATGCGGCCTGCCGGCGGGATTCGAGGGCCGGGATTCGAGGGTATTGTGTTGGGCGGGGTCCCCGAACGGAACAGGCTGGCGGCGGACGGAGCCGTGCGGGTCGAGGCACCGGCCCGCCTGCATTTCGGCTTCCTGGACCTGCACGGAGGCCTGGGCCGCCGCTTCGGCAGTATCGGGCTTGCCATCGACGCGCCCGCCCTCGCGTTGACTGCCCGCAGGTCCGCGCATCTCGCGGTGGAGGGTCCCGAGGCCGAGCGTGTGCGCGGCTACGCCCGGGCCGCCGCCGCCCATCTCGGGCGCGGCGCGGATGTGGCGATCACGGTCGAGCGGGTCATCCCGGCCCATGCCGGTTTCGGCTCCGGCACGCAGCTCGCCTTGTCGGTCGCGGCCGCCATGGCGCGCCTGACCGGCGAGCCCTTCGCGCCGGAGACCTTCGCGGCGACCCTGGACCGGGGCAACCGGTCCGGCGTCGGGCTCTGCGCCTTCACGGAAGGCGGGCTGGTCGTCGACGGCGGTCGCGGGGCGGACGGGGGCCCGCCTCCGGTGATCGCGCGGCTCCCCTACCCGGACGCCTGGCGGATCGTCCTCATCCTCGATCCGAGCATGTCCGGCGTGCACGGCACCCGCGAGGTCGAGGCGTTCCGTGACCTGCCGCGATTCCCCGAAGCCCAGGCGGCGGAGATCTGCCGGATCGCGCTGATGCAGATCCTGCCCGCCTTGGCTCTGGCCGAGCCGCAGGGCTTCGGCGCGGGGATCACCCGGATCCAGGACCTGATCGGCGATCACTTCGCCCCCCACCAGGGCGGCCGCTATGCCAGCGCCGCGGTGGCGCAGGCCCTGTCCAGCGTCGCCGCGCAGGGTGTCCCGGGCTACGGCCAGTCCTCCTGGGGGCCCACGGGCTTCGCGCTGGTTCCGTCCGAGGCCGAGGCCCGCGCCCTCGTGGCGAGCCTCGACCGGGGCGGTCCGTTGCGATTCATCATCGCGCGGGGCCGCAACAGCGGCGCTTCGGTGACCGGACCGCGCTGAGCCCGCAGCCCGGACTTGACCCGGGGGGCCGCTCCGGGTTTGGACGGTGCGCAGGCACATCCGTCGCAAGCCGAACGAGGATTCCATGGCCCGCTCGATCCTCCACATGCTGACGCCGCTCCGGCACATGAGCCCGTTCGACGTGAACATGGCCGTGGATGCCGGCTTCGAGACGGTGGTGACCTACACGGAGGTCAGCCTCGCCGACGTGGTCTCGCTCACGCAGGATTCGATCTTCTCGCGCGCTCCGGCCGACGGCACCCGCACGGGCATCTTCATCGGCGGCAAGAACGCCGAGGACGCCCTCGACATGGTCGACCGCGCCAAGAAGGCCTTCGTGCCGCCCTTCGTCAACCACGTCTTTGCCGACCCGGCGGGCTCGTTCACCACCGGCGCCGCCATGGTGGCCCAGGTTTCCCGCGCCCTGCGGCAGCGATACAACACGGATCTCACCGGCAAGCGCATCGTGATCTTCGGCGGGGCCGGCGTCGTCGCCTATGTCGCCGCGGTGATCGGCGCCCTGCAGGGGGCCACGACCGTCCTCGTCGGCCACGACGGCGAGGAGCGCGTCTCGAAGATCGCCTTCACCATGAAGTGGCGATTCGGCATCGAGGTCGGTGCCGTCGACGGCACGACCCCGGACGATCGCCGCGCCGCGATCCGCGACGCCGACGTGATCCTGTCGGCCGGCCCGGCGGGCATCCCGATCCTTACGGCGGAGGATCTCGAGTCGGCGCCGAAGCTCCTCGTCGCGTCGGACGTGAACGCCGTGCCCCCCGCGGGGATCGCGGGGATCGACGTCAACGCCGTGGACGTACCGCTGCCCACCGGCAAGGGCGTGGGCATCGGGGCGCTCGCGGTGGGCAACGTCAAGTACCAGACGCAGCGGCGCCTGTTCGACCGGATGCTCGCCGCCGACACGCCGCTCTGCCTCGACTTCCGCGACGCCTACAGCCTCGCCGTCGAGATCGCCGGCTAGCCCGACCCGGATGGCGGAGGCGATTCTGATCGCCGCCCAGGCCGGCCGCGCCCTGGCCGAGGCGGCCCGGCGCGCCGGGCTGCGCCCCTACGTGGCGGACCTGTTCGGCGATTCCGATACGCTGGCCCTTGCCGAAGGCTACCGGCCACTGCCGGGCCGGTTCGGCGCGGCGCCCGCCGCCGGGGCGACGCTGGCGGCGATCGAGGCCCTCGCGGAGGCCGCGCCCCGTCCGATCGGCCTCGTGCTCGGCAGCGGCTTCGAGGACGCGCCCGGCCTGATCGAGCGTCTCGCCCGGCGGCATCGGCTGATCGGAGCCGGGGCCGGCACCGTGGCGGCGCTCAAGGATCCCTTCGCCTTCGCGGCCCTGTGCGAACGCCTCGGCGTACCGCACCCGGCTGTGCGCCGGGACCCGCCGCCGGAGCCGGGCGCCTGGCTGCTCAAGCGGGCGGGCGGCAGCGGCGGGAGCCACATCCGCCCGGCCCCCCGGTCGCCGGCGCCGGACGGGCACTATCTCCAGGCCCGCGTCCCGGGCCGGCCCCACGCCCTGAACTTCCTGGCCGATGGCCGCACGATCCGGATTCTCGCCGTCACCGAGCAATGGTGCGCCCCCACGCCGATCCGACCCTATCGCTACGGCGGCGCACTCGTCCAGGGCGCCGGGAAGCCTCCAGCGCTCCCGACCGAGATGGTGGGGGCGATCGCAGCGGGTATCGCGCGGATCGTCGCCGCGACCGGGCTGAAGGGGCTCGGCAGCGGCGACGTGCTGGTCGATGGGTCGGACTGGTGGCTCACCGAGATCAATCCCCGCCCCGGGGCGACGCTCGACATCCTCGACCGAAGCGCGACGCCGCTGCTGGCCGCCCATATCGCGGCCTGTCTCGGCGCCATGCCGGATCCCGGCCCGCAGCCGGCGGGTGCAGCGGCCGCGCAGATCTGTTACGCCGATCGGGAGCTTGCGCCTGTCCCGGACCTCGCTTGGCCGGACTACGTGCGCGACCGCCCGTGCCCCGGCTCGGCGGTCCGCCGCGACGCGCCGCTCTGCACGGTGCTGGCCGAAGGCGCGGACCGGGCGGAGGTGCTCGCCCTGTTGGAGACGCGAACGGCGCGCCTGCGGGCCGTCCACGCGGCGAAGAAAACACATCCCGAGGAAGCCCTGTGATGAGTGCCAGCCAATCCTATCCCAGCGTCAACGCGCTCTCGGCGCCGCTGATCGAGCGGTTCGTGGCCGATGCCGCCACCCTGCGTCTTTCCGTGTCGCAGGCGGCCGGGGGCGCCCGCATGGTCGATGCCGGCGCGCAGGCGAGGGGGTCGATCGAGGCCGGGCGGCGCATCGCCGAGATCTGCCTCGGCGGCCTCGGCACCGTGACCATCGCCCCGAGCGGGCCGATCGCCTCCTGGCCGTACTCGGTGACGGTGCATGCCGCCGATCCGGTGCTCGCCTGCCTCGGAAGCCAGTATGCGGGCTGGAGCCTCGCAGACGACGGGGGTGACTCCGGATTCTTCGCCCTGGGCTCGGGTCCGGGCCGGGCGGTGGCGGCCGTCGAAGACCTGTACCAGGAACTCGGCTACCGCGACTCCGCCACCCGGACGGCGCTGGTGCTCGAGGCGGCCGGCGGGCCGCCCGACAGCGTCGTCGCCAAGGTCGCCGAGGCGTCCGGCCTGCGGCCCGAGGATCTGACCTTCATCTTCGCCCCGACCCAGAGCCTCGCCGGCTCGACCCAGGTGGTTGCCCGGGTGCTGGAGGTGGCGCTCCACAAGGCCCACACGGTTGGCTTCGACCTGCACGCCATCGTGGACGGGATCGGATCGGCGCCGCTCTCGCCGCCGCATCCGGACTTCATCAAGGCGATGGGCCGGACCAACGACGCGATCATCTACGGCGGCCGCGTCCAGCTGTTCGTGGATGCGGACGACGCGGACGCCCGCCAGCTCGCCGAGCAGCTGCCGTCCACGACCTCGAGCGATCACGGCGCCCCCTTCGCCGAGATCTTCGGCCGGGTGAACGGCGACTTCTACAAGATCGACGGCGCCCTGTTCTCGCCGGCCGAGGCGATCGTCACGTCGATCCGCTCCGGCGCCACCTATCGCGGCGGGCGCCTGGAGCCGACGCTGGTGGATGCGTCCTTCACCTGAGGCGCCTTGCGCGCCGCCTCCCGATTCGGGGCGGCGCGAGAGGGGGCACGGCCACCGCGGCCCGTCTCCCTAACCCCCTGCGGGCTATGGGACTTACGCATCGGGACCGCCCGGCATCAAGCCATTGACACACAGCGCATTTTTCCTCCCCGCAAGGGGAGGAAAGCGTGGTGCGCCTGTCAGAAGGCAAGGCTTGCGCGGATCGGACCTGCCTATGAAATGCGCCCACCCGACCTGGGTCCACTCCCTCCGGCAGAGAGGACCCGCGCGCGGCAACCCCGCCGGGCCCACCCCTGCAAACCAGTCTCTCCCGTGACGATCAGGCCCCCTATGCGCATCGGGCTCGCCGCCGATAACGGCACCTGGCACAAGAACCGGCTGCTGGCGGCCCTGCAGGCGCAGGGTGTCGAACCGGTTCTGTTCTCGCTCGCCGACGTGGCCATCGTCACCGGCCGCGGCGAGCCGCTCCGGGTCCCGGGTTTCCCCGACGCGCTGCCGGATGGCGTGCTGATGCGCACGATCGCGGGGGGCACCTTCGAGGCGACGACCATGCGCCTCGGCGTCCTCCATGCCCTGGTTGCGGCGGACGTCACCGTCTGGAACGCCCCCACCGCCATCGAGCGCTCCGTGGACAAGGCGGCCACCTCGCTGCTCATCGCCCGGGCCGGCCTGCCGACACCCGCCACCTGGGTGTTCTCGAAGCGCGAGGCCGCCGCCGCCCTGGTCGCCGCCGAGGCCCGGCCGGGGGCGCCGCTCGTCCTCAAGCCGCTGTTCGGCTCGCAGGGGGAGGGGCTCGCCCTGATCGAGCGACCGGAGGATCTCCCCGACGAGGAGGCGGTGGCGCGGGTCTATTACCTGCAGCGCTACATGCCGCGCCGGGACGGCCTGTGGCGCGATTACCGGGTGTTCGTCTGCGACGGCCGGGCGGTCGCCGGCATGATCCGCGAGGGCGACGGTTGGATCACCAACGTCCACAGGGGGGGGCGGCCGCTGCCCTGGGCGTTGCCGCGCTCCGCCGCCGAGCTTGCGGAGGCGGCGGCCGGCGCGGTCGGGGTGGCCTATTCCGGAATCGACCTCGTCGAGGACGGGGAGGGCGGTTTTTCGATCCTGGAGGTGAATTCCATGCCGGCCTGGTCGGGGCTGCAGACCGTCTGCGAGACCGACATCGCCGCCGCAATCGTCCGCGGGTTCCTCGCCGCCGTCCGCAGCGCCAGCCGTCCGCGGCGCGTGGTGGCATGACCCGGCTCGATCCGGCGCTGATCGGGACGGTCTACCGGGCCGCTTGCCGCGCCGAACTCGACGCCCTCAAGCCCGGCAACGTCCACGCCTTCGCGGCGGGGCACCGCATGGTGGTAACCGATTTCGTCACCAGCGCCGAGGTCTCCGCACCGGCTCTGGCACAGGCCGGGGCCGGAGTCGGCGCACGGGTCCGCGCCGGAATCGCCGCGACGATGGCGGCGGTCGGACAGAACACCAATCTCGGCATCCTGCTGCTCTGCGCTCCGCTGGCGGCGGCGGCGGAGCGCGGGCAGCCGCTCGGGGCGGTCCTGGACGCCCTCGACCGCGCCGATTCCGAAGCGGTCTTCGCCGCGATTCGGATCGCCAATCCCGGCGGCCTCGGCCGGGCCGCCCGGCACGATGTCGCCGCCGCCCCGCCCGATGCGCTCCGCGACGCGATGCAGGAGGCCGCCGACCGGGACCGGATCGCCCGGGCCTACGTCACCGGCTTCGCGGATATCCCGGCGATCGGCCTGCCCGCGCTGGCCGAGGCGCGGCGGCGGGGGCTCGATCCGTCCTGGTGCACGACCGCCGTGCATCTCGCCTACCTCACGGCGGTGCCGGACAGCCACGTGGCCCGCAAGGCCGGTGCCGATGCCGCCGAGGATCTTCGCCGGGAGGTCGCGGAAGCCACGCGCGGGATCGATCTCGCCAGGGCGCCGGCCGGACCGCTCCTCGCCCTCGACGCGTCGATGAAGGCGCGCGGCCTCAACCCGGGCACGAGCGCGGATTTCACGGTGGCGACGCTGTTCTGGGACGCACTCGCGAGGGCCGGGGCGGGGTTGGCCTGAGTCGCGCCCCCGTTCCGGTGGTGCCCCGGGCGGAGCAATAGAAATTCCGTCGCGGCAGGGCCTTGCGGGTTGTGAGCCGCAGGGTCGCGCTGTAGGGTCCGGCGCGCTGTCCGGCCCAACCGGCTCGGCCCAACCGGCACGGCCGGAGGATCGGGCGCCGATAACAAGGATGGCTTCCCGGCCGCTGGCATCGTCCGGCGCCGCGGCCCTATTTCGGAATCCAGGGAGAGACACCGAATGGCGAAGATCACCAAGGTTCAGGTTGGCGAAGCCCTCGTCGGCGACGGCAACGAAGTCGCTCACATCGACCTGATCATCGGACCGCGCGGCTCGCCCGCCGAGACGGCTTTCTGCAACGGCCTCGTGAACAACAAGCACGGCTTCACCAGCCTGCTCGCGGTCATCGCGCCGAACCTGCCGTGCAAGCCCAACACCCTGATGTTCAACAAGGTCACCATCAACGACGCCCGTCAGGCCGTCCAGATGTTCGGCCCGGCTCAGCACGGCGTCGCCAAGGCCGTGCAGGACGCGGTCGCCGAGGGCATCATCCCCGCCGATGAGGCCGACGACCTGTTCATCCTGGTCGGCGTGTTCATCCACTGGGAGGCGGCCGACGACGCCAAGATCCAGAAGTACAACTACGAGGCGACCAAGCTGTCGATCCAGCGCGCCGTCAACGGCGAGCCGAAGGCCGCGACGGTCACCGAGCAGCGCAACTCGGCGCAGCACCCCTTCGCCGCCAACGCTTAGATCGGGGACGGTCCTGGGCAGATTGAGCCGCCGCCCGCACCGCGGGGCCTGCTCCAGCGACTGGCCTCGATCTTCTTAGGCCGATAGGAACCACCACCGACGGGACGGCGCGAGCCGTCCCGTTTTTTTGTTTTGGTGAGGTGTTCCAGACGCCGCGGTCGTGCGGGCGCGTGTTTTCGCACGACGCTGTCGAGATCATTTCGGAACTGCAACGCGCGTCTCCTGCCCCCCATGCCGGGAGGGTAGCCCTAGCGTCAGCAGGAATTCGGAGAGGGAAGCGACGCGTCTGGACAGATCGCGCAGGGATCCGACGCCCGCAGCATGCCGCTGCCGTCTCTGCAGGACCTCACCCAAACGGCGAGGTGGACGGGCTTAGACATGGCGGTTGGCTGCATCCGGCTCCTCTGTATGCCCATCACAGGCGCCGAATATGAAATTTGGACGGTGTCTCCCGCAACGCTTGGATCTCGATACAACGAAAGAAAAGGGGCCGCCTCTCGGCGACCCCCTTCCTCATCTCTACGGGTGATGTGGACTTAGAAGTCCATGCCGCCCATGCCGCCGCCGCCCGGCATCGCGGGGGCGCCGCCATCCTTCTTCGGGGCGTCGGCGACCATGGCTTCGGTGGTCACCAGCAGGCCAGCGACCGAAGCCGCGTCCTGCAGGGCGGTGCGCACGACCTTTGCCGGGTCGACGATGCCGGCCTGGATCATGTCGACGTACTCTTCGGTCTGGGCGTTGAAGCCGTAGGTCTCCGAGGAGGTGTTGTCGGTGATCTTGCCGACCACGATCGAGCCTTCGACGCCCGCGTTCTGGGCGATCTGGCGCAGCGGCGCCTCGAGGGCCTTGAGGACGATCTTGATGCCGGCCTGGACGTCCGGGATCTCGCTCTTCAGCTCGGCGACCGCCTTCTTGGCGCGCAGCAGGGCCGTGCCGCCGCCGGGGACGATGCCTTCCTCGACCGCCGCGCGGGTGGCGTTGAGGGCGTCGTCGACGCGATCCTTCTTCTCCTTGACCTCGACCTCGGTCGCGCCGCCGACGCGGATCACCGCGACGCCGCCCGCGAGCTTGGCCAGACGCTCCTGCAGCTTCTCCCGGTCGTAGTCCGAGGTGGTCTCCTCGATCTGCGCCTTGATCTGCGAGATGCGGCCCTCGATGTCGGGCTACCGGTACGGACCCTACGGGCCATTCGTGCCCAAGGCGGTGTTCGCGGGTGACTTTCGCGCAATCCTTGGACCGCTGATGGCCACAACCAGCCCCTTGAAGGCCGCTGAGGATGCGGAGGCCATGCTCGCTTACCTCGA
>NZ_JAKSYC010000100.1 GCF_022829585.1 Methylobacterium sp. J-026
CCCCCCTCTGCGGGGGAGGGTGCCCCCCGAAGGGGGTCGGGAGAGGGGAGCCCGGCTTCCGGAAGGGGCGCAGCTCTCGTGTAGGCCAGAGCTTCGTTCTGCACCCTCGCTCCCCTCTCCCGACCCCTGCTGACGCAGGGGTCAGCCCGGACCGCCGCTGCTCCGGCTCGGATCGTCGGCGGGGTCGATGTAGTTCAGCCCGAACGGGCCGGAGCCGTTGACCTGCAGCTCCACCGGCTCGTCGGTGGTCCAGAGGGAATGCGGCATGTCCTCCGGCAGGTAGACGAAGCCACCCGCCGTCAGCGCCGCGCCCTTCGTCCTGTCCAGGGTGCGCCCGTGCGCGTGGTAGATCGACCCCGACAGGATCGTCAGCGTCTCGGGCTTCGCATGCGTGTGCGGCGCGATCACCGTGTGGGCCGGGAACTTGAGCCGCAGCACGAACGGCCCGGGCTCAGCGGGATCCCCGGCGACGCGGCTGATCAGCGTGCCCTTGGGCAGGTTCGGCGGCCCCGGCTCGTAGCGGACCGACGCCGCGTCGGGCTTCACCACCATCCCGCCCGCGTCCTGGTCCGCCGCCAGGGCCGGACCGGCCGCCGCGAGCAGGGCCGCAGCACCGAGCCAAAACTGTTTTCTCATCGCGCGCCTCCCGGATCTCTTGAGGGTTCTGTCGCGAGGGTCCAGGCCCCCCGCCCCTGTTCTGGTGCAGGCACGGCGGCTTCACAGAACCGGCTGACGAAACACATCGTCGCGGGCCCGCCCGCCCATCGTGACTTTAGCCGCCTCGAACGTGCTGATGCGAGTCGCGACACGCATCGCGTCCGGGCCATCCGGTACACCGCTTCCCGGCGGTGCTTGGCGGCCGCGATCTCGGTGATCGCCGCGTCGCTGACACGGGAGACCCGCTCAACGCCGCGCGGCATCGGCGATCAGATCCATCATCGCCTCGTAGGCGGCGGGCGCGACCATGTGGGCCATCACCCGGTTGTGGTTGAGGATCGCGACCGTTTCACCCTGCGCCTCGCTCAAGACGCCGTCGGCGCTCCTCTTCAGGTCCGATACGCTGACAGCCGCGTTCGCCAGGACGGTCTGCGTCTCACGCCCCGCCGGGTGCTGCGTCGGGCACATTCGATACCGGTTTCAGGGCCGGAATCTGGCGCGGTGCGCGAAGGCTTCAAACCACTTCAGATCGCCACCCGCTCCGGCGCGGTCTCGACCTGCGCGGCACCCCGCATCTCCGAGAACGCCTCGCCGACCATCAGCAGCGCCGGCCCGTCGAGGCCCGCGGCCTCGACGCGGTCGGCGAGGTCGGCCGCGGTGCCGCGCAGGGCCTGCTGGTTCGGGCGGGTGGCGTTGAAGACCAGGAGCGCCGGGGTCGAGGGGGCCAGCCCCTCCGCGACCGCCCGGGCGAGCAGCGCCCGCAGGGTGCGCTTGGGCATGTAGACCACGGTCGTGACGCTCGGATCGGCCAGCGCCCCCCAGTTCAGGTCGTCCGGGAGATCGCCGCGGCGGTCATGGCCGGTGACGAACTGGAGCCGGCGCGCGGCGTCGCGATGGGTCAGGGACAGGCCGAGGGAGGCCGCCGCCCCCTGCGCCGCCGAGACCCCCGGCACCACGGTGACCGGGATGCCGGCGGCCCGGCAGGCCTCGATCTCCTCGCCGGCCCGGCCGAAGACCAGCGGATCGCCGGATTTGAGCCGCACCACCTGCTTGCCCGTGCGGGCGAGCTGCACCATCAGCGCGTTGATGTCGTCCTGGCGGCAGGACGGGCCGTGGCCGGTCTTGCCGACCAGCATCGTCCGCGCCTCGCGGCGGGCGTAGTCCAGGATCTCGGGAGCGACGAGGTCGTCGTACAGGATCACGTCGGCGTTGCGGAGCGCCCGGAGCGCCTTGAGGGTCAGGAGTTCCGCGTCCCCGGGGCCGGCCCCAACCAGCGTCACCGCACCGCCCTTCGGTGCGGCCTCGGTCTCCCCGAGCAGCTCGGCGAGGTCCTGCTCCGAGGGTGCCCGGTCGGGCTCCGCGAAGGCGCGCTCGGTGAAGCGCTCCCAGAAGACGCGCCGTTCGGCGAACCCGTGGAAGCGCGCCGTGACGCCGTCACGCCAGTCCCGGGCGGCCGCGACCCAGCGGGCGAAGCCCTGGGGCAGCATCGCCTCAATCCGGGCCCGCACGGTCTGGCCGAAGACCGGGGCGGCGCCCTCCGTGGAGATGCCCACCACCAGCGGCGAACGGTTGACGATGGCGCCGAACTTCACGTCGCAGAGATGCGGCCGGTCGACCGCGTTGACGATGGCCCCGGCCCCGCGGGCAGCCACCACGAAGGCGACGCACTCGGCCTCGTCCTCCAGGGCGCCGATGCAGAAGGCCGCGCCCCAGAGGTCGTCGGGGGTCCAGGCGCGCTCGTGCAGCACCACCTGCCCGTCGACGATCTCGCCCGGGACCGCGCGCAGCTCCTCGCCGGGCTCGGGGGCGTAGACGTCGACATGGGCGCCGGCCGCGGCCAGCACCTTCACCTTCCAGGGTGCCCCGCCGGAGGAGCCGGCCAGGACCACGCGCTTGCCGCGCAGGGGCACGAAGACGGGCAGCACCGCCAGCGGCTCCAGGCCGGCGGCCTTGGTCTCGCGGGGCGCGCGGGCGGCGCGCAGGGGGGTATCGGTCACGGCTTTGTCCTGAAGTCTGCCTCGTGCCGGTCATCCCGCCGGACACCCTCGTCCTGGGGCGCCGCTTCGCGTCCGCACCCCAAGAGGAGGGGCTGGCGGGACGGGCCGATCGGTCCTCACCGGCGAATATACCAAACAATCACGCCGCGCGGGCGGTTTGCCCGGCGAGCATCTTGCGGATCTCCGGTATGCAGGAGCCGCAATTCGTGCCGGCCTTGCAGGCGGCGCCCACCGTCTCCACGGATCCGGCCCCCGCGGCGATCGTCGCGGTGATCACGTCGGCGCCGACCCCGTGACAGGCGCAGACCACGGGCCCCGCCGAGGCGGTCGCGGCCCGGCCCGAGAGCAGCGCCCGGCGCTCGGCGGTCTCGGGTTCCTCGGCGGCGAACAGGGCCTTGGCCGCCTCCCAGTCCGGCCGCTCCGCCGCCGGCGCGTAGGCGAGGCACGCGACGAGGCGCGCGCCGTCATAGACCGCGCAGCGGTACCGGTCCCGGGCGTGATCGGCATATTCCGCCAGTTCGCAGCCCGCCAGGGCCTCGCTCTGGATCAGGCCGCGCACCATCAGCGCCACGGCCCGGGAGCTGTCCTGCGTGGCGAACTGCACGCCCCAGCCGCCGGTGATCGCCGCCCGCGCCCACCACCAGCCCTCGGGCAGATCCACCTGCCGGCGGGTCATCAGGAAGCCGCGGGCCCGGTAGGCCACCGGCGCCACGGCGGCCGGCGTCGCCTTCAGCTCGGGCTGGCCGGACACCGGATCGGGCATGCCGCGCACCAGGGCGCCGACCCGGGCCCGCGACGCGAAGGCGCCGCCCCAGTGCATCGGCATGAACACGTTGCCCGGCACCACCGTGTCGGTGACCGTCACCTCCAGCTCCGCCTCGCCGTGCGCGGTGGTCAGCCGCGCGATGCCGCCGTCGGCGAGGCCATGGGCCGCCGCGTCGTCCGGGTGGACCTCGACGAACGGGACCGCGCGGTGTGCGGACAGGCGCTGGCTCTTCCCGGTTCGGGTCATGGTGTGCCAGTGGTCGCGCACCCGGCCGGTGTTGAGCACGAACGGGAACGCCTCCGAGACCGCCAGGGCGAGGCCGGGCGGCTGCACCGCCACGAAGCGGGCCCTCTGGTCGAACGTGTAGAAGCGCCCGTCGCCGAACAGCCGGGCCTTGCCCTGCGGGGCGCCGCGCGGCCCGGAGCGCTTCGGGATCGGCCACTGCACCGGCAGGTTCACGTCGTAGGCGGCCTCGCTGAGGTCGGCGAGCGCGCCGAGATCGAAGTCGCGCGTGCCGTTGTTCTCGTAGGCCGAGAGCCCGGCATGCTCGCGGAAGATCGCGGCGGCGGAGTCGAACGCGAAGGCCCGGCCGTGGCCGAGCCGGCGGCCGACCTCCGCCAGCACCGCCCAGTCGGGGCGGGCCTCGCCGGGGCTGTCGAGGAAGCGGCGCTGGCGGGAGATCCGCCGCTCGGAATTGGTGACGGTGCCGTCCTTCTCGCCCCAGCCCTGCGCGGGCAGCAGCACCGTCGTCTTGCCGAGGCCGCGGGCCGTGTCGGAATCCGCCACCGCCTCGGAGACCACGTAGAGGTCGAGACCGCCGAGCGCATCCCGGATCAGGTCGGCCCGCGGCATCGAGACCAGCGGGTTGGTGCCCATCACCCAGAGGGCCTTGATCTTGCCCTTGGCGACCGCCTCGAACAGGGCGACCGCCTTCATGCCCTCGCCGGTGATGATCCGGGGGGCGCCCCAGAAGCGGCGCACCCGGTCGACCTCCTCGGGGGCGAAGTGCATGTGCGCGGCCAGCATGTTGGCTAGCCCGCCGACCTCGCGCCCGCCCATGGCGTTGGGCTGGCCGGTCAGCGAGAACGGCCCCATCCCGGTCTCGCCGATGCGGCCGGTGATCAGATGGCAGTTAATGATGCTGTTGCCCTTGTCGGTCCCCTGTGCCGACTGGTTCACCCCCTGCGAGAAGGCCGTGACCACCCGGCGGGTGCCGGAAAACAGGGCGTAGAACGCCGCGATGTCGGCCTCCGGCACCCCCGTCGCGGCGGCGACGGCCGCGGCGTCCGGTGCGATCAGGCGGGCGCGCTCCAGGGCGCCGTCGAGCCCGGCCGTGTGGGACTCCACGAAGGCGCGATCGCGAAACCCGTTATCCGACAGGTAGACGAGGAGCCCCGAGAACAGGGCCACGTCGGTGCCCGGCCGGATCCCGAGGAACAGGTCGGATTCCTGCGCGGTCTGGGTCCGGCGGGGGTCGATCACCACGAACTTGGTGCCCCGCCTTGCCTTCGCGTCGGCCATGCGCCGGAACAGGACCGGATGGCACCAGGCGGTGTTGGAGCCGACCAGCACGATCAGGTCGGCCTCGTCGAGATCCTCGTAGCAGCCCGGCACGGTGTCGGAGCCGAAGGCCCGGCGGTGGGCCGCGACCGCGCTCGACATGCACAGCCGCGAATTGGTGTCCACGTGCGGCGTGCCGATGAAGCCCTTCGCGAGCTTGTTGGCGACGTAGTAATCCTCGGTGAGCAATTGCCCCGAGAGGTAGAAGGCGATGGCGTCCGGCCCGTGCTCATCGGCAACCGCGCGGAGCTTTCCCACCACGGTGTCGAGGGCCGCGTCCCATGAGACCCGCGTCCCGTCGACCTGTGGGTGGAGCAGGCGGTTCTCCAGCGACAGGGTCTCGCCCAGCGCCGAGCCCTTGGAGCACAGGCGGCCGTAATTGGCCGGGTGCTCGGCATCGCCCGCGATGGCGGCGCCCCCCTGCCCGTCCGGTGTCGCGAGCACGCCGCATCCGACCCCGCAATAGGGGCAGGTGGTCCGCACTGCCGGGTCTGCCACGGGCTGAAGCATGGCTGGGTCCTCGAAAGTCTCGTGTCCGACGGCGCCCGCAAGAGGCGGGCCGCGTGCTTCCTCCCCCCTCTGCGGGGGAGGGTGGCCCCCGCGTCGGCGAGGGTCGGGAGAGGGGAGCGCCGGATCCGGAGGGGTCGCGTCGGAAGCCAGATCCTGAACCGTCGCGCTGCCCCTCTCCCGCCCCGCATCCGCCGGGCACCCTCCCCCACAGAGGGGGGAGGGTTTTGGCTGATCAGTACACGTCGGCCTGGTAGCGCCCGGCCTTCTTCAGCGCGGCGAAATATGCCACCGCATCCTCGGGGTTCTTGCCGCCGTGGCTGGCCGCCACGTCGATGATCGCCCGCTCCACGTCCTTAGCCATGCGCTTGGCATCGCCGCAGACGTAGAAATGCGCGCCGCCCTCCAGCCACTTCCATAGCTCGGCGCCGTTCTCGCGCATCCGGTCCTGGACGTAGGTCTTCTCCGTCCCGTCCCGGGACCAGGCGAGCGACAGGCGGGTGAGCACCTTGTCGTCCTTCAGCCTGGTCAGCTCGTCCTTGTAGAAGAAGTCCGAGGCCTGCCGCTGATGGCCGTAGAACAGCCAGTTCCGGCCGGATGCCTGCGTCGCGGCGCGCTCGCGCAAAAACGCCCGGAACGGCGCGATGCCGGTGCCGGGGCCGCACATGATCACGTCCTTCGATAGGTCGGCCGGCAGCCCGAAGCCGTGGGCCTTCTGGAGGTAGACCTTGACCCGGGTCTGCTCGGGGAGTCGCTCGCCGAGATGGGTCGAGGCCACCCCGAGCCGCAGCCGCGAGCGGTGGTTGTAGCGCACCGCGTCCACCGTTAGGGACACGCGACCGACATCCACCTTGGGTGAGGACGAGATCGAGTAGAGGCGCGGCTGGAGCTCGTCCAGCGCCTCCAGGAAGACCTCCGCGTCGGGCCGCGCGCCGGGGAACTTGTGCAGGGCGCCGAGCACGTCGAGATAGGCGGCGTCGCCGTCGGGATCCTCGCCGGAGGCCAGAGCCTGCGCTTTCTTGCGGGCCGCCCCCGAGGTGAGGAGCGACAGGAGCTGGTAGAGATTGTCCGGTGCCGCGCCCAGGGCGTAGTTGATCAGCAGGTGCTCGCGCAGGGTCCTGGCGCCGATGACCCGTTCCGGGCGGGCGCCCAGCTCGGCGATCACCGCGTCCACCAGCGCCGGGGCGTTGGCGGGGAACAGGCCCAGGGAATCGCCGACCTCGTACCGGATCGGCGTGTCGTCGAGGCCGATCTCGATATGCCACGTCTCCTTCTCGCCGCCCGGCTCGTTGAGGCGGCGGCGGGACAGGAACAGCGCCTCCACCGGGTTCTCGCGGCAATAGCCGAGCGGCCCGAGATCGGTGGCGGCCGTCGGGGACTTGTCGTCCGCCTTCGGGGCAGCGGGTGCGCCGGAGGCGGCGCCGAATTCCTCCTCCAGCTTCTTGAGCATGCGCAGGGTCTCCTTGCCGCCGGGCTGGCAAAGATTCAGGCGCGCCTCGTTCTTGAGGAAGATCGCGTTGGCATAGTCGGCGCAGTTGTAGCCGCACTGGCCGCAATCCTGCTGGGCCATGGCGGCCATGAGCTTCTGCGGCTCGGGCCGGTCCTTGGCCATGTCCATCCGGTCGCCGATCGGGACGGAGGGGTCGTGCCAGGGTGCATCGTCGTTGTCGGCCAGCCGCGGGCCGCCGGGCGGGGCCTCACCCGGCGCCAGCGCGGTGGCACCCGCGACGGCCGGGCCGAGGAGCGCCGCGAAGTAGCCCGAGAGCCAAGCGCGCTGGTCCTCGTTGAACGGGGCGGTCTCGGGGATCAGGACGAGGGGCGGCGAGACGTGCTGGCTCATGCGGCGACCTTTAGGGCGGGCTGGTCCTCGGCGGCGTCGCGGAGCGCCTCCGCACCGGTGCGGCCGGTGAAGGCCTGGAAGCTCTCCTCGGGCCCCTGGCGGCGGTCGAGATAGGCGCGCAGCAGCGCCTCGACGCGGGAGGGGCAATCCTCGGCCTTCACGGCCTTCCAGATCTCGGTGCCGATCTTCGGGTTCTCGGCGAAGCCGCCGCCGACCACGATGTCGTAGCCCTCGACGGTATCGCCCTCTTCCGAGACGACGACCTTGGCGCCGATCAGCCCGATATCGCCGATATAGTGCTGGGCGCAGCTGTGATGGCAGCCGGTGAGGTGGACGTTCACGGGCACGTCGAGGTCCGGGACGGCCGCCTCGACATGGTCGGCGATGACCAGGGCGTGGCCCTTCGTGTCCGAGGCGGCGAACTTGCAGCCCCGGGCGCCCGTGCAGGCCACGAGGCCGGAGCGGATGCCCGCCGCCCTGGTGGAGAGCCCCAGCGCCTCGACCCGGGCCTCGACCTCGGCGACCCTCGCGTCCGGCACGCCGGAGAAGATGAAGTTCTGCCAGACGGTGAGACGGATCTGGCCGTCGCCGCAGTCGCGGGCGATCTCGGCCAGCGCCCGGACCTGATCGCTGGTCATCTTGCCGACCGGCAGGACCACGCCGATCCAGTTGAGGCCCGGCTGCTTCTGCGCGTGGACGCCGACATGGGCGTAGCGGTCGGTGGGCTTGCGCGGCGCCACGTGCTCCGGCGCGACCCGGTCGAATTTGCGACCGAGCTTCTCCTCGACGGCGGCGAGGTACGTGTCGAAACCCCAGGCGTCGAGGACGTACTTCATCCGGCTCTTGTTGCGGTTGGTCCGGTCGCCGTTCTCGATGAACACCCGGATGATCGCGTCCGCGACCGCGTTGCACGCCTCGGGCTTGAGCACGATGCCGGTGTCGCGGGCGAGGTCCCGGTGACCCGAGATGCCCCCGAGGACGAGGCGCATGTAAATGCCCGGCGGCACCGCGGCGCCCTCCAGCACCTCCACCGCCTGGAAGCCGATATCGTTGGTCTCCTCCAGCGTCGGCATCACGCCGCTGCCGTCGAAGGCGACGTTGAATTTGCGCGGCAGGCCGTAGAGCGAGCGGTCGTTGAGGATCCAATTGTGCCAGGACTTGGCGAGCGGGCGCGTGTCCAGCAGTTCCTGCGCGTCGATCCCGGCCGTGGACGAGCCGGTGACGTTTCGGATGTTGTCGGCGCCCGAGCCCCGGGCGGTCAGGCCGATATCGGTGAGCCCGTCGAGGAACGGCTGGGCGTGTTCCGGGCCGATCTCGCGCACCTGAAGGTTGGCCCGCGTCGTCACGTGGACATAGCCGCCGCCATGCTGGTCAGCGAGGTCGGCGACGCCGGCGAATTGCCAATGGTGCAGGATCCCGTTCGGGATCCGCAGCCGGCACATGTATGAGACCTGGTTCGGCGCGACCCAGAACAGGCCGTGGTAGCGCCAGCGGAAATTGTCCTCGGGCTTCGGCTGCTTGCCGGCGGCGGCCTCCTGGATCAGGCGGTTGTGACCCTCGAAGGGACTCTCCGCGCGCTTCCACTTCTCCTGCTCGCAGAGCTTGCCGCCGTCCTTGACGGTCTTGTCCTGCGCCTTGATGTGGATCGCGTCCGGGCCGGTGGGCTCGGCGGGCGGCGCGGCCGCCCCGGCGCCGCCGGCCAGGCCGCCGGTCATGCGGATTGCGGCGATGCCGGACGCGAAGCCTTCGAGGTAGCGCTTCTGCTCCGCGTCGAAGGCGCTCGCTTCGGTCTGTGTCGGGGTCTCGGACATCCGCGCCTCCTCTAAGCGGCCAGCGGCTCGGACGCGAGGCGCCCGAACATCAGATCGTCGACGTTCTCAATGGGGTCGCCGGAGCGGATCAGGCCCTTGCAGGCGCCCTGCTCGGCGATGTCGCCCACGAAGACGGCACCGATCAGTTTTCCGTCCCGCAGCAGCAGCTTGCGGTAGAGGCCGGCGCCGGGATCGGACAGCACGATCGCCTCGGCATCGTCCGGGGTGTCGACGGTCCCGGCGGAGAAGACCGGAAGGCCCGAGACCTTGAGGCTGGTGGAGAGCGCCGTGCCCCGGTACTCGGCCGGCTGGCCGGCGAGATGGCGGGCGAGCGTTTCGGCGTGCTCGTAGGCGGGCTCGACCAGCCCGTAGACGAGCCCGCGGTGCTCGGCGCACTCGCCCAGGGCGAAGATGCGCGGGTCCGAGGTGGTCAACCGGTCGTCGACCTTGATGCCGCGGCCGATCTCCAAACCCGCCGCCTGCGCCAGCCCCACGGACGGCCGCACGCCCACCGACATCACCACGAGCTCGGCCGGGAGCACGGTCCCGTCCTTCAGGACGAGGCGTTCGACCCGGCCATCGCCTTCGATCCGGTCGGTGTCGGCCTGCAGGATCACCCGGACGCCCCGGGCCTCCATGGCACGTTTGACCAGCCCGGCGGCGTGGTGATCGAGCTGGCGCTCCATCAGCCGGTCCATGACGTGGAGCAGGGTCGTGTCGACACCCAGGCGCGCGAGCCCGACCGCGGCCTCGAGGCCGAGCAGGCCCCCACCGATGACGATCGCCCGGGCATGCTGGACGGCCGCCCGGCGGATCGCCGCCACGTCGGCCAGGTCGCGGAAGGTAATCACCCCCGGGAGGTCCATCCCGGGTTTCGGCAGGCGGATCGGGAGCGACCCGACCGCCAGGACCAGTTTGTCGAAGGGAAGGACATGGGTCTCGCCGACCATGACCAGGGCGTTCTCCCGGTCGATCTGCGTGACCGGCGCGCCGGTGATCAGGCGGATGCCGTGGGCCGCGTACCAGTCGAGGCCGCGGAATTCGCAGGCTGCCTCATCGACTTCGCCGCCGAGCAGCGAGGAGAGCAGGACCCGGTTGTAGGCGGCCTGCGGTTCGGCGCCGACGCAGGTGACGTCGAAACGGTCGCGGCAATCCTCGGTCAGGCGCTCGAGGAAGCGCAGCGAGGCCATGCCGTTGCCGACGACGACGAGTCTCTCACGCGGCAGGCCGGTCTCGGCGCGCGCGTCGGGTACGCGGGTGTCCAAAGGGGATGTCGCCATCGCTCGTTCGTGTCTGGAACCTCGATTGCAGGGTCGTTGGCGGACCGCCCACGAAAAAGCCGCTGCCGGTGATCTCCCAGCCGGCTTCAGCCTCAGGAGAACCGGATCAGCGGCCTCGCTGACGGCGCTGCCCGTCGCCGTTGACGGACCCATGTGAGGTAGCAGCTTCCGTGCCAGAGACGGCGCCAGGTGCTTAAGTCGCGGACCGGAAAGGCAGGATGCGTTTCGGCCGCAGGGCCGGGATCCGCCCGGGCCCGCTCCGTGCGCTGCACAAAAAGCGGGCGCACGCTGGTTAAATGATCAGTCGCCCGGAACCTGAACGACGGCACGCGGCACCGGGGTGCACGGGGCCTGATCCGGAGACGCCGCATGGACGCGACGTTGATCCCGCAGCCTCCGAGCGCATCGGGGCAGGCGCGTGGAATCAGTCCGGTCAGACCGGAAATTCTGATCAGATGAGGGTGGAGAGAACCGCCAGCAGGCCGAGGGTCGGCATCGCTCCGACCAAGAGGACCCAGTACCAGTTGCGGTTGGTACCGGCACGCCGGTTATCGTTGCTCGCCCGCGGGGTCCTGCCGCCCCGCTGGACGTGACGGCGAAGCTCGTCGCGCATCCGCGGATGCGACGGGTACGAGCCAGTATCGAGTTTGCGGCATCCGGGCATGGCATCGACACAACGGGTCGGGCCGCACGACGTTCCAGTCCGTTTCGTCCTGATGAGGCCCGCCGGTGACGAAACTCAGCGGCTGTCGCGCGCCTCAGAGGTCGTCCGCCGCCACCCGATAGAGATCGGGCCTGTAGACCGTGGGGATCGCGGCTTCGAAACCGGTCGGATCGACCACCTGCCGCGCGGCCTGCATCTGCGCGAGGAGCCATCGCGCGTCCGCGAAACGCGGCTCCTGGATCGCGGCGCCGAAGCCGAGGGCCGCGCCGGTGGCCGCCGGGGCCGGCGCTCCGCCCGGCAGGGAAAGGCCGACGATCGCCTCATCGAGGTCGAGGTAGCTCCGCCGCGCGAGGCGGTGCGCCAGCTCCGTGCGGTTGTCCGGATCGGCGCACCACCGCCCGGCCCGGGCCACCGCCCGGACCAGCGGGAGGATCGTGCCGTCGAGGCGCTCGGACACCGCCAGCACCTTCTCGGGGGCGTCCGGGGCCAGCGCGCTGCCGAGCACCGCGATCCGCCCGTGCCCGGCTGCCACCGCCACGTCGTTCCACGGGGCCCCCGCGCAGAACCCGTCGACCAGGCCCCGGGCGAGGGTCTCGACGCTGTACTGGGGCGGGACCACGACGGTGCGGAACGCGCCCGGGTCGAGCCCGCCGGCCTCGGCAAACAGCCGCAGCTGGTAGCTGTGGCACGAGAACGGGTGGACGGTGCCCAGGGTCAGCGGCCGGCCCGCGGCGCGGCGCGCCTCCGCCTCCCGGGCGAAGGCCCGGGCGACGTCGCCGGGGCGTTCGCTCTCCGGCGCCATCGCGGCCCAGAGGCTGCGCGACAGGGTGATGGCGTTGCCGTTGACGCTCAGCTGCATCGGAACGATCAGGTCGGAGGGCGGACCCGACAGGGACAGGCGGCTTGCCAGCGCCAGCGGTGCCAGCATGTGGGCGCCGTCGAGGTGCCCGAGCGCCAGCCGGTCGCGCAGGGTCGCCCAGGACGGCTCGGCCGTGAGGTCGAGTTCGAGGCCCTCGGCCCGGGCGAAGCCGAGTTCGTGCGCCGCGATCAGGGGGGCGGCGTCGCAGAGCGGGACGTAGCCGAGCTGGAGCCTCATCCGAGCAGGTCCGCGGTGGTGACGATCGCCCGGGCGATGTCGGCGATCTTGCGCTTCTCGTTCATGGCCTTGCGGCGCAGCTGCTTGTACGCCTCGTCCTCCGAGAGGCCCTTCAGGCTCATCAGGATCCCCTTGGCCCGCTCGATCAGCTTGCGGTCGGCGAGCTCGCCCCGGGCCTCCGACAACTCACGCTGCAGGCGCGCGAAGGCGTTGAAGCGGAGGATCGCGATGTCGAGGATCGACTTGATCCGCTCCGCCCGCAGCCCATCCACCACGTAGGCCGAGATCCCGGCATCCACGGCGGCCTGCATCATGGTGGTGTCCGAGCGGTCGACGAACATGGCGACGGGCCGCTCCACCTGCCGCGAGACCCCCGACATCTGCTCCAGGATGTCCCGGCTCGGGCTCTCCAGGTGGATCACCACCACGTCGGGCTTGAGGGCGGTCACGCGCTCCATCAGGTCGACGGTGTCGGGGATGACCACCACGCGGCCGACCCCGGCCGCGCGCAGTCCCTCCTCCAGGATCGCCGCGCGGGCGCGGCTCGGATCGATCACGGCGACGGTCAGGCTTGATTCGGTCATCGGGGCCCGGTTCGGGGCGGGTCGTCTCGGCGGCCCGGTGCGGGCGGGCCGGGCCAAGCAAGGGATATGCCCCCCACCGGGGTTCCGGGGAAGCGCGATCGGGTTTTCTCCCCAACCCTGACCAACCCTCGATCCGAGGCGGCTTGCAACGCCCGCGAAAAGAAACGGTCCCGTTTCCGCCGCATTGTCGGCCCCTCCTGCGGGCATCGGAGCGATCAGGGAGATCGGTGAGTCGGATGCGCAGGCCAGATCAGCCCGCCCTCACGGACGCCGGCACCGCCCGGGTCTCGATGCCCTTCCTGCCCACGCTGATCGTCGTCGCCGTGCTGGGCGCGGCCTCGCTCTATTGCCCGTCGTCAAATCCGGCCCGCCCGGCCTCGCGGGCGGATCTCGCGCTGTCCGATCCGCTGACGACGGAATCCCTCGCGCCGGTTGCGTTCGTACCCACCCCGACCGCCTTCGCGCCGATGACCGCGATTCCCGCCGGACCCGGCCGCCTCCCGGCCGCTCTGGTCTTCGCCGAAGCCTTCCCGCTCGACACCTCGGCGCCGCGAGCAACCGCGTCGACCCTCCACGCCGGGGTGCCGACCCGACCGGCGCCGCGCCTCGCCGCCGCGACCCGGCGTCCCTGCCCGGGCCGCCGGTGCCCGGAGGCGCCCCAGCGCGGTGCCGATCCATTCGCGGCCGCCCATGCGGAGGCCGCGGAACCGGTTGAGAGCGGCGCGATCCCGCATCCGGCCCTGCCCTTTGCCGACACGGTCGCCGAGACCCTGGCGCCCGCCGCCGAGGTCCTGGGCGACGCGGCCGAACTCATGCGCAGCGGCGCCGCTGCGGTCCAGGGCTCCGTCTCCCTCGCGGTGGCCGACTGCCTGCGCTGACCGGCCGCCGCCGGGGGCGATCCCCCTGGATCTGCCGGCCGTCCGTCCTAGGTGCATTGCAGCGGACGGCCCTAGCCGGACGCGGACCGGGGCCGGGGCCGGATGGCTGTACGCATCGAGGATTACGCGCTCGTCGGCGATTGCCGCAGCGCCGCGCTGATCAGCCGGCAGGGCAGCGTCGACTGGCTGTGCTGGCCGCGCTTCGACGCGGCGGCCCTGTTCACCAGCCTGCTCGGGACCGAGGCGCACGGGTTCTGGAAGATCTTCCCCGAAGCGGAGCACGTCGAGACGCGCTGGTCCTATCGGCCGGGCAGCCTCGTGCTGGAGACGCGCCACGCCACGCGGCTGGGGGAGGTCCTGGTCACCGACTTCATGCCGGTGGGCGACGGATCGCATCTCGTGCGCTTGGTCGAGGGCATCCACGGGCGCGTCGCCATGCGGATGGAGATGGCGGTCCGCTTCGATTACGGCTCGGCGGTGCCCTGGGTGTCCCGCTCGGAACTCGGTGACCTGCGCGCCGTCTCGGGGCCCCACAAGGTCGTGCTGCGCACCGATGTCCACCTGAAAGGCTCGGACGCACAGACCACGACGGCCGAATTCACCGTCCATGCCGGGCAGAAGCACCGGTTCGTCCTGAGCTACGGCCCCTCCCACGAGGACGATCCGGTGGCGATCGAGCCGCGCAGGGCGCTCGACGCCACGGATCAGCACTGGCGCGAATGGTCGAGCCGCTGCACCGGCGGCACGGCCTGGGATCAGATGCTCCAGCGCTCGCTCCTGACCCTCAAGGCGCTGATCTACGAGCCCACCGGCGGCATCGTGGCCGCGCCGACCGCCTCCCTGCCGGAGGGTCTCGGCGGCGAGCGGAACTGGGATTACCGCTTCTGCTGGCTGCGCGACTCGACGCTGACGCTGATCGCCCTGATGGACGGCGGCTATATCGACGAGGCGCGCGACTGGCTCGGCTGGCTGCAGCGGGCGGTGGCCGGAAATCCGGAACAGGCGCACATCCTCTACGGGATCGGCGGCGAGCGGCTGCTGCCCGAGATCGAGCTCGACTGGCTGCCCGGCTACGAGAATTCGCGGCCCGTCCGCATCGGCAACGCGGCCGCCGGCCAGTTTCAGATCGACGTCTACGGCGAGCTGTTCGACGCGCTCTACCAGGCCCATGCCCGCGGCCTGCCGGTGAGCGCGGACGGGCTGCGGGTCGGCCTGGCGATCCTCGGCCACCTGGAACGCGCCTGGCGCCGGCCCGACGAGGGCATCTGGGAGGTGCGCGGGGGCGCGCGCCACTTCACCCATTCCAAGGTGATGGCCTGGGTGGCGTTCGACCGCGCCCTGCGCATGCACGAGATGCACGAATCGGGCGCCACGGAGGAGCACGCGAAGCGCTGGCGCGCCGTCCGGGACGAGATCCACGCGGAGGTCTGCGCGAAGGGGTTCGACCCCGCACTGAACAGCTTCGTCCAATCCTACGGGTCGAAGGCCCTGGACGCGAGTTTGCTCCTCATCGCCCATACCGGATTCCTGCCGCAGGACGATCCCCGGGTGGTCGGCACCGTCGAGGCGATCGGCAAGGGGCTGATGCGGGACGGCTTCATCCTCCGCTACGAGACCGAAGGGCAGGTCACCGACGGCCTGTCGGGCAACGAGGGGGCCTTCCTGCCCTGCACGTTCTGGTACGTCGACAACCTGATCGGCCTGGGCCGGCGGGACGAGGCAAGGGCGATCATCGAGCGCCTCATCGGCATCTGCACCGATCTCGGCCTCGTCAGCGAGGAATACGACGTGCATGCCAAGCGCCTTGTGGGTAACTATCCGCAGGCGTTCACCCACGTCGCGCTCGTCAACACGCTGCTCAGCTATACGCGCGGCGAAGGGCCGGCGGACCGTCAGGGTGGTAAGGCCAACGGAGCCCCTCCCGCCGTCCTTCGGCAGCGCGAAGCCGCGAAGCGGACCGCGAGAGGCGAACTGGAAGACGCGACATCATGAGCGGTGCTGACACTCCGGCCAAGGCGGCCCTCGCTGAGATCGATACGCTCAGCATCAACACGATCCGGACGCTGGCGATCGACGCGGTGCAGAAGGCCAATTCCGGCCATGCCGGCGCGCCGATGGGCCTCGCCCCCGTGGCCTACACCCTCTGGAACCGCTACCTGCGCTACGACCCGGCGCACCCGCACTGGCCGAATCGCGACCGCTTCGTCCTGTCCTGCGGCCACGCCTCGATGCTGCTCTACGCGCTGCTGCATCTGGCCAACGTCGCCGAGAGCGACGGCGGCAACGCCCCGGCGGTGGCGCTGGAGGACATCAAGAAGTTCCGCCAGCTCGACAGCCGCACGCCCGGCCATCCGGAATACCATTTCACCACCGGCGTTGAGACCACCACCGGGCCCCTCGGCCAGGGCGTGGCCAACTCGGTCGGCATGGCGATGGGCAGCCGCTTCCTCGGCCAGCACCTCAACCGGCCGAACCTGCCGCTGTTCGACTACAACGTCTACGCGATCTGCTCGGACGGCGACCTGATGGAGGGTGTGGCCTCCGAGGCGGCGTCGCTGGCCGGCCACCTGCGGCTGGCCAACCTCTGCTGGATCTACGACGACAACACCGTCACCATCGAGGGCCACACCGAGCTGGCCTTCGGCGAGGAGGTCGCGACCCGCTTCCTGGCCTATGGCTGGCAGGTGCTCCGCGTCGCCGATGCCAACGATCTGCACGCGATCACCGGCTCGCTCGACACGTTCCTCGCCAGCCATGACCGGCCGACGCTGATCATCGTCAAGTCGGTGATCGGCTACGGCGCGCCGAACAAGCAGGGGACGTCCAAGGCCCATTCGGACGCGCTGGGCGTGGACGAGGTCAAGGGCGCCAAGCGCGCCTATGGCTGGCCGGAGGACGCCCAGTTCCTGGTCCCGGACGGCGTCCACGAGAACTTTCGCGATGGCATCGGTCAGCGCGGCGCTGCCCTCTACGACGCGTGGCAGGGCCTCCTGACCCAGGCCCGGGAGGCGGATGCCGCCCACGCCGAGGATCTCGCCGCCCTGCTGGAAGGGCGCCTGCCCGAGGGCTGGGACAAGGACATCCCGGTCTTCGAACCCGACGCTAAGGGGATGGCGACGCGCGAATCCTCCGGCAAGGTGCTCAACGCCATCGCGCAGCACGTGCCGTTCATGCTCGGCGGCTCCGCTGACCTGGCCCCGTCCAACAAGTCGAACCTGACCTTCGAGGGCGCGGGCTCGTTCGGGCCGTTCTCGCCCGGCGGCCGCAACCTGCATTTCGGCGTGCGCGAGCACGCCATGGGGTCGATCGTGAACGGGCTCGGCCTCTCCGGCCTGCGCGCCTACGGGGCGACCTTCCTGGTCTTCGCCGACTACATGCGCCCGCCGATCCGGCTCGCCTCGCTCATGGAGCTCCCGGTCTTCCACATCTTCACCCACGACTCGATCGGCGTGGGCGAGGACGGGCCGACCCACCAGCCGGTGGAACAGCTCCTGTCGCTGCGCTGCATCCCGGGTCTCGTCACCCTGCGTCCGGCCGACGCCAACGAGGTCGCCGAATCCTACCGGGTGATCTTCTCGCTCAAGAACCAGCCGGCCGTGCTGGCCCTCTCCCGCCAGCCGCTGCCGACCCTGGACCGCACCAAGTTCGGCGCGGCCTCCGGCACCGCCAAGGGCGGCTACGTGCTGGCCGATTGCGCGGGCACGCCGGAGGTGATCCTGCTCGGCTCGGGCTCCGAGGTGCAGCTGTGCGTCGGCGCCTACGAGGCGCTGACGGCCGAGGGCGTGAAGGCCCGGGTGGTGTCGATGCCCTCCTGGGACCTGTTCGAGCGGCAGGACGAGGCCTACCGCCATGCGGTGCTGCCGCCGGCCGTCAAGGCGCGGGTCGCCGTCGAGCAGGGCAGCATCATCGGCTGGGACCGCTATGCCGGCTCCGAGGGCGCGATCATCGGTATGAGCACCTTCGGCGCCTCGGCGCCGATCAAGGATCTCCAGTCCAAGTTCGGCTTCACCCCCGAGAAGGTTCTGGAAGCCGCCAGGGCGCAGGTGGCCAAGCACAAGCGGTAATGACTGATACGCGACGGCCCCCTCCCCCCTCTGCGGGGGAGGGTGGCCCCCGAAGGGGGTCGGGAGAGGGGAGCGACGGTGCAGGATCGGGCATTGCCCTTCGTGCTGGTCACACCCTTTCCTGAAGCCGGGTTCCCCTCTCCCGACCCTCGCTGACGCGAGGGCCACCCTCCCCCGCAAAGGGGGGAGGGAGGGCGCCCGGCAAAAAGCGGCACGCGAGACGAGGAAACGACATGAACGCGCTCAAGGCCCTGCACGACGAACAGGATCAAGCGGTCTGGCTCGATTTCGTGGCCCGCGGCTTCATCCAGAAGGGCGAGCTGAAGCGGCTCGTCGAGACGGACGGCCTGCGGGGCGTCACCTCCAACCCGTCGATCTTCGAGAAGGCGATCGGCCACTCGGACGAGTACGATGCCAGCCTCCGGGCCGTGCAGGAGACCGGCGACAGCCGCGTGATCGATCTCTACGAGGGTCTGGCCATCGCCGATATCCAGGCGGCGGCCGACGTCCTCCGCCCGGTCTACGAGGCGAGCGACGGGGCCGACGGCTACGTCAGCCTGGAGGTCTCCCCCTATCTGGCGCTGGACACCGAGGAGACGCTGACCGAGGCGCGGCGCCTGCACAAGGCAGTTTCGCGCGACAACCTGATGGTGAAGGTCCCGGCCACGCCCGAGGGCATCCCGGCGATCCGCCAGCTGACGGAAGAGGGCATCTCGATCAACGTCACCCTCCTGTTCTCGCAGGAGGCCTACGCGGCGGTGGCCCGCGCCTTCATCGACGGGCTCGACGCGCGGGCGAAGGCCGGCCACGACGTCTCACGGATCGCCAGCGTGGCGAGCTTCTTCATCAGCCGCATCGACGTGCTGGTCGACAAGCAGCTGGACGAGAAGATCGCGCAGGCCAACGACCCCGACGAGAAGCTCGCCCTGGAGCAGCTCAAGGGCAAGGTCGCGATCGCCAACGCCAAGCTCGCCTACCAGCGCTACAAGCGCATCTTCGCGGAGTCCAAGTGGACCGCGCTGGCCGAGAAGGGCGCCAAGGCGCAGCGGCTACTCTGGGCCTCCACGGGGGTGAAGAACAAGGCCTATTCCGACGTGCTCTACGTCGAGGAACTGATCGGCCCGAACACCGTCAACACCATGCCGCCCGCCACCATGGACGCGTTCCGCGACCATGGCACCGCGCGGGCGACCATCGAGGAGGACGTGCCGGGGGCCGAAGCCGTGATGGCCCGCCTCGCCCGGGCGGGCATCGACATCGAGGCGGTGGCCGAGCAGCTGGTGCGCGAGGGCGTGCAGCTCTTCATCGACGCGGCCGACAACCTCCTGGGCGCGGTCGCGGGCAAGCGTGCCGCGCTCCTGGGTCACCGGCTCGACGGCCAGACCCTCGTGATGGACGACACGCTGGCGGCCGAGGCGAAGAAGACCGTCGAGTCCTGGCGCGCCAGCGGCTCGATCCGCCGCCTCTGGGCGGGGGACGCCTCGGTCTGGTCCGGGCACGACGAGGCGCGCTGGCTCGGCTGGCTCCACATCGTCGAGGAGGAGCTGGAGAAGGCCGCCGACTACGCCGCCTTCTCGGACTGGGTCAGGGCGGAGGGCTTCACCGACGCCGTCGTGCTGGGCATGGGCGGGTCGAGCCTCGGCCCGGAGGTTCTGAGCCTGACCTACGGCCCGCGCGAGGGCTTCCCGAAGCTCCAGATCCTCGATTCCACCCATCCCGATCAGGTGCGCGCCCTCGAGGCGGGCATCGATCTCGGGAAGACGCTGTTCATCGTCGCGTCCAAGTCCGGCTCGACGCTGGAGCCGAACGTGTTCCGCGACTACTTCCTGGGGCGGGTGAAGGAGACCCTCGGCGACCGGGCCGGCGATCACTTCGTCGCCGTCACCGATCCCGGCTCAGACATGGAGCGTGCGGCGCAGGCTGATCGGTTCAAGAAAATCTTCTACGGGGTGAAGCAGATCGGCGGGCGCTACTCGGTGCTCTCGGCCTTCGGACTCGTCCCGGCCGCCGCCATGGGGCTCGACGTCAAGGCGCTCCTCGAGACAGCGCGCATCATGGTCCGTTCCTGCGGCCCGGCCGTGCCGCCGTCCCAGAATCCGGGCGTGCTGCTCGGCACCGCCCTGGGCGCGGCGGCGCTCGCCGGGCGCGACAAGGTGACGGTCGTCGCCTCGCCGCCGCTCGCGAGCTTCGGCGCCTGGGCCGAGCAGCTCATCGCCGAATCGACCGGCAAGCAGGGCAAGGGCCTCGTGCCGGTGGACGGCGAGCCGGTCGGCGTCCCCGCGGTCTACGGACGCGACCGGTTCTTCCTCTACCTGCGCCTCGACGGGCATGCCGAGGCGGCGCAGGACGAAGCCCTGCGTGCCCTGGAGCGGGACGGTCACCCGATCGCCCGCATCACCCTCGATTCCATCGAGCAGATGCCCCAGGAATTCTACCGCCTGGAGATGGCCACCGCCGTGGCCGGCGCGGTGCTCGGCATCAACCCGTTCGACCAGCCCGACGTCGAGGCCAGCAAGGTCGAGACCAAGAAGCTGTTCGCGGAGGCCGAAGCCAAGGGCGCCCTCCCCGGGGAGACGCCGCTCTTCGAGGATGACGCGCTCGCCCTGTACGCCGACCCGCAGAATGCCGAGAGCCTGAAGGCGGCGCCCGAGGGGCTTGCGGCGGCGCTCAAGGCCCAGCTCGCCCGGCTCAAGGACGGCGAATATCTCGCGCTGCTGGCCTACGTGCCCCGCGACGCCGACACGGCGGCGATCCTTCAAGAGGCGCGGATCGCGGTGCGCGACGCGCGCAAGGTCGCGACCTGCCTGGAATTCGGGCCGCGGTTCCTGCACTCGACGGGACAGGCCTACAAGGGCGGCCCGAACACCGGCGTGTTCCTGCAGATCACCTCCGAGCCGGCTCAGGACCTGCCAATCCCCGGCCGGTCCCTGGGCTTCGCCACGGTGGTGGCCGCGCAGGCGCGCGGCGACTTCGCCGTGCTCGCCGAGCGCGGACGGCGGGCGCTGCGGGTCCACATCAAGGGCGATCTCGGTGCCGGTCTGAAGCGGGTTGCGGCGGCGCTGAAGGCGGCGGTTGCGTAGGTCCCCTCAGGCCCCTCCCTGCCCTCAGCGCCCTGCGGGGGGAGGGAGAGGCTCTGGGATTGGCCCGTCATAGGGAGCCGCCGCCAAATCAGGCGCCCTGAGCCATAGGGAGAGCCGGGGGTGGTTCCGGACTGAACAGGACGGTGCCGCCAGCCGCACCATCACCCCAGTCCGCTCTCCGCAACGGGGAGGGGAAACCCCGAGGAGACCACGGCAATGCAACTCGGCATGATCGGCCTCGGCCGGATGGGCGGCAACATCGTCCGGCGCCTCCTGCGGGACGGGCACACGGCGGTGGTGTTCGACCAGAACCCCGCGGCGGTCGCGGCGCTGGTAGAGGCTGGCGCGGTCGGCGCATCGAGCCTCGAGGATCTGGTTTCCAAGCTGGAACTGCCGCGCGCGGCCTGGGTGATGCTCCCGGCGGGCGCGATCACCGAGGCGGCCGTCCAGACCCTCGCGGGCCTGATGCAATCCGGCGACTGCATCATCGACGGCGGCAATTCCTTCTACGGCGACGATGTCCGCCGGGGGATCGCCCTCAAGGAGAAGGGCCTGCACTACGTGGATGTCGGCACCTCGGGTGGCGTCTGGGGGCTGGAGCGCGGCTATTGCATGATGATCGGCGGCGACGCCGAGACCGTCGACCGCCTCGACCCGATCTTCAAGACCCTGGCGCCCGGCATCGGCGACATCCCGCGGACGCCGGGCCGCGAGGGCCGTGATCCCCGCGCCGAGCAGGGCTATATCCATGCCGGTCCGACCGGGGCGGGCCATTTCGTGAAGATGGTCCACAACGGCATCGAGTACGGCCTCATGCAGGCCTACGCCGAGGGCTTCGACATCCTCCGCCACGCCAATACCGAGGCCCTGCCGGCCGAGCGGCGGTTCGACCTCGACCTGGGCGACGTCGCCGAGGTGTGGCGGCGCGGCAGCGTCGTCTCCTCCTGGCTCCTCGACCTGACCGCCCAGGCTCTGGCCGGCGACGCGCAGCTCACCGAGTTCTCCGGCCACGTCGACGATTCCGGCGAGGGCCGGTGGACGATCAACGCTGCCATCGAGGAGGGCGTGCCGGCCACGGTCCTCTCCGCCGCGCTCTACCGGCGGTTCCGCTCCCGGGAGCACGAGAGCTACGCCGACAAGCTGCTCTCGGCGATGCGCAAGGGCTTCGGCGGCCATCAGGAGCCGAAGGCGTAGGGGCACCCCATGAGCCTTCCCGCCGGCACCCATATCCTGCCCGACCCGCAGGCGGTCGCCCGCGCGGCGGCCGAGCGGCTGATCGCGGCCTGCGGCGAGAACCACTCCGAGCGGATCGCGATCTGCCTGTCCGGTGGATCGACCCCGAAGGTGCTCTACGGTCTGCTCGCCGGGCCCGACTGGGCCGGGCGCGTGCCCTGGGAGCGGATCCACTGGTTCTTCGGGGATGACCGCGTCGTCCCCTGGGACGACCCGCGCAGCAACGTCCGGATGGTCCGCGAGGCGTTCGGCCACGGCTCCCGGATCGCGCCGACGCACCTGCATTTCATCCCCTCCGACGCGGGGGCGGAGATCGGTGCCCGCGCCTACGAGCGCACGCTGCTGGACTTCTATGGCGCCGACGGCCTCGCGCCGGACCGGCCGCTGTTCGACCTCGTCCTGCTGGGCCTCGGCGAGGACGGGCACACCGCCTCGCTGTTCCCCGGCAAGCCGGCGGTGGACGAGGCGCGGCGACTGGTCGCCCCCGTGCCGGAGGCCGGCCTCGCCCCCTTCGTGCCGCGCATCACCCTGACTGTCCCGGCGCTCGCCTCCGCCCGGCACGTGCTGTTCCTGGTCACCGGCGCGGGCAAGCGGGCGCCCCTCGCCCGCCTCGCCGCCGGGGAGGACCTACCGGCGGGCCGCGTGACCGGCGCGGGCGCGGTGGCCTGGCTGCTCGACGCCGCGGCCGCGGGCTGACCTCCGGCCGCCGCCGATACGCTCTGGCAAGTTCGCCGCATTATCCTACACTGAACCGAAGCGCCGCACCGTCCGAGTGCGGCGCCGACTTCGCACACGGTCACGTCGGGTGAGATGCACGCGGGCACCCTCGTCCTCTACACCGACCAGCCCCAGGGCCGCGCCGACCTCGTGCGCGCCCTCGAGCAGATCGCCCCCTGTGCGGTCCTGCGGGCTGCCGAGGGGCCGCCCCCCGGCCCCTGCCTCGCCCTCATCGCCGACCTCGACCTGTTGCAGCCCTCGCCGCTCATCGGCCTGCGGGCCCTGATCGCGGCCACCCCCGCCCTGCCCCGCGTCTTCCTGATGCGCAGCATGGGCGAACGGAGCCTGTCGGCGGCGCGCGGTCTGGGCGGGCGGCTCTGCCTGCCCATGGACACGCCGGTCGAGACCGTGATGGAGGCCCTCCGGGCGCAGCTCCAGCCCGGGGACGCAACGCGCAGGTCGGTCCGGTCGAAGGCCGGGGAGGCGCTGGTCGTCCAGGCCGCCGACGCGGCGGGCGCGGTCATCGCCGACCTGCTCGACGCCGCGCGCCGGTCCGGAACCGTCGATGCCGCACGCCTCGACGCGGGACTGGACCCGATCCTCGGGGCGATCCGCGCGGGCGGCCTCGCATCCTGGCTCGAGACCGTGCGCGCCTACGACGACGCCACCTACCAGCATTGCCTGCTGGTGGCGGGCCTCGCCGCGGCCTTCGCCATCGACCTCGGCTTCTCGGAGGCGGACCGCCAGCAACTCGTGCGCGCCGCCCTCGTCCACGATGTCGGCAAGGCCAAGATCCCCCTGGCGATCCTGAACAAACCGGGCCCCCTCGATGCGGACGAGCGCGCCGTGATGCGCGCGCACCCGGCCCTGGGCCACGCGATCCTCGTCCACGCGGGCGGGTTCGACGAGGCCGTGCTCACCGTGGTCCGCCACCACCACGAGATGCTCGACGGTTCGGGCTATCCGGACGGGCTGCTAGACGATGCCATCCCCGATATCGTCCGGCTCATCACCGTCTGCGACGTCTACGCGGCCCTGGTGGAACGCCGCCCGTACCGGCCGCCGATGTCGGCCGCCGAGGCCATGGGGATCCTCCGCGGCATGGACAGCAAGCTCGACCGGATCCTGGTCGACGCCTTCGAGCGGTCCGTCGCCGGGTCCTGATCCTTCGGCGTGGCGACGGCGGTCCACACCCTGCCGGGCCCGCGCAATCACGTTTCTCGCAGAGGCCGGATCACGCAATGGCGGCGCCGCAAACGACGGTCTCGGCGTGAAGAACGCAAACATCTGCCGGCCGGCACGCGATAAGATCTTTTCAGTCCCAACGAGCGGGGCGCAGGAGATCCCCGATGGTGCCGTCGATCACGTCCGCCGCTGTCGAGGCGATGATGTCGGATCTCGCGGGATCGGCCCGCCGCGCGCCCGAGGCCTATCTCGCCGCCGCCCGGTCGACGCTGCTGCGCATCCTGTCCCGGCCTGAACTGCTCGACCCATCGCGGCTGGTCGGCCGGGGCGAGGGCCTGAGCCGCAACCTGCTGTTCGGCACGGAGGCGATCAGCGTCTGGGCGATGGTCTGGCCACCCGGCGTCGCGACGCCGGTCCACGACCACCATTGCTCATGCTGTTTCGGCCTGCTGCGCGGTGCCCTGCGCGAGACCTGGTACCGGCCGATCAGCGACACCCACGCGGTGGCGACCCTGGACGCCGTCCGCCAGCCCGGCTTCGTCGCCTGCATGATGCCGTCCGGGCCGAACCTGCACCGGATCGCCAATGACGGACCGGAGGCGGCCGTGTCGATCCACGTCTACGGCTACGATCACCGGGTGCAGGCCTCCTCGATCCACCGGACCTACGAGATCGCCGAGGGCTGACGGGCGGGGCCGGCCCGCTCAGGCCATGTAGAGCGTCGGGACGGCGGTCGTGTACTTCATCTCCTCCATGGCGATGGAGGAGGACAGGTTCGAGAAGTCGAGCTTGGCGATGAGCCGCTGGTAGACGGCGTCGTAGGCCTCGATATCGGGCACCACGATGCGCAGCAGGTAGTCGATCTCGCCGGTGAGGCGCCACGCCTCGACGATCTCGGGGAAATCGGCGACGATCCGCCGGAACGCCTCGGACCAGTCGGCGGCGTGGCGCGGCGCCTTGACGGCCACGAACACCGTCGTCGGGACATTGACCTTGCGGCGGTCGACCAGCGCGACCCGGCGCCGGATCACGCCCGTCGCTTCGAGCTTCTTCACCCGCCGCCAGCACGGCGCCGCGCTGATGCCGACCCGCTCGGCGAGTTCGGCCACGGGGAGCGTGGCATCCTGCTGGAGGATGTCCAGGATCTTCCGGTCCACCGCGTCCATGCGATCGATGCGTCCGGCTGGCGCTAGAGGAAGAAGTGCTTCGAGAGCTTCAGGCCCTGGGCCTGGTAGTTCGAGCCCGCGCCCGCCCCGTAGAGCGTCTCCGGCTCGGCCAGCATGCGCTCGTAGACGAGGCGGCCGACGATCTGGCCGTCCTCCAGCAGGAACGGCACGTCGCGGGAGCGGACCTCCAGCACGGCGCGGCTGCCCGCGCCCCCCGCCCCGGCATAGCCGAAGCCCGGATCGAAGAAGCCCGCGTAATGGACCCGGAACTCCCCGACCAGGGGATCGAACGGCACCATCTCGGCGGCGTGGTCCGGGGGGACCTGGACCGATTCCTTCGAGGCCAGGATGTAGAACTGGCCGGGATCGAGGATCAGGCTACCCGATCCGTCGGCGGCGAGCGGCTCCCAGAAATCGGCGGCGCGGTGGCGCCCGGGGGCGTCGACGTCGACGAGGCCGGTGTGTCGCTTGGCCCGGTAGCCGATCAGCCCGTCGAATCCGGACAGGTCCACCGAGACCGCGACGCCGCCCTGGAAGGACGGGCTGCCCACATCGACCAGGGCCGAGCGGGCGTGGAGCCGGCCGAGTTCGGCCTCGCTCAGCCGCGGCGCTCCGCGGCGGAAGCGGATCTGGGACAGGCGCGAGCCGGTGCGGACCAGGACCGGGAAGGTGCGCGGGGAGATCTCGGCGTAGAGCGGGCCGTCATAGCCGGGCTCGACCTGATCGAACGCCTCGCCCCGGTCGGTGATCACCCGGGTGAACACGTCGATGCGCCCGGTGGAACTCTTCGGATTCGCCGCCGCCGCGAGATCGCCGGGCAGCGACAGGCGCTCCTGCAACTCCGCGATGTAGACGCATCCGGTCTCGAGGACCGCCCCGGGGCGCAGGTCGATCCGGTGCAGCGACAGGTGCTCGACGCAGGCCTGGACCGTGCGTCCCGCACCCGGCAGGAAACTCGTGCGCACCCGATAGGCCGTGTCGCCGAGGCGCAGATCGATACTGGCGGGCTGGATCTGATCGGCCGCGAACGGGTGCGCGGTGCGGATCCCGCCCGCCTGTGCCAGGGCCGCGATGGCCTGGGCCGGCAGGATGCCGCCGCGGCTCTCCGGGCCCGAATCGGCAGCCCCCGTGCCTGCGCCCGCTGTCATCGCGCCCGTCTCTCCCTCGCGTGCCGCCGGCCGGTCCGCGGCGACCGCCTATTTCCGCCGGGACTGGCTAACGCGGCCTTAATCTGGTCTCCCACCCGGCACAGCGCGTCCCGAGTCGAACCCGCGGCGGCACCCGTCCGGCGTCCGGACCGGGACCGCGCGAGGTAGTCCGCCGCAATTGACGGCGATTCCGCCGCCAACTACCACCGCGCAGGAAGCGCGTTTCATTCTGCTTCAGCGAATCGCATTGTCCGAAAGAAGGGCCAAATAGGGCGATGTACAAGGCCGAGACGCGGGGAATTAGTGTGACCGTTCAGTCCCGTTTCGTCGAGGAGGAATCTTCGCCGAACGAGAGCCGTTATTTCTTCGCCTACACGGTGGAGATCGTGAATAACGGCAGCGAGCAGGTCCAGCTCCGCTCGCGGCATTGGCGCATCATCGACGGGCACGGCGCCTGCCAGGAAGTGCGGGGGACCGGCGTGGTCGGCAAGCAGCCGGTGCTGGAGCCCGGCGAGTCCTTCTGCTACACCAGCGGCTGCCCGCTGAACACGCCCGACGGGCTGATGGCCGGCAGCTACACCATGGCGACGGTGGCCGGTGAGAGCTTCGAGGCCGAGATCCCCGCCTTCTCCCTCGACAGCCCGCACGTCCGCCGAAGCCTTCACTGAGGTCCCGGGCCGGGGCCTCGCCCCGGAGGAACCCATGCCCGCGACCGGCGAGCGGCTGAGCCCGCTCGACATGCTGGCCCGCCTCGTGTCCTTCGACACCGAGAGCGACTCGTCCAACCTCCCGCTGATCGAGGCCGTCTGCGACTACCTCGACGGCTGGGGCGTCCCGTACCTGCACCTGCCGAATGCGGGCTTCGACAAGGCCGCCGTCCTCGCCACGATCGGCCCGATGGTCGATGGCGGCGTCGTGCTGTCCGGCCATACCGACGTGGTCCCGACATTGGGCCAGGCCTGGAGCAGCGACCCGTTCACGCTGCGCGTCGCCGATGGGCGGGCCTACGGCCGCGGCGCGGTCGACATGAAGGGCTTCGACGCCCTGGTCCTGGCGCTGGTGCCCGACATGCTGGCGGCCGACCTGAAGCGGCCGATCCACATCCTGCTGTCCTACGACGAGGAGACCACCTGCCTCGGCTCGATGGACGGGATCGCGCGGTTCGGCGCCGACCTGCCGAGGCCCGGCGCGGTGATCGTGGGCGAGCCCACCGGCATGGAGGTGGCGGACGCGCACAAGAGCATCGTCACCTGCCTCACCACCGTCCACGGCCGCGAGGCCCACTCGGCCCGGCCGGCCCTCGGGGCCAATGCGGTGGCGGCCGCCTGCGACCTCGTCGCCGGCCTCAACCGGATCGCCGACGCCATGATTGAGCGCGGCGACGCCTCCGGCCGGTTCGATCCGGCCGCCACCACGGTCCATGTCGGGACGATCCAGGGCGGCACCGCCCGGAACATCATCGCCAAGGAGTGCCGCTTCCACTGGGAGTATCGCGGCCTTCCGGATCTCGACCCGGCCGAGATCCCGCGGCTCTTCGCCGAGGAGACCGCGCGGGTGACCCGGGAGCGCCTCAACCGCTACGGCGATTTCGGGCGGATCGAGACGCTGCAGGAAGTCGATATCCCGGGGCTGGCCCCCGAGCCCGGCTCGGAGGCCGAACGGCTCTGCCTGCGGCTCGCCGGGCGCAATCGCACCGTCGCGGTGCCCTACGCCACCGAGGCCGGGCGGTTCCAGGCGGCGGGCATCCCGACCGTCGTCTGCGGGCCCGGCGACATCGCCCAGGCCCACCAGCCCGACGAGTTCATCACCCTCGAGGCCCTCGGCCAGGGTGAGCGGTTCCTGCGTAACCTGATCGAGGCCTGTGCGTGATGAACGCGCTCATCGGAATCACCATCAAGCTGCGGCCGCTGGAGCGGGAGGACCTGCGCTTCGTCCACCAGCTCAACAACAACGACAGCATCATGCGCTACTGGTTCGAGGAGGCCTACGAGTCCTTCGCCGAGCTGCAGCAGCTCTACGAGCGCAACATCCACAACCAGACCGAGCGGCGCTTCATCGTGGCCGATCCGACCGGCGAGCCGGCCGGGCTGATCGAGCTGGTGGAGATCAACCACCTGCACCGGCGCTGCGAGTTCCAGATCGCGATCCATCCCAACTTCCAGGGCCGCGGCTATGCCTGGCAGGCCACGCGGATCGCCATGGATTACGCGTTCAGCGTGCTCAACATCCACAAGCTCTACCTGCACGTGGACCGGGACAATGCCCGGGCCGTGCGCATCTACGAGCGCTGCGGCTTCCGTCCCGAGGGCGTGCTCAAGGACGAGTTCTTCGTGAACGGGCGCTACCGCGACGCCGTGCGGATGTGCCTGTTCCAGCCGGATTATCTCAAGGCCCGCGGCAGCGGCGACATCGCCGAGCCCGTGCTCAAGGTGTGAGCGGATCCGGGTCGTGCCGCGGATGGCGGGGTGATCGGCCGCTCCTCCCGGGGACGGTTTATACGTCGTGTTCGGGATTCTCGCGCGGTCGATGCGTCTGGCCGCCCGGAACTGCCAAGCGCCTGCTCTCCCCCGCAGCGACGAGATTCAAACGTCGCTTCCGAATGAGGGCAGCGGTCGAGCCCATACGCGCCCTCCTTCACAGTCGCGCGCGCGTCAGGCAGCCCAATGCATACCGGAATTCATCCGTTCCGCACGGTAATCCCGACCCTAATATCGTAAAGAAACGCTGCCATCTCCATCGTGAAGGCAGTGTCTACTGACGAGGCTGCTCCGCGATCTCGGCCTCGACCGCCTGCGGGTCGAGTTCGTAGCGCCGCGAGCAGAACTCGCAGGTGATCACGATGCGCCCGTCATCCGCCACCATGTCATGCCGTTCCTGCGGGGAGAAGGAGCGGATCATGCCCATCACCCGCGCCTGCGAGCAGCGGCAGGTCTCCTGCACGGTCTGGCGGTCGAACACCCGCACGCCGCGCTCGTGGAACAGCCGGTAGAGCAGGCGCTCGCTCGACACGTTGGGGTCGACCAGCTCGTGATCCTCGACCGTCGCCACGAGGGAGCGCGCCTCGACCCAGGCATCGTCCTCCGGCGCCCCCCCCGAGAGGTGCACGTGGCCCTCCGGGATGTCCCCCGGCGGCAGGTCGGCGAGGCGGGCCCGGTCCACAGACTGGGGCAGGAACTGCACGATCAGCCCCCCGGCCCGCCAGCGCCCGGTGCTCTCCTCCAGCGATTCGGCGACCGCGAGGCGCACCTGCGTCGGGATCTGCTCGGACTGGCGGAAATACTGATGCGCCGCTTCCTCCAGGCTCTGGCCATCCAGGGCGACGACGCCCTGGTAGCGGCTGGAGGCGGTGCCCTGGTCGATGGTCATGGCGAGATGGCCCGCCCCGATCAGGTCGCGATCCTTCAGCGGACCCGCACCGAGGGCTGCGACCCGCTCCGGCGCGAAGCGCGCGGTGGCGCGCAGGCGGTCCGGCGCCTCGAAATCCACCACGATCATCGCCACCGGCCCGTCGGTCTTGGTCTGCAACTGGAACCGGCCGTCGAACTTCAGCGAGGAGCCCAGCAGCACCGTGAGCGCGGCGGCCTCGCCGAGCAGCCGCGCGACCGGGTCCGGATAGCCGTGGCGGCGCAGGATCGTGTCCACGGCGGGGCCGAGCCGGACGATGCGCCCGCGCACGTCCAGGGCCTCCACCGCGAAGGGCAGCACCGCGTCGTCTTCACCCGCGTGGCCGTTCCCGGTCGCTGCGTGCTGCGGCTGGGATTGCGATTGATGTCCTGACGTCATGCCCTCTCCGATCGATCCGTCCCGGCGAGGCGTGGGTTCCTCGTCCCGAGGGGCGGGGCGGCGTGAGGAAATGACCTTGGCGGTGCGATCGGATCCCTCAGCCCCGCCTGCGCCCCCGCGGGAGAACGGGCGCGATGCGCCAGATCCGTTGCCGGGATGCCGCCTGCCGGCAGCCGTGATGGGGATGCGGGCCGCCTGCGCGGCCCGCTCAGCCTATATGGTGCGCCGGTCCCGCGAGCGCGAGCCCGGGATCAGAGCCCGCTGGCCCGCAGGCACCAAGCCAGGATCCCCTTCTGCGCGTGCAGGCGGTTCTCGGCCTCATCGAACACCACGGAGCGCGGGCCGTCCATCACCTCGGCGGTCACCTCTTCGCCGCGATGGGCCGGCAGGCAATGCATGAAGATCGCGTCCGGGTTCGCCGCGGCCATCAATTTGGCATTGACCTGATAGGGGCTCAGCAGGTTGTGGCGGTGGGCCTCGTCGTCGTCGCCCATCGAGACCCAGCAATCCGTCACCACGGCATCGGCGCCGGCCACGGCCGCGAACGCGTCGGTCGTCACGTGGACGGCGGCGCCTTCCTGCTTCGCCCAGGCGAGGAGCCCCGGCGGCGGCGCGAGTTCTGGGGGGCTGGCGACGTTCAGGGTGAAGTCGAACCGCGCGGCCGCGTGGACCCAGCTCGCCAGCACGTTGTTGGCATCGCCCGACCACGCCACGGTGCGGCCCTTGATCGGCCCGCGATGCTCCTCGAAGGTCAGCACGTCGGCCATGATCTGGCAGGGATGCGAGACCTTGGTCAGGGCGTTGATCACCGGCACCGTGGCGTGCTCGGCCAGTTCCAGCATCTGCCCGTGGTCGAGGATGCGGATCATGATCGCGTCGACGAAGCGGGACAGCACCTGCGCGGTGTCGCCGATGGTCTCGCCGCGGCCGAGCTGCATCTCTGAGCCGGTGAGCATCAGGGTCTCGCCGCCGAGCTCACGCATGGCCACGTCGAAGGAGACGCGGGTGCGGGTCGAGGGCCGGTCGAACACCATCGCGAGGGTCTTGCCGGTGAGCGGGCGCTCGGCCGCTCGCTCGCCCTTGCGGCGGCGCGCCTTGATGGCGGCGCTGGCGTCGAGGACCTGGCGCAGCTCCGCCCCGGACAAATCCGTGAGATCGAGGAAGTGGCGAGGGCCGGCACCGTTCAGGTGCGGGGCCGGGGCCTCGGCCCGGCCATTCATCTGGGCTTTCATCGCGTCACAATAACTAGAGTCAGCTCAACGATCACCTGATCATGAACGGCACTCTATCTCCTTGCAGGGGCATTCCCGTCAGACACGGCGGGATCGACCGTATCCGGAAACGCTTCAGGCCGCCCGCCGCGGGGCGGCGGACGGTGTTCGACGGTCCGGGAATCGGACCTATTCGGCCGCGCCGCGCACGGCCTCGAAACCAGAGGCGGCCGCGTCGAGGCGGCGGACCGCCTCGTCGATCTCGGCATCGCCGATGGTGAGCGGCGGCAGCAGGCGGACGATGTTGTCGCCCGCCGGGATCACCAGCAGATGCGCGTCCCGGGCCGCGGCGGCGAAATCGGTGTTGGGCACGCCGAGCTTGAGGCCGAGCATCAGCCCCTCGCCGCGGATCTCCTGGAACACGTGGGGGTGGCGGTCGCGCAGGGCCGCGAGCTTCTGCTTGAGCAGCAGGCCGGAGCGGGCGACGCGCTCGAGGAAGCCGTCCGCCAGGACGACGTCCAGCACCGCGTTGCCCACGGCCATCGCCAGCGGATTGCCCCCGAAGGTGGTGCCGTGCGTGCCCGCGGTCATGCCGCGTGCGGCCTCGCGGGTCGCCAAGCAGGCGCCCATCGGGAAGCCGCCGCCGATGCCCTTGGCCACGCTCATGATGTCCGGGGTGATGCCCGACCATTCATGGGCGAACAGACGGCCGGTGCGGCCGACGCCGGTCTGGACCTCGTCCATGATCAGGAGCAGGCCGTGCGCGTCGCAGATCTCCCGCAGGCGACGGAGCTCCGCGTGGGGAATCACCCGCACGCCGCCCTCCCCCTGAATCGGCTCGATCATCAGCGCCGCCGTCTCGGGCCCGATGACGGCCTCCAGGGCGGCGAGATCACCGGTCGGAACCTGGTCGAATCCCTCGACCCGGGGCCCGAAGCCCTCCAGGTATTTCTGCTGGCCGCCGGCCGCGAGGGTCGCCAGCGTCCGCCCGTGGAAGGCGCCCGCGAAGGTGACGATCCGGTAGCGTTCCGGATTGCCCCCGGCCGCGTGGTACTTGCGGGCGATCTTGATCGCCGCCTCGTTGGCCTCCGCGCCCGAGTTGCAGAAGAAGACCACGTCCGCGAAGGTCGCGTCCGCCAAGCGCTGCCCGAGGTGCTCGCCGCCGGGGATCTCGAACAGGTTCGAGGTGTGCCAGATCCGATTCGCCTGCTCGGTGAGCGCGCCGACGAGGTGCGGATGGGCGTGGCCCAGGCCGTTCACCGCGATGCCCGCGCCGAAGTCGAGATATCGCTCGCCGCCCTCGGTCTCGAGCCAGGCGCCCGCGCCGCGCGCGAAGGCGAGCGGCGCGCGGACGTAGGTCGGCAGAAGGGCTGACGTCACGGGTCCCGTCTCCGTCTCTCGTAATGGCCGGAGCAAGCGTAGCCGGCTCCAAATGAAAGTGCCGCCTCAGTCATGGGCGGCACGCGCGCGATTACTATGAAAGTGCGCGGCGCTGTCAACGTTTCAATGGTCTTCCGCCCCGCGCGGCAGGTCTGCGCGAAGCCCGGGACGGCGCGGTTCTAGCCTGCCCATGGGGTGGCAGCGGGGCGCGGCGGCCGTCCGGGATCTGCCGTGCGCCCCCCTTGCGCCGCGGGGGACGGCCGTGCTCCTGACGGGCACGGATTCGCGGGAATCGAGGGAAGGTCCGATGAGCACGGTCAAGGAACGCCTGGAAACGCTGGACCTCGCCCTGCCGAAGGCGGCGGCGCCGGTGGCCAACTACGTGCCGTTCGTGCGCACCGGCAACCTCGTGGTGATCTCCGGCCAGGTCTGCTTCGGCGCGGACGGCACCATCGCGGCCGAGCACACGGGCAAGGTCGGCGGCGGCGTCTCCCCGGAGGCCGGCAAGGCGGCCGCCCGGCTCTGCGCCCTGAACGTCCTCGCCCAGCTCGAGGCGGCGGTGGGCGACCTCGACCGCGCCCTGGTCCAATGCGTGCGGCTCGGCGGCTTCATCAACGCGGCCCCGGGCTTCTCGGCGGTCGCGGGCGTGATGAACGGTGCCTCCGACTTGATGGTCGCGCTGCTCGGCGACCGTGGGCGCCATGCCCGCTCCACCGTCGGCGTCGCGGAACTCCCCCTCGACGCCGCCGTCGAGGTCGAGGCGATGTTCGAGGTCCGCTAGCGTGGCCGCCCCCGACTGGCTGACCGCGCGGCCGATCGCCCATCGCGGGTTGCACGACCGGGGGGCGGGCCGGCCGGAGAACACCCTGGCGGCCGCCCGCGCCGCGATCGCCGGCGGGTTCGCGATCGAGTGCGACGTGCAGCTGAGCGCCGACGGCGAGGCGATGGTGTTCCACGACGCCGCCCTGGGCCGGCTCACGGAGGCGCGCGAGGCGGTGGCGGAGCGCTCGGCGGCCGAACTCGGGACGCTCGCCGTCGCCGGGACCGCGGAGACGATCCCGACCCTGCCGGCCTTCCTGGCGGCGGTGGCCGGGGCGGTGCCGGTGGTGATCGAGGTGAAGTCGCGCTACGACGGCGACCTGCGGCTCGCGACCCGCGCCGCACAGGTCGCCGCCGCCTATGAGGGCCCGGTGGCGCTGAAATCCTTCGACCCGCAGGTGGTGGCAGGCCTACGCCCCCTGTGTCCGGCCACGATCCCCCGAGGCATCGTGGCGGAGACGACCCAGGACGATCCGGTCTACGCGGCGCTGCCGCCGAGCGACCGCCTGGCCCTGTCCAACCTGCTGCACTTCGCCGAGACCCGGCCCGACTTCCTGTCCTGGCGGGTGGACGACCTGCCCTGTGCGCCGACCTATCTCTGCCGGCTGCTCGGGCGGATCCCGGTCATGGCCTGGACCGTGAGGACCGAGGACCAGCGCGCCCGCGCGGGCGCGCACGCGGACCAGATGGTGTTCGAGGGGTTCGTGCCGTGAGCCGACCGGCCCTGCCCCGTCGGGTCCCCGATCGCGTCCGTGTTGGCGCGCTCCGGATGGACCTGCGGCTGACGCCGCAGTTTCGGACAGGGCCCCGCTGAAAGGCTTCCCGCGCTGCCGCGCGCATCCGCCCGCTTGCCCCTCCTCCGGGTCGGACTAGACTAGGTGCCATGAAGCAAGCACCCGGGCCGATGCCGGAGACCGCCGCGCTCACCGTGCGCGCGCTTCCCGGATTGAAGGAGATCGGCGCGGCGGATTGGGATGCCTGCGCCTTCTCCCCCGAGACCCTGGCGGCCGGCGACGAGACCCACAACCCGTTCGTCTCGCACGCCTTCCTCTCGGCGCTGGAGGATTCGGGCTGCGTCTCGCGCCGGACCGGGTGGCTGCCGCTCCACGTCTCGATCGAGCGCGACGGCCGGCGGCTCGGCGTCGCGCCCTGCTACCTGAAATCGCACAGCCAGGGCGAATACGTGTTCGACCACGGCTGGGCCGACGCCTATGAGCGCGCCGGCGGGTCGTACTACCCGAAGCTCCAGGTCAGCGTGCCATTCACGCCGGTGACCGGCCCGCGCTTCCTGATCGCCCCGGGTGCCGATCCGGACGAGGCCACCGCCGGCCTGATCGCCGGCCTGCGGGCGCTGCGGGGCGAGACCAAGGCCTCCTCGGTCCACGTGACCTTCATGCGGGAAGCCGAGTGGGACCGGGCCGGCGAGGCGGGCTTCCTGCAACGCACCGACCAGCAGTTCCATTGGGAGAACGACGGCTACGCGGGCTTCGACGACTTCCTCGCCGCCCTCGCCTCGCGGAAACGGAAGAACATCCGCAAGGAACGGCGCGACGCGCTGGCCCCCGGCATCACCGTCGAGCACCTCACCGGCGCCGCCATCACCGAGGCGCATTGGGACGCGTTCTACGCCTTCTATACGGATACCGGCTCCCGGAAATGGGGGCGGCCCTACCTGAACCGCCGGTTCTTCTCGCTGCTCTCGGAGCGCATGGCCGACCGGGTGCTGCTGGTGATGGCCAAGCGGTCCGGCGCCTACATCGCCGGCGCCATCAACCTGATCGGCGACACGGCGCTCTACGGGCGCAACTGGGGCTGCGTCGAGGACCATCCGTTCCTGCATTTCGAGGTCTGCTACTATCAGGCGATCGACTTCGCGATCGCCCGGGGCCTGAAGCGGGTCGAGGCCGGGGCGCAGGGAGAGCACAAGCTCGCCCGGGGCTATCGCCCGGTGCTGATGCACTCGGCCCACGACATCGCCGACCCGGCGCTCCGCCGCGCGGTGGCCGATTACTTGCAGCGGGAGCGTGCCCACGTCGCCGAGGCGGTGGACGTCCTCGACACGCTGACGCCGTTCCGGCGCACGGACGGGGACGGTGCCTGCGGCGGCGCGGCGCCGCCCGAGACGTCCGCTCCCGACAGGTCCCCCGAGAGTTCCGACACATGAGCCCGATCGACCGCATCAACACCTATGCCGACGCGCTGACGGCGCTCCGCCGCGACCTGCACGCCCATCCCGAACTCGGCTTCGAGGAGGTGCGCACCGCCGGCATCGTCGCCGACATGCTGGAGACATTCGGCTGCGAGGTGCATCGCGGCGTCGGCGGCACCGGGGTGGTCGGCCTGCTCAAGGGCCGTACCGACAACGGCCGGCGGATCGGCCTGCGCGCCGACATGGACGCCTTGCCGATCGAGGAGGAGACCAACCTCCCCTATCGCTCCACCTATGCCGGCAAGATGCACGCCTGCGGCCATGACGGCCACACCACGATGCTGCTCGGCGCCGCGCGCTACCTCGCCGAGACCCGCGACTTCGACGGCACGGCGGTCTTCGTGTTCCAGCCCGCGGAGGAAGGGCGGGGCGGCGCCCGGGCCATGCTGAAGGACGGGCTGTTCGAGCGGTTCCCCTGCGACGAGATCTACGGGCTGCACAACCAGCCCGGCGGCGGTGCGGGCACGATCAAGCTGCGTCCCGGACCGATCATGGCGGCGGCCGATTTCTTCGACATCCACATCCGCGGCACCGGCGCCCACGCCGCCCAGCCCCATCGCGGCGTCGACCCGATCGTGGTCGCCACCGGCCTCGCCCAGGCGCTGCAATCGATCGTCTCGCGCAACGCCGACCCCCTGAAGTCGATCGTGCTGTCGATCACCCGGATCGAGGCGGGCTCCGCCTACAACGTCATCCCGGAAACGGCCCACCTCGCCGGGACGATCCGGACCTTCGACCCGGAGATCCGCGCGCTCGCCGGGACGCGGATGCGGGAACTCGCGGCGGGCTTCGCCGCGGCCTACGGCGCCGAGGTGACGGTCGATCTGCAGGACGTGTTCTCGGTCCTGGAGAACGCCCCCGAGCAGGCCGCCGCCGCCGCCGAGGTCGCGACCGAACTGCTCGGCGCCGACAAGGTCGAGGCGAACGTCGTCCCGAAGATGGGCAGCGAGGATTTCGCCGACATGACCCGGGTGGTGCCCGGCGCCTATGTCTGGCTCGGCGCCGGCCCCGGTCCGGGCCTGCACAATGCGGGCTACAATTTCGACGATTCGATCATCCCAACGGGCAGCGCCTTCCTGGCCCGGATGGTCGAGCGCCGCACCGCCGCCTGAGCCCGCGCCTCAAGCGGTCGCGATCCGTGACCGCAGCGTGGCGAGCCTGCGGGTGAAGAGCGCCGGATCGTCCAGAGCCCGCGCCAGGACGATCGCCCCCTGGATCTGCGCCACGACCTCCTCCGCCAGCGCCGTGCTGGCGGATTCGCCATGCCCGGCGCGGCGCAGGGACGCGGCCAGGGCCTCGATCCACCGGGCGAAGTAGCTCCGCACCGCCGCGCCGAACCGATCCCGGCCGGCGCCCAGCGCCAGGACGCCGATCAGGCAGACGCGCTGTCCGGACCGGAAGTAGCGCTCCACCGCCTCGAACATCGCCGACACGGCCTCCCCGGGGGGCTCCCCCTGCCGCAGGGGTGCGAAAATCTCGGACTCGAACCAGCCATCGATCGCGTCGAGCACGCAGGCGGCCATCTCGTCCTTCCCGCCCGGGAAGAGGCGGTAGAGGCTGCCCTTGCCCAGGCCGGTCGCCTGCGTGATCCGCGACAGGCTCGCCCCCTCGTAGCCGTGCTGGCGGAACGCCTCGGCGAGGGCCGGAAGGATCTCGGCCCGCATGGCTGTCAGAGGTCGAGATCGCTCAGGCCGGGATGATCGTCGGGCCGCCGGCCCAGGGGCCAGTGGAATTTCCGGTCGGCTTCGGGGATCGCCAGATCGTTGATGCTGGCGATCCGGCGGCGCATCAGCCCCTGCGCATCGAACTGCCAGTTCTCGTTGCCGTAGGAGCGGAACCATTGCCCGGCCGCATCGTGCCACTCGTAGGCGAAGCGCACCGCGATCCGGTCCCCGCCGAAGGTCCAGATTTCCTTGATCAGCCGGTACTCGAGCTCCCGCGCCCATTTGCGCTGGAGGAAGGCGACGATCGCCGGGCGCCCCGTCAGGAATTCGCTGCGGTTCCGCCACACGCTGTCCGGCGTGTAGGCCAGCGAGACGCGCTCCGGATCGCGCCCGTTCCAGGCATCCTCCGCCATGCGGGCTTTCTGGGCGGCGGTCTCGGCGGTGAAGGGCGGGACGGGCGGGCGGTCCGACATGGCGCGGGCTCTCGAATTTGTACCGATCGGTACAGAGGCGCCTATCGGGTGGCGTGCGTCAAGCGATCTCCGTCCGGGATCAGGACGGGCGGCGACGGTCGCGGAAGTCGGCCGGGGGCGTTCCGACCCGCCGGCGGAACAGGCCGGCGAACCGTTCGGCACATCCGCCCGAGCCGGTCAAAACCGGCGCCGGATCGGCCAAGCCATATGCGGACGCGCCCCGACCGATGTCGACAGGGGGCGACATCGGTGCGAATCTCCGGCTCGCGGTATCGCGCACAGCCAGCATCGAGACGGGGAGGCCCATGTCGCCGGAAGTACGGGAATCGCGCGCCGCCCTCATCCTCCTGGCCGCGTCGGTCGGCGCCGTGCTGGTCTTCGGCGCGTTCACGCTGCTGACCCAGATCGGGTAGCGCCGTCCCAACTGCCCACGGAGACCGGCCGGCTGCGGCGTCAGATCGCCACCGCGGGACGCAGCAGGCCGATGCCCGCCGGGTCGAAGGCGGCGCTCTTGACGATCGCGTGGACCGGTTGCCCGACCGCGAGCCCGAGGTCCCGGACCGCGGCCACGGTCAAGCGCGCCACCAGATGCGCGCCGTTGCAATCGATCTCCACGGACGTCTCCGCGCCCGACGGGACCATCCCGGAGATCCGTCCGGCCAGGACGTTGCGGGCGCTGAGGCCCTGGGGACGGATGGTGGCGACCAGCACGTCGCGGGCGGGGATCCGCACCCGCAGGCGCGTCCCGGCCGGGCGCATCAGCCCCGGCACCAGCAGGCGCCCGGCCGCGCCGGTCAGGCAGGTGAGGCCGGTTGCCGGATCGGTCGCCGCCACGACCATGTCAAGGAGGGCGCCGGCCTCGGCATCGTGGACCGGCACGAGATCGGCCCGGCGCAGGATCGCCTCCGCCGGGCCGGCGGCGGCCACGCGCCCCGCCTCGAGCACCACCACCGTGTTGGCGAGCCGCGCCACCTCCGAGACCGCGTGGCTGACATAGACGATCGGCACCCCGGCCTCGTCGCGCAGGCGCTCGACATAGGGGAGGATCTCGGCCTTGCGGGCCTCGTCCAGCGCCGCCAGGGGCTCGTCCATCAGCAGGAGGCGCGGCCGCGCGAGGAGCGCCCGGCCGATGGCGATCCGCTGGCGCTCGCCCCCGGAGAGACCGGCGGGCCGGCGGTCGAGCAGAGGGCCGATGCCGAGCATGCCGGTCACCGCCGCGAAGGTCGCCGGGTCGGCCCGGTGCCGGGCGACGAGGCGGCCGTACTCGAGGTTGGTCCGCACGCTGAGGTGGGGGAACAGCCGCGCATCCTGGAACACCACGCCGATCCGCCGCCGGTGGGGCGGGAGGAACAGCCCGGCGGCCGTATCGACCAGGGTCGCGCCGTCGGCGACGATCCGGCCGCGGTCCGGCCGGGCGAGGCCGGCGATCAGGTCGATCAGCGTCGTCTTCCCCGAGCCCGAGCGGCCGAACAGGGCGGTGAGCCCCGGCCCGGCCTCGAAGGCCGCGTCGAGGGCGAAGGCTCCCCGGCGGAGGGTGACATCGACCTGAATGCTCACGGCGTGCGACTCGGGTAAGAGCGAGCGCGGCGCGGGCCTGCGCCGGCCGGGACACAGCCCCGATGATCACCGTCCACCATCTCGAGAACAGCCGCTCGCAGCGCGTCCTCTGGCTCCTGGAGGAACTCGGCCTGGCCTACACGGTGAAGCGCTACGCGCGCGATCCGCAGACCCTGCGGGCGCCTCCGGAACTGGTCGCCGTCCATCCCCTGGGCAAGTCGCCGGTGATCACCGACGACCGGATCGTGGTCGCCGAGACGGGTGCGATCGTCAGCTATCTCACCGCCAAGGCCGGGGGCGGGCTGGTGCCGGCCCCGGGGACGGATGCGCACGCCCGCTACGTCTACTGGCTGCACTACGCGGAGGGGTCCGCGATGCCGCCGCTCCTCCTCAAGCTGATCTTCTCCCGCCTGGCGCCGGGCAGCCCGTGGCTCCTGCGTCCCCTGGTCCGCCGGATCGCCGACACCGTGCTGCGGGGCTTCGTCGACCCCGATCTGCGCCGGCACGCGGCGTTCTGGGAGGCGGAGCTCGCCGACCGACCGTATCTCTGCGGTGCGGATTTCACCGCCGCCGACATCATGATGAGCTTCCCGCTGGAGGCGTTCGCGGCGCGGGGCACCGGGCTCGGCCCGCAGGTCCGGGCATGGCTCGGGCGCGTCCAGGCCCGCCCGGCCTATCGGCGGGCGCTGGATGCGGGCGGCCCCTACGCCTACGCCGGGCCGGGCGCGGCCCATACCGGCTGAGGTCCGGGTCACCGGGCCAGCGGCCGTCGCCGGGATGAGGGGTGCGACCGGGGCGGCCATGCGTCAGCCCGCGCCCAGCCGCCGCCCGGCACGGTTCGCCAGGAACTCGGAGACCAGCAGGGCCGTCACCGATATGGCGATCGACACCAGGGTGAGGCGCAGGGCCGGGCCCTCGCCGCCGGGAACCTGGGTGAGCGTGTAGATCGCCGAGGGCAGCGTCTGGGTCTCGCCCGGGATGTTCGACACGAAGGTGATGGTGGCGCCGAACTCGCCCATCGCTTTGGCGAAGGCCAGCACGGCGCCCGCGATACAGCCCGGCAGGCTCAGCGGCAGCGTCACCGTGAGGAACACCGTGAACGGGCTGGCGCCCAGCGTCCCGGCCGCCTGCTCCAGCCGGCGATCCACAGCCTCGATCGACAGCCGCATCGCCCGCACCATCAGGGGGAAGCCCATCACCGCGCAGGCCAGCGCCGCCCCCGTCCAGCGGAAGGCGAGGACGATCCCGATCTCCGCCAGCGCGCCGCCGAGCGGGCCCCGCCGGCCGAAGGCGAGCAGCAGGAGGTAGCCGGTCACCACCGGGGGCAGGATCAGCGGCAGATGGACAAGACCATCGAGGAGCGCCCGCCCGGGGAACCGGCGCCGCGCCAGGAGCCACGCGATCGCGAGGCCGGGGACGAGGCTCGCCAGCGTCGCCACCGTGGCGACCCGCAGGCTCAGGGCGACGGCGGTCCATTCCTCCGGGGTGAGACCCAGCACGGCGGCCGAGCCGCTAGGGGCCGGCTTTGGGCGGCTCGACGACCGTGAAGCCCTGGCGCTCGAAGGCCCCCCGGGCGGCCGGGCTTCGCAGGGCGGTCAGCAGGGCGGCGGCATCGGGATTGTGCGAGTCGCGGATGACGGAAGCCGGGTAGACGATCGGCGGGTGGCTGTCGGCCGGAAAGGTCGCCAGCACGTGGACGCTCGAATCGGCGGCGGCGTCCGTGGCGTAGACGATGCCGAGGGGGGCCTCGCCGCGGGCGACGAGCAGCAGGGCGGCGCGGACATTCTCGGCCTGGGCCACCTGACCCTTCACGGCCTCCCAGGCTCCGAGCTTCTCCAGGGCGGCCTTGCCGTATTTGCCGGCCGGCACGGCATCGATCGTCGCCATGGCGAGCTTGCCGCCGCCGAGCAGTTTCGGCAGCGTCGTCCCGAGATCGGGCGCCAGGGCGATCTGCGGATCGGAGCCGGCGTTCTCGGGGCCCGGCGCGATCAGCACCAGCGCGTTGCGCAGGAGGTCGACCCGCGAGCCCGGCTTCAGGAGCCCGGCCCGCTCGACGTAATCCATCCAGGCCTGATCCGCCGAGATGAACAGGTCGGCCGGCGCCCCCGCCTCGATCTGCTTGGCGAGGGCGTTCGAGCCCGCATAGGAGATCCGGGCCGTCTTACCGGACTCTTTCGTCCAGGCCGCCGCCGCGTCGTCCAGCGCATTCTTCAGGCTCGCCGCGGCGAACACCACCACGGGCTCCGCCGCACGCGCCGGCCGGGATGCGGGGGGCACCGCCAGCATGCCGAGCGCGAGCGCGGCCAGGATCCATCGGCTCAGGCGCATCTAAGCTTCCCTGTCGCGGGCCGCTATATCCGGCCGGGTATGACGGGGATCATAGGGTTGTCGCCGCGCGCGGCCAAGGTCCGCCCGGCCGCGTCCCATCCGGCTGGCGGTGTCCTGTTTTCGAGGGTGTTCCGCCCGGTCTCAGCCGTGCGGGGTCTCACGGGGCTCTGGCGGCGCGGCTTCCGCGCGGTGCAGGCGGCTGAGGAGGACGAGGAGGTGGCCGGGCAGGGGGCCGTCCGGCGTCGGCGCGCCGAAGAGCCGGTCGCGCGGCCGCGACGGTCCGGACGCCTCGTTGACCACCACGGGCCCGCGGGGGCCGGAACGCCTGGACTTGGTCACGCGGTACGCACCCTGCTCAATCGTGATTCACGGCCGAAGCCCGCAAAAACGTGGCGCTGCGCAGCGAGTTCCGCGCGATTCGCCGGAACCTGTGGTTAACGCGTAGACACCATGCCGCATTCCTGGGCGGCCGATCGTGCGAATCCCGGACGCGACCGATCACCAGGTCCGGAGGTCGGGTTTTTCCGTCGATCCGACGTCCGGCTGCCTGTTCATGCCGACCGCCACCAGGAGCCCCCAGAGCCAAGCCGCTCCAGCGGTCGCGAACGCGAAGGCAACGCTGATGAGGAGGGGCGAGGTCATGGATCGCTGGTGCCTGTCAAAACCGGCGTGCCGCCGCGGAATGGACGGCGCGCCCGAGTTGAGGGTTCGGGCTTCGGGAAGCCGAGACTGACTAAGCACAGACTGCGGCCCCGAACACTGATCTGGCTGGCTCGAAAGACAAGTATTTCGGCTTGTGTCCAACCGGCAACAAATGGGCGCCCTGGCCCGGTCGCGCGCCCGGCTCCGGCCCCGGGGAGGATTTTTTCGCGTCGGCCGCCCCTTGCCCCCTGTGATGTCGCGCGCCCGGGCGTTACAGCCCGGCACCATGCTCGAAGGCCTTCCGCCCCACCGCCCGTCCCACGTCCTGCGCCTGCTGACCGACGAGCGCTCGGCGCGGGCGATGACCGATCTGCTGGGGGAGATGTTCGATCCCACCGAGACCGCCGTGGCGGCGTTCGAGGATGCGGACGGGTGCACGTGGCGGCTGGAGGCCTACTTCGCCGATGCGCCCGACGAGGATTACGTCCGCGCGCTGATCCGGCCCGTGATCGGCGCTGCAGCCGACACCGCGGAGTTCCGCACCATCGAACAGCAGGACTGGGTCCGGGCCTCGCTCGAGGGGCTGAAGCCGGTCCGGGCCGGGCGGTTCCTCGTCCACGGCGCGCATGACCGCGATGCGGTGCGCGCCAACGACCTGCCCATCGAGATCGAGGCGGCGTTGGCCTTCGGCACCGGTCATCACGGCACGACTCTGGGCTGCCTCCGGGCGCTGGTCGACGTGCTGAAGCGGCGGCGGCCGGCCCGCGTCCTGGATGTCGGCACGGGCACCGGGATCCTCGCCTTCGCGGCCGCCAAGGCGCTCCGGCAGCCCGTGGTGGCCGGCGACCTCGACGCGGAGGCGGTGCACACGGCGCGGGAGAATGCCCGGGCCAACGGCCTCGGCCCCTATCTCAAGCTCTATCACGGCCCCGGGGTGCGCCACCGGCTCGCGTCCCGGCCCCGCCACTTCGATCTGGTCTTCGCCAACATCCTGGCGCGGCCGCTGCGGCTCCTCGCCCCGTCGCTGACGCGGGTGGTCGCGCCCGGCGGCGTGCTGGTCCTGTCCGGGCTGATCGAGCGCGACGTTCCGGGCGTGCTCTCGGCCTACCGTCTGCAGGGTTTCGCGCTGGTGCGCCGGGGCCTGATCGAGGGCTGGGTCGCCCTCGTGTTGAGACGCGGCGGTGCGGCCGAACGGCCCCTCGGCTGAACTGCGCCCGGGCCGGCACGTTGTCCGGTCATGAGCCAGACGCCGCTCCACGACCCGTCGCCGGATCCGATCAGCGAGGGGGCCCATGCCCGGGCGCGCGGCCGTCCCAGGGACGCCTGTCCGTATCCGGCGAATTCCGAACCCCGGACCGCTTGGCTGGAGGGGTACGACGGCGTGCCGTTCGACCGCGTCCCCGACCCGCCGCACAGAGGCGGCTGAGCCGCCCCGGTCCAGGGCTGCTCAGGCCGCGCGGACCGAGGCCAGGAAGCGGCCGACCTCCTGCCCGAGGGTCTCGAACTCGGCCGACAGTTCGGAGGCGGAGGCCAGGACGCCGTTCGCGGTCGCTCCGGTCGCCTCGACGGTCACGGCGACCGCCGCGACGGTGGAGCTGACGGCGCCGGTGCCGCTCGCCGCCTCGGCGACGCTGCGGACGATCCGCTCGGCGGCGGCACCCTGGTCGCGGACGGATGCGGTGATTTGCGTGGCGAGCGCATTCATGTCGCGGATGCGGACCGTGATCGCGTTCACCGCCGTGACCGCCCGATGCGTGGAGGTCTGGATCCGCCCGACCTGCTGGCCGATATCCTCTGTGGCCTTGTCGGTCTGACTGGCCAGTTCCTTCACCTCGGCGGCGACGACCGCGAAGCCCCGGCCCGCCGTGCCGGCCCGGGCGGCCTCGATCGTGGCGTTCAAGGCCAGCAGGTTGGTCTGGGCGGCCACCGTCGAGATCAACGCCACCACGTCGCCGATCCGCTCGGCGGCCGCGCTCAGTTCCTGGACCAGGGGGACCGCGTCCGCCGCCTCGGCGGCGGTGACGTTGGCGAGCTCTGCGGATCCGCTCACCTGCCGCTCGATCTCACCCAGCGAGGCGCCGAGCTGCGCCATGGCCGCGGCCGCGGTCTCGGCCGTCTGCGCCGCGTCCCCGGCCGCAGAGGCCACCTCCGACGACCGGCGTGCGGAGTCCGAAGCCGTCGCGGACATGTCGGCGGCAGCCCTGCGCAGGCTCGTCGCCGCCGTCGAGACGTGAGCCAGAATGCCGCCGACGGTCGTCTCGAAGGTCTGGGCCAGCTGCTCGGTGGTGCTCCGCCGGGCCGCATCGAGGGAGCTATGCGCGTCCGCGTTCTCGCGCTCCAGAACGCTGGCGCGGGCAAGCTGGGCCTGCGCCTCCTTCTCGGATCGGCCGAGGGCCTCGAACGACCGGACCGTCATCCGGCAGACCCAGATCAGGATGGCGGCCTCCGTCACCACGATCGCCGCGTGCAGCGCGACGCGCCCGAGGTCGCTGGCGGCGTCCGGGAAGACCAGCGCCGGAATCGCCAGATCCAGGGCGAGATGATGGACCGCGGTGGCCAGTGTCGCCGCCAGGATCACGCGCCAGTCGCACCAGCCGACGAGCACGGCCAGGCAGGCGAAGAAGTACATGTGCAGATCGATCTGCCAGGGATGACCGGTGAAGACGGTCAGGAACACGGCCGCCATGCCGATCAGGGCGAGGCCGCTGACGATGCGCGTGGCTTGGCCGATCGGGTCGCGGCGCCACAGCAGGGTCGCGGTCCCGGCCAGGATCACCACGGCCGCGATCGGGCCCGGCGCCGGCAGCCCGCCGGTCAGGGCGACTTCGGCGCCCGCAACGATCGGCACATGCGCCCACAGGGTCGCGATGAGCGTGCGGCCGAAGCTGCGCCGGAGGGCGTCGAGATGGTTCATCGCGTGGAATGTCCGGTGTTGGTGTCGTCTCGAGGGGTGAGCGCGGCGCCCTGTCGTCCGCAGCCGTCGGCGAGGCGTCCGTCGAGGACGAGCCAAGCCCCCGCCGCGTAGAGGCGTCCGACGAAGCCGTCGCTGTCCGAGCGGGCGATCAGGATATCTGGCCGGCCGCCGACATTCACGATTGCCCCGCCCGCTTCGGCGACCAGGCGGGCGAGGTCGGCGGCGTCAGATCCCGGTCCGCGCACGAGGGCCACGACGTCCGATCGGGGGGCGGCGAGGAGCATCAGCGGTACGACGAGGGCGACGGCGCTTCCGAGCACGCCGAAAGCCGTCCGATGCCGGGCGCGCGCAGGGCCTTCCCCGGATCCTGAATCGATTGCCGCCGCCATGCTCGCCCGCCACGTCCTTCATCGTCGGGAGATCTGAATCAGCCTATCGGCTTGCGGTGACGATCCACCGACAGGACTAAACCGACAGTTTATGGCCGAAGGGATTTTTTGGGTAGATTTTTTTGGCAGAGAAATCTGATTTTTAAACTGAATAACTGTCGATGAACACGCATCGATGCGTTTATTGGTGATTTTTATTGTTATTATCGCAGTGTATAATTGTCTAATAAAACGATTTCTGCTCCGTCAATATAGGAATATGCAGCGATCTTCACGATCACTTCGAGCCTTTCAAGGCCGTGGCCGCGCCGGGGTGCGGGTCCGGCGCCGTGGCGCTGGAGCGGGGCCCGTTTCCCGCCGGCATGGCGCGGCGCGCATTCTGCTTCCCGTCTCGGCTGGGTGGCGAAGGGCTCGGTCGCCGGGGGCTTCCCGAGCGCGCCACGGCGGAGCGGGACGTCTGGAACGAGCCTGACAAGCGATGCGTCCCGCTCATCGACTCAGACCCTGTGTGAGGCAGACATTGGCATCATCGACGACACCGTCCTGGCCCGCGGATCCCTGGGAGACCGTCGATCCCGGTGAGGCCGGGTTCGATCCCGCCCGCCTCGCGGAGGCGGTGGCGTATGCCGCGGCGAACGAGAGCGCGTGGCCCCGCAGCCTGTTCTACCCGGACGGGCGCTACGTCGGGATCGTCGAGTGGAACGAGACCGGACCGTGGAGCGACATCGTCGGGCCGGTGCGCCCGCGGGGCGGTCCGGCGGGCGTGATCCTCAAGGACGGACGCCGCGTCGCCGCCTGGGGCGATACGGGCCGGCCGGACATGACCTTCTCCATCGCCAAGAGCTACCTGGCGGTGCTGGCGGGCCTCGCCCACGATGACGGGTTGATCCCCGACGTGGACGCGCCGGTGCGGGACAGCGTGCCCGACCCGTGTCTCGAGGGGCCGCATAACGGGGCGATCACGTGGCGCCACCTGCTGCAGCAATCGAGCGAGTGGCAGGGAACGTTGTTCGGCAAGTCCGATCAGGTCGACCATTTCCGGCAGATCGGTCCGGGGGCGGACAATAGCCGCAAGGGCCAGCGGCGCGCGCCGAACCCGCCGGGCACCTATTACGAGTACAACGACGTGCGGGTGAACCTGCTGTCCTATTGCCTGATGCGACGCTTCGGCCGCCCCCTGCCGGAGGTGCTGCGCGAGCGGATCCTGGATCCGATCGGCGCCTCCCGCGACTGGGCGTGGCATGGCTACGACACCAGCTGGGTCACGGTCGACGGCGCGCGGATCCAGTCGGTGCCGGGGGGCGGACATTGGGGCGGCGGCCTGTTCATCGGCGCCGACGATCATGCCCGCTTCGGTCTGCTCATCAACCGCGGCGGCGCCTGGAACGGTCGGCGGCTGCTGTCGGAGCGCTGGATCCGCGCCATGCTGACCCCGTCGCCGACCCTCGACAGCTACGGCTATCTCTGGTGGCTCAACCGGGGCGCGACCGCGAAGCCGCATTTGCCGGCCACGTCGTTCAGCGCTCTCGGCGCTGGCAATAACGTGATCTGGTGCGATCCGGACCGCGATCTCGTGGCGGTGCTGCGCTGGATCGACAAATCCGCCCTCGACGGTTTCCTGCTGCGCCTCGCGGCGGCCCTGCGCGTCTGAGCGGGTCTCGCGCGGGCGGCGACAGAGGATCGGCGAAGACCCGCGAGGGTTCGAAGGGCCGGAGCATCGCCCCGTGAGTTCAGATTCCCTCAGCCCTCCGCCAGCGCCGCGATGGTCTGCGCCATCGCCCGCGCGCGGGGGACGAGGCTCGCCACCTCCAGGTACTCCTCGGGCGAGTGGGCCTTGCCGCCCACCGGGCCGACCGCGCAGAGGGTCGGGCAGCCGACGCTGGCGGTGAATCCGGAATCGGCGCAGCCCCCGGCGAATTCGCCCGCGACGGGATGGCCCTGCCCCGCGCTCACGCCAGCGTAGGTCTCGTACAGCGCCCGGGAGGCCGCGTCCTGGACGAGTGGAAGGAACGCGCCCTTGACGGTCAGGTGCGCGGTCGTTCCCGGCACCGTGGCATCCGCCACGATGGCGGCGATCCGGTCCATCGCCGCCTCCCGGTCGGGCGGGGTGACGTAGCGCAGGTCGATCTCGCAGGTCGCCCGGGGCGCGACGGTGTTCACCGACTGGCCGCCGGAGACCAGCCCGACATTCACCGTCGTCCCCCTGTCGAGGTCGGTGATCGCGTGGAGCGCGACGGTCTTGTGGGCCAGCGCCAGGATGGCGCTCCGTCCGTCCGCGTAATTGCCGCCGGAATGGGCGGCCTTGCCCAGCACCTCCAGATGCATGAACACGCCGCCCTTGCGGCCGGTGACGACGTTGCCGGTCGGCCGCCCCGGCTCGGAATTCAGCACGGCCCGGGCGCCGCGGGCGGTCTCCTCGATGATCGGCCGGCAGGCCGGGGAACCGATCTCCTCGTCGCTGGTGAACAGGCCGGTGAGCGGCACCCGCGCACCGCCCGCCCGGTGGTAGGCCGCGAGCACGAAGGCGTTCATCACGAGGCCCGCCTTCATGTCGGCGACCCCCGGCCCGTAGGCGCGCCCCGCGGCGATCCGGAACGGCCGCTGCGCGGCCTCGCCCTTCGGGAAGACGGTGTCGCGGTGGCCCATGAGCACGACCGGACGGTTCCCGCCCCCGGAACCGGCGACCTGGGCCCGCAGCGCGTCGCCAAAACCCTCCACCGGGACCGTGGTGACCGGGATGCCGTGGCCGGCGAGGAAGTCCGCGATGCGGGCGCCGACGGCATCGACCCCGGCCTTGTCGTAGGAGCCGGAATCGATGTTCACCAGCTCCTCCAGCAGGGCCAGCATCGCGCCCTCCTGCCCGTCGAGCCAGCGGAGGGCGTCGGAGTCGGTTTCGGTCATGGGCTGCGCATACCGTTTCCTGCGGGATCGGGCCGCACGCAAGGACGGCGCCGCGCCCGGCCGGCGCGGCTACTCCACGGTGACAGACTTGGCCAGATTCCGCGGCTGGTCGACGTCTTTCCCCATGAACACCGCCGTGTGGTAGGCGAGCAGCTGGATCGGCACCGCGTACACGATCGGCGCCACGGTGGCGTCGACCGCCGGCATGGTGAAGGTCGCGAGGGTGTCGAGCCCGTGCTCGGCCGCACCCTTGGCGTCGCCGATCAGCACGATCCGCCCGCCGCGGGCGGCCACCTCCTGCATGTTCGAGACGGTCTTCTCGAACACCGCGTCGTGGGGCGCGATCACGATCACGGGAACGCTCTCGTCGATCAGGGCGATCGGCCCGTGCTTCAGCTCGCCCGCCGCGTAGCCCTCCGCGTGGATGTAGCTGATCTCCTTGAGCTTCAGCGCGCCCTCCAGCGCCATCGGGTAGCTGGTGCCCCGGCCGAGATAGAGGACGTCCCGCGCCTTCGCGATCTCCCGGGCGAGGCCCTCGATCTCCGGCTCGTGGGACAGCGCCTCGGCCATCAGGCCCGGCGCCTTGATCAGCGCGTCGACGAGGCGCCGCTCGCCGGCCGCGTCGAGGGTGCCGCGCGCCCGGCCGGCCGCGATCGCCAGGCAGAGCAGCACGGTGAGCTGGCACGAGAACGCCTTCGTGGAGGCGACGCCGATCTCCGGTCCGGCCAGGGTCGGCATCACCACGGAGGATTCCCGCGCGATGGTCGAGGTCGGGACGTTGACCACGCAGAGCGTGTGCTGGCCCTGGCTCTTCGCGTAGCGCAGGGAGGCGAGCGTGTCGGCGGTCTCGCCCGATTGCGAGATGACCAGCGTCAACCCGTCCTTCTCCAGGGGCGCCTCGCGGTAGCGGGCCTCGGAGGCGACGTCGATCTCCACCGGCAGGCGCGCCACCTGCTCGAACCAGTAGCGCGCGACGAGACCGGCATAGAAGGCGGTGCCGCAGGCCGTAATATAGACGCGGCTGAGCTTGGCGAAGTCGAAGGGCAGCGCCTCGGGCAGCATCACCCGCCCCTGCGCCAGGTCGACGTAATGGGCGAGCGTGCGGCCCACCACCTCGGGCTGCTCGTGGATCTCCTTGGCCATGAAGTGGCGGTACTCGCCCTTGTCGATCCGGTAGGCCTGCGTGGCGATTTTTTGGCGCGGGCGCTCGACGTGGGCGCCGGCCTGGTCGCGGATCTCGGCGCCGTCCCGGGTCAGGATCGCCCAGTCGCCCTCGTCGAGGTAGGTGATGGCATCCGTGAAGGGGGCCAGCGCCAGGGCGTCGGAGCCGAGATAGGTCTCGCCCTGGCCGAAGCCGACCGCGAGCGGGGCGCCGTGGCGGGCGCCGATCAGAAGGTTCTCCTCGCCGGCGAACAGGAAGCCCAGGGCGAAGGCGCCGCGCAGGCGCGGCAGGGCGGCGGCCACCGCCTCGACGGGCCCCATCTGCCGGTCCATGTTGCGGCTGACGAGCTGGGCGACGACCTCGGTGTCGGTCTCGGTCTCGAAGACGATGCCGTCGGCCTCCAGCTCCTGCTTCAGCTCGCGAAAATTCTCGATGATGCCGTTGTGCACCACCGCCAGCCGCCGGGTGGCGTGCGGATGGGCGTTGGTCTCGTTGGGGCGCCCGTGGGTGGCCCAGCGGGTGTGGCCGATGCCGATCGTGCCGGTGAGCGGTTCGCGCTCCAGCCGGTTCTCCAGGTTGACGAGCTTGCCGGATGCCCGGCGCCGCTCCAGCCGCCCGTGCTCCAGAGTGGCGATGCCGGCGGAATCGTAGCCGCGGTATTCGAGACGCCGCAGGGCCTCGATCACCTGACCCGCCACCGCGTCGCGCCCGACGATGCCGACGATGCCGCACATGGGATTGTCTCTCGCTCCGACGCCCGGGAGGCCCTGCGCGCAAGGTCCGGGCCGCTCCGCGCAGGGCGCGTCCAAGGGTGGCTTGTACCGGATCCGAGCCGCGCAGGGCCAGCCCCGGCCAGTACGGCAGGGGCCGGAGACCGCGGCGCGTCACGCCTTCTTGCGCAAAGCCTTCTCGGCCAGCAACGCGGCGCGCTTCAGCTTGGCCCAGCCGGGCTTCACCGCCTGCCGGCCGCGGGCGACCGCCATGGCGTCGGCCGGGACGTCGTCGATGATCACGGAGCCGGAGGCGACGTAGGCCCCCTCCCCCACGGTGACCGGGGCGACCAGGGCCGAGTTCGAGCCGATGAACGCGCTGGCGCCGATCGTTGTCCGGTGCTTGAGCACGCCATCGTAATTGCAGGTGATCGTGCCGGCGCCGATATTGGCCTTCGCGCCGATCTCCGCGTCCCCGAGATAGGTGAGATGCGCGGCCTTGGCGCCCGCCCCCATCCGGGTGTTCTTCAGTTCGACGAAGTTGCCGAGTTCCGCGCCGGTCTCCAGCACCGCGTGCCCGCGCAGCCGCACGAACGGGCCGATCGTCACGCTCGACGCCATCTCGGTCTCGGTGAGGTGCGCGAAGGCCCGGACCGTGCAGCCGTCGCCGACCCGCACCCCCGGCCCGAACACGACGTTGGGTTCCACGACCACGTCGCGCCCGAGGACCGTGTCGTAGCTGAGGAACACCGTCTCGGGGGCGACCAGGGTGGCCCCGCCCAGCATGGCGGCGCGGCGCAGGCGGGCCTGGATCGCCGCCTCGGCGACGCCGAGCTGCACCCGGTCGTTGACACCCTGCGCCTCCGCCTCGTCCACCGGCACGGTGGTGACCGGCAGCCCGTCCGCCACCGCGAGCGCCACGGCGTCCGGGAGGTAATACTCCCCCGCGGCATTGTCGTTGCCGATCCGGGTGAGCAGGGCCAGAGCGTGCCGCCCGGCGAGCGCCATCAGGCCGGCATTGCACAGGGTCACGGCCCGCTCGGCCGGGCTCGCATCCTTCTCCTCGCGGATCGCCAGGACGCGGCTCCCGGCGGTGAGAACGCGACCGTATCCCGCCGGCGTCGCGCTCTCGAAGGCCAGCACGGCGACGGCCGCGCCGTCGGCCAGGGGCGCGCGCAGGCGCAAAAAGGTCTCGGCGGTGATGAGCGGCGTGTCGCCGAACGCGATGACCACGTCGTCGTCCGGATCGGTCAGCACCGCCCGGGCGGCCAGCACGGCGTGGGCGGTCCCCAGCCGCTCGGCCTGCGGGAAGACCTGCGCGCCGGGGGCCGCCCTCGCGATCTCGGCGGCCACGTCGTCGCGGCCGGGCTCGGCTACGACGGCGATCCGGCCGGCGCCGGCCGCCTGTACGGCGGCGAGGACGTGGCCGAGCATGCTGCGCCCGGCGATCCGGTGCAGCACCTTCGGCAGGTCCGAGCGCATCCGCGTGCCCTTTCCGGCCGCGAGCACGATGGCGGTGAGGCTGCGCGGGGGCGTTCCGGTGGGAGTCATCGCGGATCCAGGCATCGTGAGACGACGGCACGGATGGGCCGGACCGGCGCGGCGCGCAAGCCCGGGCGATCGGCGGCGCGAGACGTCCGGCCTCATCCGGCTGGGCGAACGAATCCTGGACGATCACGAACTCGCCGCCCTCATCCGGGCGGCCACCGATCTGGCCGGTGGCCGATCGCGCACAGGACGGGAAACCCGTCACCGGCGTGGACGCCCCCAGACGATGATGATTGGATGGCTCCCCGAGCAGGACTCGAACCTGCGACAAGGCGATTAACAGTCGCCTGCTCTACCAACTGAGCTATCGGGGATCACGGCCGCGTCTCTACACACCGGCACCGCCGGACGCAAGGGCCTCGGAGGCGATCCGTGGCCGCCCGGGGGGATCCCCCCATCATGGGCCCGATGCGAAGGGTGCATGACGCGCCGGGCGAGGCCATTCGGCAACACGGCGCGGCGCCGCGCGGCCTGCCGGTTGCGCGGATGGTGCGGCGGAACGGGGCGGCCTCATCGGGTCATCGGCGCGTCATGGCGCGGTCCTACGGGACCGGCCCCGCCGGTCCGACCGGCCCGTCGCCGCCGTGACCATGCTGACCCATCGTTGCCTCGATCCCCAGGATCCCTACGCCGAACGGGAAGTCCGCGTCGTCTTCGCGTGGGCGGCCGGCGGTCCGCGGCTGATCGCGGCCCTCGACGAGGAGGCGTCCGATATCCTCCCCGATCTGATCGAGGCGCAGTGCGATGACCTGCGGCGGGAGATCGTCGCCGCGCTGCCGTTGCCGCGCGCCGATCGGACCGGCGCGTTGCTCGGGCGTGCGCAGCGCTGAACTTCGGCGCCCATCGCGGCCCGTCGCGGTGTCCGGCACGGGCCCCGGCCTCCTCGACCCGCCCGCCGGACCGAACCGCGAAGCGTCGCCATGATTGCGCGCGCATTGCCGAGGCTACGACACAGCAAAGTCGTTCCGATTTGTCCGGGTATTTGTGAGCGCGGGCCCGAAACAGGAATAACCTTCCGGCTAGATCTGCTATAAAAACCAAGTACCCTTTTTGCATATTTGCCGGCTATATTTGACTGTACGGCAATGCTTGCTGCGGTATAGCGGGTTCCTCTCAGCCCTCCTCGAAAGCGGCGCCGCCTCGATGCGCATTTCCCTCGGTTTCAAGCTCTTCACGGTCATCGGGCTGCTGGCCCTCGTCGCCATCGGCATCGCGATCTTCGCCGTGCGCCAATCCAACTGGGAACAGGAGCGTGCGGCGGCCACCGACAAGATCTGGAACGCCGGGTTGCAGGCCGGCGCGCTCGGCCAGGCGATCGAGCACGCCGTGGTGCAGGCGACGGCGCTGTTCACAGCGGAGGACGTGACGGAGGCCCGGTCGCGCCTGTCCGCGCTGCACGAGGCTCTGGCGACCGTGGAGGAGGTGCGCGTCCCGTTCCTGGCCGCGATGGAGGACCAGCTCCCCGAGGACCGGCGCCGCCGGTTCGATCTCTTCGTCAAGGAGTTCGTCGCCTATCAGAACGACACGGCCGAGCTGGGTCTCACGGTCTCGCCCAAGGCCGCCCTGATCCAGGCGACGGACGAGTCGACCGTGAAGAACAGGGAGCACATGGTCGCGGAGATCGCCGCGCTCGGACGCGAGGTGCTGAACCGCCTCAACACCCGCCGGGCCGCGGATGCCGCCGACCGGCGAACGGCGCGGATCACGCTGATCGTCGTGCCGGCCGTGTCCCTCGCCCTGGGACTGCTCACCGCGATCTGGATCATCTTCACCCAGGTCCGCCAACCGCTGAATCGGCTCAAGGGCTGCATGACCACGCTGGCGGCCAACGATCTCGGTCGCCCGATCCCGTTCACGCATCGTCGCGACGAGATCGGCGAGATGGCCGGGGCCATCGCGGCGTTCCAGAGGGCCCTGATCCAGAAGCGCGACCTCGATGGGGAGGCCCAGGTCCGGCGCGACCGCGACCGGGTCCGCGCCGAGAAGCTCGCGGTGGCGACGCACGAGTTCGAGGTCGAGACGCAGCGCGCGGTCGCCGACCTCGCCGGCTCGGCCGAGGCGATGATGTCGGCGGCCGACACGCTCTCGGGCAATGCCGGTGACATGGCGGTTCAGGCCACCGTCGTGGCGGGCGCCTCGAGCCAGACGGCGGGCATCGTCGACAGCATCGCCAGCGCCGCCGAGGAACTCTCGGCCACGGCCCGCGAGATCGAGGCGCGAGTCCGGGACACCAGCGAGATCGCGTCCTCGGCCCTGACCGACACGCGGGGTCTGGAGGAGACCGTCCGCACGCTGTCGCAAGCCGCGGAGGAGATCGGAGCGGTCGTGACCCTGATCCGCGACGTCGCCGAACAGACCAACCTCCTGGCGCTCAACGCCACGATCGAGGCGGCCCGCGCGGGCGTCGCGGGCCGCGGCTTCGCCGTGGTGGCCGCGGAGGTCAAGGCGCTCGCGGGCCAGACCGCCCTCGCCACCGACCGCATCACCGGTCAGGTCGGATCGATTCAGGGCGCCGCCGACCGGACGGTCGGTGCCATCGCGGCGATCGGCCAGACGATCGCCCGCATGAGCCTGATCGCCTCCGAGGTGGCGGAGGCGACCGATCAACAGGGCAGCGCCAGCCAGGAGATCGCGCGGGCCATCTTCAACGCCGCCGCGGATGCCCGCAAGGTGTCCGAGAGCATCTCCGGCGTCCGGGCCGCGGCCGCGTCCAACGAGGACCAGGCCGGTCAGGTCCGGGGCACCGCCGCGCGGGTCAATACCGGGACGCACAGCCTGCAGCAGGCGATCGAGACCTACATGGTGCAGGTCCACGGCGCGTAGGGCCGGCGGCCCGCGCGCGATATCGGTGAAAGGAATGTTGGAGGCCTCGCCCGGAATCGAACCGGGGTGCAAGGATTTGCAGTCCTCTGCGTAACCACTCCGCCACGAGGCCTTCTCGACGGCGCCTGTGCGCCGCGCGGAGCTTGGCGGACAGCTCCGGGTGCGCGTCTCTAGCAGAGGTCGGCGGCCGCAGGCAACGGCCGTGACGACACGGATCGCCGGAACGCTTCAGCTCTGCCAGACCCGCGGCATCGGCAGGCCGCGATAGCCGGCGAGGAACCGGGCGGCGAGACGGCGCAGGGGGCCGATTCCGCCCGCCAGGGCACGGACCACGAGGTGCCCGTTCCAGGCGCTCGCCGCCGCCTCGATCCCGGGGGCGGCGGCCTCCGCCAGGAGGACGCGCGCCTCCTCCAGGCGCGCTTCCGCACCGTCCGAGACGTCGAGCAGAGTCGCGCAGGCGCGCCCGCCGCCGCCGATCGCCGGTCGGGCCAGGAGATCGCTGATCGGACCGTCCAGCGCGATGCTGTCGGCATAGATAAGGCGACCGGCCCGGCGCACGCGCCACGCATCCGCGAACAGCCCGGCGGTGATCCGCTCGCCCCGGGCGGCACGGCCGAAGGCGACGATCTCCACGGCCAGCAGGCCCGCGCCCGCGGCGAGATCGGCTTCGAAGCGCCGCCGCACCCGGGCGCGGTCGAACAGGATCGTCTCCTGGGGCAGCCAGGCGAGCCGCGCACCCGCGCCCAGGCTCAGGCGGTTCTCGATGCGGCTCACCGGCCCGTCGGAGCGGTAGATCTTCTCGGCCGCCGTCGTGGTGAGGACGAGATCGGCCGCCGGATCGAGCTCCAGGGCCACCGAGAAGGCGTCGCCGCACGCCACGCCGCCGGCCGTGTTGACGAGGACGGCTTCGAGCGCCCCCGGCCCCCGCGGGAAGCGCAGGCGCGACGGCCCCGATTCCGCCAGGTCGATGATCCGCGTCGCCCCGCCCGTGCGGGCCGGCCCGGCGCGCAGCCGGACGCGGCCGTCGGAGCGCTGCCGCGCCGGCGGCATGGCGGCGGCCGGGTCGAGTTCCTGCGGGTCCGGGATGCGGCCGTCCATCACCCGCGTTCGGCCGCGTCGCCCGGCGTCGCTTCGGCCGGCAGCGTCGGCCGGTCGAGGATGCGTCGGCCGAACAGGCTCGCCGCCAGCTCGACCAGCACCCGGGCGCTGCGCCCGCGCTCGTCGAGGAAGGGATTGAGCTCGACGATGTCCAGCGAGCGCACGAGGCCGGAATCGTGCAGCATCTCCATGATCAGATGCGCTTCCCGGAAGGTGGCGCCCCCCGGAACCGTCGTGCCGACCCCCGGGGCGAGGGACGGGTCGAGGAAGTCGATGTCGAAACTGACGTGCAGATGGGCGCGCCGGGCGGCGACGTGTTCGAGGATCCGCCGCAGGGGGGCGACGACCCCGAACTCGTCGATGGTGCGCATGTCCGTGACCCCGACCCGCCGGGCCGCCACCAGGGCGCGCTCCCCGGCATCGATGGAGCGCAGGCCGAACAGGTGGACATCGGTCGGGGCGAGCGGCGGCGGAGCCGGCTCGGCGAACAGGCGCGGGAAGCCGGGCTCCCCGCACAGGGCCGCCAGCGGCATGCCATGGACGTTGCCGGACGGGGAGGTCTCCAGGGTGTTGAAGTCGGCGTGGGCATCCAGCCAGAGCACGAAGAGCGGCCGGCGCTCACGGGCGGCGTGGCGCATGACGCCGTCGATCGATCCGAGCGAGAGACTGTGATCGCCGCCGACGGTGAGGGGCACCGCGCCCGCAGCGAGGGCATCTTCGACCGCGCGGGACAGGGCACGCGTCCAGGCCGCCACGGCGGCGAGGCCGCGCCCCCCGACCGGACCATCGGGGACGACGTCGCCGTGGTCGGTGACCGCATGGCCGAGGTCGGACAGGGCGCGGACGAGGCCGGCGGTGCGCAGGGCTGCCGGGCCCATCAGGGCGCCGGGCTCGCTGGTTCCGACCTCGATCGGCGCGCCGATCAGCGCGATGCGGTGCCCCGCGTGGGGGCTTGTCTCGCTGGTCATCCCGTCTCCACCGGTCGCTCGGACGTCCGCGCGTCCCCGCCGCTCTAGCAGGTGGCGGGCCGCCGCCACAGGCCGACGCGGCGCCTTCGCCGATCCGCAAGCCTCTGATCGACCGACGCTCGAAGAATGATTGTGCGAGGCGGAATCCTGGGTTGGAAAGTGCCGGTTTCAGAAGGTCCGCGCCCTGCCCTCTCAAGGTGTTTGGGCTGGGTGCGGGGAGCGCGATCCATGACGGTAACGGAGCGAAAGAGCAGCGTGTTTCCCCTTCCCCTCGTGGGCTTGCGGCTTCACAGGGCGAGCCGGGGGCTCCACGGGTGCAGGACGAAGGCGCGGGTCCCCCCTCCCGGGCGGGAGAGGGACAGGGTGAGGAATGCGACCTCTCCGGATCGACCTGATCCCTCACCCCAACCCTCTCCCGCCCGGGAGAGGGGGCCTGTCGCGGCTTCCCGCGCCGATGTCTAAACATCGTAGTCCTGATACATAACATCATGTTTAGCTGAGTAATTACAACCCTTGCTCCGAGTAAAAAACGCCGGTTAATCGCATCTATAGGCATCTTTATTTGAAATTCAACAGGCTGCATTGTTTCATGGTGGCCGGCGCCCGACAATGGTGTCACAGAAAATTAGGATTATTGTGGGAAGGCAGCAGAGCTTCTCTATCTAAGACTATTCAAGGTTGCCATGACGCTTCTGTCCCGTTTGAGCGTGCGTCTCCCCGCGATGACCGTCGGCCTGGCGCTGCTCAGCGCCACCGCAATGGGCGGATTCAGCTGGTACACGGCCCGGTCCGGGCTGATGAGCGCGGCCCAGGACCGCCTGCAACTGGCCGCCGCGGCCCGCCGGGACGGCATCGAGCTGGTGGCGGATCGGATGCAGGCCGACTTCCTGGCGGTCGCGGCGCATCCGCAGATCGTGTCGAACTTTCCCGACCTGATCGAGACCCTGGATCCCGCCAAGCCCGAGGTGGCGGCCGTCATCGAGGCGTTCCGCGCGCCGCAGACGGTCGAGGCGCGGGTCGCCCTCGACGGCACCGGCCTGAGCGCGATGTACGCGCGCCGGCACGTCAAGGTGCAGGACGTGGCACGCAAGCTCGTCGCCCAGGCCGGCTACGCGGACCTCATGTTCGTGGATCAGAACGGCCGGATCGTCTACACCACAACGAAGGGCGCGGATTTCGCCAAGTCGGTCGCCGATCCGGATCTGGCGCAGACCGGTCTCGCCCGCCTCCTCAAGCGCCTCGAAACGGCCGATCCGGGCACGGTCCTGTTCGAGGATTTCGCCGCCTATCCGGTCGATGGCGTTCCGGCCGCCTTCATCGGTCGCGCCATGACCAAGCGCGCCAATGTCGCCATGGGGACCGCGCAGGCGGCGGAGCGGATCGGCACCGTCATCATGCGGGTCACCCCGGCGGTGTTCGATCAGACGCTGGCCAAACGGACCGGCCTGGGCGAGACCGGACAGGTCTTCGCGGCGGGTGGGGACGGGCTCCTGCGCAGCGATCCGCCGCTGAACCCCACGGTGAAGGCCGGAGGCGCCGTCACGCTGCTCGGGATCGCCCCCGATCGGATCAAGGCGGAGGGCAGCCTCACCTTCCCGGCCGCGGACGGACCGCACATGGCAGCGGCCTCCGCGCTCAGCGTGCTGGGGGCGCCCTGGACTGTGGTGGCGGAGCAGACCGAGGCCGAAGCGATTGCGTCGGTCCGGGCGCTCTCGCGCATCCTGATCCTGACCGGTCTGTGCATCCTGGCCGCGACGGCGGCGCTCGGCCTGCTGCTCGCGCGCTCGATCGTGGCGCCGCTGGGCGCCCTCACCCGCGCCCTGAAGGCGCTCGCCGACCGTCAGCCACTCACGGACGTGGCCGGGATCCGGCGCCGGGACGAGATCGGCGACATCGCCCGCGCCGTGGTGACGATCCGCGACATGTCCCTGGAGGATGCCGCGCAGCAGTTGCAAACGACGGAGGCCGTGCGCCTGCGCGAGGAACAGAACCGGCGCACCATGCTGCGGGACCTCGCCGACGGGTTCGAGCGCTCGGTGGGCGGGATCGCCGAGGGCCTGACGGGGGCCGTGTCGTCGCTCCAGGACGCGTCCGGCGCCATGCGGGTCGCGGTCGCCGGGACCTCCGAGCGCTCGACCAGCGTCGCCAGCGCGGCGCGGCAGACATCCGACAACGTCAACGCCGTCGCCGCCGCCGCCGCCGCCGAGGAACTCGGTGCGACCGTGCGGGAGATCGGCCGGCAGGTCGAGCAGGCGACCGGCATGTCGGCCAATGCGGTTGGCGAGGCCCGGCGGGCCGAGCAGACGATGACCGATCTCGCCGCCGCCGCGACCCGGATCGGCGACGTGGTCGGGATGGTCTCGACGATCGCCGGACAGACGAACCTGCTGGCGCTCAACGCGACGATCGAGGCGGCCAGGGCCGGCGAGGCCGGAAGGGGCTTCGCGGTGGTGGCCGCAGAGGTCAAGGAACTGGCCCCCCAGACGAGCCGCGCCACGGAGGAGATCGGCCGGCAGGTGGCGTCGATCCAGACCGTCACCGGCGACGCCGTCGGGGCGATCCAGGGCGTCGCCTCGCAGATCGAGGCCATGAATCAGGTCTCGACCGGCATCGCCGCCGCCGTGGACCAGCAGGGCGCCACGACGCAGGACATCGTCCGCAGCATGGGGCAAGCCTCCACCGGCACCGGCCTGATGACCGCCGATATCGCGGAGGTCGCCCGGGTCGCGGACGATGCCGGGGAGGCCGCCGCATCGGTGGCGCAGGCCTCGGACGCCCTGGCGGCGCGCGCGGAGCAGCTCCGCGGCGAGGTCGCGCAGTTCCTGCGCAACATCCGGGCGGCTTAGGGCACGCGCCGCCGAAGCGGACCCCGGTTCGGCGGCATCGGATCGGGGGCTCGGACCGGCTTCCGACAGGCGGCCGCCGGGTTTCGGCGGCGGGTGGCGTCAGGCCGCCTCGGCGGGAACCGGGGCGGCCTTCTGCGCCGCCTGCCCCGCGAAGATCTGGGCGGCCAGGGGCAGCTCGATCACGGCGCTGAGGCCGCCCGCGCGGCCGTTCTCCAGAATCAACCGGCCGTTATGCGCCTCGACGATGGCCTGAACGATCGACAGGCCGAGGCCGAAACCCCGCGCCTCGTTGAGGTTGCGGGCCCGGTCGCCGCGGACGAAGGGCTGCAGCATCGCCTCCCGCTCGGCCTCCGGGATCCCCGGGCCGGGGTCGAGCACGCAGATACGGACCCCGCGCTCGGAGGATTCCATGTGGACCTCCGCCCGGCCGCCGTACTTCACGGCGTTGTCCACGAGGTTCGTCACCGCCCGCTGCAATTCCTCGGGGCGCCCCTGGACGAGGACGTGGCGGCTTTTGCCGACGCGCACCGGCGCGCCGAAATCCGAGAAATCGTCGCAGACCGTCTGCACGACCGAGGCGAGATCGACCAGGGTGAAGCTGCTCGCGTCCCGGGCCTGACCGTCGCGCACGAAGGACAGGGCCGCCTCGACCAGGCCGTTCATCTGGTCCAAATCGCGCAGTGTGGCGGCCCGGGCGTGGTCGTCCTCGATGAATTCGGCGCGGAGGCGCAGCCGGGTGATCGGCGTGCGCAGGTCGTGGCTGATCGCCGCGAGCATCTGCGTGCGGTCGTCGATCAGCCGGCGCACCCGCGACCGCATCCGGTCGAGCGCCCGGGAGACGGCGAGCACCTCGCGCGGGCCCGCCTCCGGCAGGGCCACGTGATCGTCCCGGGTTCCGAAGGCCTCCGCGGCGCCGGCGAGCCGCTTCAGCGGCGCCGTGAGCGCCCGGGTCGCCCAGACGCAGAGCAGCGCCAGGGTCAGCGCCAGGAACACGACGGTGAAGATCAGGGCGCCCTGCTTCGGCGCCCGGAGCGGATCGTTCGGCAGCGTCGCCTGCAGCATCGCGCCGCCGGCCGTGACGATTCCGACATGCAGCCGTCCGTCCGCCTTCTCCGCGTCGGTGTCGCCGGCGGACAGGTCGATGATCTGCACCGGACGCCCGGCCCCGTTCCGGAGCCGGTGGATGACCGGAAGATCCGGGACCGGCTTGGCGCCGGGCGGCGCCTCCCCGTCCCAGGCCTCGACATGGATCAGCGGCAGGCTGCGGCCGCTGGCGAGCAGAGCCGGCCGGGCGGCCGGATCGACCACGTCGAGGAGCCGCGCCAGCGTCCCGAGGCGGCTGGCCGCGACCCCCGGCAGGGTGTCCGGGTTCTGGGATTCGTGCAGCAGCAGGAACGCGGCGGTCGCCACCACATGCGCCACCGCGATGCCGGCCACGACGAGCAGCGCGATCTGGCCCGCGATGGTCGCCGGTCGCATCCGGGCGCGCAGCCGCCGCAGCACGCTCATGAGCGCGTGACCTCCGGCGTGAACAGGTAGCCGCCCGAGCGGATCGTCCGGATGAATTCGGGGTTGCGGGTATCGCGCTCGATCTTCTGGCGGATGCGCGAGATCAGCACGTCGATGCTGCGCTCGAACGGGCCGGCGGCGCGGCCCTGGGTCAGATCCAGGAGCTGGTCGCGCGACAGGACCCGTCCGGGCCGCAGGCAGAGGGCGTGGAGGAGGTCGAACTCCGCCCCGGTGATGGCGATGCGCGCGCCCTCGGGCGACAGCACCTGCCGCAGGGAGACGTCGAGGGTCCAGCCGGAGAAATGCAGGCGGCGGCGCTCGTCGGTGTCGGGCGCCTCGGCGGCGACCCGGCGCAGGATCGCGCGGATGCGGGCGAGCAGCTCCCGCGGGTTGAACGGCTTGGCCAGGTAATCGTCGGCGCCGAGTTCCAACCCGAGGATCCGGTCGACATCCTCGGACTTCGCCGTCAGGATCAGAATCGGGATCTGCGACGAATCCCGCAGGCGCCGGCACAGGCTGAGCCCATCCTCCCCCGGGAGCATCAGGTCCAGGACGATCAGATCGATGCGCGATTCCGCCAGCGCATGGTCCATGTCGGTCCCGTCGCCCGCGAGCGTCACGCGGCAATCGTTGCCGCGCAGATAGCGCGCGATCAGGGTCGAGATCTCCCGATCGTCCTCTACGACGAGGATGTGGGGTGTCGACGGTGTCGTCGTCGCGACGGAGTCTGTGTGCGATTCAGCCTGCATCATCGGGCCATCATGCCCCGAACCGACGATTATTCGAAGGTGTCTGGCGAAACCAATTTGTAAGCGCGTGTTTCCCGCGGATCTGCTCCGGGATCTGGCCGCCCTGCGGCGAATCGTCGAGCCGGACTCCCCGCCCGGCGCGGCCTGGCTACCTCACGGATCAGCGTTCGCCCGGTGTGACGGGTGAGGCCGCCATCCGGAACCCCCCGTGTCAAAGCCCATCAGCGACTACGCCCTCATCGGCGACACCCATTCCTGCGCGCTGATCGCCCGCGACGGTTCGATCGACTGGCTGTGCTGGCCGCGCCACGATTCGCCGGCCCTGTTCGTGAAGCTCCTCGACGACGAGACAGGCGGCGCCTGCAGCGTCGCGTTCGACGGGCTCACCGGGACGGCGCGCCGCTACCTGCCCGAAACCAACATCCTCGAGACGAGCTTCACCACCAGGACCGGGCAGGCGCGCCTCGTCGACGTGATGCCGGTGAACCCCCCGAGCCCGGAACCGGACGAGGGCCCGGACGGCGAGGGTGAGAGCCGGCTGATCCGGCTGCTCACCTGCGTGACCGGGACGGTGACCGGGGCATTCCGGGTGCGCCCGACCTTCGACTACGCGCGCCGCCCGTGCACGCCCATCGTCGAGGGCCCCTCCGTGCTGTTCGAGGCCGGCGATTGCCGGCTGCGGGTCAACGCGCATCCGCGGCCGACGCTGATCGGGGACGAGGCCGAGATCCGGTTCCAGCTATCCGAGGGCGAGACCGCCTACCTGGTCCTCACCCACGGGGAGGACCGGGAGGACGCCGCCATCGACGATCACGCCGGCGCCCAGCGCCGCCTCGATCTGACCGAGGATTACTGGCGCCGCTGGAGCGCCCGCAGCACCTATCGCGGCGCCTATCGCGACGCGGTGATGCGCTCGGCGCTGTGCCTGAAGCTGCTGACCTACTCGCCCTCCGGCGGCATCGTGGCGGCGGCGACCGCGGGGCTGCCGGAGGCCGTGCCGGGGGACCGCAACTACGATTACCGGTTCACCTGGATGCGCGACGCCGCGTTCACCGTCACGGCCTTCGTGATGCTCGGCTACGTGCGCGAGGCCTCCGAGTTCCTGCGCTTCCTGCGGGAGCGCGACGGCACCTATGGGCGTGAGACGCGGCTGATGTACGGCGTCGCCGACGACATCCCGCCGGAGGAGGAACTCGACCACCTCGCCGGCTGGAACGGCGTGCGGCCGGTGGTGATCGGCAACCTCGCCGAGGACCAGGATCAGCACGACATCTACGGCGAGCTGCTGCGGGCGCTCTGCGTCTTCCTGGAGGCCGTGGATTACGATCCGCCGGAGAAGGTCAACGACCGCCTGCCGGAGGTGCTCGACAACCTCACCGCCCGCGCGATCCGCCACCGGCACGACGCGGACAACGGCATCTGGGAGCTGCGCACGGGGCCGCGCCAGCAGCTCCATTCCAAGGCGATGATCTGGGTGGCGCTCACGGACGCGGCCCGGATCGCCCGCAACATTTCGGGAGTCCCCGAGGCGAAGATCCGGGAATGGGAGCGCGTCGCCGCCGAGGTCCGGGCGGAGTATCTCGACCGGGGCTGGAACGCCGAGAAGCGGGCCTATGTCGGCGCCTACGAGTCGCACCATCTCGACGCCGCGGTCCTGCGTGTCGCCCTGTTCGGGGCCCTGGATCCGAAGGATCCGCGGATGCGCGCGACGCTGGCCGCCGTGGAGCGGGAACTCGGCGTCGGCGACCTGATCTACCGCTACCGCATGGATGACGGGCTGACGGGCGACGAGGGCACGTTCACGGCCTGCGCGTTCTGGCGGGTCGGCTGCCTCGCCCTCGACGGCCGGACCGCCGAGGCCAAGGCGGTCTTCGAGCGGCTGATCGCCCGGGGCAACGATGTCGGGCTGTTTGCCGAGGAGATCGACCCGGTCACCGGGGAGCAGCGCGGAAACACCCCGCAGGGCTTCTCCCACATGGCGCTGATCAACGCCGCCCTGCGCCTGGAGGACAGCATCGACCGCTACGGCTTCGCGGACGCGGCGGACGGCGTGGCACACAGGGCGGCCGAGTAGCGGCTCGACAGCGGGTCGCGGGCACCGGCGGCGGGGCCGCCGGCGGCGGTCCGATCAGGCGGCGACCCGGACAACCTTGTCCGGCTCGCGTCCATCCGCCGGGGAGGCATCGAGGCCGCGGCTGATGCGGAACTGATCCAGCAGGCTGTCGCCCAGGCTATCCAGAACCACCTCCGTCGCGGCCTGAGTCGCCGGGTCCACCGCCGGCTCCTCGGTCCGGTACCAGGCCAGGATCTGCTCCGGCAGCGCGTCCAGGATCGCCCCGACGGGGTTGTGCGGTTCGGCATTCGCGACGGCACCGGTCTCGGCGGCCTCGGCCGGCGGTGCGAAGGCGGTCCGGCTCTGGCTCGCCAAGGCGGCGCGCCAGGCGGCGTCCGCCACCTGGGCGTTGCGGCGCGCGGTCTCGCGCGCCGCCGCCTCGGCCGCGATCGCCCGGGCGGCCTCCCGGGCCTCGTCGCGGGCGGCCTCGGCCTCGTAGCGGTTGAGGAGAACGAGGACCGGCTGCATGTCCGCGCCCGGCAGGCTGTCGCAGGCGCCGATGGCGCATTCGATGATCCGCCGGGACAGGCCGGCCCCGCGGACGGGCGTCCCCCGGCGGGCCACGTCCTGCCAGGCCGCGAGGGCGGCCTGCATCGCCGGCAGCAGCGCGTCCGGGAGGCCGGCCCGCTGGTGCAGGTCGGCGAAGCTCCGGGGATCGCGCAGGGCCCGGGCGACGCCGGCATGGTCCTGGCCGGACAGGTCGGCCAGGGCCGCGAGGGTGAAGTCGGTCCGCCCGGACAGCACGGCGCGGAGGATCAGGCCGGCGGTGAGCTGGTGGGTCGTGCGCAGATGCGCGACGAGCCGGGCGACGCCGGCCGCCCCGGAACCCGCGCAGGCGTCGAGGGCCACGCGCTCGCCGGCCTCCCGGCGCAGCCGGTCGCAGCGCTCGCCGCCGAGCCAGCCCCGGTGGGTGACGAAGCCGGACAGGGCCTGCGCCACCGCGAGGCCGATCGCGTGGCGCACCTCCGGAGGCAGGTCGGCCCGGGCCAGCAGCGCTTCGCGGAGCGGCGCCTCCGCACCGCTGCGCTCGATCATGCGCAGCATGCGGCCCGCGGTGATCTTCGCCGTCGGGTTGCGGGCGAGCGCCACCAGCGTGTCGAGCGCGCCGATCTCGGCCAGCGCCCCCGAGACCGCGTGCGACAGGTGATGGCGGGCGGCGATGACCGCACGCGTCGTCTCGTCGCCGAGCGCGGCCGCGTCCACGAGGTCGGCGTCGGTCAGCACCGGCGAGCGTGCCAGCACCAGCCGGGCGACCTCGGGCACGTCGCAGGACAGCGCGACCACCAGGGGGCGGGGCGTGCGCGCGGAGGACGCGCAGGCCTCGGCCAGGGCCCGGCGGACCAGCGGCGACGGGTCGTCCAGGAGGCTGAGCAGCGCGGTCTTGGCCTCCCAGGCCTGGTCCGCGGCGAGATTGCCGTAGAGATAGGCCCGCGTCAGGACCGCGGTGGCCTCGGCGCGCTGGCTGGCGGAGGCGTTCTGCGTCCAGGCTAGGAACTCGCGGATGATCATGGACCGCTCCGGGGTGCGAACAGGCTGTTCCTGGCGCCGGTCGCGGGACGCGCCGCGGCGAGTTCCGCCGGGCGCTGCGGCGGCAGCGGCGGGTTGACGAGGGCGCTGCCGGGCGGCGTCGCCGCGGGTGCGGCGAGCGCGCCCGTCGTGACCGGCTCCGGAACGGAGGCGGCCGGCGGGGGCTCCGACGCGGAGCGCGGGAAGTAGGTCGGCGCGGCATGGCCGGCCGGCTGCGCCGCATTGCGCTCCTGCCAGAGCCGCGCCGCGGCATCCGTGACGGCCCCGCGCTGATCGGTCTGGAACAGGCTGCGCAGGTCGCTGGTGCCGCCGAAGCCCGTCGCGACGCTCGCATAGGCCGAGACCGCCTGCGGCGCCGCGGCGCCGTCCTGGCGCAGGGCGGTGAGATCGGTGGCCGCGGCCCCCTGCGCGGCCGCCGCGAGGCTGGCGTAGAGTTCGGCGGCGCTCCGCGGCCGGCCCGTGCGGTCGTAGAACAGCGCGCGGTTGGCGGCGGCCGCCTCGGGCAGGTCGAGGGCGGCGGCGCGGGCGGGAAAGGCGCGCGCGGTCGAGATCAGGGCGGCGGCGCCCTTGGCGCCGAGGACATGCGCTGCGTAGAGGTCGCCCGGGGTCGGCTCCCGGCCGAGCGCCCCGGACAACGCCTCGGCGTTCTGCTGGGTCAGGGCACCGGCGAGCGTCGCCGAGACTTTTGGATCGCGGCGCAGGTCGAGGATCGCCTGCTTCTGTCCCGCATCGGCCACCGCGTAGGTGCCGTCCGCCTGCCGGGTGATGGCGTCGGCCTGCACCTGAAGGCCGAGCTTCGGCCCGGCATTCTTCATGACGCCGAGCCAGGTTTGCTCAATGAACTGGAACAGCCCGGTTGCCGAGGAGGTGCCGGCCTTGGCGGCGGGGTCGAGGGCGGATTCCCGCCGGGCCGTGGCGAGCAGGTAGTCGAAGCCGACCCCGCTCGCCATCGCCCCGTCGCGGATCGCCTGGACCACCGGCGCGGTGGCGGCCGTCCCCGGCATCGCCCGCGCCTGGGGCGGCGGGCTCTCCGGAGGGCTGGACGGCGTGGTGAACAGGAACATCCGGGCGCGCGCAGGGGCTGAAGACAGCTGGAACCTGCGCCCGCTATGGTAAACAAGTCCTCAATCGCCCGTGACGGAACAAGTCCGGTTTCAGGATCCCGAGAACTCGCCCGCCCCCTTCGGCCGGCGCATCTGGAACCGCGTGTCCGCCGTCGCCTGAAAGTAGTCGAAGTATCCGCCGCGCATGATCGGGTGCATCGCGCCGGTATCGACCATCCCGTCCTTCACGTAGGCCGCGTCGACATAGATCGAGACCACCTGGCCGATGACCAGGAAGTTCTCGGCCTCGCCGCCGTCGAGCGGCACCAGCGGGACGGTCTGCAGCCACCGGCATTCGAGGGCGGCCGGCGAGGCCGCGACCCGGGGCGGGCGCACCTTGTGCGACGGGGCGGTGGCGAGGTTGGCGAAGGCGAATTCGCTCTCCCCGCGCGGCAGCGGCGCCGAGGAATCGTTCATCCCGTCGCGCAGGTCCCAGGTGGCGAGGTTGCAGACGAATTCCTTGCCCTCCTCGGCGAAGGTCATGGCGTCCTTGCGGCCCGAGGACGAGAACGCGACCATGTTGTCGGCCACGGCATTGAAGAACGAGTAGGGCGCGAGGTTGAGCTTGCCGTCGCGGCTCATGGCGCTGATCCAGCCGATCGGCCGGGGCGCGACGATCGCCTTGAGCGGGTTGTGCGGAAGCGCGCGCGCCTCCCGCGGGACGTCGAGATCGTAATGCACGGGCGGCCTCTCCAAAGCGCTGCCGGCCCAGCGTGGACCGGCCGGCAGCGACGCAGACCGTCCTTAACGCATGATCGCGATCGAACGCTGCGCGATGGAGTCCGATCGCCGGATCGATCCCGCAAGGCGACGATGGTTGCGCCTCTCCGGCGGCAGCGCTGTCACGTCCGCCGCTGGCGAGAACCTGCCGCGGAGACCCGCCAAGCGCCCGCTGTAGCTACCGGATTGCCCCGTCCATACGTAACGCCAACGCCTTGAGGAGAAAATGCTTTCCCCTCCCCCTTGCGGGGAGGGTCAGGGGTGGGGGTGGTGCAGAAGGCACCAGGACGCTCGATTCTGTACGACCCCCACCTCCGGCTCCTCCCCGCAGGGGGGAGGAGAGCAGGCCCCGGCCGAGATTCGGGAATCCGGTAGCCCACAGCGAAGGGCGGGAGAGGCGCAGCGTTGGTGGCCCCGCTTCTCCGGCGGGAATACCTCCTTCAGCCAATCCCACGCCGCGCTGGAGCGCGAAGGATCCCGGCACGCGCGGGCTCAGAGGTAGGTGACGACCTCGTCCAGCGCCGGCCGCGGGCGATCGGCGGGCACCTCGCGGGCTTGGCCGATATGGACGAAGCCCGCGAGCTTCTCCCAGGGGGCCAGGCCCAGCGCGTCGAGGACGCGGCGGTCGTAGGCGAACCACTCCGTCAGCCAGGAGGTGGCGAAGCCGGCCGCGTTGGCTGCGATCACGAGGTTCATGGTGGCGGCCCCCGCGGAGAGCACCTGCTCCCATTCGGGGATCTTCACGTGCGGCGCGGCGCGCGACACCACCGCGACGACGAGGGGGGCATGGGTCAGCCGGGCCCGCTCCTGCGCCAGGCGCTCGGGGGCGGCATCCGGATTGTCCGCCGCGAAGGCGTCGGCGATGAGTGCGCCGACCCGGTCCCGCGCCGCGCCGGCGATCACGAGGAAGCGCCAGGGCGCCAGCTTGCCGTGATCGGGCACGCGGGAGGCCGCCGCAAGGATCGTCTCGAGCTGCACCCGGTCCGGGCCGGGCTCGTCCAGCAGCGGCGGCGGCACCGAGCGGCGGGTCTTCAGGAGATCGAGGGTGGCGGTCATGGGCTCCGTCCCGGTATCGCGTCCCGGCCGGGATGTGGCATGCGCGGGTCCCCGTTGGAAGGGCGGCCTTGCCGTCGCCATGGTCCGGAGGCACAGGCGGCGGGCGATCCGCCGACGGAACCCCGTCCGGTGCGCCGCGGGGCAGATGGGAGAGGGGCCGATCGATGGGCACGAGGCTTGCCGCGACGATGTTGGCGATTCTCGTGACGGGAGCCGGTCTCACGCCCGCGCGCGCGCAGGATCCCCTTCAGAATCGCCTCGGCGGTCCCCTGCCCTCCCCGTCGATCACGACCCCGGACCTGCCGCCCGCCCTCCCGGCCATCGAGCCGGAGGCGCCGCTGTCCCTGTCGGCGCTCCTGTCGGGACCCGGGGTCGCGCTGCGCCAGGGCCTCTCATGGCGGATCTACGAGGATCGCGGCGACGGCACCCGGCCGTCGATCGTGGCACGCTCGACCGAGGCGGAGCCGCACTTCACCCTCGCGTCCGGTTCCTACGTCGCCACCGTGACCTACGGCTTCGCCAGCGCGTCGAAGCGGATCGTCATGGCGGGCCAGCCGATCACCGACACCCTGCGCGTCGCGGCCGGCGCCCTGAAGCTGTCGGGCGCCGTCGGCGACCAGAAGATCGCCCCCGCCGAGCTGTCGTTCTCGGTCTTCGTGCCGGTGGGGACCAATTCCGAGGGCCGGCTCGTGCGCGCGGGCATCAAGGCCGGCGAATTGCTGCGGCTGCCCGAAGGCACCTACCACGTGGTGTCGACCTACGGGGAGTCGAACGCCATCCAGCGCGCCGACCTCCGGGTCGAGAACGGCAAGGTCACGGAGGCGACCCTCAACCACCGTGCCGCCACGGTGACCCTCAAGCTCGTGGCGGCGCCCGGGGCGGAGGCCTTCGCCGGCACGGCATTCTCCGTCCTGACGCCCGGCGGCGACACGATCCGCGAGGCGATCGGGGCGTTCCCGCAGGTGACCCTGGCCGAGGGCGACTACGTGCTGATCGCCCGCCATGACGGGCAGGTCTACACCCGCGAGTTCAAGGTCGAGAGCGGGCTGGACCGGGACATCGAGGTCGTGGCCAAGTCGGGCTGAGGGCGGCCCGACGTCCCGTCAGGCGAACCGCCGCGCCAGCGCCACGCAGAGCGCGACCGCCGCGGCGGCGCCGATCATCGCGGGTTCGATCCGCTCGCCCAGCACGAGGGCGGCGACGCCGAGGCCGAGGAACGGCTGCAGCAGCTGGAGCTGGCCGATCGCGGCGATCCCGCCCCGGGCCAGCGCCCGGTACCAGAACACGAACCCGATCAGCATGCTGAACAGCGCCACGTAGGCGAGGCCCGCCCAGGCCGGCATCGGGATCGCCGCGGGCTCGGCCGGGCTCAGGATCAGGGCCAGCGGCAGGCTCACAGGCAGCGACAGGACCGTGGCCCAGGCGATCACCTGCCAGCCGCCGAGCCGCCGGGCCAGGACGCCACCCTCGGCATAGCCGAGGCCGCAGACCAGGATCGCGGCGAGCATCAGGGCGTCGCCGGGCCCCGGCGGTCCGTCGAGCCCCCGCGCGGCGAAGCCGACGGTGACCAGCGCGCCGCAGAGCGACAGCAGCCAGAAGGCCCGGGACGGCCGCTCCCCCGAGCGGAGGGCCCCGAACAATGCGGTGGCGAGCGGCAGCAGCCCGACGAAGACCGTGCCGTGGGCGGCCCCGACCGTCCGCAGGGCGAGCGCCGTGAGCAGCGGGAAGCCGACCACCACCCCCGCGGCCACGATGGCGAGCGCCGGCATGTCGCCGCCGCGGGGCCGTTTCTCGCGGAAGGCCGCGAGCGCGGCCGCCCCGGCGAGGCCTGCCAGGGCGGCCCGGGCCGCGCTGAGGAACAGCGCGTCCATCCCGGTCAGCGCGAGGCGCGTGGCCACCAGCGAGGCGCTGAAGATGGCGACGCCGATGAGCCCGTCGATCCAGGGCCCCGCGGTGCCGCGCTGCGCCGATACCGTCTGACTCGAACGTCTCGCCACGCAACCCTCCCGGTCAGGCCCGGCGGCGTGACACGGGTGGCGCGCGCCAGCCAGGGACGACGACCGGCGCGACCACCGAACTGTCCTGGCCCCCAATCGGTACGGTGCCGCGCCGCTGCGCACAGGTTCCATGTGTTGGGCGTTAACATTTCTGTGCCGCGCCGGAACGATGCGGCGGCTGCGGGCTTACAAGCCACCCATTTCGGGTTTCTGGAGATGTCTCGATGCGCCGCCTCGTCCTCGCTGCCCTCGCCGCCGCTGCCCTGACCGGACCTGCCCTCGCCGCCAAGGACGCGCCCGCGACCGTCGCGCCGAAGTTCGAGTCGGTCCCCCAGGACGCGGTCCTCAGCTACAACCTGATCGGCCTCAACGTGACGGATGCGCAGAACAACACCGTCGGCGAGATCAAGGATCTCGCGATCGAGCACGAGAAGCTCGTCGGCTACATCGTCTCGGTCGGCGGCTTCCTCGGGATGGGCGAGCACTACGTCGCGGTCTCGCCCGCCTCGATCGCGCTCGGCTACGACGCCGACGCGAAGAAGTGGAAGGCGATCATCGGCGCCAGCAAGGATCAGCTGAAGGCCGCCCCCGAGTTCAAGTACGACGGCAAGTTCAAGCGCTGAGCGATGCGCGCCGTTCCTGCCCGCGCGGCGGGTGGGAACGGCGCATTGCCGGCGACGCCGAACCGCCTCTGCTCCATGGGGCAGAGGTCGGCTCAGACGTGGCCTTCGAGCGCCGCGCGTGCCAGGCTGGCGACCACCGCCTCCCGCTTGGCCTGCTTGAGGATGATACGCGCCGCGGCCCGTGCATTGGCGGCCCGGAGTTCGGCCTGGGGGCCGCCGTCCCGCAGGGTCCGCCAGGCGAGGGCGCGGAACCACTTCGCGTTGGCCAGCGCGGCAGCGCGGCGGCTGATCGGACCCCCGACATCGAGCGGCTTTACAAGTGTTCCGGACGCCATTGGCTCAATCCTGGACTGCGATCCACCGCTTGTCCGGTTTAGAGACAAGAAATGGCGATGCCTGGGCATTTGGGCAATAGTGATGCCGGCAATAACGTTCTGACGGTTCGTAAGGATTCGGCATCCTCGAAACGTGGTAGGCCGGGGGTTCGGAGCGCAGCGGCGTTCGGGGCATTCGAGCGGCGTCGGCCTGGCGATCGACCCGATCCCGGTGCCGCAGGCCGCGCTGATTCTCGGTGTGCTCAAGCACGCGCCGCGAATGCCGGCGCGCCGGGCCCTGAAACGGCTGCAGCCGCGTTCGACACGCGTCCGTGATCCGGGCTTGCCCCGGACCGGGTGTCGGTTCCGGAACAATTGCGGAGACCGACGGTAGATCAAACACCGCGCGGCCGGTTCGTGCGACGAGGATCCCAGATTGGTTCAGACCCCTCCGCACGCGACCGCCCAGGTCGCCGGACACCCGATCCACGCGATGCTGGTCCCGATCCCGATCGTGTGTTTCCTCGGGACCTGGGTGACCGACATCGCCTACTGGCTCACCGCCAACATGCAGTGGGCGAATTTTTCCGCCTGGCTCCTGAGCGTCGGGCTGATCGTTTCGGCCCTGGCGGTGCTCGCCGGTCTGGTCGATTTCTTCGGCGACCGCCGCATCCGGCAACTCCGGACCGCCTGGATCCACGCCGCCGGCAATGCCGTGGCGCTGGGGCTCAGCATCGTCAATGTCTTCGTGCACAGCCGGGACGCCTACACGTCCGTCGTGCCCACCGGGCTGCTCCTGTCGAGCGCGGTGGTGCTGATCCTGCTGGTCACCGGGTGGAGCGGGGCGGCCCTGGTTCACCGCCACGGAGTCAGCGTACGAATGGGAGACCGGGCATGACCCGCCGTCGACAGATCCTCGCCGCCGCGCTCCTGCTGCCGCTCTCCGCCTGCGGGCCGGATCCCATCGATCCGCAGACCCAGGTCGGGCCGAACCCGCCCCTGCCCGAACCGCACCAGTATCTGCTTCCGCCGATGCACGTCTCCAGCGCCGTCGGCTGGAAGGACGGGGAGACGCCGCAGGTCGCCCCGGGACTCCAGGTGAAGGCGCTCGCCACCGGCCTGAAGAATCCGCGCTCGATCCTGGTCCTGCCGAACGGCGACATCCTCGTGGCGGAGAGCGGCGGCCCGACGCCGCCGATCAACCGGCCCAAGGAGATCATCATGGGCTGGCTGGAGGCGAAGTCGCATTCCGTCGAGACGCCCGGTCAGCGCATCACGCTGTTGCGGGACGCGGACGGCGACGGCGTGCCGGAACAGCGCTCCGTCCTCCTCGACAAGCAGAACTCACCCTTCGGGATGGTGCTGGTCGGCAACGACCTCTACGTCGCCGATACCGACGCGGTGATGCGCTATCCCTACACGACCGGCGCGACGACGATCACGCAACCCGGCGTCAAGCTCACGGAGCTGCCGGCGGGCCACATCAACCATCATTGGACCAAGAGTCTGACCGCGAGTCCCGACGGGACCAAGCTCTATGCCGGTGTCGGATCGAACAGCAACGTCACCGAGAACGGCATCGACGAGGAGAAGGACCGGGCGGCGATCTGGGAGATCGACCGGGCGACCGGCGCGCACCGGCTCTACGCCACCGGCCTGCGCAATCCGAACGGCCTGACCTTCGAGCCGCAGACCGGGACGCTCTGGTGCGTGGTGAACGAGCGCGACGAACTCGGGCCCGATCTCGTGCCCGACTACATGACCTCGGTGAAGGATGGCGGCTTCTACGGCTGGCCGTACAGCTACTGGGGCCAGCACGTCGATCCCCGGGTGATGCCCCAGCGCCCCGACCTGGTCGCCGCGGCGATCATGCCCGACTATTCCCTGAGCTCACACGTGGCCCCGCTCGGGATGACCTTCTACACGGGGTCCGCCCTGCCCCAGACCTACCACGGCGGCGCCTTCGTGGGTGAGCACGGGAGCTGGGACCGGAACCCGCTGAACGGCTACAAGGTGGTCTACATCCCCTTCGAGAACGGCAAGCCCTCCGGCAAGGCCCGGGACGTGGTCACCGGGTTCGTGACCGACGGGCGCGAGGCGAAGGGGCGGCCGGTCGGCCTCGCCGTCGACAGCCACGGCGCCCTCCTCATCGCCGACGATGCCGGCGGCACGGTCTGGCGGGTGACGGGTGCGAATTCGCAGTCGGATGCCGGGCCGGGCACGGGGCAGAACCCCATCCTCCGCTGAGCTCACCGTAAGGGGTGCGCGGCGTCGATCGGGTCCCGTCCACCCGCCACGATCGACTCTGCCGGGACCGGCTCCGATGGTCTGCCCCGGCCGGCATGGGCCCTCGCCCACATCGTGTCGCGGATGCGGGCGGCTTCGCCCGCAGGGCGATCTTGACCGCCTATCCGGTCTGGTATGGCTGCCGCGCGGGCCCCGGGGCCAGGAACAGCAACCCCGGACCCGGTGTTTCCCTCGGGACCGGCGGCGGCGTTCCGCGCACGATCGTCGGCAACGGAGGAGCATACGCCATGAAGCTCATTACCCTCACGCTCGCCGGCCTCCTCGCCGCCGCGAGTCCCGCCCTGGCGGCCGAGACCGGCAGCGGCATGAGCCGGTCCGGGACCGCCAACAGCACCGGTCCGAACGATGCCGGTTCCGGCTCGACGCCGGGGGCGAAGGGCAGCGGACCGTCGACCGGGTCGCTGAGCCGCTCCGGGACCACCAACAGCACGGGCGCGAACGATGCCGGATCCGGCGCGAAGCCCGGCTCGACCGGCCGCTGACCCGGCGGGCCGGCTTCGGCGCCGATGATAGGTGTTGAGAAGCCCCGCCCGGCCGATGCCGGGCGGAGGCGCAGCCGCGGACCGGTCAGTATCCGCAGTACCCCTATCCGTCGGAGCACCGATCATTGCCGGGAGGCCCGTGAGAACCGGCGGTGCCATCGTGCGGGTCGCGCCCGTAGGGATAGCCGGCCAGACCGTAGCCGACCCGCGCGCCTCGGCGCCGGACGGGGCGAAGGCCAGCGCCGCGCGTCGGGCCGCCGATGCGCCCGCGAGGCATTTCAGGGCGTCATCTCCGCGTGGTGGGATCATCGGTCGACCACGTCACGGTCGCGATCCGATTCCGCGCGGCGCCACCGCCTCGTTCGGACCGGGCGGGCTGAGGGTCGCGTCGTCGCCCCGATCGCCGATCATCGGTGCGGCAGCCCCGAAGCCGAGGATTGCTTCCACGATCAGGCCGTCGAGCCTGTCGGCGACCTGAAACGCCCCGTCGACCACCCTGTGCAGGATCCAGTTCATGGTCCGATCCCCCTGAGGTCCGGCTGCGCCGCCATCCGGTGGCGGCGCGTCGGATGATGAGGCTCATCCGATCCGCATCGGCGGGATCAGACGAAATGCATCGGCAGAGCGCGGTCGAGCATCTCGGCATAGGTGCCGGCCAGGACGGCGACGGTCGCCACGGCGACGGCGGCGGCGAGGGTGAGGCGGGTGGTGAAGGTCATCGGTCGGCTCCATCGGGTCCGCGTCGGTGTTCGCGGCATGGCACCGATGTAAGCGCGTCCGTTCGGGATTGGCGTGCTCCGGCACACGAGCGCGGCGCCGTCTCAGGCCTGCCGCCGACCGGGGCGCGCGCCGGATCCGTCGCCTGGAGACGTCGCGTCGGCGCGGAACCGTGCCGTGGTCAGCAGCCGCCGCAGATTGGCTTGGCGGTTTGCTGCCCCTCGCGCTCGAGGCGATCCATGGTGGCGCTCGCGTTCCGGGCCTGGGAGCCGGGCCGGGCTTCGGCAGCGGGCGGCGTGCTGACCATGCCGTTCGGATCGGCCGCGTCCCCGGAACCTGACCGGCTCCCCTTGCGGGCCGCGACCAGGGCCGGCCGGTCGACTGCGCCCGCGCGCAGCGGTGCCCAGGCGGCTCGTTCGCGCATCGAGGCATCGAGCTGGGCCGCGGGGTCCACGCCGGTCCCGGCGGCCGCCCCGAGGCCGGGCCTCAGCAACTGCCCGGGCTCGGTGCTGCGCGGAAGGGCCACGGTCGAGGCCGCCCTCGGCGGAGCACCCAGGGCGGGCGGCGCCGTCGCTGCCGGACCCAGGCATCCGCCGAGCGTCAGGGCGCAGCAGAGGAGAGCGGCGGTCCGCAGGGCGACGATGGCGGGCTCCTCGAGGCTCGGGGTTCAGGTCTTGCCGACCGGCCGAAAAAAGCGAGGTGCGATGCCGACGCTCACGTCCGCGGCATCAACGGTGCGCGTATCCGCAGCAATCTGCGGGATCCGCAACGGTCATCGTGTCTGTAAGTCATGGTGGGCGCACTAGGGTTCGAACCTAGGACCCGCTGATTAAGAGTCAGCTGCTCTACCAACTGAGCTATGCGCCCGATCGCGTCCGCGATCCGCCCCGGCGGCCACCAAGTCCGTCGGGGTGGCGGGCTGATACCAACGCGGCCGGGGACTGTCCACCCCCGGCCGCGGATTTTCTCATTCCGCCGCGGCATGCTGCGCATGCACGCGCACGGCGTGGGCCGCGAGCTTGTTCAGCGCCGAGAGATACGCCTTGGCCGAGGCCACCAGGGTGTCCGGGTCGGCCCCGCGGGCGGTGACGCTGCGCTCGCCGTCGCGCAGGCGCACCGAGACCTCGGCCTGGGCATCGGTGCCGCCGGTCACGGCGTGGACCTGATACAGCTCCAACTCGGCCGTGTGCGGCACCAGCGCGGTGATCGCGTTGAACACCGCGTCGACCGGCCCGTTGCCGTCGGCCTCCTCGATCCGCGTGCCGGTCTCGTCGGCGATGCGCAACGTCGCCCGCTGCGGGCCGCGGGTGCCGGCGATGACCGAGAGGGAAACCAGCCGGAACCGGTCGTGCGCCGTGGCGAGGTTCTCGTCGACCAGCGCCTCGATGTCCTCGTCGTAGACGTGCTTCTTGCGGTCGGCGAGCGCCTTGAAACGCTCGAACGCGTCCTGGAACTGGTTGTCGGAGAGGTGCAGGCCGAGATCGTCGAGCTTGGAGCGGAAGGCTGCCCGGCCCGAATGCTTGCCCATCACCAGGGAGGTCTTGGACAGGCCGACCGAGGCCGGGGTCATGATCTCGTAGGTCTCGGAATTCTTGAGCATCCCGTCCTGGTGGATGCCGCTCTCGTGCGCGAAGGCGTTGCGGCCGACGATCGCCTTGTTGAACTGCACCGGGAAGTTGGTGGCGTGGCTCACGAGCTTCGAGGCGCGGGTCAGCATCGTCGATTCGACGCCGGTCTCGTAGGGCAGCACGTCGGCGCGGGTGCGCAACGCCATGACGATCTCTTCCAGCGCGGCGTTGCCGGCCCGCTCGCCGATGCCGTTGATCGTGCACTCGACCTGGCGGGCGCCGCCCTCGATCCCGGCGAGCGAGTTGGCGATGGCGAGCCCCAGGTCGTTGTGGCAATGGACCGAGAACACCGCTTTATCGGCGTTCGGCACCCGCTCACGCACGCTGGCGAACATGTCACGATACTCGTTGGGCGTGGCGTAGCCCACCGTGTCGGGCAGGTTGATCGTCGTGGCGCCGGCCTTGATTGCCGCCTCGACGCAGCGGCACAGGTAGTCGAGGGGGGTGCGGGTCGCGTCCATGGCCGACCATTCCACGTCCTCCACGAGGTCGCGGGCCTGGGCCACGGTCTTCAGGATGATCTCGACCACCTCGTCCTGGCTCTTGCGCATCTGGTGCGCGAGGTGGATCGGCGAGGTCGACACGAAGGTGTGGATCCGCGCGCGTTTGGCGTGGCGCACGGCCTCGCCGGCCCGGGCGATGTCGGCGGGGATCGCCCGGGCGAGGCCCGCGATGGTGGCGCGCTTGGTGCGCCGGGCGATCTCCGACACCGCCTCGAAATCACCCACGGAGGCGATCGGGAAGCCGGCCTCGATGATGTCGACGCCCATCGCGTCGAGGAGTTCGGCCACCGCGAGCTTCTCGTCGAAGGTCATGGTGGCGCCGGGGCATTGCTCGCCGTCGCGCAGCGTGGTGTCGAAGATCACGATGCGGTCGCGGGCCGGAGCGGTGCTGGTGGACGATGTCATGGCGTTACCCTGTCGCGGGCCGCCCGGCACTGGGCTCGGGGCGGCATGGTGCCCCCGGGGGGCTGAGAGTCGCGAGTGCAGACGATCCCCTGAAGGCCCAGGCGCGCGCGCCCGGACGGCCCTCAGGGGCGGGTAAGCAGAAGCGGAAGACGAAGCCCGGCACGACGCGCACGCGACCGCGGCGCCGTGAGGACGGCGCGGGCGGTCTCGGTCGCTGAGCCGGCTCTGGCCAAGGCTCGTCTCTCCCGGGTGAAGCGCGGACGGCGTGATGCAGCACCCGCGCGGTGGGCGGCAGAGGTAGCGCCCGCGTGGCCCAAACACAAGGGCGGCCGCGACGCGGGCGCCTTGCCAATCGCGGTGCGCCCTCGATAAAGCCGCCCGGCCCACCGAGAGAACCCGCGAGACCGTCCATGGCCAGCTACAAGCTCCTGCTCCTGCCCGGCGACGGGATCGGCCCCGAGGTCGCGGGCGGCCTGCAGGTCGTGCTGGACGCCCTCAAGGAGACCGGGCTCGCCGCGTTCGAGACCGAGACCGACCTCGTCGGCGGCTGCGCCCTCGATGCCCATGGCAGCCCGCTCTCGGACGCGACCCTGGGGCGGGCCAGGGATGCGGACGCGATCCTGCTCGGCGCGGTCGGCGGCCCGAAATGGGCCGGCGTCGCCTACGAGAACCGCCCCGAGGCCGGTCTGCTGCGCCTGCGCAAGGATCTGGAGCTGTTCGCCAACCTGCGCCCGGCGATCTGCTACCCGGCGCTCGCCGAGGCCTCCGCGCTTAAGCGTGAGCTGGTCGAGGGCCTCGACATCATGATCGTGCGCGAGCTCACCGGCGGCGTCTATTTCGGCGAACCGAAAGAGATCACCACGCTGCCGGACGGCTCCAAGCGGGCCGTGGACACGCAGGTCTACACCACGGCCGAGATCGAGCGGATCGCCCGCGTGGCCTTCGATCTGGCGGGCAAGCGCTCCGGCCGGGTCGCCTCGGCCGAGAAGCACAACGTGATGAAGTCCGGCGTGCTGTGGAAGGAGGTCGTCACCAAGGTTCATGCCGAGCACTACGCCGACATCGAACTGGAGCACGTGCTGGCCGACAACTGCGCCATGCAGCTCGTGCGACGGCCCAAGCAATTCGACGTGCTGGTGACCGACAACCTGTTCGGCGACGTCCTGTCCGACCTCGCCGCGATGCTCACGGGCTCGCTCGGCATGCTGCCCTCGGCCTCGCTGGGCGCGGTCGATGCGAGCGGCGTGCGCCGGGCGCTCTACGAGCCCTGCCACGGCTCGGCCCCGGACATCGCCGGCCAGGACAAGGCGAACCCCATCGCCATGATCGGCTCGCTGACCATGTGCCTGCGCTACTCCTTCGGCCTCGGCGAGGCCGCGGACGCCCTGGACGGCGCCATCACCGACGCCCTGGCCGGCGGTGCGCGCACGGCCGACATTGCCGGCCCGGACACGAACCCCATCGGCACGCGCGCCATGGCCTCGGTGGTGGCCGACGCCCTCCGGAGCCGCGTCCGCTAAGGGGGACGCGGGCGCGTCGCGGCACCGGGCTCGCTGCCCGACCGTCCGTGACGCATAGCGAACGGGCGCGACCTTCGCTATGACGCGCCGATCGAGGAACGGGAGCGTCATGAAGGCCGGCGACGGGACATCCGAGCGCGCGAGCGCGGATTTCGGCTTTGAGCGCGTGGCGCTCGACGAGAAGCAGGGGCGCGTCGACAGCGTTTTCCACTCGGTCGCCCGCCGCTACGACATCATGAACGACCTGATGTCGGCGGGCCTGCACCGGGCCTGGAAGGCGCAGCTCGTCTCGATGCTGCGGCCGCCGCATGGCCGGCCCTTCGCGCATCTCGACGTCGCCGGCGGGACCGGTGACGTGGCGTTCCGGGTCCTGGCCGCGGGCGGCCCGCGCACCCGGGTGACGGTGCTCGACATCAACGAATCGATGCTGCGCGTCGGCGCGGAGCGGGCGCGGGAGAAGGTCGAGGGCGCGGGCGACCGGATCGCCTTCGTCGCCGGAAATGCCGAGAGCCTGCCCCTGCCGGACGCTGCCTTCGACGCCTACACGATCGCCTTCGGCATCCGGAACGTGCCGCGGATCGAGGTCGCCCTCGCCGAGGCGCGGCGGGTGCTGAAGCCCGGTGGACGCTTCCTGTGCCTCGAATTCTCCGCCGTCGACATCCCGCTGCTGGACCGGATCTACGACGCCTACTCGTTCAACGTGATCCCGCGGATCGGCGCCCGGGTGGCGGGCGACGCGGATTCGTACCGCTATCTCGTGGAATCGATCCGGAAATTCCCGACCCGGGGCGCCTTCGCCGGGATGATCGAGCGCGCCGGCTTCCGCCACGTCACCGACCGGCCGCTCACGGGCGGGGTCGTGGCGATCCATTCGGGCTGGAAGGTCTCCTGATCTTGGCCATCAGCGCGCGCCGCTACCCCTTGTGCGTACGGGTCAGGGGTGGAGGTGGTGCAGAGGCGACCGCCGGGATCCATCCTGCACCAGCTCCGACTCCTGTCCACGAGGGCGATGGCCTGCGCGGGTTTCGCGCCGGTACCCATCGCCGAGCGCGACATGCCCCCCCTCCCGTGCGGGAGAGGGTTGGGGTGAGGGGCGGGACGGCTCAGGATCGCGACCACCATCGCGGCGCGTTCGGGCCGAGCCTCCTCCGGCGAGGGCGCGCCCCTCACCCTGTCCCTCTGGCGCACGGGAGAGGCGACCTGCGCGATCGCAGCCAACCCTGTGATTGCACGGCGCCGCAAACCTGCGGAGCCGGTCGCCACAGGGGGGACGCGCGGCCCGGCGCGGCGGTCACCGCTTGGGCGCCTCATCGATGATCGGCGCCGCGATCAACCTGTTCCGCGGTGCCCGGGTCGGCTTCGTGCTGGCCCGGGAGGGCGCGCTCGCCCTCGCCGACCCGTCGGACCTGCCGCCGCACCTGCGCCTCGCCCTGCGGCTCGGGCGCACCCTGGAGCGGCCGGGCCTCGACGACGGGGCCGCCCGGCTCTCGGCGGCCCTGACGCGGCTCGGCCCGTCCTACGTGAAGTTCGGCCAGTTCCTGGCGACCCGGCCCGACATCGTCGGCATGCGGGCGGCCTTCGACCTGGAGAAGCTGCAGGATCGGGTGCCGCCCTTCCCGCAGGCGACCGCTCTGAAAGTGGTCGAGACGGCCTTGGGCAAGCCGGTCCACGACCTGTTCCTGTCGTTCAGCGAGCCGATCGCGGCGGCCTCGATCGCGCAGGTCCACAAGGCCGTGGTGCAGGATGCCGACGGGACGCAGCGCATCCTCGCCGTCAAGGTGATGCGGCCGGGGGTGCGGGAGCGCTTCATGCGCGACCTCGAAGTCATGCGCTTCATGGCCCGGGTGGTGCACGCGCTCTCCCCGCAGGCCGAGCGGCTGCGCCCGCGCGAGGTCGTGGAGATCCTGGCCCGCTCCGTCCTGATGGAGATGGATTTCCGCCTCGAGGCGGCGGCCGCCTCCGAGATCGCCGAGAACACCCGGGGCGATACCGATTTCCGCGTGCCCAAGCCCGATTGGGAATTGACCGCCCGGGAGGTGCTGTCGGCCGAATGGATCGAGGGAACCCGCCTGCACAGCGCCGCCGAACTCGCCGCCGCCGGGCACGATCCGCAGGCGATCGGGCGCATCGTGATCCAGAGCTTCTTGCGGCAGGCGATCCGCGACGGGTTCTTCCACGCGGACATGCACCAGGGGAATCTGCTGGTCGATGCCGAGGGCCGGCTGGTGGCGGTCGATTTCGGCATCATGGGCCGGCTCGGCGCGAACGAGCGCCGGTTCCTCGCCGAGATTTTGCTGGGCTTCATCCTGCGCGACTACCGCCGGGTGGCGAAGGTCCATTTCGAGGCGGGCTACGTGCCGGCCCACCATTCCGTCGAGGATTTCGCCCAGGCGATCCGGGCGATCGGCGAGCCGATCCACCAGCGCCGGGCCGACGAGATCTCGATGGCCAAGGTGCTGACCCTGCTGTTCGACATCACCGCCCTGTTCGACATGAGCACCCGGACCGAGTTGGTGATGCTCCAGAAGACCATGGTGGTGGTGGAGGGCGTCGCCCGCTCCCTCGACCCGCGCCTCGACATGTGGACCACCGCCGAGCCGGTGGTGCGGGCCTGGATCGCCCGCAACATGGGCCCGGTGGGCCGCGCCCAGAGCGGCCTCGAGGCCCTGCGGGTGGTCTCCGACGTCGTCGGCAATATCCCCGACCTCGCGACCCGGCTCAAGCGCGTGCTGGTCCGCCTCGACGAGGCCGGCACGGGCGATGCGCGCCGGCTGGAGCGGTTCGCCCGGGATGAGCGTCTCCGGGCGATCTGGTCCACCGTGGCTTTGTGGGGCATCGCCATCGGCGCGCTGGTCCTGGCGTTCCGGGGCCTCTGAGCCCCCGTCTGCCGGTCAGGCGGCGTCGGCCTGCGCCGGCATCAGGGCGCGGAGTTCGCGGGCGAGCTCCGCGAGCCCGGTCTTGCCCTTGGCGAGCACCCGGTCGGCCTGTCCAGCGAGGCGCCGCCGGTCCTCCGCGGTGATGTCCTTGGCGGTGAGCACCACCACCGGCACGTCGCGCCACTCCGCCCGCTCCCGGAGGGTGCGCAGGAAGGTGAAGCCGTCCATCTCCGGCATCATCAGGTCGAGGAGGATCAGGGCGGGCCGCTCCTGCGCCATCGCGTCCAGCGCGCGGACGCCGTTCTCGGCCTCGCGCACGGGGAAACCCTCGCGCCGGAGATACGTGCAGAGATGCTCGCGCACATCCGGCTCGTCCTCCACCACCAGGATCGGTCCCGCGCCGCCCGCGGGCCGGAACCGTTCGACGATCTGGCGCAGGCTGCCCCAGTCGATCGGCTTCTGCAGGTAGTCCGTCGCGCCCAGCGAGAAGGCGAGGTTCTGCTCGTCCAGCACCGTCACCATCACGATCGGGGTCGCCCCGATCTCCGGCTCGGCCCGCAGGGTCCGCAGCACCGCCCAGCCATCCATCTGCGGCATGGTCACGTCGAGGAGAACCGCCCGCGGGCGCAGGCTCCGGGCGAGTTCGAGCCCCCGCCGCCCGTCCTCGGCGACCGCCACCGAGAAGCCCTCCCGCTCCAGGAAGCGGGCCAGCAGATCGCGGGTGGCGGCATCGTCGTCGACCACCAGGATGGTGTTGCGGTCGCCGACCACGGCGCCGGCTTCGTCCGGGTCCGGCGTCCCGGGTTCCTGGAACCGCAGCGGCAGCGTCAGCGTGAAGGTGGTGCCCTCCCCCTGGCGGCTCTCCACGGTAATCGCGCCCCCGAGCATCCCGGCGAAGGCCCGGGTGATCGCGAGGCCGAGGCCGGTTCCGCCGAAGCGGCGGGTCGTCGAGGCGTCCGCCTGGGCGAAGCGCTCGAACAGCTTGCCCACCTGCTCGGCATTCATGCCGATGCCGGTGTCAGAGACGGCGAAGCGCAGCATGTCCCCGGCGCGGGCGACCGCCAGGGTGATCCGGCCGTTCTCGGTGAACTTCGCGGCGTTGCTCAAGAGGTTGATCAGGCACTGGCGCACCTTCGTGACGTCGGTATGGGCGCTGCCCAGATCCTCCGCCAGGTCGAGCACCAGGGCGTTGCCCTTCTTGCCGATCAGCCCCTCGACGCTGTCGGCGACCTCGCGCACCACCGCGGCTACGGCGAAATCCTCCGCGAAGATCTCGATCCGGTCGGCCTCGATTTTCGAGATGTCGAGCACGTCGTTAATCAGGCCGAGTAGGTGCCGGGCATTGGACTCGATCTTCTTCATGTCCCCGATGAGCCCGGCCTCGCCCAGATCCTCCAGCTCCTCCTGGACCATCTCGGAATAGCCGATCACCGCCGAGAGCGGCGTGCGCAATTCGTGGCTCATGTTGGCCAGGAACTGGCTCTTGGCGGTGTTGGCCGCCTCGGCGGCCGCGCGGGCGGCCTCGATCGCCGCCTCGGCCTGCTTGCGCTCCGTGATGTCGGTGTGGGTGCCGACCCATTCGCGCAGGGTCCCGTCCGGTTCGAGGATCGGGACGGCGCGCACGCTCATGTGCCGGTAGGCCCCGGACGCGTCGCGGATGCGGTGCTCGGTGCTGTAGGATTGCCGCGTCGCCACCGCCCGCGCCCAGGCGGCTTGGGTGCGCGCGCGATCCTCGGGGTGGACGACGTCGAGGAAGCCCAGGCCGGCATAGGCGATCTCGTCCTGCCCGGTGAAGCGGCTCCAGGCGACCTGCCGGCGCTGCAGGCTCCCCTCCGGATTGGCCGTCCAGACGATCGCCGCGCTGGCCTCGATCAGCGAGCGGAACCGTTCCTCGCTCCGGCGCAGCCGGGCCTCCGCCAGGTGGCGGATGGTGTCGTCCACCACCACGAGGCCGACGCCCTCGACATCCTGTCCCGCCTCGCCCGTGACGGCGTCCGCGCCGCGGAGCGGGTAGAAGCTCATCGAGAACTGGCGCAGGCCCCCCGGCGCCGAGGGCGCCGGCACTGCGACCGGGACGTCGGGCGAGACGAGGCCCTCGCCGAGCGCCGCGGCGAGCTTGGGCGCCAACTCCTCGCGCAGAGTCGGCAGCATCGCCCAGATCGGGGCGCCGAGATCGGCCCCGAAGCCCCGCTCGCTCATGGTGGCAAGCGCCCGGTTCATGTGGCGGATCTGCAGGTTGCGGTCGAGGAAACCGAGGCCGACCGGCGCGTTCGCCAGGACCCCGTCGAGGAGGCGCGACATGCGCAGGGATTCCTGCCGCCGGACCAGGGCGAGCCGCGCCAGCAGCACGATGGCGCCCAGCGCCGCGGCGCCGGAGAGCAGGAACAGGACCAGCCCGCGCCGGTGCGCGCGGACCTGGAGGGCGGCGAGGTTTTCGGCGGCGACCTCCTGGCGCGCGGCGGCCTCGATGCGGATCGCGTCCATGAGGCGCTTGCCCTCGCCCGTCCGGACGAGGTCGGTCGCCGCGTCGAAGCCCTGGTCACGGCGCGCCGCGATCACCCGGGTGGCGAAGTCCCGCTTCTGCGCGACCAGACCGGCGAGCGCCCTTCCGCCGGGGCGGACCGGCTCCTGCGCCACCGAGCCGAGGCTCGCCAGTTCCGATTCGATCTTCGGCAGGGCGAGCGTGTAGGGCGTGAGATACGCCTCGCTGCCGACCAGCACGAAGCCCCGTTCCCCGGTCTCGAGATCCTTCACCTCGGAGATCAGGCGCTCGACCTCGCCGATGATGGCGCTGGCCCGCGCGGTCGCGGCCCTGTCGGCCTCGCCGGCGAGGTAATTCGCCGTGCCGGCCGCCAGGGCGACGACGAGCAGGATGAAGGCGGTGGGCGAGCTCAGGAGCGGACCCAGGGGCCCCGCGCCGCGCCAGTTCCGCCGGCGCAGGCGGAAGATCGAACCGACGCCGGTACGGGCGCTCATGTCTCGACCAGCCCGGTGCTGGCACCCGACGCCTCCGAATCGGATCGGCCGTGCGGCAGGGCGAGATAGTCCCGGGAGCGCATCTCGATCAGGCGGGAGACGGTCCGGTCGAACTCGAAGGCCTCCCGGCCGGTCCCGGCAGCGTAGAGATCCTGCGCGTCGGCGGCGGCAGACGCCACCAGCTTCACGTGCCGGTCGTAGAGCGTGTCGATCAGCGTGATGAAGCGCTTGGCCTCGTTGCGCTCGGCCTCCTGCATCACGGGGATGCCGTCGAGGATCACCGTGTGATAGGCGCGGGCCAGCGCCATGTAGTCGGAGGCGCCGAGGGGTTTCCGGCAGAGATCGTCGAAGGCGAACCGCGCGACCCCGCCCGCCGCCTCGGGAATCGCGACCTGCCGCCCCTGGACCGTCAGGGCCGCCGGCCGGCCCTTCGCCTGTCCGGTCAGCCCCTTGAAGGCGGCGTCGAGGGCGGCGCGGGCGGCCGCGTCCGCCGGGACATGGTACACGGCCGCGCCGCCGAGCTTCTCCAGGCGGAAATCGGTGCGCGCGTCGAGGCGCATCACCTCCACCCGCTCCTTCAGCGTCTCGATGAACGGCAGGAACAGCGCCCGGTTGAGCCCCCCCTCGTAGAGCCGGTCCGGCTCGACGTTCGAGGTCGCCACCACGGTGACGCCGCGCCGGAACAGGTGGCCGAACAGGCGGCCGAGGATCATGGCGTCGGCGATGTCGGTCACGGTGAATTCGTCGAAGCACAGCAGCGTCGCCTCGTCGGCGAGCTGGTCGGCCACGGGTCCGATCGGGTCGTCGCCCTTCACGGTGCCGGCCTTCAGCGCCTGGCGATAGGCGTAGATGCGCGCGTGGGCGTCCGCCAGGAAGCCGTGGAAGTGGACCCGCCGCTTCGGCTCCGGCGCGGCCTCGTGGAACAGGTCCATCAGCATCGTCTTGCCGCGTCCGACCGAGCCCCAGATGTAGAGCCCCCTCGGCGTCTCGGGCTCGTCCCGGCGCCGGAACAGCCAGCCCAGCGCGCTGGTCTTGCTCGCGCGCCTGCGGCGCTGCAGATCCTGGCTCAGCCGGTCGAGGGCGCGGACCAGCCGCGCTTGAGCCGGGTCCCGCTCGATCGTGCCGGTGGCGACGAGGGCCTCGTAGCGGTCATGGACAGGTCCGGGCGAGACGGCGCCGGCCCGCGCCTCCGGCGACGGAGAATGTTGCATGCCGGGTCTGTCGTTCACGCCGCCGGTTCCTCGCCCCTCGCCGCGGCGCCCGACCGGCACCTCCCGCCCCGCCGCCGCGCCGGGCCTTCCCCTGTGCCGGGGAAGACCGGCCTGAATCAAGCCCGTGCGGAGGGCCGGCGGATCGGATGGCGCATCCGGCCGGCGCATGGCAGCCACGCGGACGCGGCGCCCGGGTATTCTGCTGCATTGCACAACGCCGGGCGAGGTGCGAGATCAGGGCCGTGTTCTAGGGAGGGACGTCCGGATCAACCTGCGCGGCAACGCGCGAAGACCGGAGACCCATCATGGCCGTTCGAGCGAGCGACGTGTCGGTCCACAGCATCCGGCGCCTGTGGCCCGCCGACCGCAACGCGGTCCTCGCCTATTTCCTGCGCCTCGATCCCGAGACCCGGGCGAGCCGCTTCATGGGCAGTGTCGGCGAAGCCGGCGTGCGGGCCTATGCCGCGCAGGCGATCCGCGCCGAGGGCGCGATGTACGGCGCCTTCGTGGACGGCGTCCTGCGCGGGCTCGGCGAGCTCCGGCCGATGGGGCTGACCCGATCGCGTCTCGTGCTGGGCCCCCAGGCGGAGGCGGCCTTCGCGGTGGAGCCGGCCTTCCGCCGCCGGGGCATCGGCGCCGATCTGTTCGCGCGGATCGCCCGCGCCGCGCGTCACCGCGGCGTGACCGACCTGCACGTGCGCTGCCTGTCCGGGAACGGGCCGATGCTGCGGCTGGCCGCCAAGCACGGGGCGGCGCTCCAGCGCGCGGGCGGCGAGATCGACGGCGCCCTCCAGCTCGAACGGCCGACGCCGGTCTCGCTCTGGTACGAGGGCATCGCGGAGGCGTTCGACTTCAGCCTGGCGGTGAGTTTTCCGGACCGGGACCGCGCCTCGGCCTGAGGCCGCCGCTCACCCGGCCGCGCCGTCGATCAGGGCGAAGGTCAGCAGATCGACGGCGGCGGCCCCGCCGCGCAGGAGCGCCCGGGCGGCGGCGTTGCCCGTGGCCCCCGTGGTGGTGACGTCGTCGACGAGGAGGACCCGGCGCCCGCGGATCCGATGCGCCTCTGAGGGCGGCACCCGGAACGCGCCGCTGAGGTTCTCGGCCCGAGCGGCGCGGCTCAGCCCGACCTGCGGGCGCGTCGCGCGAACGCGGGCCAGAGCGGTCGGCGCGAAGGTGAGCGTCGTCCCCGCGGTGATCGCCCGACCCAGGAGCGCCGCCTGGTTGAAGCGGCGGCGCCACAGGCGTCCCCGGTGCAGCGGGACCGGCACGAGGCACTCCGCCTCGGCGATCAGCGTCCGGCCGCTCGCGGCCATCATCCGCGCCATCACGCCCGCGAGGTCGAGGCGATCCTCGTCTTTCAGGCGGTGGACGAGACGACGGGCGACGGCGTCATAGAGGGCGACGGCGCGACCCCGTTCGAAGACCGGCGGATCGGCGATGGCCCGGGGGGACAGCAGCGGCCCGACGCCGAGATCCACCGCGAACGGCGTCCCGTACCGCTGGCAGACCGGCTCCTCGATCAGGCGCAGGCCCGACCAGCAGGCGGGGCAGAGGGCGCCGGGATCGGCCGTGGCGGCGCCGCAGGCCACGCAGGTCGGCGGGTAGATCAGCGCGAGCGCCCCGCGCGGCAGGCCGCGCAGGGCCGAAGCGACGGCCTGGAGCGCCGTCACGGCGGTGCCGAACCGGCAGTCTCGGCCTTAGCGAGCCGAGACCGGACGCGCGTCGGGGGCCATCGGCTGCTGGTCCAGCTGGCGGGCGCGGGCATTGGCCCGGTGGCGGCCGATGGCGCAGCCGGCCGCGGCACCGAGGAGGCCGTGATGGCCCGCATAGTGACCCGCGATACCGCCGACGATGGCGCCCTTGATGCAGCCCTTCGCTTCGGCGGTGCCGGCCGCGGTGAGGGCTGCGAGGGCCATGGCGGCCCCGACCAGCATGCGCGTCATGGTGGAAACTCCTCAATCGTCTCAGCCCTGGGGCCGCATCCAGCAGGAACAGCGACGCTGCCGAGTCGTTCCACCATCCTACATCCGCTCACGGGTCCGTGTGGACCCGTCGGAACGCGGCCGTGCCGGTGCTGGCGGCCGGGGCTCGCGCACGCCATCTGAGCATCGATGGACGCCCCTTCCGCCCTGCTCGACACCGCCCTCGCCCGGCACCGCCTCGCCCGCGCCGCCAGGACCGGCTACGCCGGATTCCTGCTCGACCGCCTCGTCGAGGATCTCGACGATCGCCTCGGCGCGGTGCTGCGCGGCTTCTCCACCGTGCTCGACCTCGCCACGCCCATGCCGGCGGCCGTACCGGTCCTGGCGGCACGGTACCCGGAGGCGCTGCATGTCCGGCTCGCCCCGTGGCCCGAGCCCGGCGCCGGCCGGATCGTCGGCGATCCGGAGGTGCTGCCGTTGGCGGCCGGGAGCGTCGATCTCGCGGTCTCGCTGCTGACGCTGCACGCGGTCAACGACCTGCCGGGCACGCTGATCCAGCTCCGCCGGACCCTCCGGCCGGACGGCCTGTTTGTCGGCTGCCTGCTCGGGGGCGCCACCCTCACCGAGCTGCGCCAGAGCTTCGGGCAGGCCGAGAGCGAGGTCGAGGGCGGGGTCAGCCCGCGGGTCGCGCCCTTCGCGGCCGTCCGCGAGGCTGGCGCCCTGCTGCAACGGGCGGGCTTCGCCCTCCCGGTGGCCGACACCGACACGCTCACCGTGCGCTACGCCGACCCGTTCGGCCTGATGCGCGACCTCCGGGCCATGGGCATGACCAACGTGCTCACGGAGCGTCGGCGGACGCCTTTGCGCCGGGCGACCCTGCTGCGCATGGCTGAGATCTATGCCGCGCGCTTCTCGGATCCCGACGGCCGGGTGCGGGCGACCTTCGAGGTGCTGTGGCTGTCCGGCTGGGCGCCGCACGAGAGCCAGCAGAAGCCGCTGCGGCCCGGCAGCGCCAAGGCGCGCCTCGCCGACGCCCTCGGGACGATCGAGTTGAAGCCGGAGGAAGGACGTTCGTCATGAAGCTGCCAGGGCCCGACCACCCCATCACCATCACGCCGGAGACGCGCCGCGTGCGCGTCCTCGTGGCCGGCATCGCGGTCGCCGACACGCGCCGCGCCCTGCGCCTGGCGGAGGGCCGATACGAGCCGGTGTTCTACGTGCCCCGGGACGACATCCGGCAGGAGCATTTCGCGGCCTCCGCGCGCACGAGCCATTGCCCGTACAAGGGGGATGCGCGCTACTTCGACCTCGCGGTCGACGGCACGAACCGGCCCGACGCGGTGTGGAGCTACGAGGCGCCCTACCCCGCGGTCGCGGCGATCCGGGAGCACGTGGCGTTCTACCCGGACCGGGTCGATGCCATCCTGGTGACGGATTGACGGAGGCCATCGTCCGGTCGACGGAAGGGCACTTCAGAGCGGCCACGCGCCCGCCCTCGCGGGGGGCGGAAGACGCGGGCCTGTGTCCGCCATCGCCCCTCCCAAAACGATGTCCGACCATCGTAGCCAAGACGGGAGCGCGGGTTCATCGCGGTCGAGACCCATGGCCCGCCGCGCGCGGGAGCGGTCCTAATCCCGCACCAATCCCCAGAAGGCGTGCCTGCGCCCATACACCCGCCGCAGCTCCGCACGGTAGGCCTCCGGGTCGGGGTCGAGGGCGCCCGCCTCGATCCGTGGGGCCAGGCCGCCGAGTTCCGCGAGGTAGCGGGCTGCGTGCGGATAGGCGGCGTTCCGGTTGTCGGCGAGGATGGCGTCGATCAGCCGGCGGTAGAGGATCGTGGCGGCGAGCGGATGGTCCTGGGCCATGGCTTCGGCGGCCGGTGCCAGCACCGCGTAGTCCTGGCCCCGCCAGACAGCCGGCCGGTCCGTCACCAGCCGGGCGGCGCGCCGCAGGTCCGGCCAGCCCACCAGGAAGGCGAGCGCCCGATGGGGGTCCGGGAAGGCCGCGGCGTGGTCGAGCGCGCGCAGGAGCGCGTCCTCGTCCTCGAAATCCGGAAGCTTGGCCAGATGGGCGCGCAGCAGCGGGGCGTCCAGCTCCCGCACGAACTGCGCCCAGCGCAGGGCCTGCGCGTCGTCCCCCCGCCCGAGGGCGTCGAGGACCGCGATCTCCACCATCAGCCGCTCGCGCTCCACCGCCCGCAGGTCGAAGCCGGCGATCAGGTCGGCCCGGGTGGCGAGGCGGCGTTCCGGATCCTGCGGCCGCCGGATCCAGTCCAGAGCCTCCCCCGGGCGCCCGGCGCCGAGGAGGCGACGGGCGATCTCGGCACGGTTCTCGCCGCCCGGCGCGATCGCTTCCTCCAGTGCGACGAAGGCGTCCGGGTCGCCCCGGCGATCGGCGATGGCCTGGCGCAGGCGCAGGATCTGGCCACGGACGGCCGCGCGGTAGGGAGCCGGCGCGTTGCGGGGATGGCTGGTCCCGGGTTGTGCCGCCGCGGCCTCGGACAATCGGCCATCGATCTCGGCGAGGGCGTCGGCGGCGAGCGTCGGGATCAACGCGCCGAGGACCGTGCCCAGGGGGCCGAACGGATCCGCGGTGACGGACGACAGCAACCGCGTGGCGACCTGCGCGGCCGCCTCGGGCGGCAACGCACGCGCGATGGCCACGAAGGCCTCGGAGGCCCGCTCGAACACGCCCTGGACGGTGCCGTTGCCGTCGTCCACGCGGTTCAGGACGCCATCGGCCGCGTCGAGGAAACGCCGGAGCCGGTCGAGGGCGGCGGCGGGATCCAGGGGGCGCAACTCGTCGAGGATCACCGTGACCGTGGCGTTCAGGTCCGCCACGAAGGCGCGCCGCCTCTGCCAGTCGATCAAGCCCTCCGCCGATTCGAGGGCGGCCAGCCGCCGGTCCACGATCCCCGCCACGGCCTCCGGACCCTGAAGCGCGGCCAGAGCCGCGCTCACCAGTTTCTTGAAGGCCGGATTGCGCCCGGTCTCGCCGAGGATCAGCCCGATCAGGCGTTCGGGAGCGAGCGCGGCCAGGGTTTCGGGTGTCGGCGTCGTGCGCCGCGCACCCTTGGGCAGGGCCGTTCCCGCCAACCGCTGCTTGGCGCCCGCCGCCCCTTTTCCGATGCCTGCCCGCGCCACGTCGGCCCCGTCGATGCGCCCGATCCCGCGGGCCGCGACCGTCTCGCTACTCCACGACCTTGGCGCGGGGCCGATCGTTCCCTTGGGCGGTCTCGTCGTGCCAGCCCCCGGCTTGGTCCTGGTAGCGGATGCCCTCCGTGGACCCCGGCACCTGTTGCTCGGCGGCCGCGGCCTGAGCGGCCTGCAGCGCTTCATCGCGGCTCGGGAACGTCTCGGAGAAGACGTCGCCGACCTTGTAGGCGAAGCCGCCGTCATGCTCGACGATGCGATAGGTAACCTCAGACATCTCACCTCCTGCACGCGCCCGTCTTGGTTGAGCGCGAACCCCCCGGAGGCGAAGCGGTTCCAGAACGGCCGCGCCTTCGGCCTCCGATCCGCCGGAAAGTGCCCGTAGCGGGGACCGATCCCGGCGCCAGACGATTCATCCGATGCAGCTTCGACCGATCCTCGCCCTCGTTCTCCTCGTGTCCGCGCAGCCGGCCCGCGCCGAGGACGGATTCTTCGACAGGCTCTTCGGCGGGTCCGGGCGGGGCGCGCCGCCCAACCCCTTCGCGTCGAATTACCCCTCCGCGCCGCCCACGGCCGAGGACATCCGGTCCGAGCGCCAGCGGCGGGCCGGCCGCGGCGAGCACGGCGGCCGGGAGGCCGGCCCGCTGCCCCCGGGGCGCGTCCCGGAGGAGTGACGCGGTTCAGGCGGCGCCGACGACGCCCGCCTCGTCCTGCGCCTGGAGCACGTCCGGGCGCGGCATCGAGATGATGTTGTAGCCGGCATCGACGAAATGGACCTCGCCGGTGACCCCGCCCGAGAGCGGCGACAGCAGATAGAGGGCCGAGCCGCCGACATCCTCCAGGGTCACCGTGCGCCGCAACGGGGCGTGGGCGCGCTGGTGGTTGAACATCAGCCGGGCATCGGCGATCCCGGCGCCGGCCAGCGTGCGCATCGGCCCGGCCGAGAGGGCGTTCACCCGGATCCCGTCCGGCCCGAGATCGCCGGCGAGATAACGCACCGACGCTTCCAGCGCCGCCTTGGCGACCCCCATCACGTTGTAGTTGGGCATGACCCGCGTCGAGCCGCCGTAGGTGAGCGTCAGGAGCGAGCCGCCGGCCTTCATCCGTTTGGCCGCGCGCTGGGCGATCTCGGTGAAGGAGAAGCACGAGATCGTCATGGTGCGCGCGAAGTTCTCGCGGGTCGTCACGTCGATGTAGCGGCCCTTGAGCTGCGCCTTGTCGGAGAAGCCGATCGCGTGGACGACGAAATCGAGGCCGCCGTCGAAGCGCGCGTCGAGCGCCGCGAAGGCGGCATCCACCGAGGCCAGATCCTCCACGTCGCAGGGCAGGACGATGTCCGAATCGAGCTGCGCGGCCAGCGGCGTGACGCGCCGGCCCAGCGCCTCGCCCTGATACGTGAAGGCGAGCCGCGCACCCTGACCGTGGAGAGCCTTGGCAATGCCCCAGGCAATCGAGTGATCGTTGGCGACGCCCATGATGAGGCCGCGCCTGCCCGCCATCAAACCCGTCATGCCGACCTGTTTCCCGAACGAGCGCACCGCACCCGGAAGGTGGGGACGGGCCGCGCAACGCTCGACCGAACCGCGGCAGGGTGCCTTAGCGCGCCTCGCTCCCCGTTCCAAACGGCCGTCGGTCGGTGGCGGATAAAAAAAGCCCCGCCGAGGGGCGGGGCGTTCACGATCTGGCGGCTCAGCTCAGAAGTAGCCGTTCGTATGGGAGCGGGCTTCCTCGATCAGGGCCTGCTTGGCGTAGATCGCCGCAAAGCCTGCGAGCACCAACCCGCCCAACGTTCCGAGGATGAAAGTCCCCATCGCCACCACCAGATCTCAACAACCGGTAAACGCCGTCCTTCCGACAACGGTTCCGGCCGTCGGGTTCAGGCGTCGACTTGTTCAGGCGTCGACGTGCTTCAGGACCAGGGTGGCATTGGTCCCGCCGAAACCGAAGGAATTGGTCAGGACGTGGCCGAGTTGGGCGTTGTCCCGGCGCTGCCGCAGGATCGGCATGTCGGCGAAGGCCGGATCGAGCGTGTCGATATGGGCGCTCTCGCAGATGAAGCCGTTCTGCATCATCAGCAGGCTGTAGATCGCCTCCTGCACGCCGGTGGCGCCGAGCGAATGGCCGGTCAGGGACTTCGTGGCGGCGATCGGCGGGCAGGCTTCGCCCCGGCCGAACACCGCGCGGATCGCCTCGATCTCCTTGTCGTCGCCCACCGGCGTCGAGGTGGCGTGCGGGTTGATGTAGTCGATCCGCGCGCCCTTCAGGCCTTCCAGCGCCTGGCGCATGCAGCGCACCGCGCCCTCGCCGGACGGCGCGACCATGTCGTGCCCGTCCGAGGTCGCGCCGTAGCCCGCGATCTCCCCGTAGATCCGGGCGCCGCGCGCCCTGGCGTGCTCCAGCTCCTCGAGGACCAGGACGCCGGCGCCGCCCGCGATGACGAAACCGTCGCGGTTGGCGTCGTAGGCCCGGGAGGCCCGGGACGGGGTGTCGTTGAACTTCGACGACATGGCGCCCATGGCGTCGAACAGCACCGACAGGGTCCAGTCGAGATCCTCGCAGCCGCCGGCGAAGATGATGTCCTGCCGGCCGCCCTGGATGATCTCGGCGGCGTTGCCGATGCAATGGTTCGACGTCGCGCAGGCCGACGAGATCGAGTAGTTCACGCCGCGGATCTTGAACCACGTGGCCAGCGTCGCCGAGGCGGTCGACGACATCGCCTTGGGCACCGCGAACGGGCCGATGCGCTTCGGGCCCTTCTCCCGGGCGATGGCCGCAGATTCCACGATCACCCGGGTCGAGGGACCGCCCGAGCCCATGATGATGCCGGTGCGCTCGTTGGAGACGTCCCCCGCCTCCAGGCCCGCATCGGCGATCGCCTGATCCATGGCGACATGGTTCCAGGCGGTACCGCCGCCGTGGAAGCGCATGGCCCGCCGGTCGACCACACCCTCGGGGTCGAGGGTCGGCGCGCCGGAGACTTGGCTGCGGAAGCCGTGCTCGGCGTAGCTGGCGTCGCGCGCGATGCCCGAGCGGGCTTCACGCAGGGAGGCCAGCACCTCCTGCGTGTTGTTGCCGATGGACGAGACGATGCCCATCCCGGTGATGACGACACGGCGCATGATGGTGACGATACCTCCGTCGCGGCGTCGCACGTCCGCACCGCGTCCCGGTCAGCTAAGATGACGCGGACACAATCTCAACCGCCGAGGGCATCCGACGTTGCGTCCGGCGCCCCCGAACCGGCCCGTTCAGCTCTGGAACAGGCCGACGCGCATGTCCTGGACCTGGTAGACGCGCTCGCCGTCGGCCTCAAGCCAGCCGTCGCCGATGCCGAGCACCAGCTTGCCCTGGCGGACGCGCTTCACGTCGACATTGTAGACCACCCGCTTCATCGACGGGAGGACCTGACCGGCGAGCTTGACCTCGCCCACGCCCAGGGCCCGCCCGCGCCCGGGGGCGCCGAGCCAGCCGAGATGGAAGCCGAGCATCTGCCAGAGGGCGTCGAGCCCGAGGCAGCCGGGCATCACGGGATCGCCCTGGAAGTGACAGGGGAAGAACCAGAGGTCGGGCCGGATGTCGAGTTCCGCGGTCACGTGCCCCTTGCCGTGGGCGCCGCCCTCGGCGCCGATCGACGTGATGCGGTCGAACATCAGCATCGGCGGCAGCGGCAGTTGCGCGTTCCCGGCTCCGAAGAGTTCGCCGCGGCCGCAGGCCAGCAGGTCCTCGTAGGAGAAGTGCGTCCGGCGGCTCGCGTTCGGGGCAGAGGTTTCGGCGTCTGGCGGCATTGCGTGGGTTGTTTCCTCGGAATGTGCCGCGGGTGCGGCACGCTCGCGGGCGAAGGCCTCCGCCCCGCTGTGTGGCGCGCGGGGTAGCACGCGGCGATGCACCTTCAAAGCCGCGAGCGGCCCCGTCGGCGCGGTGACGCTCGGGTTGCGACCGCATGGCCAGTTCCATATACTGGTCAGAATCTTCCTCAGGCCCCTCGTCGAGCGTTCAGTCCAGCGATGTCCGAACCGGTGCCATTCCAGGCCATCTTCAACGGGCGGGTGCCTGCCCCCCAGCTGGAGGCCAACGGCACGCCGCGCCGCGGCTGCCCGCTCTCCGACCTGCGCGATCGTCTGCGCCGGGCGGGCCTGCGGCCGACCCGGCAGCGCCTGTCCCTGGGCTGGCTGCTGTTCGGCCGCGGCGACCGTCACCTGACGGCCGAGATGCTCTACGACGAAGCGATGCGCGCCAAGGTGCCGGTCTCGCTGGCCACCGTCTACAACACCCTGCACCAGTTCACCGAGGCCGGGCTGCTGCGCCAGCTCGCCCTCGACGGGTCGAAGGCCTATTTCGACACGAACCCCAGCGAGCACCATCACTTCTACCTCGAGGATGAGGGTCAGGTGATCGACATGCCCGATTGCGGCATCACCGTCGATTCGCTCCCCGAAGCCCCCGAGGGCATGGAGATCGCCGGGGTCGAGGTGATCGTCCGCCTGCGGCGCAGCCGACCCGCCGGGCGCCGCCAGAGCTGAGCCGGCACGGCAGGATCGGGATCGCAGGATCGTCGCAGGGGCCCGGCATCGTCCGGGCCCCGCGCCGTTGCGGGACCTCCTACTCCACGACCTCGTTCGGGTAGACCCCCCAGAGGCGGTTCTGCCGGATGTAGCCGTCCACGTCCCGCTTGTTCGGCAGGGCGACGATCAGGCGGCACCACGCGCCGGTGCAGCTCTTCACGCTGCCGATCACCCCGGTCTGAAGCCGGGCCTCGTCCTCGGCGCCGTCCTCCGCCTTGGCCCGAAGCGAGATGGCGGCCTTCTCGACACCCTTGTCGGGGCCGGCATTGACGATGGCGGTGCGCCGCCCCGAGAGCAGCGAGTGCAGGACCCAGCCCTCGGTCCCCTCCGAGTCGCGGATCCGGCGCCAGGTCTCGAACTCGCCCACGATCTCCACCGGCAGGCCGGCGCGCTGGAACACCCACAGGGTGCGGTGATCCTTGGACGGACCCTCGCGCAGATTGACGCGATCGGTCTTCAGGCTGGCATAGCGCGGCAGCGGCAGCTTGGTGACCGGCCCGATCCCGGCCTCCGGGGGCGCGGCGGGCGCCGCCAGGGCGCCTGTGGCGAAGCCCCCCGCCAGCAGCGCCGCGACGGCGAGGCTGAGGCGTGACACGCGCATGGTCGTCTCCCTGTCCGGACGGCGGATGGTGGCTGTCGGGCTTGTCGCAGGCGAGGCCTTTCGGCAAGCCGGCTTCGTCGGCATCAGATTGTGTTCCGGCCCACCTCTGATAGAGAGGCGAATGGGTCGGACCAGGCTCCGGGATCGGCGCCGCGTGACCGGTCCTGTCTGGCCGAATTCGGTTAACGGACGCTTGCGTGAAGCGGTCCGGCCGGGAGCCGCCGATACGGCCGCAGAGCTGACGGGGAGAGAAACGTGTCGAAGCGCAAGCCGCTGGTGGTCGTGACGCGGCGCCTGCCGGATGCCGTCGAGACGCGGATGCGCGAGCTGTTCGACGTCCGCCTCAGTTCCGACGACGCGCCCATGGCGGCGGACGCGATGGCGGCGGCCCTGCGCGAGGCCGACGTCCTGGTCCCCACCGTCACCGACGAGGTCGATGCCGGGCTGATCGCCCAGGCCGGCCCGAACCTGCGGCTCATCGCCAATTTCGGCAACGGCGTCGATCACATCGACGTGGCGGCGGCGCTGGAGCGCGGCATCACGGTCACCAACACCCCGGGCGTGCTGACCGAGGACACCGCCGACATGACGATGGCGCTGATCCTCGCCGTCGCCCGCCGGGTCACAGAGGGCGCGCGGATCATCCCCGACGACGAGTGGACCACCGGCTGGTCGCCGACCTGGATGCTCGGCCGGCGCATCACCGGCAAGCGCCTCGGGATCGTCGGCATGGGCCGGATCGGGCAGGCGCTCGCCAAGCGCGCCCGGGCCTTCGGCCTCCAGGTCCATTACCACAACCGCCGCCGGGTGCCGGCCGCCATCGAGGGCGCGCTGGACGCCACCTACTGGGAATCCCTCGACCAGATGCTCGCCCGGGTCGACATCGTGTCGGTGAACTGCCCGCACACGCCCGCGACCTACCACCTGCTCTCGGCCCGGCGCCTCAAGTTGCTCAAGCCCGAGGCGGTGGTGGTGAACACCGCCCGCGGCGAGGTGATCGACGAGAACGCCCTGGCGCGGCTGATCGAGGGCGGCGAGATCTCGGCGGCCGGCCTCGACGTGTTCGAGCAGGAGCCGGCGGTCAGCCCGCGGCTCGTCAAGCTCGCCCGGCAGGGCAAGGTCGTGCTGCTGCCCCATATGGGCTCGGCGACCTACGAGAGCCGCATCGACATGGGCGAGAAGGTCATCATCAACATCAAGACCTTCATGGACGGCCACCGTCCGCCGGACCGGATCCTGCCCAGCATGCTCTGACGAGGCCGGGTCCCGGCAACGCGTTCGCTTCTCTCAGAGGGCGTCGGCGGTCGCCACCGGCCGCTTGGCGGCTTCGACGCTCTGGAACAGCCGCTCCGTGGTCAGCTTCAGGAAGTAGAAGCCGAAGTCCGGGTTCTGGTAGTACAGCGCCTTGAGGTCGGAATAGGTCACGCACAGGGCCTTGCCGGGCTCCGCGCAGATCAGCGAGGCCGTGCGGGCGTTGCCCGGCGCGAGCAGGCCCAGCTCGCCGACGATCCCGCCCGCCCGCACCGCGATCCCGACCTCCGGGACCCGGAAGACGCCGCTCTCGATGTAGTACATCTCGTGGGCGGGATCGCCCGCACGGAACACGGTCTCGTCCGCCCCGAAGGCCCGCTCCGTC